>CBIHRJ010000016.1:0-82965 GCA_966212445.1 uncultured Noviherbaspirillum sp. | reverse complement strand
CGGGAGCTTGAGCGCGCGGTTTTGATTGTGCGAATGGTGCAAAATCCAACTGCTAACGGAACCTGGCGCTTTGCCGTGGGGGGAGTTGCAACCGCTCAGGGTGATGCAGACCCCAACCAGGGTGGTGTGGGTGTGGGTCTCGGTGTGGGTGTCGGGGTGGGGTGGGTGTTCCCGTCGCCGTGCGGTGTGGGGGGGTGGGGGGGGGGGCCGCCCCCGCGAAGGTCGATCAACTGCATGCAGTGGCTCAACCCTCCCACGCCAGCCTGGTCCGCCCCATTCCCGACCTCCTTCCTGCAAAGGGAAAGGAGCCTTACCGCGGGTTTCTCGAACGGGACGGACGCCGGCTCCTCTTACAGCTTCTTCACCATCTCCACCAGCTTCGCCCCATCCGGAGCCGACTCGGTGAATGCCTTGATCACGGCCGGCTGCATCACGCCCGCCAGCGCCTTTTCCTGATCCTTGTTCAGCACCGTCACCATCATGCCCTTGTCGCGCAGCGCCTTGATGTCCTGCGGCGATACTTCATCGCCGGCCGGCTGGAGCGACGCTTCCGCTTTCTTCGCAGCCGTCTGGATCGCCTTGTGCACATCCTCCGGCAACTTGTCCCACCACGCCGGATTGACAACGAGGTTGGTGTACACGGTTATCACCGGGCCGGCGGTGCCGTATTTCTGCACTTCATAGTAGCGGCGCGCGGAGCCGGCCTGCACGCCGGTGATGCTGGCGTCGATCACGCCGGTCTGCAGCGCCTGGTAAACCTCCGAGCCGGGCATGGCGGCCGGCGATGCGCCGAGCGCAACCAGGCCCTGGTCGAACAGCCTGGTCAGGCCGCGGATCTTCACGCCCTTGAAGTCCTCCGGCTTGATCAGCGGCGCCTTGGCCGACGTGAATAGACCGTCATTGGCGTCGACCAGCCAGGCGATATTGCGCACGCCTTTGGATGCCATCTTGGCATCCAGCAGCTTCGCCGCATCCGAGTTCGGAAATTTTTTCAGCTGATCGGCATGCGTCATGAAGAACGGAATGCTGATGACCGCCATTTCGGGAATGGTGCCGCCCCACTGCAGGTTCAGGATTGCCGCGGCCTCGACCTGGCCGCGCGCGACCGCAGCATGGTTCTGCGAGGCCTTGAACAATTGGTCCGAGCCGAACACCTGCACTTCCACCTTGCCGCCGGAATGGGCTGCGACGTCGGTCGCGAACTGCGCCAGCGCCTTCGCGACGTGGTGCGTCGGTGGGTACTGGTGGCTGATGCGCATCGTGTAATCGGCCGCACAGGCGCCGGCGGACAGGCTGAGCACGGCGGCGCCGAGTGCGAATTTGATGGCTGTTTTCATCATGTCTCCTTTTTTTCAGATTGATATCAAGCTCGAAAGCGGTCCTGCGCTGTTCAGGCGCCATGCCATTGCTGCAGCGACGCCAATACTTCTTCGGTATGTTCGCCGACGCGCGGCAACGGTCGGCGCACGCCGGGCCGCCGGCCGCCCATCAGCAGCGGCAGCAGTACGACATCGGTGGTGCCGCCGTCGTCGGTCTGCATCTTCACCAGGCCGCCGCTTTCCTTCAGGTGCACATCGTCGAGCAATTGTTCCGGACGCATGATCGGCGCGTACGGCAAGCCGGCGGTTTCCAGTTTCCCGCTCAGTTCCTGGACTGAATGGTCCTTCACGATCCCGGCCAGGCGTTCCAGCAGCATGGGACGGACGGCGACGCGTTTTTCATTGGTCGCGAATGCGGGATCGTCGGCGAGATCGGGGCGTTCGAGCACCTTGCACAGCGTGAGGAATTGCTTGTCGCTCACCGCGCCGATGAACAGCTGTTCGCCGTCGGCGAGCGTGAATACGTCGTAAACGCTCCACGCCGACACGCGCGAAGGCATCGGCGGCGGCGGTTCGCCGGTCATCGAGTATTGCTGCATGTGTTGCGAAGCGAGCAAGACGCAGTTTTCAAACAGCGCGCTTTGCACTTCCTGGCCGTGTCCGGTGCGCTCGCGTTCGCGCAGCGCGGCGAGCACGCCGATCGCGCCGAACATGCCGCCCATGATGTCGTTGACCGACGTGCCAGCGCGCAGCGGACGGCCTTTGGGACCGGTCATGTAGGACAGACCGCCCATCATCTGCACCACTTCATCGAGCGCAAGACGTTTCTCGTACGGACCGGGCAGGAAGCCCTTGTGTGAAACATAGATCAGGCGGGGATATTTCTTCGACAGCGTATCGTAGTCCAGGCCGAGCGAAGCCATCAGGCCGGGACGGAAATTTTCCAGCATCACGTCGCACTGGCCGATCAGTTCGGTTGCGGTGTCGCGTCCTTGCGGCGTGTTGATGTCGAGTACGACGCTTTTCTTGTTGCGGTTGAAGGTACGGAAGAAACCGATTCCCAGGCCCGGCAGCTTGCGCGTCTTGTCGCCGCCCGGCGGTTCGATCTTGATCACTTCCGCGCCGAGGTCGGCGAGGATCATGCCGCAGGTCGGGCCCATCACCATGTGGGTGAACTCGATCACGCGCAGGCCGGCGAGCGGCAGCATTTCGGCAGTGTTGTCGGTGGCGTTCATTGCATCCTCAGGTTGCGGCGGCATTCGCGGGTTGGAAGGTTGTCGGCAGTCCGGCGCGCCACAAGGCGCCGTGCAGGGTTTCGCCTGCCAGCCATTGCGCGACGTCGGCGCGCAATGCCAGCAGGGCGTTCATGTCGACGCCGGTGGACAGTCCCATGCTGGCCAGCATGAAGGCCAGGTCTTCGGTCGAGGCGTTGCCGCTGGCGCCGGGCGCGTGCGGGCAGCCGCCGATGCCGGCCAGCGAGGCATCGAAGCGCACAACGCCCGCTTCAAGCGCCGCATAGATGTTCGCCATCGCCAGGCCGCGGGTGTCGTGGAAATGACCGCACCAGAAGCGCTCGCCGGCGATCTTCACCGCCTGCTCGAACAAGTCGCGCACCGCGCGCGGGTCGGCGAAACCGACGGTGTCCGCAAGACTGACGCGGTCGGCGCCGGCGTCGAGCAGTGCCTGCATCAGCCGCAATACCTCGCGCGTGTCTACCTTGCCTTGCAGCGTGCAGCCGAACGCAGTACCGACTCCGCCCTCGATGAGGGTTGTCGCGCCGGCGGCATCGCGCGCGGCGCGGATACGCGCCACTTCGGCGACGACTTCATCCGGTGTCTTGCGCAGGTTCGCCAGGCTGTGCGCGTGGCTGGCGGAGAGCGGCACGATCATCAGGTCGGCATTGCCATCGATCGCGCGTTCCGCACCTTTCAGGTTGGGAACCAGGACCGAGGCGGTCAATCCGGGCAATGTCCTGGCATAGGCCAGCAACTCGGCCGTGTCGGCCAATTGCGGCAACAGCCGGGCAGGGACGAAGGAACCGACTTCGATCTCGCGCACGCCGGCCTCGTATTCGCGCCGTATCCATTCGAGCTTGCGCTGCGTCGGCACGACTGGCGCAATGCTTTGCAAACCGTCGCGCAAGCCGACTTCCCGAATGACCACGCCGGACGGCGGATTCGCCATGCTGTGTCTCCTGTTTATTGTTGGATGGCTCGATTCTAGAGATTCCGCTTGGGACGGCAAGTGGTATATTGGAAGCTTTAAGATTCCGAATTGGAATCTCTGCGGCAGCTCCTTCCTCATACAGAAAACCACTTCCTCCAAAGGCGCCCCGGAATGCGCGACATCGATACCAAAACCCTCCGCCTGCTCGTCGCCGTCTGCGATCATCAGAACATCAAGCATGCTGCCTTGCAGGAAAGCATCGAACCCTCCGCCATCAGCAAGCGTATTGCGCAACTGGAATCGACCCTGGGAACCCCGCTGCTGGCTCGTACGCGCCGGGGGGTGCAACCGACGCCCGCCGGACTCGCCTTGCTGGAACACGCGCGCACGGTGTTATTTACGATGGACCGCATCGAAAGCGACATGGCAGGCTTTACCCGTGGCGTGCGCGGTCACGTAAGACTGGTGGCGAGCGCTTCCGCCATTGCCGAAGCCTTGCTCGACGATGTCGCTGCCTTCATGCGTGAAGAGGCGAATCGCGACGTCAAGGTCGACATCGAAGAAAACCTGTCGAAAGACATCGTCCGCGCGGTCAAGGACGGGCGGGCCGCAGTCGGCGTGTGCTGGGATTCCATCGATTTCGAGAATCTGGAACACCGCCCTTATCGGCGCGATCAGTTCGCGCTTGCGGTACATGTCGACCATCCGCTGGCGCGGCACGCATCGCTCAGCTTTGCCGACACGTTGATGTTCGATCATGTCGGCCTGCAATCGAATTCAGCGGTGCACGGCACGCTGCAGCGTGCCGCCGCACAGGCCGGCGGCAGCATCACCTACCGTGTCATCGTGTCCAACTTCGACGCTGCGTTCCGGGTGGTTGCCGCCAACCTCGGCGTCAGTGTCATACCGATGCAGGTGGGCTCCGCGTATGCGTCATTGCTCGGGGTGCGCATCGTCCCCTTGACCGACTCATGGGCGGCGCGACGGTTTGCGGTGTGTTTCCGGAGCGAAGATTCGTTGCAGCCGGCGGCGCTGCGGATCGTGGAACATCTGGCCAGCCGTGCGGAGGACTCCTAGCCTCGCCTCATGCCCCTGAATCCAGCATGCGCTCGTCGTCGGAACGCAGGAACTTCGGTACTATTGGATTGGAACGGGGATCGCCGAGCGTCAGTCCAAGAGGAAGCATGCGTGCAATGCGCGCGTTCCTGCGAGACAGATGTGTGGCGTCTTCAAATCGGAAGGCTGCGTGCGTGCATTCTCTTCCGGCAAGACGAGCCGGTCGGATCAGGTCCTGCCCGGAAAAGGAGCCGTATTCGGCATCCCGCATGAGAAGTGAGGTGCGTTATGAACGGCAGGATGTGGTGGTTGGCGGGATTGATGATCCTGTTTGCGGCGGTCGCTTCGGCAAGGGACCAAACATCGAAGCGGGAGGATTACCTGGCATCGGCAGTCAAGGCCGGCAAGCTGGTTCCCCCCAGGGTTGTGCCGCCGTGCAAGCCGGGAGCTTGTCCGTTTGCCGGGCAGACCGTAACCGTGCTGCTGGTGAAGGGTGCCGGCAAAGGACCGGTCGGAGAGTTGAAGGAGGAGTTCGAGGCGGCCACCGGCGCAAAGCTCAACCTCGTTCAGATGACCCATGTCGATCTTTTTCCCAATTTCATTACCGATCTGACCAGCGGCGGCGGCAGATTCGACGCGGCGATTGCCGGCGCGTGGTGGCTGGGCGAACTGGTGGAAAACGATTACATCCTTTCCTACGACAAGTACTACAACGACCCGCGCTTCCCCAGGTGGAACATCATCGACGTATTGCCGGGTCCGCGCCGTCTGCTGCAGTACGGCGGCAAGAAGTACATGGTTGCCAACGACCATGACGGCCAGGTGATGTATTACCGCCGCGACCTGCTGGCCGACCCGCAGCATCAGGCGGCGTTCCGGCAGAAATACGGTTATGCGCTGCAAGTGCCGGCCACCTGGAAGCAGTTCCGCGATGTCGCCGAATACTTCAACGGCAAGGACCTCAACGGTGACGGCGTGCCGGACCATGGGCTGTCAATGCACCTGAAGGTGGGTGCGCAGGGCATGTTCCACTTCATGTCGTTTTCCGCGCCGTTCGTGATCGGGCCGGGCAATCCCAGGCTGTACTGGTTCGATCCGGAAACCATGAAGCCGCTGATCGAAAGTCCGGGACATGTGCGTGCGCTCCAGGCGCTGGTCGAACTGGTCCGGTTCGGGCCGAAGGACATGCTCGGCTGGGATCTCGGCAAGAGCTGGGACCATTTCCTCACCGGCCGTGCGGCGCTCACTTTCACCTGGGGCGACCTGGGCGCGCTGGCGCAGCAGGAGGGCAGCAAGGTCAAGGGCAAGGTTGGCAGCGCTCACCTTCCCGGAACGCACGAGTACTACAGCATTGCGCAGCACAAGTGGTTCAAGACCGGGCGGCCGAACCGGGTCAGCAATACTACCGGGGGCTCGTGGGCCGGGGTGATTTCGAAATATTCGAAGGCGCCGGAAGCAACCTATTACCTGCTGGCACTGATGGCGACCAGGGAAAAATCGCAGGTGTATGCGGCGCGCGGCTGGGATGGCATCGACCTGGGCCGTACCTTTCATTTCCTGCCGCCCAACGGCACCGGGCAGATCGAGACCTATCTGCAGGCGGGCTGGGATGAAGCCGATATCCGCGACTATTCGCAAGCCTACTTCGACACCTTCAACAACCGGCTGCAGTTGCCTTACCTGCGCATTCCCGGCACCTACAGCTACTGGCAGGCGCTCGATGTCCATCTGGCCGAAGCCGCGGCCGGGCAGTTGAGTCCGGAAGCGGCATTGAAGGCGACGGCGGTCGACTTCGAGGAAATCACCATCCGTCTCGGGCGCGACCGGCAACGGCGCGCGTACCGGGCTTCGCTCGGGTTCTGAGGAGGGCCGTGCGCATGTTCAAATTTTTCCGCATGGACAGACTCGTTGCGGCCTCATCCTTGCGAAAGTGCGCGGACAAGGATGCAGGCGGGAGACGGTTCCGCAAACTGGCGATGCTCTTGTTGATTCCGGCATCGGTGGCCGCCGGTGCTCCGGGCACCCCGGACACCCTGGGCGCCCCGGAGGTGCAGTCCGCGGCTGCGGGCAGGCATGCCAAGCAGCCGGAACCGAAAGGCGGCAGCGTGACTACCGCGGTCAAGGCAGGCGTCATGGTTCCGCCCACGATGGCGCAGCCATGCAAGCCCGGCAGTTGTCCGTTCGCCGGCCAGAGCGTGACAGTGCTGGTGTCGAACAGCGTCATTTCCTGGTCGGTTTCCGAGTTGAAAGACGAATTCGAGGCGGCCACCGGCGCCAGGCTCGATATCGTCAAGGTTCCCTTCAATGAAAATTTCGAGATCTTCCGTTCCGACGTTATCAATCACGTGGGCAAGTACGACGCGTCGATTGCCGGCGCGTGGTGGCTGGGCGAACTGGTGGAAAACGATTACATCCTTTCCTACGACAAGTACTACAACGACCCGCGCTTCCCCAGGTGGAACATCATCGACGTATTGCCGGGTCCGCGCCGTCTGCTGCAGTACGGCGGCAAGAAGTACATGGTTGCCAACGACCATGACGGCCAGGTGATGTATTACCGCCGCGACCTGCTGGCCGACCCGCAGCATCAGGCGGCGTTCCGGCAGAAATACGGTTATGCGCTGCAAGTGCCGGCCACCTGGAAGCAGTTCCGCGATGTCGCCGAATACTTCAACGGCAAGGACCTCAACGGTGACGGCGTGCCGGACCATGGGCTGTCAATGCACCTGAAGGTGGGTGCGCAGGGCATGTTCCACTTCATGTCGTTTTCCGCGCCGTTCGTGATCGGGCCGGGCAATCCCAGGCTGTACTGGTTCGATCCGGAAACCATGAAGCCGCTGATCGAAAGTCCGGGACATGTGCGTGCGCTCCAGGCGCTGGTCGAACTGGTCCGGTTCGGGCCGAAGGACATGCTCGGCTGGGATCTCGGCAAGAGCTGGGACCATTTCCTCACCGGCCGTGCGGCGCTCACTTTCACCTGGGGCGACCTGGGCGCGCTGGCGCAGCAGGAGGGCAGCAAGGTCAAGGGCAAGGTTGGCAGCGCTCACCTTCCCGGAACGCACGAGTACTACAGCATTGCGCAGCACAAGTGGTTCAAGACCGGGCGGCCGAACCGGGTCAGCAATACTACCGGGGGCTCGTGGGCCGGGGTGATTTCGAAATATTCGAAGGCGCCGGAAGCAACCTATTACCTGCTGGCACTGATGGCGACCAGGGAAAAATCGCAGGTGTATGCGGCGCGCGGCTGGGATGGCATCGACCTGGGCCGTACCTTTCATTTCCTGCCGCCCAACGGCACCGGGCAGATCGAGACCTATCTGCAGGCGGGCTGGGATGAAGCCGATATCCGCGACTATTCGCAAGCCTACTTCGACACCTTCAACAACCGGCTGCAGTTGCCTTACCTGCGCATTCCCGGCACCTACAGCTACTGGCAGGCGCTCGATGTCCATCTGGCCGAAGCCGCGGCCGGGCAGTTGAGTCCGGAAGCGGCATTGAAGGCGACGGCGGTCGACTTCGAGGAAATCACCATCCGTCTCGGGCGCGACCGGCAACGGCGCGCGTACCGGGCTTCGGTAGGCCTGTGAGATGAGCATAGGGAAATTCTTCGCACCGCTTGTCCGCCGTATCGGGCCGTTCGGCATCGGACGCAAGCTCACGCTCGGCTTCGGCACGCTGGCGGGAATGACCCTGCTGGTGGTGGCGCTGGGCTTCGTGGCTGGACACAATGCCACCGAAGACATCCGGGGCGCGGAGGGCCAGCGCGCGCCGGCGTCGCTGGCCTCCGCGCAGGCCCAGGCCAGCCTGCTCAGGATGCAACTGCATGTGCGCGGTTACCTGGTCCTGTCCGACCCGCTCGACATCGAGGGGTACCACAACGCCAGACAGGCGTTCGAGAAGAGTCTGGCATCGCTGCAAGACATGTCCGGCGACTGGCCCGGCGAAGAGGCGCGCTGGGTAGCGGAGCTGACCACGATTTACGCCGACTGGGTCAAGTTGCCTCCGCATTTGTTCGAGCTGCACGACAATCCGTTCAAGAACCGCCCCGCGTTGCGGTTGGCACGGGTGGATGTGCAGGCGCTGCGGATACGCATCCTGGATGCGATCGACACCATGATCCGCATTCAGCAGAAACGTGGCGTGTCAGCATCGCACCGTGGACTGCTGGCCGATCTGCTGGGCTTTCAGAATTCATTCGATGCCATGGCGACCAACCTGATGGCTTACGGCGTTTCCGGCGAACTCAATTTCAAGCTCACTTACGGCCCGCAGCTTGCAACCAATGCGGCGATCTGGAATACCTTGTCCGGCAAGCGTCATCTGCTGACCCGCGAGCAGCAGGCCAAGCTCGATGCGATCGCCCATGAACGGGCGGAGTTCGGCGATCTGGCGTTGCAGATTTTCAGCATTCTCAACGGCGAACATGCGTACGAGGATCTGTACCTGTATCGCACCGAAGTGGTTCCCCAGGCGGAAGCCTTGCTGGGCTTGCTGGGGAAGGTGAATGCGCGTCAGCAGGCGCGATTGCAGGCAGATCTGGCACGGGCGCGCAACAGCCTGGCCGAGGTGCGCGAGAAGACGATTGCGGGCGGGCTGCTGGCGGTCATTTTCAGTGTCGCCATGGCGTTCCTGTTCCGGCGCAACATCGTTGCCCCGGTGCGCAGGCTGACCGGCGTGGCCGAGCAGGTGGCCGCCGGCAATCTGGCGTCGCGCGCGGCGATCGAGTCGCACGACGAGATCGGGGTTCTCGCCAGCAGCATCAACATCATGACGCAGCGCCTGGCGGAAACCATCGCCTATCTCGAAACCGTATTCGCGGAAGCGCGGCACGCCAGGGATGCCGCCGAGGCGGCGAACCGCGCCAAGAGCATCTTCCTGGCCACCATGAGCCATGAGCTGCGCACGCCGCTCAACGGTATTCTGGGCTATGCGCAGATACTGCGCCGGGACAAGACGCTGGACGAACGGCAGATCCAGGGGCTGGCCGTGATCCATCAGAGCGGCGAGCATCTGCTGATGCTGATCAACGATATCCTGGACCTGGCCAAGATCGAAGCCGGCAAGATGGAACTGTATCCTTCCGACATCCAGCTGCGCGGCTTTTTGCGTTCCATTGGCGAAATGATCGGCGTCAGGGCGGCGCAGAAAGGCCTGGATTTCGTGTGCGACCCGGCGCCGGATCTGCCGGCCAGAGTATGTGTCGACGCGAAGCGGCTGCGACAGGTGTTGTTGAACCTGCTTTCCAATGCCGTCAAGTTCACCGAAAGAGGCGAGGTGCGCCTGACGGTGCGCAAGGCGCCCGGTGCGCGGTTGCGCTTCGAAGTGCAGGATACGGGCATCGGCATCAGCGAAGATCAGCAGCAAGCCTTGTTCCAGCCGTTCGAGCAAGCATCCGATATACAGTACCGGTTCGGCGGCACCGGCTTGGGATTGGCGATCAGCCGGCAGTTCGTGCGCTTGATGGACAGCGACATCCAGGTCGAGAGCCGGGTCGGTCAGGGGAGCACATTCTGGTTTGAGGTGGAACTGCCGTCGAAGGAAGCAACGATGGCATGGGAAGAAGCGCGAGGCAACGTGATCGGCTACAAGGGGCCGCGCAAGAAGGTGCTGGTGGTGGACGATGTCGCCGAGAATCGGGCGGTGTTGGAGGGCATGCTGAGCCAGCTCGGCTTTGACATCATCGAGGCGGTGAATGGCCGCGAAGGACTGGAAAAAGCGCAGTCCCTGTGGCCGGATCTGATCCTGATGGACATCGTGATGCCGGACATGGATGGGCTGGAAGTCGCGCGTCGCTTGCGCGGGCAGCCGGCATTCAGGGACGTGCCCATCATTGCCATTTCCGCCAGCGCATCGGACACCGATCTGAAGAAAAGCCTGGAGGTCGGCATGAATGCGTTTCTGCCGAAGCCGGTCGATTCTGATCAGCTTGTATCCCGGATTGGCGCATTGCTGAAACTTGACTGGACGTACGACCTGCCGCAGGAGGAACTCGTGGCGCAAGATGAAGAGGCGTACCTGGTGGTTGTCCCGCCGGAACAGAAAATGGAGGAGCTGCACCGTCTTGCGCGGCTGGGGAATATGCAGGATATCTTGCGCTGGGCAAACGATGTGGCTGAACTCGACGAGTGCTATCGGCCGTTCGTCGCGCAGTTGCGCTTGTTGGCCAAAGGCTACCAGTCCAAGGCGATCCTCAGTCTGGTGGAGCAGCACCTGGCCGGAAAGGAACTCTCGTGAACACAATTGCAAGCACAACTTCTCCCGCATCCGTGAAGATGCCTACGGTCCTGATCGTCGATGACACGCCTGCCAACATCAAGGTGCTGGCGGAATATCTTGCAAGCCATGGCTTCGCAGTGATGGTGGCGCAGGACGGAGAGGAGGGCATCACGCGCGCGCAGTTCGGGCAGCCGGACCTGATCCTGCTGGATGTGATGATGCCGGGACTGGACGGTTTCGAAACCTGCCGCCGCTTGAAGGCCAGCGAGAAGACGTCCGGCATTCCGGTGATTTTCATTACTGCCTTGTTCGACATCGGCGACAAGATGACGGGTTACGACGCCGGCGGCGTCGATTACGTCACCAAGCCGTTCCAGGTGGAGGAAGTGCTCGCGCGCGTCAATACGCATCTGGCATTGCGTGCGGCGCGGCAGCAGCTGATGGGAAAAAACCTGCAGCTGCAACAGGAAGTCGCCGTGCGCGAGCAGGCGGAGGCGGCGCTGCAGCGCGCCTACGAAGGACTCGAGGAGCGGGTCGCGCAACGCACCATCGAACTCGCCCGGGCGAATGCTTCCCTGAAGGCTGAAAATGTCGAACGCAAGCGCGCCGAGGAAGCGTTGCGCAAGAGCGAGGAACAGTGGCGGGATGTGTTCGAGAACAACCCGACCATGTACTTCATGATCGATGTGGCGGGCAAGGTCATTTCGGTCAATCCTTTCGGCGCCGATCAGCTTGGCTACACCACCGCCGAGCTGATCGGGCATTCCGTGCTGGGTGTTTTCTGTGATGCCGACAAGGATGCCGTCCGCAGGAACGTCGAACTGTGCCTGGAGAACATGGGCCAGACCATGAACTGGGAAATCCGCAAGATCCGCAAGGACGGCACGATGCTCTGGGTTCGCGAAACGGCCAGGGCGGTACCGCGGGAAAACAGCGCGGTGGTCCTGATCGCATGCGAGGACATCACCGCGCGCAAGCAGGCCGAAGAGGACCTGCGCAAAGCGCACGACGAACTGGAACGGCGCGTGCAGGAACGCACCCGTGAGCTGGAGAAGAGCAACCAGCGGCTCGAGATCGAAGTGACCGAGCGCAAGCAGGCGGAGGCGATACTGGCGCAGCGCTCGACGGAACTGGCGCGTTCCAACGCCGAGCTGGAACAGCTGGCTTACGTCGCGTCGCACGACCTGCAGGAGCCGCTGCGCATGGTGGCCAGTTACCTGCAGCTACTGGCGCAGCGCTACAAGAACCGTCTGGATGCCGATGCCGATGAATTCATCGGCTTTGCTGTCGACGGCGCACGACGCATGCAGGCCTTGATCGAGGACCTGCTGGCGTTTTCCCGTGTCGGCACCAAGGCGAAGCCCTTGCAACCGACCGCCAGCGCAGCGGTGGTGGAGACGGCCGTGAGTTCGCTGCGGGTGGCGATCGATGAATCCGGTGCGCGCATCCAATGCGACGCATTGCCGGTCGTGCTGGGCGATGCAGTGCAGCTGACGCAGCTATTTCAAAATCTGATCGGAAACGCCATCAAGTTCCGACGCGAAAACGCGCCCGAAATTCACATCGGCGCCGAGCGGGAAGACGGATTCTGGCGCTTCTCGCTGCGCGACAACGGCATCGGCATCTCGCCCGAGTACTTCGAACGGATATTCGTGATGTTCCAGCGTTTGCACGGCCGGCGGGAGTACTCCGGCACCGGGATCGGCCTGGCAATTTGCAAGAAGATCGTGGAACGCCATGGGGGACAGATCTGGGTGGAGTCGTCGCCCGGCGCGGGATCGACGTTCAAGTTCACCCTTCCGGTGGAAAGGCGGGAAGGGCGCGGCGCGGAAACGTCGGAAAGCGATTCCGGCGTCGTCATGGTCCAGCGTCAGTAGAGGGGCGTGTTTGCAACGGGCAAAAAACCAATACAAAGCATGCGATGTCGCACCTCCTTTGCAAACTCGCGGGGCAATTCGACACAACGCCACATCCAGATTATCCCGCGCCAGCTTCCTCGGTTGCGCTAAGCAACTCAACGATATCGACTTCAAGCGCTATCGCCAGTCTCTCCAATCCATCAACTGAAATGTTGGTGACGCATCGTTCAAGCTGAGACACGTATGTGCGGTGAAAGTCGGCCAACTCCGCCATTTGCTCCTGGCTCAATCCTCGCAATTTCCGCAAACGTTTAAGGTTTGTGGCGATTCTTCGTCGTGAATCACCGGATTTTAGTTTTCTCGCCCTCATAGTACGGGCGAGACTGAACTTCTACCGTCAATAAATCTACAGTATATCTATCTACTGCCTTTAAATCTCATTTTGAGTTACCATGTGTTGATATGAATGCATTACTACCAATCGTCTTGAGAGTCGGACTCATGCAAAACATCGAGTCCCTCCTTCAACAACTCGACAAAGACTGCGATCTGGCCGTTATGCGTAATGCGATCGCGGATTTGATGATTCATCACCTTGAAGCGATGAATCATTCGCTCGGATATTGGGAGACCGCGCATTTTGCCAATGCCATTGCGGCGCTTGCGATGAGCATGTGTCAGGCACACCAGCCAACAACTGCTTGGCTCCGGCTGTGCCTGGTCGATCTTGAAAAGGTCCTCATGCCGCCGAACCGGCGGCATGAGGATTCTCTGCTGCAAGACAAGCAGCTTGAATCCCTCACATATGAACAACTGATGGCAACCATCAAATCGATACGCGCGAAGAACTGAGAGAAAGATGTTCTCAATTCTGATGATTACGGCTGAAATGGAAAGCGACAACATCCGTACTGCGACCGCGGCTGGAGCGGATGGATACATCGCCAAATCTTCATTGGATGCGGACATTCTCAGGAAAACGCTCGACGGCATTATGCGCAAGAGAAGACCGCCGTACACGAATAAGGAGGATCATGCGTCCGCTTGAGCTGTCACTGATTGGTTGCGTTACATAAAAAGTTGTTTCAGCAATGTTGTTGTTAAAATTTCAATGCTAAAGTTATAATTATTTCCATTTCAACATTATTTCGCCGAGCGTCCTTTGGACAATAAGCGGCTACTTGAGCACCTGAGAGCTTTTTATGCATGACTTCACCGCCGCTGTAAACACCCTTGCGGCTATTGGCCAAGCGTACAAGTCTGCTTTGTACCTGTTTCCTGATGACTACTGCCAAACGGTCGATATGTCCATCAATCAATTGGTACGGGAGTAACGTTGGGCACCGCTTTTCGCATTGTCCGCCCTGGCGGCCGGATTGAGTACACAGACACGCCGAGCGGGGCAGGCGCCATTGATGCCATCACGCCGGGCGGCCGCAAGCCCGTTGAGCAAGGCAGCTCCGCCGAGAACAGCTATCAGCAAGCGAAGGGGGCGATCAAAGAAACGCAAAAACGCATTCCCAAACTCGTTGATTATCTCAATTACCTCGGCTACCTCCGGCACAACAATCCGATTCGGTTCGACCGTGTGATGCGCGAGTTGCGGGACAGCGACCCCCAAACGTGGCTCAAACTGCAAAAGTATCCGCAGTTCCGCCCGCTCCGGGAAACAGCCGTCGGGGTAAAAGCCGGCACGAATCTCATGGGGGCCGGGGTGGGTCTGGCAAACGGCAATATCACCGGTAGCACCGAGAAATGGATGGAGAGCACGCTCAAGGACCTGATGAAGCGTGACCGTTTCGGTCCCTATGCAGATGTATTAGGTAGCAAGGCCACGACCTTGCCCATCAAGACACCGACCTATTCGAATTCACGGCTTGGCCAATACCTCAAAACGGAAGATGCGGCTGCTGCCAAGGCAGCAGCCAAAACTGCCAAGGATGTAAAAAATGCAGAGGCTGCATTACGCGCGGCGAAAGGTACTGCGATCACCCGAGTTTTTGGTCCCATTGTTGATCTCGGCATCGGTGCACTGAACCCAGAAACTGCCGTTGCGACAACCAATCTGGGCATGCGCAGCCGGCTGGAAAAGCTGGCTTTAAAAAATCCTGTATCGCAATCGATACAGCGGAGTATGCACACGCTCGTGATCTGCTGAGTCAAAGCAGGTATGGCGAACTGGATCAATTTCTAAAGCAGTTTGAATGACATGATCCGATTCGCGACCATTTTTCTCTTGTGCTGCATGTGGGCTGTCAACCTGACAGCCCACGGCGCCGACATCGCATGCAGCCGCTATCAACAGACCGCCAATAGTGCGGATATTCTGAATGCGATTGGCGCCGGTCAGATCAAACAGCTCATTGCATGTGGATTGTCGATCAATGGTCCCATTCCTGTTCAGGGCGAACAGATGACACTTTTGCAGTTTGCCGCGTCATTAGGAAAACCGTCTCTTGTTGAACAGGTCCTCAATGCGGGAGCCGATCCAAATTTTGGCGGTACCGGAGAGATTGTCCTTTTTCCGCTCGAAGTGGCTCTTGCGTCAGGAAAGTATGACGCAGCCAGAGTGCTCATTAAACACAAGGCGCGCGCTGATTATGCGCTTCCAGAATTGGGCACGACCGCACTCATGGCGCTCGCGTTTGAGCACAAATTCAGCGATGCCGCCCGTGATATGGTTGCCCTTCTCGTCGAGCATGGCGCGGATGTCAACGCTGCCGACGCCAAGGGAAATACACCGCTGCACTGGGCAGCCCTTTCCGGTAATACGACATACGCGCAGGTTCTTCTAGACTTGCAAGCAGACGCCTGCATAAAAAACAAGAAGGGGCAACGTCCTGTTGATGTCATTCCCAAAGAACGGAGTCAATGGCAGTCTCTGCTGCACTTTCCTTGCGACGCCGTCCAATAAAGCCGCTTCAAAACAAAGACCTTCAGATCAAGGAAACACGCATGACAAATCCATTCGACGCCGCTCGCGCCCTCATAGACATGGACGCCCAGCACAACCGCCTGCTGCGCCTGTCGTTCCCCCACGAAGACGGCCCCGATGCCATGATGCTCGTCAACCGGCTCGACGCCTACGAAGGCCTGTCGCGCGACTTCCATTTCACCGTCGAAGTCCTGTCCAACAATGCGCGCATCCCACTCAAGGAAGTGCAAGGCAAGATGGTCACCGTCGAACTGGTGCGTGAAGACGGCTCGCTGCGCTACTTCAATGGCTACGTGTTCGAATTCCGGCATGTGAAGACCGACGGCGGCTTTGCGTTCTACGACATGGTGCTGCTGCCATGGCTGGCGTACCTGCGTCTACGCCGCGACAACTATCTGTTCCACGGCAAGACCTTGCTGGAACAAACGGAAGAGATCTTCGGCGATTATGAAATGCGCGACTGGGACACGCGCATTGAGGGCGCCGACACCGCATTCACCGACGCCTGCCAGTACGACGAAACCGACTACAACTACCTGCATCGCCGCTGGGAAGAGCGCGGATGGCATTACTGGTATGAACACCGCAAGGACGGCCATACGTTGATCCTTTGCGACAATTCCTTCGCTGCGAAACCGATCGACGGCGACACGCCGGATATTCCATTTCAGGATGCGGCCGGATCGATCGAGGACGACGGGATCAGTAGCTGGACGCCGGTGCGGCGCATGGCGTCTGGCAAGGTTGCACTGTCGAGCTTCGATTTCAAGAATCCGCATCCATTGAACGTAGGGCTTCCAACCATCAACAAACAGGGCGATGTGCCGAACCTGGAAGTCTATGAATACACCGGCGCTTATGGCTTCAAAACCCTCGACGAAGGCGACAAGCTGGCGCGTCAGCGCATGGAAGAAATCGAAGCCGCCGGCAAGCATTTCGAGGCCGCCGGCAACGACCGCACCAGCCAGCCCGGCCGCTGGTTCCGCCTGATCGGCCATTATGACGCCGATCCGCTGGACCGCGATGCGGCAGAGCGCGAATTTCTCGTGCTCGAAGTGCGCCACAGCGCCGCCAACAACTATCAAGCCAATGCGGACGAACCGTCGCAATACCGCAATCACCTGAGCTGCATCCGCAAGAAAATCCCATGGCGTCCTGGCCGCGGCTTCAACAGCATCGAACCGAAGATCTACGGTCTGCAGACCGCCACCGTGGTCGGTCCCAAGGGAGAAGAAATCTACACCGATCAGTATGGCCGCGTACCGGTGCAATTCCATTGGGACCGCAAGGGACAATTCGACGAGAAGAGTTCCGCCTGGGTGCGCGTCGCATCCACATGGGCCGGCGAGCGTTTCGGCTTCATGGCGGTTCCAAGGATCGGCCAGGAAGTCATCGTGCAGTTTCTTGACGGAAATCCCGACAGGCCGATCATCACTGGGCGCGTATTCAACCAGGACAACATGCCGCCGTGGGATCTGCCGGCCAACAAGACGCAAACCGGCATCCTGACCCGCTCCAGCCATGGCGGCGGCTACGACAATGCGAACGCGATCCGCTTTGAAGACAAAAAGGGACAGGAAGAACTCTGGCTGCATGCGGAAAAGGACCAGCGCATCGAAGTCGAGAACGACGAATCGCACTGGGTCGGCCATGACCGCAGCAAGACCATCGACCACGACGAAACGGTGCATGTGAAGCATGACCGCACCGAAACGGTGGACAACAACGAGACGATCACTGTGCACAACAATCGCAGCGAACGCGTCGATCACAATGAAACAATATCCATTGGCGACAACCGCAGCGAGACGGTCGGAAAGAATGAGTCGATTTTGATCGGGGCCAACAAGACCGAAACAGTCGCCATCGCGAAGGCATTGACGATCGGCGCGGGTTATGCGGTGACGGTCGGCGGCGCCATGAATACGGCCGTCGGTCTTGCCCAGTTCGAGGAAGTCGGCCTCAACAAGACCGTCATGGTCGGCAACACGTTCGACATAACGGCGGGAGATGAATTCCGAATCAAGGTCGGCAAGGCCCTCTTCGTGATGAAGTCCGACGGCACCGTGCTCATCAATGGCACGAAATTCAATTTTGAAGCCAGCGGTCCGGTGCAGATTTCCGGCAAAGACGTCGACATCAACTGATCGGCGCGCATGGAATTCATCAATCACACGCCATTCCCGGCACTGGCATTCGAAGGCATTGACCAGCACGACCAGTCGTTCCATGTGATCGCGCTGCGGCAGACACTCGTCTGGAATGAGAACGGCGAGCTGACCTACGCCGATGAGCAGGCGCCGCTGCGCGAGGTCGATACGTTTTTCGGCGACATGAACGTCAGCAGTGTGCGGCAGGAATCGGACCTGTGCCAGTACAAGCCGAAGTGCGACGTCATCGTCAACGCCACTGCCCATGCGCCGCAGGGAAAGCCTGTGGCACGGTTCAATGTGCGTCTGGTTGTCCGGCGACCGGACACTCCGGCACCGCTGCCTGAACGTCCGCAGGGGCTGAACCAGTTCATGTCGCCGAGCCCCGAGGCGCTGGACCAATGGCTGGCGGCGGTCGAACAGGCAAAGAGGCGCAGCATTCCGGGCGCGCCTCTGATCGACAAAACCCTGACCGTGACTGGCGAGCGCAGCTTTGTACGCCAGGCCTGGCCCCTTCGTGCATTTGCCGCCTTGCTCAAGCGGCTTACGTTCCGCATGATCGACCTGCCCGTATGGAAACTCGGCAAACCAGGCATCGTTACACAAGCGCCCTTGCGCAGCGAATACGCATTCGGCGGGCAATGCCGCATCAATGCCGGCGACAGATCGGCAGAGCGAGTGCATAAAAAACATCGACTCACGCCGGAACAACTTGCAGGTCACCCTGACGCCGCACTGCCGCCGCCACAGCAACCGGTTGCGCACACCGTCCTTGAGGTCAACCCGATCGGTCGTGGATTTGCCGAACACTGGTATCTGGATGCTCTTGACATTAAGTGCGTCCCCGCACCGCAAATCGAACCCCCCGATACGCCGATCACCTTGCGCCACTTCATGCAATGCGTGGACAGCAAGCTGAAACCCGAGGACGCAAACCGCTTGTGCGCAGTGCTTGGCGTGCGCCCCAAAGGCCATCCCGACCGCGCGAAGCTGGCCGGCACCATTGACGATGCCTTTGCCGGGGGCGATGCATGGCTGCCGGAAGATTTCGATTTCGCCGTCTGGAACGCCGCACCGCCCGACCAGCAGATCGGCTTCCTCGCTGGTGATGAAGTCATCGAGCTGACCAACCTGTGTGCGCCGGGTTCGGCCGGCGCCCGGCAAAATACGCAAGGCGACACGGTGTTGACGCTTGCGCTGCCGCGTCATGCCTGCTTCCTGATGGTCAGACTGGACGCAGGCGAGATGTTCGCGCACCCGATGTCCATCGATACCGTCATCGTCGAGCCGGACAGCCGATGCCTGACACTCGTCTGGCGTACCGTGCTCGCCAGGGAAGAAGAGGTAGCCATCCGCGCAGTCGAAGCGCGCATGCACACCTTCGAAGAGCGCGACCGGCTGCGCCAGGAGATAGAACAAATCAAGCAGCATATCCCCATGCCGGAAGAAACACCGGGCACGGGTAAAGCGCGCGCCGGCGAGGTGATGCATGGGTAACCCGATTGCCGCACGCAAGAATGGCAATTTCAAGGCCGTCTCGACAGCCCCCTCGTTCAACAAGACACCGGTCGGCAACAGCACGCCGCCGCTGCCGTATGGGACCACGCAAGACCTCGGCAACAGCGTGAGCGTGGTGCCGACCGTCAAGCTCAACGGCGATCCGGCCTATGTGCTCAACCAGACGACGCAACCCAGCTGCAAGGGCGATAATCCCGGCGTGGCCAAAGGCGTCAAGAGCGGCACCGTCAACGGCAAGGTGACGCCGACCAAGGCCAGCACCACGGTGCGCATGGGCGGCAAGCCCATTGTGCGCCAGGGTGACCCCTGCACCATGAACGGCGGCAACAACCCCGGCGTCTACATCACCACGCAGACGCCGAGCGCCACGCCGCCGAAGCACGCGGCAGGCAATGCCGATCCCAGGACAAAGCCGCAAACGCCTCCCGAAAAAAGCTTTCTCGACAAGGCGATGGATGCCGCCAGGTCGGCCGGGCAGACCTACAAGGACAAGGTATCGGAAAGCCTGCACGATTTTGCCGGCAGCGCGATGGACAAGGGCGGCACGATTGCGGCGGCAGGCAGCGCCACCGCTGCGGTTGGCGGCGCCATGGTGGCAACGGGAATTGGCGCCGCACCGGGCGCGGTCATGGTTGCCGGCGGTGGCGCAACGGCTGCGGTGGGCGGCGGCGTGAGCGCGGTGGGCGGCATTGCCGAGACGGCGGCAACCGGGCTCGATGCGGCGGCGGATTTTGCGACGAGCGGCAAGCTGCCCAATGTGGTGGGCATGGCGACCGCCTATGCCGAGCGCATGGTGATGAGCAAGCTCGACAAGCTCACCAAGCTGATTCCCGGCAAGGGCAAAAAGTCGTCGAAACCGCAGGCGAAGAAAGAAACCGAGAAAGAAAAATCGCAGGCTAAAGCAGCGGAGCCGAAACCGGCGGGAAATGGAACCACGATTGTTGGCAAAGAGAGAGAAGAAGGACGTTGCAAGCTGCGCAAGTACAAAGAAGGATGCCCAAGTGGCACACCCCATCATGTTGTGCCTGATCATTGCTTTAAACAACCGGGGGGAAATGGTACCTATTATCCCGGTGCAATACAGCATGCTGATGGCTTGTGTATTTGCGTTGAAGGCGCGACCAAGAGTACAGGGGCTAATGGGAAATCAGTAAAGAAGGGCAAAATGTTGCGGACTGCTCACTTCAACGCACTCGCACAACATGGGCAGATCCATATATTGATGGATGCCGCAGAACTCGCTTTGGGAGCAGCAAGCACCCCAAAGGGAACTGCGAGTTTAGGACAATTGGAGAAAATAGGAGCTGCGGCGGCTGCAAAAGTGACCGGATGCGATGCAAAAGATTTAGAAGCACAGCTACGCAATTACCATCAATCAAAAGGACTTGGAACAGATGCGAAATTACGAGCAGATCCATTTGGCAAGATAAAAGATCTTGACCCAACGAAAATGGGCAAACCGTTGCAAACGGGCGGTCCATCTGGACGTGAATAAACAAGGAAATGGAATGAGTGAAACAAATAATAACGAAGTGTATTTCGTAGATGGTTGTGCTATTGAGCGTGACTATGTCTATATCGCGTCAACGCTTGAGAAATTTGACTCAGAAGAATACGTCCATAGCAGGATGAGCATTTATGACGATCAAAGCAGAGACAAGTGGTTTTTCCATGATGTGAACAGCAACATTGTTTCAGTATGTGTTAAGAAACGAACCTCCAGTGAAAGTCGAAAATTATGCGCGCTTTCCAAAGAAGGCGAAGTCGAGGTCTATTCAAACAAGGACGGCAGTTCAATATTGGAAAAAATCCCAGAAGCTGGTTTGCGTCTTGGAACGCGCGGCTACGTCACACAGATCAGAGAAATTGGACACACGCTTTATGTTTGTGGCGCCAACGATCAGGTTTATCGTCGACGAGACGGAACTTGGGAATCGTTGACTACCGATCCTCTTACAATCAGGTCGCCTCTCGATCCCGAATACAGCATTCTGAGCAGTATCGATGGTGTTGATGAGAACGACGTTTATGTGTGCGGACTAAGTGGCTGCATCTTCCATTACAACGGCGCTCAGTGGAAAAATATTCCCGTAGAGATAGATGAGAATCTCAACTGCGTACGGTGCATATCGTCCGACGAAATATGGATTTGCGGAAACAATGGAGCCGTTTTGAAAGGAAATGCGCGGGATGGGTTTAAGGATGTCAGCGGGGTTCATGACAATCAAACATTCTGGTCTCTCGCAAAGTTCCAGGGGAAGGTGTATCTCGCTGCGCTCGATAATTTATATGTTTTCGATGGCAGGAAAATTTCACCCGTTAGTAGCGGCCTGATGCCAGAACTCCAGACATACCATCTTGATGCCGTAGAGGATGCCCTATGGTCATTCGGTGCAAAAGACCTTGCGTTCTTCGACGGCTCAACATGGACGCGCATTGACCACCCCGACAATCCGCCAATTCGGTAACGCAATATCAGTAGTGCTCGAAGGGACAGCAAGCGCACCTATCGTGCCTGATTATGCATTGCGCTATGGGAACCGCAAGAACTCGGAAGCGCGCATTCCGGGCATGCCGTCGCTGGATGATGGGCCGAGTATCTGCTTGAGCGGGGGGAGCAAAGCCAAAGGAAGCGAGCATAATCAAGCGCACGAAGGGACCGATCCGAAGATCATGGCGGCAGGTCAACGTACCGATAATGGGGCTGTTGGCGTGGCACCGATAGGTGAGATTATTGACATTTCGGTGGAAGAAGTTGGCAAGGTCAAACCGCATTGCCAGGAAGAGATCAAACGCAAGGTGGACGATGCGTTCAAGGGCGTGGACCGGAACAAGTATGGACGGACTACGCAGCAGTTGCCGAAGGGAGAAACACGGTCGATGTTGGAACAAGGCAAACAACACGATACAAACCGCACAACACGAAGAAGGAAAAAGAGGTAAAGAAAATGAGTGCTGAACTCGAATTCACCAATGCTCTTGTGATAGAACGCGACTACGTCTATCTCTCCGGGTCACTGGATTCAATGCCGCCATATTCGACACATACACGACTCTGCTTATATGACGAACAAGGGCAACACTTATGGTCAAAACATGATGTCGATTGGTGGACTGTCTCTTTAGCAATTTACCTTGAAAATGAGGAGGTAGATTGGGAACTATGTGCTCTATCGAATGAGGGGCAAGTTGAGTTTATGGGGCAGCATGACCCCATTGTCGAAAAAATCCCCGGCGCAGGCGTTTTCTCCGAAGGCGCAAAAGGCTGGGGCTACATGAGCGCCCTTCGCCAGATCGATGACCACCTGTATGCAGTAGGTGATGCTGGACAAGTGTACAAGCGCACCGGCCCCAAGCAATGGATACACATGGACGACAGCGTGCTTCAACCGCCGGAAGTGGAAGACCGCCTGCTGCTGGCCGACATCCACGGCAGTGCCGAAGACGACATCTACATATGCGGCGGGATTCCCGGCTCTTACGGTCTGGAAGGCCGGCTCTATCACTGGGACGGCAAACAGTGGACCAGCCTCATGCTGCCCACCACCGAACGCCTGACCGCCATCCATGTGGAAGACGCCAACACCATCTGGATTTGCGGTGCCAACGGCACGCTCTTGCGCGGCAACCGGAAAGACGGCTTCAAAGACCTCAGTACGGTGGACGACAACCAGTTGTTCACCTCGCTGACCAGATTTCAGGACCGGATTTACCTTGCCAGCAATCTGGGCCTGTTCGTCTTTGACGGCAAGAAGATTGCCGAGGTCCATACCGGACTCAGCCCTGAACTGCAGGACGCCAATGTCGCCGATGCGGTCGATGGCGTGTTGTGGTCCATCGGGACGAAGGATATTGCGAAGTTCGACGGCACTCATTGGACACGCATCGATCACCCCGACAACCCTCCCATTCGTTAACGAAATGAACGTTGCTACCAACCTGTCCGAGCAAATTGCCGTGCGCGTCAACTGCCATGGCATAGGCGACTGGCTGTCCTGGCTGGCGGTGTCGCATGGCAAAACCTTTTACGATCTTTTTCCGATTGCGGCCGCTGCGCAACACGAAATACCTCTTCCCCAACGAGGCGTCACGCTAGTGCTGCGCCACCCCCACGCCGGCGATGCCGAAATGGCCGATCCCGAGCGCTGGATTCTGGAATCGGCCATTTTTGACCCATTGACGGCATCTTTACCGTTTGGGCTGGATGCCCGGAGCGAAACGCCAGACACTGCCAAGGCGAAGCTGAGTGGCGATATCGTCGTGAGGGATTTGCGTGTTTCGTACTTCCTGCCGGATGCGCGCGTGGTGGAACTGACCTTCACGCCTGGTCTGAAAGGACTGACAGGTGTGCAAGTGGTGCGCTTGGGAGCCGAGATGGAGTACGCCGACGAAGAGAATAGCTCCTTACGCCATTACCATCCCCCGCAAGCAAGCTGATGATGTCCCACGCCGACCAGAGGCTTCCCGCCCGCGATAACGGACTGCTGTATCTGTGCCGGCTCGCGCACGAGGATGCCGGTTTTCTGCCGCTGGTGTTCGAGGCGCTGCTGCATCTGCCTGTGGCGCTGCTGATTGATCCCGGTGATGCGCGGCCAACGCCGGGAGCAACGATCTGTTGCAAACATCCGTTGCTGCAAATCCGGCATCCGGCCAAGGGCGTCCCCGAGTTCTCCGCCGCGCTGTTTTCCGACATGGAGCATTTTTACGCCTTTCATCCACAACGCGCTCCGTACTGCTTCGGTTACCGCTCGGGACTCGAACCGCTCGAACGAATTGCCGCCCATCCTCTTCGTCTGCCGGTAGCGGTCGATCCCTGCAGTCCGCATGCGGTGGTGCTCCCGTACGAGCGGTTGAAAAACTGGCTGGCGCTCTGTCGTAGCGTTCCTCGCCCTGCCGATCCGATGGAACCGAATGGCTGCGCATTCCGGCAAAGTTCTGCATTTCCACAGCAACTGCTCGACCGGCTTGCGGCTTTCCTGTGCCGTTTCGAAGAGGTGGAGCGCGCCTATCTGATCTACAGCCATCCCTTCGATCACCCCGATCGGGAGCGTCTGACGCTGGCCGTGTCATGCAGCGATGCGGGAGAACTGGAGCGCATCGGCCGCGCGTTCGGGCTGCTCGGTGACAACCTTCCCGGCGATGTGCGTCCCCGTTTGCTGCTGCCGCTGTCACGTTACCGCGCACTGGAGCGCGATTTCGTCCGTTATCTGCAGCCGGTCTACGCGCGCCCGCTCGGACGCTGGCTGCATGAGGGGATGATTGCATGAGGTGGGCGCCGGCAGTGTCCATTATTCACCTCCGGCCGTTCCTTGCCACGGTTCGGCACGAGACAGGAAGACGAAGTCCCCAACCTGCCGCCCGAGTTCGCAGCGAACGCGTCGATCATGATGAAGCGATATCGATTGACGATAACCGTACCGAGGATGTGGGACAAAACGAATCGTGTCGATTGGCGCCAATCAATCGGTGACGATTGGACAGAACAAGATCGAACAAGCTGATGAAACTGTAAAGCAGACATGAAACCTGTACGCCTCTCCGAAATACTCTCCAACGTCCCGGAAAAGGTCTTGAACGTCATCATGCAGAAACTGGGGCTGAAGAATGACGCCGCCCTGGCGCGGAGACTGGATGTCAGACCGCCCGTGATCAGCAAGGTCCGCAACCGGAAAATGCGCCTCGGCAGTGCCATTCTGTTGCGGATGCTGGAGGCGACAGGGTTGAGCCTCCGGGAACTTTACGGGCTCTCGATGAACAACGTACCGGACATCGCCATTGACACCGCGCCAGAAAAGGCAACGTGCAATACGGGCGAGAATCGCCATGCACAGGACGTATCGATGTACGGCATCTGCCGCCGCCATAACAAGCGGCGGGACACCCATAGTTCAAGCTGGCATGTGAGCATCATGCGTTCTGGCGTGACGTACAGCAAAACCTTTTCCGATTCCCGCCATGGCGGCGAGCATGCCGCATTGATCGCCGCACGAGAATATCGCGATGACATCTTGCGGAAAACGCAGCCGCTTCCCCGCAAGGAAGTGGTACAGATCGTGAAATCGAACTGCTGCTCGTCCGGCATCCCCGGCGTCTGGCGTATTGACCGCCTGCATCCTTTCAAGAAGGGGGACAAGCGCGGATGGTATCGGGTGGTGATGTGGAAGGCGCAGTTGCAATTGGCTCCGGGCAAGGTCAGGACACGCACGTTCTCCGTCCGGAAATACGGCGAACAAGGCGCGTTCGAACTTGCAGTTCAGGCGCGGCAGCGCTTTCTGGAGGAAATGGAGGGATACGTCCTGTATTCCCCTGCCGCGCAGCTTTTGCAGGCGCAGATTGAAAGCAATGCCGAAGCCGGTACGCTTGTAGACAATAAACGGTAAGCCGGGTGCAGCAATCATTGATGAAGGAATGACGGTCATGAATAGTTTCATTGACGCCATTCACGTCCTCGCCGCTCTGCTCGCATGCGTGGATGTTTAGGCACCGCCCAAGAATAAGTTGCACAATTTTGCTGGCCGTAGCGGGCGCGCTGCGGGGTTGCCCGCCACTAGCAGTACTCGTACTGCGTCGTGCCGGTCGCCCCCACATCGCATCCCGCTACGACCGCCAAATTGCACACCTTATTCCTGCGCGGCGCCTTACCGCTGACCTGCTGCGTCAAAAACCACCCCCATGTCTCTGCATCGATTGCGCAAACATCAGCCGGCCGGCTGCAGCAGAATCCGCTCCATGAATGCGCGCCGCTCATCCTTCTGGTTCTCGTTGCCCTGGTTGGACAGCAGCGATTCCGAGATTTCGTAGCTGTACAGCGCGAAGGCGCGCATGCGCGCTTCGCCGATATCGAAGCCGAGCGCGGAAAAGCACTGTGCGATGTACGACAAGCGCTTGTTGTCGACTTCATCGACGAACTGGCGTGCCATCTCGTCGCGCCGCGCCCAGCCGCGGATCGCCAGTTCGGCGGCGGCGGCGATTTTGGCAGCCTCGCCGTGGAAGGGCAGCAGCAACAGGTCGCGCAGCAGATCGCGCGGCTTGATGTTGCGTTTTTCAAAACGGTCGATGATCTGTTCGGTCGCCTTGTCGCGCCAGTCGACCAGGAGCTGACGCAGCAGGTCGTCCCGGTCCTTGAAGTGCCAGTAGAAACTGCCGCGCGTGACGCCCAGGTTTTTTGACAACACCTCCACCCGCACCGCATCGACGCTCTTGTCGACCAGAAGCTCGGCGGCGGCCCTGATCCAGTCGTCCGGGGTGAGCTGGGTCTTGGTTGGGGTTTCCGTTGATTGGGGTGAGGCAGTCTTCGGCATCGGGATTCCAGACAATGGCAATGTCAGTATTTTAATCCATTGATCCATACACAACTGCATCTATTGAGGAAGGCCTGACTGGCGTGTAGGGAGCGCCTGTAGGTATGCTGGATTACCAAAAATCCTCGCCATTTTTTCTTGACATGCATCAATTCCGATCCTACTATTCCATTCACCATACACATACGTATGTGTATGGACAGATCGGGAGATGCGGGAATGGACAAGTTTGAAGGGGTAGGCAAGACGCTGCTGGCGGCGGATCACCAGACGAATTACCACGAAGTGGGGCAGGGCAAGCCCTTGTTCCTGCTGCATGGTTCCGGTCCGGGCGTGTCCGGCTGGGGCAACTGGAAAGGCGTGATGAACGCGCTGGGCGAGCATTTCCGGGTGATCGTCCCCGATATCGCCGGCTTCGGCTTCACCGAATTCAAGGAAGACAACAAGTACGACATCAAGCTGTGGGTGCGCCACCTGACCGGCATCATGGATGCGCTGGACATCGAGAAGGCCTCGTTCGTCGGCAATTCCTTCGGCGGCGCGCTGTCGATCGGCCTGTCCCTGTTCGACAAGGCGCGCGTCGAGCGCATGGTGCTGCTGGGCACGCCGGCCGGCGAATTCGAGCAGACGCCGGGACTGCGTTCGGCCTGGACCTACGAGCCGTCGATGGAAAACATGGAAGCGGCGATGCGCCTGTTCCCGTACGATCAGTCGATCATCACCGAGGAAATGGTGCGCGCCCGCTATGAGGCGAGCGCCCGCCCCGGCGCGCAGGATGCGCTGCGCAAGCTGGTGCCGAAACCGAACGAGGACGGTCCGACCATCGTCAAGGGCTTCCCGGCCTCCGCCGTAGCCAACATCGAGGCGCCGACGCTGGTGCTGCACGGCCGCGAAGACAAGGTGGTGCCGCCGTCCTGCGGCTTCCTGCTGGCGCAGAACATTCCAAATGCCGAGCTGCATCTGTTCGGCAAATGCGGCCACTGGGTGCAGACCGAGCGCCGCACCGAATTCCTGCAACTGGTCACCAACTTCGTCGGACAGCAGTCATGAGCCGCAACACCGTCGAGCGCGCGCTGTACCAGCTCTGCGTCGATCGCAACGCCAAGCAGCGCTTCAAGGAGGAGCCCGTCAAGTTCCTCGAACGCTTTGCGATGACCGAGGATGAACGCGCGATGGTGCTGGACTTCGATGTGAAGGCGCTGCAGGCCTATGGCATCAATTCGATGCTGACCATGGGCTTCTGGCAGGAGCTGTCGCCGCAGCGCGATATGAAAACCTATATGACACGGCTGCGCGATGTGAAGGATGGCGAAGCCGTCTTCTCCGCAGCACTGAAAGGCTGAACAGATCATGGGAAAAATCGTTGGCGCCTTCCTGGTCCCGCATGACCCGATCATGTACGTTACGCCAGACGCGCCGCCGCAGGCACAGCGCGACAATGTGCGCAGCTTCTACCGTACCTGCGCCGAGCGCCTCAAGGCGCTCGACCCCACGACCGTCATCATCGTCGGTTGCGATCATTACATCCTGTTCGGGCCGCAGTGCCTGCCGAGCTTCCTGATCGCCACCGGCGATGTCGACGGCCCGATCGATGCGCTGCCGGGTCTCAAGCGCGGCGTACTGAATAACAACGAAACGCTGGCTGCGCATATCGCCGAGCACGGTCGCGACAACGGCTTCGACTGGGCGGTGGCGCGCGCATTCACGATGGACCACTCGATCGCCATTCCGCAGCAGCTCATCGTCGATCCGGTGCGCGCGGCGGGTCTGGACGTCAAGACGATTCCGGTCTATCTGGCCTGCGCGGTCGACCCCTTCCTCAAGTTCAAGCGCGCAGCCGAGCTGGGTGCGCAGATCCGCGCAGCGGTGGAAGCATTCCCCGCGGATGAACGTGTGGTCATCATCGGCAGCGGCGGCATCAGCCACTGGGTGGGTTCGGCGCAGATGGGCCGCGTCAACGAAAGCTTCGACCGCGAAATCATTGCTTATGCACTGGCCGGCGACCTGGACGGCATGTGCGGCCTCTCCGACGAATACATCCTCGAAAACGGCGGCGAGGGCGCGATGGAGATCCGCACCTACGCCTGCGCGATGGGCGCGCTGCCGCAAGCGCGCGGCGAACTGCTCGGCTATGAACCGGTGCCCGCCTGGGTGACAGGGCTGGGTTTGGTCCAACTTCACGCGAACTGAAACCATGAACAAAGTATTCCTGATCAATGCCGCCGAGGTGCAAGCCGGCTGCGCGAAGAAGATCGAAGCCGGCCAGTGCGAACTGGCCCTGTTCAACCTCGACGGCACGTTCTACGCGACGCAGAACCTGTGCACCCACGCCACCGCCTCGCTGGCCGAAGGCGAGATCGTCGACGGCGACATGATCGCGTGCCCGGTGCATGACGGCCAGTTCCATATCCCGACCGGACAGGCGATGTCCTTTCCCTGCACGGTGGATCTGCGCACCTACAAGGTGATCGAAGAGGACGGCAAGATCTATGCGGACCTGGATGCCGAATCCGACGCAGCCGTATCGGCTATTTGAGGAGACATTTCAAATGTGTGCAAATGAACAGGTGATCAACCTCGTGCTGCCCAGGCAGAAGGCGCCGTCGCCGGAGCTGGACCGGTACATCGACATCGAGCAGGGGCGCATGTCGCGCAAGATATTCTGGGAGAAGGATATCTATGAGCAGGAGCTGGAAAAAATTTTCGCGCGTGCATGGCTGTTCCTCGCGCACGAGTCGCAGATCCCCAAGGCCGGCGACTATGTGACCACTACCATGGGCGAGGACGACGTGATCGTGGCGCGCCAGAAGGATGGCTCGGTCAAGGCCTTCCTGAACTCCTGCCCGCACCGCGGCAATCGCGTGTGCTTTTCCGAGACCGGCAATACGCGCGGCTTCATCTGCAACTATCACGGCTGGAGCTTCGGCATCGACGGCGCGTTAAAGGGGGTGCACGAGTCCGGCGCGTATGAAGCGAGCGGCTTCGACAAGTCCAGGCACGGCCTGCATCCGGTCGCGCAGGTCGACAGTTACAAGGGCCTGATCTTCGGCACGCTCGACCCCACTGCATCTAGCTTGAAGGAATATCTCGGCGACTTTGCCTGGTACCTCGACGTGCTGCTCGACATGGATGGCGAGGGCACCGAATTCATCGGCGGCTGCGCGCGCTCGGTGATGAAGTGCAACTGGAAGTTTGGCGCGGAAAACTTCGTCGGCGACATCCTGCACGCCGGCTGGACTCACGATTCCGGCGCGAAGGCGATGCTGGGCGGGCCGGTGGCGGAGCTGGGCAAGGTCCAGGACTCCTACCACGTCAACGTCAACGGCCATGGCTGGGAATTCAACCTGGACAAGGTCGGCAACGCCGGGACCTTCGGCGACAAGGCTGTGCTCAAGTACCTGCACGGCATCCAGCCCAAGGTCGCTGAGCGGCTCGGTCATACGCGTTCGATGATGATCGGGTCGATTTCCTCGGCTACGATCTTCCCGAACATTTCCTTCCTGCCGGGGCAGAACACCTTCCGCGTCTGGCAGCCGCGCGGCCCGGACCAGATCGAGCTGTACACCTGGACCATCGTCAACAAGAGCGCGCCGGAAGACATCAAGGAACGCTTCCGCCGCGGCAGCATGATCACCTTCTCTCCGTCCGGCGTATTCGAGATGGACGACGGCGAGAACTGGGAGTACGCGACCCGCGCCAACCGCGGCCGCGTCACGCGTGAACAGGATTTGTACCTCGGCCTGGGCATCGGCTCGCGTATCGACCATCCGGAGTTTCCCGGCAACGTTTTCCAGGGGCAGATCAATGAAGCGAACCAGCGCGCCTACTACCAGCGCTGGCTGGACTTCATGAAGGCGAAGTCCTGGGACGAGATTCCGCAACGATAGGGGTCAGAATGAGCACTGCAAAAGATACGGCCGACGGCCAGCCGGTGGATCAGGCTGCCGCCTACGAGATCGAGATGTTCCTGAAGCGCGAGGCGCGCCTGCTCGACAGCGAGCGCTACGACGACTGGCTTGCGCTCATGGCCGACGACATCCACTACTGGATGCCGACCATCGAAAGCCGGCGCCGCGCCAACCATGGCGGCGCCACCCACCTGCCGGGCCGCATGGCGCTGTTCGACGACTACCTGGAACACCTGCAGAAGCGCGTCGCGCGTTTCAAGCAGCCGACCGCCTGGGCCGAGGACCCGCCGACCCGGCATGTGCATGTGATTTCCAACGTCGAAGCCTATCAAGGCGAGGCTGCGAACGAATATCGCGTGTACTCGACCTTCGTGAACTACCGCAGCCGGGTAGAACACGACAACGACCTGCTGATCGGGCGGCGCAGCGATGTGTTGCGCCGTACTCCGGACGGCTTGCGCCTGGCGCGCCGCAAGATCACCATGACGCAGGCGGTGCTGCAGTCGAAGAACCTCAATACCTTCCTGTGAGGATGAAAGGGAACACAATGGGCTGGCTTGACGACGATGTCGCATTGATCACCGGTGGCGGGTCCGGCATCGGGTTCGCGGTGGTGCGGCGCTATCTGGCGGAAGGAATGCGCGGCGTGGGTGTGCTGCTGCGCTCGCAACAGCAGGCCGATGCGCTGACCGAAGAATTTGGCGATCGCGTCATGCCGGTCATCGGCGACGTGCGCTCGGTGGCCGACAACGAGCGCGCGGTGGAGTCGACCGTGGCCGCGTTCGGCAAGCTCGACACCCTGGTCGGCAACGCCGGCGTGTGGGATTTCTTCTCGACGCTGATGAAGACCGAGCCGCAGGTACTGGCCGATTCCTTCGATGAAATTTTTGCGGTGAATGTGAAGGGCTACCTGCTCGCTGCGCGCGCCGCCGCCGCGGAACTGCGCAAGACCCAAGGCAGCATGATCTTCACGCTGTCGAACTCCAGCTTCTATGCCGGCGGCGGCGGCCCGGTGTATGTCGCGTCCAAGCATGCCTGCGTCGGCCTGATCCGCCAGCTCGCGTACGAACTGGCGCCGCATGTGCGCGTCAACGGCGTCGCGCCCGGCGGCACCGCCACGCCGCTGAAAGGGCCGGCGTCGCTGGGCAAGGACGGTGAACGCCTGTCCGACATTCCCGGCTTCGAGCAGGCGGTGGCCGATGCAGTGCCGCTCGGTTTCATGGCGCAGCCGGAAGATCACGCCGGCCATTACGTGCTGCTGGCATCGCGCGCCAATTCGCGCGCCACGACGGCCAACATCATTCAAAGCGACGGTGGCTGGGAAGTCCGCGGCCGTCCTTCACGCAAGAGCAAGGAAAAACAATGAACCGCCAGATCCTCAAAGAATTGTTCCCGGAAGGCCGCCTGCCGCTGATGGCCGCGCCGATGTTCCTGGTGTCCGGGCCGGAGCTTGCGGTCGCCTGCGCCAAGGCCGGGCTGGTCGGCAGTTTCCCCGCACCGAACGCGCGCGATGTCGACATCCTCGACACCTGGCTGGAGCAGGTGACGACCGCGCTGCGCGGCGTGCCGGATGCATCGCCCTGGGCCTTGAACATGATCGTGCACAGCACCTACGACCGCTTTCCGCGCGAGCTGGAGCTGGTCATGAAATACCAGCCAAAGATCGTCTCGACCGCGCTCGGCAGCCCGAAGCGGGTGCTGGAGCATGTACACAGCTACGGCGGCGTGGTGATGGCGGATGTGGTGACGCCCGAACTGGCGAAGAAGGCCATCGACGCCGGCGTCGACGCGCTGATCCTGGTGACCCAGGGCGCGGGCGGCCATACCGGCTACTACAACCCGTTCGCCTTCATTGCCGAAGTGCGCAAGTTCTGGAGCGGTCCGCTCGGCCTCGCAGGTTGCATCACCACCGGCCGTGACATCCGTGCGGCGCAGGTGATGGGCGCCGATTTCGCGGTCGCCGGCACTCGCTTCATCGCGGCGCAGGAAAGCATGGCGTTTCCCGAATACCGGGACCTGGTCGTCAAGAGCAACATCGCAGACCTGGTCGAAACCAGGGCCGTGTCGGGCGTGCTGGCCAATTGGCTCAAGCCGACGCTGGAAGCCGCGGGCATCGACCCGGCCGGCGACGGCAAGGGCAAGCAGATCGATTTTTCCGGCGACATCAGCGCGGGCAAGAAGGCCTGGAAGGATGTGTGGTCGGCCGGGCAGGGGCTGGGCGCGATCGACCGGGTTTCCACGGTACAGGAGCTGGTGACGAGGCTGGAAAACGAGCACACCGAAGCGCTGCTGGCGGAGTGGGATCAGATCAAGGATCTGCTGCAATTCAGGCTGGCGGTAAAGGCAGCGTAAGAAAAGAACTCCCCTCTCCCGCAGGCGGGAGAGGGGAGCTGGAAAACAACACGAAAATCAGGAGACTCAATTGAAACCAAACATCCAATCCGCCGCCGACGCGCTGTGGCAGGCACGGAGCACCCGCCAGCCCATCGCCCGCGTATCCGAAACCTTTGACATCCATTCGCTGCAGGACGCCTATGCCGTCTCCGAATGCAATATCGCCAGGACGATTGCGCAAGGCGCCCGCATCTCTGGCAAGAAGATCGGCTTGACCTCGAAAGCGGTGCAGCAGCAGCTCGGCGTCGACCAGCCGGACTATGGCGTGCTGTTCTCCGACATGGAATACCTGAGCGGCGCGGAAGTGCCGTCGCAGAAACTGATCCAGCCGAAAGCGGAGGGTGAGATCGCCTTTGTCGTCGGCCGCGACCTCGATCAGCCGGACCTGACCTGGGGCCGCTTCCTGCTCGGCCTGGAATACGCATTGCCGGCCATCGAAATCGTCGACAGCGCCATCGTCGACTGGAAGATCACGCTGGTCGACACCGTCGCCGACAACGCATCCTGCGGCGTCTATGTGCTCGGCCTGGAGCCGCGCCGCATCGGCGACCTGCAGCTCGCCGCCTGCGGCATGGACTTTCGCAAGAACGGCGTCACCGCGTCGGTCGGCGCCGGTGTCGCCTGCCTCGGCAATCCCTTGAGCGCGGCCTACTGGCTGGCCAGGACCATGGCGTCATTGGGGCAGCCCTTGCGTGCGGGCGACGTCGTGATGTCGGGCGCGCTCGGGCCGATGCTGCCGGTCATTGCCGGCGAACGCGTCGAAGTCGATATCAACGGCCTGGGCCGCGTGAGCTGTTCGCTGGTTTGAGTTGGACCCTTGAAAACAACGATTGGAAGGAGACTGCCGTGAAAACAACGATCAAGATGACCCTGGGCGCCATTGCCCTGACGAGCGCCTTTGCCGCCCATGCCGACGTCACCGTCGGCGTGTCGATCTCGTCGACCGGCCCGGCCGCGTCGCTGGGCATCCCGGAAAAGAACACGCTGGACATGCTGCCCAAGACGCTGGGCGGCCAGCCGGTCAAGTACATCGTCCTCGACGACGCGACCGATCCGGCGACCGCCAACAAGAACGCCCGCCGCTTCGTCGAGTCGGACAAGGTCGACGTCATCATCGGCGGCTCCACCGTGCCGACCTCGATGGCAATGATCGATGCGGCCGTCTCGTCGAAGACGCCGCAGATCGGCCTGGCGCCGTTCCCGGTCAAGCCGGAACAGCTGGCATGGGTGTTCCCGCTGCCGCAGTCGGTGGCGCTGATGGCCTCCGCAATTTACGAGGACATGAAGAAAAAGAACGTGAAGACGGTTGGCTTCATCGGTTTCAGCGACGGCTGGGGCGAGTCCTGGGTGAAAGAGCTGCAGGCCCGGGCGGAGTCGAAAGGCATGAAGCTGGTGGGCATCGAGCGCTATGCGCGCAACGACCAGTCGGTGACCGGCCAGGCGCTCAAGCTGATGGCGGCCAATCCCGATGCGGTGCTGGTCGGCGCCTCCGGCACGCCGGGCGTGCTGCCGATGCGTACCCTGCGCGAGCGCGGCTACAAAGGCCAGATCTATCAGACCCACGGCGTCGCCAATGCCGACTTCCTGCGCCTGGCAGGCAACAGCGACGAGGGCGTGCTGCTGCCGACCGGTCCGGTGCTCGTGGCGGAACAACTGCCCGACAGCCATCCGAGCAAGCCGGTTGCCTTCAACTACGTCACGAAGTACGAGACCAAGTACGGAATGCACTCCCGCAACAATTTCGGCGCGCATGCCTATGACGCCTACCTCGTGCTCGACCACGCCGTCGCCAATGCGGTCAAGAAGGCTGCTCCCGGAACGCCGGAATTCCGCAGCGCGCTGCGCGACGCGATCGAGGCGACCAAGGAATTGCCGGTCACCCATGGCGTGATCAGCATGTCCAGTCAGGATCATTCCGGCTTCGACGAACGCGGCCGCGTGTTGATCACGATCTACAAAGACAACTGGAAGATCGTGAAGTAATCATGGACATGGCGACCATGCAAGCGACCATCATTCCGGGGCTCGGCCTGGCGATTCCAGACATCGAGCGTATCGATCTGGCGGACGGCAGTTTTGTGCTGCGTTCGCGCACGCCGCTCAAGCCGTATGCGCGCTGCATCGGCGAGTGGCTGGAGCACTGGGCGGCGGCCGAGCCGGAGCGGGTGTTTCTGGCCGAACGCAGCGCCGACGGCGCGGACTGGCGGCGCCTGACCTATGCGCAGGTGCGGAACGAAGTCGGCGCCATCGGCCAGAGCCTGCTCGACATGGGGCTGGTTCCGGCGGCGCCGGTCGCCATCCTGTCCGACAACAGCGTGGACAGCGCCTTGCTGATGCTGGCAGCGATGCACGTCGGTTTGCCGGTCTCCTTCGTATCGTCGGCCTATACCCGCAGCACGAAAGACCATGCGAAGTTGCACGGTTTGCTGCGGGTGCTGGGTCCGAGCCTGATGTACGCCGGCGACGGCGCGGTGTTCGGCGCGGCGATGCAGAGCGCGGGGCAGGATTGCCCGCTGGTGTTTTCGCAGAATGTGCCGGACGGCGCCGCGGCGTTCGATGCGCTGCGGAAGACGGAGGAAACGCCGGCGGTCATGGCCGCCTTTTCACGCATCACTCCGGACACGCATGCAAAATACCTGCTGACGTCCGGCTCCACCGGCAACCCCAAGGCAGTGGTCAACACGCATCGCATGCTGTGTGCGAACCAGGAGGCGATTGCCCAGGTATGGCCCTTCATCGACGGCAAAGCACCCGTGGTGCTGGACTGGCTGCCGTGGAGTCATACCTTCGGCGCCAACCACAACTTCAACATGATCCTGCGCAATGGCGGCACCCTGTACATCGACGAGGGCCGTCCGGTGCCGGGGTTGATGGAAAAGACCATCCGCAACCTGAGCGAGGTGTCGCCGACGCTGTACTTCAACGTGCCGCGCGGCTTCGATGCACTGCTGCCTTACCTCGAGCAGAACGAAGCGCTCGCCTACCGCTTCTTCGCCAGCCTCGACGTCGTGTTCTTCGCCGCCGCGGCCTTGCCGAAGCCGGTGTGGGACCGCTTCATGGCGCTGGCAAAGCGCAGCCGCAGCAGGCCCCTGTTCTTCAGTTCGGCCTGGGGCGCGACCGAGACGTCGCCGCTGCTCACCAGCCTGCACTTCCTTTACGACAAGCCGGGCAACCTTGGCGTGCCGGTGCCCGGCGCCGAAATCAAGTTCGTGCCCAACGGCAGCAAGCTGGAAATGCGGGTGCGCGGCGACCACGTGTTCCGCGAATACCGCAATGCCCCGGAGTTGACGTCGAAAGCGTTTGACGAGGATGGCTTCTACCTAATCGGCGATGCCGGCAAGCTGGCCGATCCCGACGATCCGAACGGCGGCATCCTGTTCGACGGCCGCGTGTCCGAGGACTTCAAGCTGACGACCGCTACCTGGGTCTCGGTCGGCACCCTGCGCGTGCGCGCGGTGGCAGCGCTGACGCCGCATGCGCAGGACGTGGTCGTCACCGGCCACGACCGCGACGAAGTCGGCCTGATGATCTTCCCGTCGCCGGCGCTGCGCAAACTGGCTGGCGATGATGCCGGAACGATGGATGGGGAACAGCTGGCGGCGCACCCCGAGGTACGCAAGACGCTTGCCGCCGCTCTGGCGGTGCTCAACGAAGGCCAGGGTTCTTCCGGCCGCGCGGCGCGTGCGGTGATCCTGTCGACGCCGCCCGATCTCGGCCTGGGCGAAACCACCGACAAGGGATACATCAACCAGCGCATGGTACTGACGCTGCGCGCCGCCGAAGTGCAGCGGCTGTACGACGGCGGGCCTTCCGTCATCTTCCCGGCCAACCCTTAACCGCAACAGCAAGGAAAAGCGATGTCACGAAAACTCAAAGCCGCCATCATCGGTTCCGGCAATATCGGTACCGACCTGATGATCAAGATCCTGCGGCATGGCGAACATCTGGAAATGGGCGCGATGGTCGGCATCGATGCCGCCTCCGACGGTCTGGCGCGCGCGGCGCGCATGGGTGTGGCGGCCACGCATGAAGGCGTGGAGGGGCTGACCCGCCTGCCGGTGTTCGCCGACATCGATATCGTGTTCGACGCCACTTCCGCCGGCGCGCATATGAAGAACGATGCCTTCCTGCGACAGTTCAAACCCGAATTGCGCATGATCGACCTGACGCCGGCGGCGATCGGTCCCTACTGCGTGCCGGTGGTCAACCTCGATGCCCACCTGCATGCTCCCAACGTCAACATGGTGACTTGCGGCGGCCAGGCGACGATCCCCATCGTCGCCGCCGTGTCGCGGGTGGCGAAAGTGCATTACGCCGAAATCATCGCGTCGATTTCCAGCAAGTCGGCGGGCCCGGGAACGCGCGCCAACATCGACGAATTCACCGAAACCACGTCCAGGGCGATCGAAGCGGTCGGCGGCGCGGCCAAGGGAAAGGCCATCATCGTCCTCAATCCGGCCGAGCCGCCGCTGATCATGCGCGACACCGTGTACTGCCTGTCGGAAAACGCCGACGAGGCAGCGGTGGAGCGCTCCATCGAAGACATCGTGGCGCAGGTCAACCGCTATGTGCCGGGCTACCGCCTCAAGCAGAAGGTGCAGTTTGACCGCATCGATGCGAGTGCTCCCTTGCGCATTCCTGGCGTGGGCGATCGCATGAGCGGACTGAAGACCGCGGTGTTCCTGGAAGTCGAAGGCGCCGCCCACTACCTGCCGTCCTATGCGGGCAATCTCGACATCATGACCTCGGCCGCCAAGGCCTGCGCCGAGCGCATGGCCGCCGACATGCTCGCCACCGCTACAGCCTGATACGGAGAAACGGAATGACAACCAGCAAGAAGCTCTACATATCCGACGTCACGCTGCGCGACGGCTCGCATGCGATCCGCCACCAGTACAGCGTGGCGCAAGCGGTGCAGATTGCTACTGCGCTCGACGAAGCGAAGGTCGATTCGATCGAGGTCGCGCACGGCGATGGCTTGCAGGGCTCCAGTTTCAATTACGGTTTCGGCGCACATACCGATCTGGAATGGATAGCGGCGGTGGCCGGCGCGATCAAGCACGCCAAGGTGGCGACCTTGCTGCTGCCCGGCATCGGCACCATCCATGACCTGCGCAATGCCTACGATGCCGGCGCCCGCATCGTGCGCGTGGCCACGCATTGCACCGAGGCCGACATCTCGAAGCAGCACATCGAATATGCGCGCGAACTCGGCATGGAAGCGGTCGGCTTCCTGATGATGAGCCACATGACCACGCCGCAGCATCTGGCGCAGCAGGCGAAGCTGATGGAAAGCTACGGCGCCACTTGCTGCTACGTGGTCGACTCCGGCGGCGCACTCGGCATGAACGATGTGCGCGAACGCTTCCGTGCGTTCAAGGACGTACTCAAGCCGGAAACGCAGACCGGCATGCATGCGCATCACAACCTCAGCCTCGGCGTGGCCAACAGCATCGTCGCGGTGGAAGAGGGCTGCGACCGTATCGACGCCAGCCTGTCCGGCATGGGCGCCGGCGCCGGCAACGCGCCGCTGGAAGTCTTCATCGCCGCCGCCGACCGCATGGACTGGAACCACGGCTGTGACCTGTACAAGCTGATGGACGCGGCCGATGACATCGTGCGGCCGTTGCAGGACCGCCCGGTGCGCGTGGACCGCGAGACGCTGGCGCTCGGTTATGCCGGCGTGTACTCCAGCTTCCTGCGGCATTCCGAGGCTGCGGCGAAGAAGTATGGCTTGAAGGCGGTCGACATCCTGGTCGAACTGGGGCGGCGGCGCATGGTCGGCGGACAGGAAGACATGATCGTCGACGTCGCGCTGGACCTGCTCAAATCGCGCGAAGCGAAGGACGCCGCGCAGCGCGCCGGGTGACATCATGAGCGACCTCACACTGCGTATCGAACCGGCAGGCGTGGACATCGCCTGCACGCCGGACGGCAGCCTGCTCGACGCGGCGCTGGCCGCCGGTTACTTCCCGCACCATAGCTGCCGGCGCGGCCAGTGCAATGCCTGCGAAGCGCCGCTGCTGTCCGGCCGCGTCTCGTATCCCGAGGGTTTCACGCCCGAAGGCGTGCGCGATGGTTGCGTGCTGACCTGCCAGGCGCGCGCGGTCTCGGACGTCGTCATCGACGCGCCGGAAGTGTTGCCGGAATCCGGCCAGCGCGTGGTGCAGACCGGCGCGCGCGTGGTCGAGGTCGAGCGCATCAGCGTCGATGTGGCGCGCGTCGCGCTGCAGGTGCCGCCGGCCGCGGGCTTTTCGTTCAAGGCCGGCCAGTATGTGGACGTGGTGCTGCGCGACGGTTCGCGCCGCAGCTATTCGATGGCGAACGCGCCGCGCGAGGACGGCATCATCGAATGGCATATCCGCGCGGTGCCGGGTGGCCGCTTTTCCAATCATGTGTACCAGAACCTGAAGCCGCGCGACATGCTGCGCATCGAGGGGCCGTTCGGTGCGTTCACGCTACAGCCGGGCGATGCGCCGCTGATCCTGCTGGCGTCGGGCACTGGCTATGCGCCGATCGCGGCGATCCTGAAGACGCATGCGGCGGAGATCGCGCGGCGCGGCGCGGTGCTCTACTGGGGCGGTGCCCGCCTGTCGGACCTGTATGCATTCGACGAGGCGCGCGCATGGCAGGACGCTTATCCGGGCTTCCGCTTCATCCCGGTATTGTCCGGCAGCGAACCCGGCTGGACCGGGCGGACCGGCTTCGTGCATGAAGCGGTCAGCGCCGATTATCCCGACCTGTCCGGTTACGAAGTGTATGCCTGCGGCAATCCGCTGATGGTGGATGCGGCACGGTATACCTTCCGGCGGAACGGGCTTCCGGAGGAGCGGTTTTTCAGTGATGCGTTTATTACGCGGAAGGAAGTTGCGGCGGCGGGCAACACACTGCTCGATACAACGAAAGAAAGTGCAAAAGAAGCGGCAGCCGCGCCCGAACGCGCACGCGCAACGGCATAGAACAGTGATGAGCCCAGAGTAAAGCTCCTTCCCCCCTTGTAAGGGGAAGGTTGGGAAGGGGGGGAAGGTTGAGCCATGACATCCGATAGCTCGACCTCACCACGCCTCCGCGGCCCGCCCCATCCTAGCCTTCCTCCTAAGAGGAGGAAGGAACCTGACGGCGTGTTGCCCAAACCGCAGCGACGCAGGTAAGAAAAAACCCGCACAGCAAAATAAACACAGGAGGAGACCCGTGGACCTTTCGATTTTCGCCATCCTCGCGCAGGATGGCATCACCAGCGGCGCGGTCTATGCGCTGCTGTCCCTGGCGCTGGTGCTGGTGTTTTCAGTCACCCGTGTGATTTTCATTCCGCAGGGCGAGTTCGTCGCCTACGGCGCGTTGACGCTTGCCGCCCTGCAGTCCGGCAAGTTCCCGGCCAGCGCATGGCTGCTGGTGGCGCTCGGTGTGCTGACCTTTGTCGCCGAAGGCGTCGCGCTGCTGCGGCAGAACGGACAGCGCAGGCGGATGGCGCGCTTGCTGCCGTTGGCGGCAAAGTATCTCTTCTTTCCCATCGCCGTCGCGCTCACCTGCCGCCTGCTGCCGGCGCAGACCCTGCCGATGATCGTGCAGATCGCGCTCGCTTGCGCGGTGGTGGTGCCGATGGGGCCGATGCTGTACCGCATCGCTTACCAGCCGCTCGCCAATGCCAGCATACTGGTGCTGCTGATCGTGTCGGTCGGCGTACATCTGGCAATGACCGGTCTCGGCCTGGTGATGTTCGGTGCCGAAGGTGCGCGTACGCTGCCGTTCACCGATGCCCAGTTCCAGATCGGCACGCTGAGCGTGTCCGGCCAGAGCCTGGTGGTGATCGTGGTGGCGCTGGCGATGATCGCCGCCCTCTACCTGTACTTCGAGCGCTCGCTGTCGGGCAAGGCCCTACGCGCCACTGCGGTCAACCGTCTCGGCGCGCGCCTGGTCGGCATCGGCACCAACCAGGCCGGCCGGCTTGCGTTCACGCTGGCGGCGGCGCTGGGCGTGCTGTGCGGCATCCTGATCGCACCGATGACCGCGATGTACTACGAGTCCGGCTTCATCATTTCGCTCAAGGGCTTCGTCGGCGCCATCTTCGGTGGCCTAGCCATCTATCCGTTGGCAGCGGCCGGTTCGCTGCTGGTCGGCCTGCTGGAAAGCTACGCCTCCTTCTGGGCCAGCGCCTTCAAGGAAGTGATCGTATTCACGCTGATCATCCCGGTGCTGCTGTGGCGTTCGCTCAACAGCAGCCATGCCGACCACGACGAATGAGGTACCGCGCCATGAAGAAACAAACCATGATTTTCTCCGCCTTCGTTGCGCTGGCCGCGTCGCTGCCTCTGCTGCCGGTGCCGGAGTTCTGGATCTCGCTGCTGAACTATATCGGCCTGTACAGCATCGTCGCACTCGGCCTGGTGCTGCTGACCGGCGTCGGCGGCCTGACCTCGTTCGGCCAGGCCACCTTCGTCGGCATCGGCGCCTACACCACCGCCTGGCTGACCACGCAGTACGGACTGTCGCCGTGGCTGACGCTGGCCATCGGTCTGGTCATCACCGGCGCAACCGCACTGGCGATCGGCATGATCACGATGCGCCTGTCCGGCCACTACCTGCCACTGGGGACCATCGCCTGGGGATTGTCGTTGTACTACCTGTTCGGCAACCTGGAGTTCCTCGGCAAGTACGATGGCATGAACGGCATGCCCGCCATCAGCGTGTTCAACATCGCGCTCGACAGCGGACGCGCGATGTATGCGCTGATCTGGCTGGCCGTGCTGCTGTCGCTGTTCTCGGTCCAGAACCTGCTGGATTCGCGTCCCGGCCGCGCGATCCGCGCATTGAAGAGCGGCAGCACCATGCCCGAGGCAATGGGCGTAGACACGGCGTGGATGAAAGTCGTGATCTTCATCCACGCGGCCTTGCTCGCCAGCCTGTCGGGATGGTTGTATGCGCACCTGCAGCGCGCGGTGAACCCGACGCCGTTTTCCCTGCATCACGGCATCGAGTACCTGTTCATGGCGGTCATCGGCGGCGCCGCGCACGTGTGGGGCGCGGTGCTGGGTGCGACCATCCTGACCGTGTTGAAGGACGTGCTGCAGGAATGGCTGCCCAAGCTGCTGGGTTCCGACGGCAACTTCGAAGCCATCGTGTTCGGCGTGCTGCTGGTGGTGTTGCTGCAATACGCGCGCGACGGCATCTGGCCTTTCATCCGGAAACGCTTTCCGCCGGCCATCCGGGCGCAGGCGCCCGATATCGCGCAGGCATTGCCGCAGCGCGTCAAGCCGGCAAGCGGCGACACCATCCTCGAAGTGGATGCGGTGGTCAAGAAGTTCGGCGGCCTCACCGCCGTCAATGGCGTCAGCTTCCGCGTCAGGGCGGGCGAGATCGTCGGCCTGATCGGGCCCAACGGCGCAGGCAAGTCGACCACCTTCAACCTCGTCACCGGCGTCTTGCCAGTGACCGGCGGCGAGGTGCGTTATCGCGGCGAAGCGATCACCAGCCTGCCGAGCCGGGACATCGTCAAGCGCGGTGTCGCGCGCACCTTCCAGCACGTGCAGTTGCTGCCGACCATGACGGTGCTGGAAAACGTTGCGCTCGGCGCGCATCTGCGCGGCGAATCCCGTCCGCAGGGCGGCTTCCTGCGCAGCATGCTCAAGCTCAACCGCAGCGAAGAAGCGCGCCTGCTGCATGAGGCGAAACGGCAGCTCGAACGCGTCGGCCTCGGCGGCTACCTGTACCACGAGGCGGGCAGCCTCGCGCTCGGCCAGCAACGCATCCTCGAAATCGCGCGCGCATTGTGCTGCGACCCGGCGCTGCTGCTGCTCGACGAACCGGCTGCCGGCCTGCGCTACAAGGAGAAGCAGGCGCTGGCCGAATTACTGAGCAGGCTGCGCGCGGAAGGCATGGCAATCCTGCTGGTCGAGCACGACATGGATTTCGTGATGAACCTGACCGACCACATCGTGGTGATGGAATTCGGCACCAAGATCGCGGAAGGCACGCCCGAGGTCATTCAAAACGACCCGGCGGTTTTGCAAGCCTATCTCGGCGGCGTCGCCGCATAAGGAGTCAGCGTTGAACACCATTCTCGAAGTAAGCAAGCTGCACGTCGGCTACGGCAAGGTCGAGGCGCTGCACGGCGCCAGCCTGAAGGTCGAAGCGGGCAAGATCGTCACCGTCATCGGTCCCAACGGCGCCGGCAAATCCACCATGCTGAACGCGATCATGGGTTCGTTGCCGATCAATGGCACGTCCAGCGGCGCAGTACGTTATCTGGGCGAAGACCTCGACGGCGTCGATGTCGAAGACCGGGTCATGCGCGGCATCTGCCTGGTGCCAGAGACGCGCGAACTGTTTTCCAGCATGAGCGTGGAAGACAACCTGCGACTCGGCGCCTATCCGCGCAAGAAAGCAGGCGACAGGAACTATCTCGATCAGATGGACACGGTGTACGACCTGTTCCCCCGCCTGAAGGAGCGCCGCACACAGCAGGCCGGCACCTTGTCCGGCGGCGAGCGCCAGATGCTGGCGGTAGGGCGTGCACTGATGCCCAAACCGCGCCTGCTGATGCTCGACGAACCCAGCCTCGGCCTCGCACCGTTGATCGTGCAGGAAATCTTCCACATCATCGACGACCTGCGCAAGACCGGCGTCGCGACCTTGCTGGTCGAACAGAATGCGCGCGCCGCGCTGCAGGTTGCCGATTACGCGTATGTGCTGGAAACCGGCGATGTGGCGATGCAGGGGCCGGCAAGCGAACTGGCGGCCGATCCGAAGGTGATCGAAACGTATCTGGGGTTGGCGAAAAAGGCGGCCTGAAGCTGCAGCCTCATTGAAGCTTCAACACAGGTCCGGCGTCCTGCCCGGCGATGTCTGTTTGCGGCACAGGCGTCATGGTGCCGCCTATCCGCAGCGGTCGATGGGAGAAATCACGCCGCGCCTCCCTTTGTTCAGGACATGGGTATAGATCATCGTCGTCGACACGTCGGCATGGCCCAGCAGCTCTTGTACCGTGCGGATGTCATAGCCCGATTCAATCAGGTGCGTTGCGAAGCTGTGGCGCCCGGTCGATTTGTTCCTTGAGCGGGTTCACCAGCGAGCGGCAGCATCGTGATGCGGTCCTTGCCGCCCTTGCCTTGCCGGACCGTGATTTCACGATGCTGGAAGTCCACATCCTTGATGCGCAGCTGCGCGCATTCGGTCAAACGCATGTCGGTGCCATACAACAGCCTGGCAAACGGCGCGTGCAAGCCCTTCATGCGGGACAGCACCATGTCGATTTTCTGCATTGTCAGCACGATCGGGCGCCTGGGCGCGCGGTTTGACCGATGCACACCATCGATCCATCCGGGATCAATTTGCAGTAGCTTCTTGTAAAGAAACAGAAGCGCGCACAATGCCCGGGTATGGGTGGCGTCGGCGACCTTGCGATCATTGATCAGGTAGGACAAGAAAGCTTGTATTTCCGGCGCGCCCATGTCCTTCGGATGGCGTAAACGATGGAAATGGATATGCCAGCGAGCCCAATAGACATACGCTTCTTCAGTCCGTAGACGCCAGCCTCGGTTACCCGAAGGTCATTGTATTTGGCGACCTGGTCTCAAGTTGCCGCAGGCAGCAACACAACCAGCTTCAAATCCCGCCGCGTCGCGGGATGGAGCGTTATCTGCTCGAACGTCAGTTCACCGCGCTCGGGATGCTGAAAGCGGCGCTGTCCGCCCTCCCGGTTTACCACGTCCTGCTTCCTCCACAGTTTGCGAAATTCATCGTTGGTGAGCGAGAGCTCGTTGACGAGGTTCAAGATCGGCGGCAGGTCGGCATACTTCCCGCAGTCGGCGCGAAATTCCGCGACCAGACGGGCCGCACGTTGAGCCCAGTCCACCGTGAGCAAGCGAGAGCCCGGCTCCAGGAACATGAAGCGGAGCAGATTCGGCCTGGGCAATCTGCCGGGCTTGCCATGGAGCCAGCCGGCCAGCAATTCACGCGCGGGGCGATTCCATGCGATGGCATCCCATTGCCGGTCGAGGATATAGGCCGGCGTTTTGATCGCGTTGACCAGTGAAGAGAGTTCCTCGTCCGCGGCAGCCCCGGACTCCTCGCTCCGTGGATCCAGCCGCTCCGAAAGCTGAAACAGGTAGGCGCGTTCGGCAGGCGCGAGACGCATGACGTCCGCAAGCCTGGCAAGCGTTCTGGCGGACGGCGAGATTTCCCGGCCTTGCTCCAGCCATGTCAACCATGTGGAACTGACGCCGCACACCTGCGCGAGTTCCTCGCGCCGTAGTCCAGGGGTGCGCCGCCGCCCGCCCTTTGGGAAACCCAGTTCTTCCGGCCTTATGCGCTCGCGGTGCGCACGGATGAATTCTCCGAGCTTCTTGTGCATGCTGATCCGTAACGTGAGTGGTAATCGATATACCAGGATAAATGCTTGTCTTGTTACAGCATAACGCAATGCCTATGCTTTCGGCAGTACCGGTTGCGTGTGGCAGCCAGCGCGCTGATCGCGGTGCTTTCATTGAGGAGATTTCCTGATGTCCAAAACCTTGTACGACAAGATCTGGGATGAACATGTGATACGACAGGAGGCGGACGGTACCAGCCTGCTCTATATCGACCGGCACATCGTGCATGAGGTGACGAGTGCGCAGGCTTTCGAGGGCTTGCGGCTGGCGGGCCGAATGCCGTGGCGCACAAGCAGCATTGTCGCGACGCCGGATCACAATGTACCCACCATCGATCGCAGCAAGGGTATCGCCGATGCGGTTTCGGCCTTGCAGGTCGCCACCCTGGTCGATAACTGCCATCAGCACCGGATTCGTCTGTTCGACATGCGCGACCGCCGGCAGGGCATTGTGCACGTGGTCGGCCCGGAACAGGGCGCCTCGCTGCCTGGCACCACCATCGTCTGCGGAGATTCGCACACCAGCACGCATGGCGCATTCGCAGCGTTTGCATTCGGCATCGGCACTTCGGAAGTGGAGCACGTGCTTGCGACACAGTGCCTGATCGCACGCAAGGCGCTCAACATGCTGGTGCGCGTGGAGGGCGATCTGCCTGCGGGATGCGGCGCAAAAGATCTCGTACTGCATGTTATCGGCGTCATCGGCACTGCCGGCGGCACAGGCTGCACCATCGAGTTCGCCGGCAGCGCCATCAGGGCGCTCAGCATGGAAGGGCGCATGACGGTCTGCAACATGGCGATCGAAGCGGGCGCCCGCGCCGGTCTGGTAGCCGTCGACGAGTCGACTATCGAATACCTGAAGGGCAGGCCGTACGCGCCGGCCGGCGCGGACTGGGAACAGGCGGTTGCCGAATGGCGCGGCCTGCATTCCGATGCGGATGCCCGCTTCGACCGTGTCGTCGATATCGATGCAGCCGCTGTGCGTCCCCAGGTCACATGGGGCACGTCGCCGGAAATGGTGGTACCCGTCGATGGAATGGTTCCGGATCCGACGGACGAGGCAGATCCGGTACGGCGCGACGCCATGGTGCGCGCGCTGACATACATGGGATTGGCGCCGCGCATGCGCGTGACCGACATCCCGGTCGACAAGATATTCATCGGGTCCTGCACCAACGGCCGCATCGAAGACCTGCGCGCCGCGGCACGCGTGCTGCAAGGGCGGCGGATTGCGAAGAACATCAGGCAGGCGCTGGTCGTGCCGGGGTCCGGCCTGGTGAAGGAGCAAGCCGAGCAGGAAGGCTTGCACGAGATTTTCCGGAATGCCGGATTCGAATGGCGCGAGCCCGGTTGTTCCATGTGTGTCGGCATGAACAATGACCGCTTGATGGCGGGCGACCGTTGCGCGTCGACCTCCAATCGAAATTTTGAAGGCCGGCAGGGCGCCGGCGGCCGCACGCATCTCGTGAGCCCGGAGTTGGCAGCCGCGGCCGCGATCGCCGGGCGGTTCACCGATCCACGTGATGTCGACGCCTGAAAGGAACATGACATGAACAAGCTTGTTACGCACACTGGCATTGTTGCGCCTCTCGACCGCGACAATGTCGATACGGATGCCATTATTCCCAAGCAGTTCCTGCGCTCGATCAGCCGGACCGGCTTCGGCCCGTTCTGCTTCGATGAATGGCGATACCTCGATCGCGGCGAACTCGGCATGGACCTCGGTTCCCGCAAACTCAATCCGGACTTCGTCCTTAACCAGCCGCGGTTCAGGGACTCCAGCATCCTGCTTGCGGGTGCGAACTTCGGCTGCGGGTCTTCCCGGGAACATGCGCCGTGGGCCCTGAAGGAATACGGATTCCGGGTACTGATCGCGCCCGGCTTCGCCGACATCTTCTACAACAACTGCTTCAAGAACGGGCTGCTGCCCATCCTCCTGCCGCGCGACACGATACGGCAGTTATTCGATGAATGCATGACCCAGGCCGGCTACCGGCTCGTCGTTGACCTCGAACGCCAGTGCATCGTCACGCCGTCCGGCGACCACATTCCGTTCGAGATCGATGCCTTTCGGCGGCACTGCCTGATGCATGGCCTTGACGACATCGGCTTGACGTTGCAACACCGCGATGCAATCGCCGCTTTCGAACGCCAACGCCTTGCAGGCAGGCCCTGGCTCGAATACAGCTTACAGGACTGAGGCGATGAAAAAAATCGCGATATTGGGCGGGGATGGAATCGGCCCGGAAGTAGTTGAACAGGCAATGCGCGTACTGAATGCACTGCGCCGTTCCGGCTTCGAGTACAACGCGGAGGAAGCCTTGATCGGAGGCGCCGCCTACGCCGCACATGGACACCCGCTGCCGGAAGCGACGCTGGCACTCGCACGGGAAGCGGACGCCATCCTGCTGGGTGCGGTCGGCGACTGGAAATACGATGCGCTTGAACGTGCGTTACGCCCGGAACAAGCCATCCTGGGTTTGCGCAAGGAACTGGATCTGTTCGCCAATCTGCGGCCGGCAGTGCTGTATCCGAAACTTGCCGCCGCGTCGCCGCTGAAGCCGGAGATTGTGGCGGGCATGGATCTGCTGATCGTGCGCGAGTTGACCGGCGATGTGTATTTCGGCAAGCCCCGTGGTATGCGTGTGGCGGCAGACGGCGCCTTCACCGGGCAACGCGAAGGCCATGACACCATGCGCTATGCGGAGGGCGAGATACGCCGCATTGCGCACATCGCCTTCCAGGCAGCGCGCGGGCGCCGGCACAGGCTGTGTAACGTCGACAAGGCCAATGTCCTTGAGACATCCCGGTTCTGGCGCGAAGTGGTCAACCAAGTCGCGCAGGAGTACCCGGACGTCGAACTGAGCCATATGTATGTGGACAATGCCGCGATGCAGCTCGTGCGCGCGCCGGCCGGCTTTGACGTCATGTTGACCGGAAACCTGTTCGGCGACATCCTCTCCGATGAAGCCTCCGTGCTGACCGGCTCCATCGGCATGCTGGCATCAGCATCGCTGAATAGCGCAGGGCACGGCTTGTATGAGCCCGGCCACGGCTCGGCTCCCGACATTGCAGGAAAAGACATTGCCAACCCGCTTGCGGCAATCCTGTCGGTTGCAATGATGCTGCGGCATTCGCTGGAACGTCCGGAGCTCGCAGACATGGTGGAGGCTGCGGTGCGACGCGTACTGGCAGATGGTTTGCGCACTGCCGATATCCACTCGTCCGGCACACGGCTTGTCGGGACGGCCGGCATGGGAGATGCGGTAGTAGCGGCCCTGCTCGCTGTTTAGTAAATGTGCCGTGGGAGCCGGGCAAAAAAAGCATAAGATACAAGATCACTTTTGTCGCAAGCGTTCAGCCAGGAACGTCATTGACTGAACGCTTGCGGCCGATAGATAGCTGCCTTTCAATTGGATAGCCCCATGCTTCTTCGCAGATTCAGGGACGGTGATGGTCCTGCCTTGTGGCGGCTGTTCCACGGAACAGTACGGGAAGTCTGTTCGCGAGACTATTCCGAGCTGCAGGTAAAGGCCTGGGCTCCAGATGATATCGACGTGCCGGATTTTGTTCGCAAGCTCGCATCATTGGCGCCGTTCGTGGTCGAGGTGGATGGTGAGATTGCAGGATATGCCGATGTACAGAGCGATGGATATATCGATCATTTCTACTGTCATCGAAACTGGCAAGGGAAGGGAGTCGGCAGCCTGTTGATGAAGGCGATCGAAGACCAGGCGGAGAGAAGCGGGTTGGAACGACTGTGTTCGGACGTGAGTATTACCGCGCGGCCTTTCTTCGAGGGAAAAGGGTTTGTGGTCGTAAAGGAACAGGATGTTTTGCGCCGAGGCGTGATGTTGCGAAACTATCGGATGGAAAAGCTATTGCGTGCATGATAAGCATGCGTTGGTACGCATTCGTTACGCGAACTGCGCACCGCGACATGGAGCGTCGTAAACTTGCCCTTGTCACTCATGAGGTAACAAATGCAGGCACAGCCGCTTATTGCAGTCAAGAACGTTCCGGCCAGCAGCCACTGGTATCAAGTCGTGCTCGGTTGCGAGAGCGGTCATGGAGGAGCCGAGTACGAGCAGATCGTCTCCGGTGGGAAGATGATCCTGCAATTGCACTTGTGGGAAGCGCATGAACACCCGCATCTCGGCAATCCGGACATTGGCTCCCGCGGCAACGGCATAGTCCTGTGGTTTCAAACCGATGAATTCGACCAGGCGATTTCACGAATCAGGACCCACGGCGTGGAGGTCCTGGAGGAGCCGAAGATCAATCCCAATGCCGGTCACCGTGAAGTGTGGCTGCGCGACCCTGATGGGTATGTTGTTGTAGTTGCCGGACGTTATGGCGATCTTGGTGCAGAACAAGCTTAGACTGTTTGCAGATCACATAAGGCTGCGCTGTGCGCACTCTGCCTTCTACTGAACAACGGCGCCCAGTTGGTGTAGTGGTGCAGGCACGGAGGCCTGCACTACCAGACATGTCAATGATTTTTGACAACCTGCCTGGACAGATCATGCACGTTGACAATAGGCCGCAACCAATGACGAGAGATTGCTGCGTAAACACCGCCCGCGAAGGCAGCGAGCGCCAGCAGAACGACGAGCAGTGTGCTTTTGAGCTTGCGCATGGGTTCTAACGCTGAATTGGATTAGACATTTCGAATCACAACCTCATTAACAATAGACGTGCCGCACTTTTTACAGTTGCCCTCAACGAAGATTCTTACTTCTTCTTCGTATTCAATCGGGTTAACCATTCCTAAGTCAGCTTCTTGGCATGCATCGCACCACGTGTTGTTGAGCATCCACCTTTGCTCTTCGGACGATCGAGAAAAGAAGTTTCGTTGTATACGCATAGGGAAGACTTTTCACGCCGAGCTAACCGGACCACAACACGTTGCCGCGAAGCGGCAATCTTATATTGTGGTTCTGGGTTGAGTGACAAGTTAGCCTTTCAAGACGACGTTTATACATGAGATTGTCCCGAGAATAGCGGCCAGCAAATATAACAAAAAGAAAGCACGGCTATCCTTTCCCTTCCATTCATCTAAGCTCTCAAAAGTTTGCGGACTAACCTCGATATCTGGCCGTCAGGTAAGCATCGCGATTGATGAGCGACGAGCGCCGCGGTCCTGCCTGGAGCGATCGTTGCGCTTTGCGTTCTATCGATCTCAGCTCAACACGAGGTTCTCCCCACGCATCTACCACATTTGCAGCTTGGAAACAATATTGATGCTATGATAAACCGCCTCCTGAAGTACCTTCTCAAGAAGTACGGTTATGTCATTGATTTAGAAGTCAGAATTGCATTGTCATTTTCTCAATGCAATGCATACTGCCCAAGAGCACACAATGGAGACCACGGTTCCTGACATCCAGTCACGCCTGATTGCTGCAAACCTGCCTGCGTTGCCGCAGGTGCTGGTGCAGCTGGTCAGCCATTGCGAGTCGGAGGAGGCCGGTATCGGATCGCTTGCGGAGCTGCTTTCGCAGGATGCCGCGCTCGCCACGAAAGTGTTGCGTGTCGCGTCCAGCCCTGCCTATCGCCGCGGCCCGGTGCCGCCGAATCTCGAGCAGGCGTTGACGACCATCGGCATCGACATGGTGCGCACCATGCTCCTCACCGAATCGGTGTACCAGACCTTCAACGGCTTCGCGGTCACGCGCGGCCTTGACCTTCGGCCCTTCTGGGCGCATGCCATCGCCACTGCAATTTCTGCGCGCGCCATCGCCGGCAAGCTGGGCTACGCGCAGGCCGAGGAAGCCTACCTCGCCGGCCTGCTCCACGACATCGGCCGGCTGGCGCTGGTCACAGCCGCGCCGGACGAGTATGCAAGCAATTTCCATGCGGAAGACGGCGAGCCGTTGTGCACGCTCGAAGAGCGCACGCTGGAAATCACGCATCCGGAGGCGGGGGCGCTGCTCATCGAAGGGCTGGCGCTGGACTCCTTCCTGGCCGACAGCATCCGCTATCACCACGAACCGCTGGATCGCTTGCAGACCGCGCATCCGCTGGTGCGCCTGACCGCCCTCGCGGATGCCTTCGCGACGCATGCCGGCACCCCGGACGGCATCCCGCCCGAAGTGGCGCGCATGGCCGGTTTCTCGCCGGAAGAGGCGCGCGAGTACGCAGGCACGCTCGCGGACCGGATTGCGCATCTGGCGGCCTCGCTCGGCATCGAAGTGCCGGAGGAAGCGCTCGCCGCAGTGCCGGTCCGGCGCCCCGCGACCGCGAAAACAGCGATCCTCGGCAGCGAACGGCTCAATGAAAAGATGCGCGATCTCATGATCGTGTCGAAAACGGCGGAAGAGCTGCGCAAGTTCCAGGAAGCGGACGCATGCACGCATGCGATCGTGAAGTCGTCCGTCATCCTGTTCGGATTCTCCGATGCGATCGTGCTGTCGGCGACGGCCGGCGGCGACACCCTCACTCCCGCCGCGCTGGAAGATGGCCGCATGCGCCTGTCCGGCCTGTCGCTGCCGCTGGACGAAGACAACATCGCCGGCATGGCGGCGCTGCACGGCACCGCCGCGTTCCATATTCCCCCGCGCGTGGCGTCGGTGGTCGAGGACCAGCTGCTGCGTTATTTCAAGACGGATGCGCTCGTCGCGCTGCGCCTCTCCCCCTCGGCGCAGGAGCCGCTGGTCCTGCTCGGCGCGATGAGCGCGGGACAGGCGCAGCTCTTGCGGAACCGGCAGCACCTGCTCGGCGACTTCGGCCGCCAGTCCGGCGCCATCCTCGGCCGGGCGCTGCGGCAAGGCGCGGCCGAGGAGGACGCGGACGTGCCAGAAGCGGTCCTCGCCGATGAATTCCAGCTTGCGGCGCGGCGCGTCGCGCATGAAGTCAACAACCCGCTGTCGATCATCAAGAACTATCTCGCCTTGCTGGACCGCAAGACGGGCGACAGGCAGGCGATCGGCGATGAATTGGCGGTCGTGGCCGAGGAAGTCGACCGTGTGGCGCAGATCGTCAACGATTTTGCCAGCGAACATCAGGCGCAGCCGGAAGACAGCGCCGACATCAATGGCACGCTCGCTCACGCCGCCCGCATCTTCACCGAGAGCGGATCGCTGCATCCGGAGGTGCGCATCGCGCATCACGCCGCGCGCGAACCGGTCCGCGCGGCCATCGATCCGCGCATCCTCAACCAGATCCTGGTGAACCTGGTGAAGAACGCCAACGAGGCCATGTCCAACGGCGGACGGATCGACCTGCGCAACGCCGGGCTGGTCCCGCGCGACGGCCGGCAGTGGATCGCCGTCAGCGTGGCCGACACCGGCCCCGGCATCCCGGACGGCTTGATGCACCGGTTGTTCTCGCCGGTCACCAGCACGAAAGACGGTCCCAATCGCGGCCTCGGACTCTCTATCGTGCACGACATGGTGACCAAGGCGGGCGGGCGGATCAGTTGCCGCAGCAGCAATGCAGGCACGGTGTTCGACATCCTCCTGCCCCCCGCTCCTTTCCATGCCCAGCCCGAACCTGGAGACCACGGATGAACGTACAGAAAGCACCGCAACTCGTTCCCGAATTCGTTGCCGCAATCGTTCCCGATTTCGGCGGCCTGAACGACACGCCGTCCATCGCGCCCGCCGCGCCGCGCCTGCTGCTGGTGGACGACGAACCGCGCCTCCTGTCCAGCCTGGCCGCGCTGCTCGACGGCCACGGCTACGAGCTGACCACCACCGGCGGCGGACACGAGGCGATAGCCATGCTCACGCGCCTGCATTACGATCTCGTGCTGCTCGACCTGCGCATGCCGGGCGTCTCCGGTCATGACGTCATGGATTTCATCAACGAACATGGCATCGACACCGATGTCATCGTGCTTAGCGGAGACGCCGGGATCGAGGCGGCGATCGGCGCCATCAACCGCCGCGCCTACGGCTACCTGCGCAAACCCTACCGGCACGACGAACTGTTCAGCCTCGTGCGCAACGCGCTCGAACGTCGCCGCCTGTCCGCCGAGAACCGCAACTTCGCCTGGCGGCTCGAATGCTCGGAAAAGCTGTACCGCTTCCTGATCGACAGCTCCCCCGACATCATCTACACCCTCGACCCCGAGGGCCGCTTCACCTACATCAACCGCCGTGTGACCGAACTGCTCGGCTTCGACCGCAATCAGCTGATCGGCGCCTCCTATACCGCCATCGTGCACGACGACGACCTCGACCGCGCGCGTTACGTCTTCAACGAACGCCGGGTCGGGGAGCGCGCCACGCGCAATGTGGAACTGCGGCTCAAGTGCGCGGACCCGATGAAAGCGCGCACCTTCGAGACCTCGCTGCGCACCATTTCGTTCAACTCCATCGGCATGTACCTGAACACCGGCGAGCAGGGCGCGGTGGAGTACTCCGGCACCTACGGCATCGCGCGCGACGTCACCGAGAAGCGCCGCACCGAAGAGGTCATCGCCTACCAGGCCTACCACGACATCCTCACGGACCTGCCGAACCGGGCGTTGTTCCGCGATCGGCTGGAGCTGGCCATCGTCCAGGCGCTGCGCAAGGAAGAACAGCTCGGCCTGATGTTCATCGACCTCGACCGCTTCAAGACGGTGAACGATTCGCTCGGCCATCTGAAGGGGGACGAGCTCCTGCGGCAGGTCGCCGCGCGCCTGAAGAGCTGCATCCGCAAGGGCGATACCCTGGCGCGCATCGGCGGCGACGAATTTGTGGTGCTCATGCCCGAACTGCGCGACCGTGCGGCTGCCTCCGTGGTCGCGCAAAAATTCCTGCAGGTGCTGGCGGCGCCCTTCGTTCTCGACGGCACCACGCTCCACATTTCCGCCAGCATCGGCATCGCGGTGTTCCCCGAGGACGGCGACAAGATCGACGACCTGGTCCGCCATGCGGACATGGCCATGTACAAGGTGAAAGGAGAGGGGAAGAACGGCTTCGGCTTCTACGACCGGTCCCAGCTCGATGCCGCGCATGACAAGGTCCTGCTGGAGCAGGACCTGCGACGCGGCTTCAAGGCCGGCGAACTCGAAATGTATTACCAGCCGCAGGTCGATGCCAGGACCGGCGCGGTGGTCGGCGCCGAAGCGGTCATGCGCTGGAACCATCCCCAGCGCGGCGTGCTTGCGGCGGGCGAATTCCTGCCGCTGGCCGAAGAGGCCGGCCTGATGGTGCCCTTCAGCGACTGGATGGTGGACACCGTGTGCCGCGACCTGCGGCGCCTGGATGATGAAGGCAAGGAAGTCGTCCGCATGTCGATCAACCTGTCGCCGACCTGCCTCATGCGCGACAATTTCTTCCGCACCCTGACGAATGCGCTCGAAGCGCACCGGATACCGGCGACCCGGCTGGAAGTCGAGATCACCGAGAACGTGTGCATCCGCGACCCCGAAACCGCCGCCAAGCATTTGAAAGCGCTGAGCGGCCTCGGCGTGCGCATCGCGATCGACGATTTCGGCACCGGCTATTCGTCGCTGGCTTATTTGCAGCGCTTCCCAGTCGACACGCTCAAGATCGACCAGACCTTCGTCCACGAGATCGGTCATGACGACGGGCATTTCCCGGTGGTGCTCGCCGTCATTGCCATTGCCAGGGGCCTGAAGCTCGACCTGGTTGCGGAGGGCGTGGAGTCGGAGCTGCAGGCGCGCTATCTCCAACAGGCCGGATGCCGGATCATGCAGGGCTTCCTGTACCACAGGCCGCTCCGCCTGGAACAGTTCAGCGGACTATTGTATGAACAGGCGTCCGCGCGCAGGATCGGAGCGGGATGACGGACACCGCTGTCACGGTAGACCGGGTCGCGATAGACCGGGTAGAAGCATCGGCGCAAGGCGGCACGCCGGAGGCGCAGTTCGCGCTCGCGCTGATGTATCTGATCGGACGCGGCATGCCGCGCGACGAACGGCAGGGCGTCGCCTGGCTGGAGAAGGCTGCGGCGCAGGGCCATGCGGAAGCGCAATTCCATCTCGGCGCGCGCCATGCGACCGGCCAGGGTGTGGCGCAGGATGCCGCCAAGGCCGCCGCCTGGTACCGCAAGGCCGCCGCGCAAGGGCACATCAAGGCCCAGTACGGGCTCGGCCTGCTGCTCTATGGCCGGCAAGGCGCGAGCGCCGGAGAGAAGCAGGAGGCCATCGCCTGGTTTGAAAAAGCCGCCAGCGGCGGCCACGCCGGCGCGCAGAACAACCTTGGCCTGATCCACGCGAACGGCGTCGAGGCGCCACGCGACTACCGCAAGGCGATGGACTTGTTCGCGCGGGCTGCGGCGCAGAGCGACGCGGCGGCGCAGAACAACCTCGGCATCCTGTACAGCAGCGGCAGAGGCGCGTCGCAGAATCATGTGCAGGCCGCCGGCTGGTATGCGAAGGCCGCGGCGCTCGGCTATGCTGCCGCCCAGTACAACCTGGCGAACCTGTATGAGACCGGCAAGGGCGTCGGCCAGAACATGGGTGTCGCAGCCAGGTGGTATCGCAAGGCTGCCGAACAGGGGCACCTGAAGGCCCAGCTCAGCCTGGCGCAGCTCCTCGCTCGCGGCAGCGGCCTGCCGAAGGACATGGTTGAGGCCTTGTCCTGGTACCGCAAGCTCGCCGAGCGCGGCCATGCGGAAGCCCGGTTGCAGGCGGCGAGAATCCTCGATGCGGGCGACGGAGTTGAACGCGACACGCGGGAAGCGCTGCGCTTCTATGAGCTTGCCGCACAACAGGACATGGCGGAAGCCCAGCTCCGCCTCGGCGTGTTCTACGACTGCGGCGTTGATGTCGACAAGAACGACGAAACGGCCTGCTACTGGTACGGCAAGGCCGCCGGGCAGGGCAACGCGCGTGCGCAGTTCAACCTTGGCCTGATGCTTGCGCACGGGCAGGGAACGCCGGCCGACCCGGTGCAGGCCTGGAAATGGCTGAACCTCGCCGAAGCGGCCGGGCTGCAACGGGCAGCGCGCCATCGCCGCGCCGTGGAAGCGCGCCTGTCGGCGCAGCAGCTTGCCGCCGCGAAGGCCGCGGCGACCGAATGGACGCCCCAATCCGGAAAACAGGACGGCCGCTGATCCACGGACGTTCCGGTCCAACGGTCCACTGCCGGCAGGTCCCTTGCCTTGATTTTCATCAACGCAAGATTTCCCTTGAAAATCATGGGGCTACGGCAGTTTATACCGGGTTATCCACAGAATTGGCCACAGCAAATGTGGGCAAGTCGTCGCTAAAGAGTCGGAGGTTCTCGGCGGTCCGGTTGACTGGCTTGTTACTCATTGGCGAGACACCCTTTCATCCATGACTGAGATATCAGCGCATTACGGTAGGGCTTGTTATGAACAACACGGTCAGGCCATATCCTCATCAGATTCGATGTCCAGCCCGCAGCCTCGCAGCAGCAGCGTGGTCAGGTGCACCGTCGCAGCTTCCATTTGCCGCGGCCCCAAGCGCTTCACACCCAGCACCGCGCGCACCTGGGGTTCGAAATCCGCATAGGTCTGGGTTGCCGCCCAGATCGTGAAAAACAGGTGGCGTGGATCGACCGGCGCCATTTTTCCATCGGCAATCCAGCGTTCGATCACACGGGCTTTGGCATCGACCAGCTTGCGCAGGTCGGCACGCAGATAATCATCGATCTCGGTCGCGCCGTGCAGAATCTCGTTGGCGAATACGCGCGATGCATCGGGATGGGATGCCGACAGTTTCATCTTGGCGCGGATGTAGTCCGACAGGGCGTGTTTCGGGTCATTGTCCTCGCGGATGCTGTCGGTCTCGGCCAGCCAGAGCGACAGCGTATTCGTCAGCACCGCGCGATAGATTTCCTTCTTGGTGCGGAAGTAGTAATGCAGGTTGGATTTCGGTATCTGCGCGCGTTCAGCGATCTCTCCCATGGTCGCACCGGCGAAGCCGGCACGGGCGAACACCTGCTCTGCCGCGTGCAGTATGCCGGCTTCATTGCTGAGGCGAATCCGTCCTTTGCCCTGCCGTTGCATCGCCGGGATTCACTTGGTGCCGAACAGCCGGTCGCCGGCGTCACCGAGACCGGGGATGATATAGCCATGCTCGTTCAGGCATTGGTCGACTGCGGTCGTGGTGATCGGCACATCCGGATGCGCGGCCTGCAGCGCCGCGAGACCTTCGGGCGCGGCCAGCAGGCACACGTATTTGATGTGGCCGGCGCCGGTTTCCTTCAGGCGGTTGAGCGCGGCGATCGCCGAGTTGCCGGTCGCCAGCATCGGGTCGACCACGATCACCAGGCGCTCGCCGATGTCCTCGGGCACCTTGAAATAATATTCGACCGGTTCCAGCGTTTCGGGATCGCGGTAGAGGCCGATATGGCCGACACGCGCAGCCGGCAGTACGTCCAGCATGCCATCGAGCATGCCGTTGCCGGCACGCAGGATGGACACCAGGCACAGCTTCTTGCCGCTGATGGCTGGCGACTCTACCGTCGCCAGCGGCGTCTTGATCGTGATCGGCTCGGTCGGCAGGTCGCGCGTGACCTCATAGGCGAGCATCTGGCTGATCTCGCGCAGCAGGCGGCGAAAGTTATCCGTCGGCGTATCCTCGCTGCGCATGTAAGTGAGCTTGTGCTGGACCAGCGGATGGCTGATCACGGTCAGAGTCGTTGTCATCGCATCTCCCCCTAAAAAACGGTGCCATCGCTGGCGATGTTGACCGGCGGCGTGCCGCCCGGCCGCCGTTCCGCCGCAATCCTGCGTCCGGCAGCCCAGGTGCCGCCTTCCAGCACGCGCGCCAGAGGAAATGCCTCGGCGCTGACGCCCAGCTTCATGCGCGCCGCGTCGGCCACACGATCGAGTGCGATCACGGTCAGCGCCCGCCATTCGACCACCGGCGCCTGATCGACCGTCAGGCTGCTACTGAAAAAAGCCGGATCGCGCGGCTGCAACAATCCAAGGTCGAGCAGCAAGCCGCCATTGCGGTACTCCGGCAGGCCGGTCAACCGGTCGAGGCCGGTGACACGAAAGCCCGCTTCCTCCAGCGGCTCCAGCATCGAGTAAGTCAGCCATTGCGTGAGCTTGTGAAAAGGCAGCAGTCCGCCCTCTACATCCGGATGGCGCCAGCAGTCGCCGAGCGACACGCCGTCCAGAAGGATGCGGCCGGGCCAGACCGGACCTAGCGCGCGCAGCAGGGTTGCGAGGATGAATGAGGCTTCGATTTCCCCGCCGTGCGCATGGTCGGCCAGGTAATCGAACAGCATGCCCAGACGCCGCGTCTGACCGAATACCGCGGGCGTGGCCGCGGCCACTTCGCCGAGGCGGCGCAGCATCTGCACCCGGCCCGCCAGTCCCACCAGCGGATTGCTTTTGCCAACCTGGAAAGCAGCCGCCACGGTTTGCTCGGACAGCGCTGCCAGTGCCGACGCATCGCTGCGCAAGGGATGATCGCGTTCAGCCGACAGCGCGCCGCTGGCAAACAGTCCGAGGCTGGCCACACCCAGTCCTTCCGAACGGGTCAGCTCGACGGGATGGGTCTGGTCGCTCATGTCGATATAGCGCCAGTCCGGACCGGCGCCCGCATCCAGCAGCACGCTCGGTATCACCAGGTCGATCCGGGTGCGCGCGCGTTCGCTGCCGCGCAAACCGGCGACCGCCGCCAGTTGTTGCCAGCGGTCGGCGCCGCCCGCCTCGAAATGTCTCCAGCGGCTGTGATAAGGCACCTTCAGATCCGGATAGCGCAAGCGGATCGTGTCGGCCACATAGGCAGCGACCTGATCCAGCCGCTCCGGATGCCAGGTGAAATGCGCAGCCGCGCCACGCTCGGCCAGCGCCATGATCTGCGCGCACTGGCGGCGTACCGCCTGCGCTGTCAGCAGTGCTGCGGCCGGATGGCTGTCCGGCACCGGCGTATGCCAGCCGCTGCTCGCGGAATCCAGAGTCGTTGTATTCATTCCGACAAGCCCCGGCCCTTGGCGACCGCCAGTTCTTCTGTCGGCACCGCCGCTTCGGTCGAGAAATAACCGGCCGCGACCTTGGCATCCATCTCGACCCGCGCATCGGCCGGGATCAGCTCGTCCGGGATCGGCACCCGCTCGACCACCTCGATGCCTTGCGCGGTCAGCGCGCCATGCTTCATGTTGCTCATCGATGCCCAGCGGTCGATGCGCTTGATGCCCAGCCAGTGGAACACGTCCGGCATCAGCTCCTGGAAGCGCATGTCCTGCACACCGGCCACGCATTCGGTGCGCGCGAAATAGGTCTCGGCGCGGTCGCCGCCGACCTGGCGCTTGCGCGCGTTGTAGACCAGGAACTTGGTGACTTCGCCCAACGCGCGTCCTTCCTTGCGGTTGTAGATCACCAGTCCCACGCCGTCCTGCTGCGCCATCTCGATGCAAACCTCGATACCGTGCGCCAGATAGGGCCGGCAGGTGCAGATGTCGGAACCGAACACATCGGAGCCATTGCATTCGTCATGCACGCGGCAGGCGACCCGGGTTTCTTCCTTGCCGAGCTTGCTCATGTCGCCAAAACAGTACAGCGTCATGCCGCCGATGGGCGGCAGGAATACCTTGAGGTCGGAGCGCGTGACCAGCTCCGGGAACATGCCGCCGGTCTGCTCGAACAGGCTGCGCCGCATCGCGCTTTCCTTGATGCCGAAACGCTGGGCCACGCCCGGCAGATACCAGACCGGATCGATCGCGGCCTTGGTCACGCGCACGTCGCCATTGTCGAACAGGATGCGGCCATCGGGCTTGAGACGGCCGGCGGCGATGGCCGCTTTCAGTTCCGGCATGTTGATGTGGGCTTTGGTGATCGCGATCGTCGGCCGGATGTCCATGCCGGAGGCGATTTGTTTTCCGAACACGCTGCCGACCATATGGCCATAAGGATCGAGCGACACGATCTTGCCAGGGTCTCCCCATTGCGGATGCGGACCGATGTTCTCGGCCGGCGAGGTATCGGTCAGGTCGGGCCGGTGCTCGCGATCGAGCGCGCCGGCGGCGATGGCCAGTGCACGATAGATCGCATAGGAGCCCGAGTGAGTGCCGATTGCATTGCGCTGCTGCGGATTGGTCAGACTGGCAACGACCGGGCCGCGCTCTTCAGCGCTGGCGGCGCCCCAATGGATGCCGGTGGCGGCATTTTCCTTGCGGCCTTGGGAGTGGGAAGTCAGCACGATATGGTCAGACATGATCGCTCCAGTTCCGAAAAATCCTGACCAAACAGTCAGGATTTATTCAATTTAGCACCTTCTGTGCCAATTGCCGAACGGAATTTAAGCACCGGACTGGTGCAGCATGCGGGCTCATCGCTGCCAACTGGATGATCCGGGTGCAGCGCGTGTTGGGGTCTGGTGCTTGGTACTCCATCTCGCTGCACTGCGGTGAGGCGGGTGCCCTGAGTAGGTGCTTGCTTCGGAAGAGTGAAGCCGCAATGTGTCTGTCAGGCGCACTTGGCGCGTGCAATTGAAGTCCTGATTTTTGTTCCGATTGTCGAGAGTTCTTTGGCACTTGCGCTACCTATGAAGTGTCATTGCCGGATCGGCAATCCGCAGATCCGGTACTGAGGGCGAGCGACAGGAAAGGTCAAGAGAGCGGTTAAATGTGTTGGTTTGTTGAGGCGGAAATCGACTCAGACCAGCCGATCAGGCCGATTCCATGAACGCCCGCGCTGCAGGGGGAGATGCCGTTCGGGTTTTGCAGGCGACATGCTGCAGCGCGGCCAGGAACGGACATTCGCTGTGCACAATGGCAGCGATGGTAGCTGTGACATTTCCGGCGCAACGTCCGGCAGTCAATACATCGAAAGCGAAATCAACTGATAAGCCGCAAACCCTGCTAGCAGCACCGCCGATCCCCGGCGGAGCCAGCGCAGATGTTCAGTCTGCAGGCGCCCACGAAAGCGCCCGATCATCCCTACCAGCAGGGACCACCATGCCGCCGAGCCGAGGAACACACCAGCAATCATCCATCCTGGCGGAGCCGTCGACCGACCGCCGGCCAAGGATGAAAACACCGCGATGAATGACAGAATGGTAGCGGGATTGGACATCGTGAGCAGGAAGGTCCCGCCGAAGGCATGCCAACCTTTGACACCTCCCCTGGCGACGGCAGCCTGCTTCGGCTCCACCCCATGCCACGCATTCCACGCCAGCCATAGCAGGAACAGCGCGCCGCCCAACGCGAGCAGCGAGCGCGCATTGGTTAGCAGCGTGATTAGCGCCGTCACGCCAAATGCACCGATCGCGCCATATATTGCATCCGCAAGCGCAGCGCCCAACCCGGTGGCTAGCCCGACGCGCGGACCATGGTCCAGGGTACGCTGGATGCACAGCAGGCCGATCGGCCCGACAGGCGCAGCAATAGACAGGCCAATGAGTGCCGACTTGAGGATTAGAGATATGAGCGAGGTATCCATGCTGAAAGTCTAATCAGACGGATGGAGACGAAGAATCATTTTTTTCAGGCAAAATCGGCCTTTTACCTAAATATATAAGGGAATTTGACAATGAACTCTCTGGATGAGAAATCCTGGTGCATCCTCACCGCCCTTCAGAAAGACGCCCGCGCCTCGCTGAAAACGCTAGCCGAAATGGCCGGCTTATCGGTCCCCGCTACCGCCGAGCGTATCAAGAAGATGGAAGATGCAGGCATCATCCGCGGATACCATGCCGACATTGCGCCGGAAGCGCTTGGCTATGGCATTAAGGCTGTCGTTGCCATCACTACCCAGCATCCATATAAGCACAAATTCATCGAGGTGTTGCGCGCCAAGCCGCAAGTGCTGGAATGTCTGCACGTTACCGGATCAGACTCCTGCGTGTTTACCGTCGTGGCGAAGAATGTGGTGGACTTGGAACAATTTTTGGCGAGTATCAATCAGTATGGGGAAACACGGACTTCGATTGTGATGTCGTCACAGATTCCGCGACGTGGCGTTCAGCGATTCTAGGCAACCGTGAAGAACGGCTGCATCGGTTTCTGCAGTTTCTTGAGAGGCCACTTCGGGTCGGCTGCTGCCGCCCCCGTAAAAATCTGTCTGTCCGCTTCCGCTGCATTATGGACGTTTTGGAAATTTGCTTGACCGGCTAGTTTGGGTCGGGTACCGCCCTTCAAGTTCCGCAGCCGGGTGCGCCGCAGCGGCAGGCGAATGCGCGCTTGACCGCCGCCGTGTGTCGTCCGTCATAGATGAGGGCGTAGTGATAGCTTAACTCTTCGCCTGCGCCGATCGGTTGCATGGCATAGGGATAGACACGTCCATCCTCATGCTCGAATGGTTGGCAATTGGGTTCGCACGAGTGGATGATGAAGCGCGCAGCATTTCCGCGGCTGCCGCCGTCGGTCATCCGGCCATCGGCCAGGCTGAAGAAGAAGGTGTGGTTGATCGGACCGCCCCTTGTCTCTGCGCGCCGCAGCGCCTCGTCCCAATCAATGCGTTCGCCCCGATATTCGATGATGCTTGAAGCTTGCCATAGGCCATCTGCAAGTGGCGGCTAGGCGCCATTCCGGTGATGCCCATCCGGTAGCCAGTCGACCAGCCTGGAATAGCGCTTCTTCTCTCAGCCTCCGGACTGAAGCAGCACGGATGGAACGACCACGATATCTGTTGTCTGGATCTCGACGATCGAACGCTGCGCTAACGACTCCCCCTTTAAGCTCATTATTGCTCTGGAACGATGAAGTCTCTACGGCGAATCCTGGCTCCTGGCGGTCGATTCGGCCGCCTACTTTTTCTTTCTGGATAGCGTGGTCTTGAGTGTTCCGGCAACTGGCTGCATTTGCGCAGCTTGAGGTTCCTGAGCGATGGCCAGCAACCAGGTGCAGAACGCCACGATCTCCGGTTTTCCGTTCCCTGCCGCAGGGTAAATGACGTGGAAACGCTTGGGTTCGGTTTCGATCCCGGGAAACGGGACGACCAAGGTTCCGTTGTCCAGCTCCTCTTGTGTCAGCGGACGGCTACCGATCGCAATGCCCAGCCCGCGCGAGGCCGCCTGTAGCGAAAAATGCAGGTTGTCGAAGGTAAGGCCGGCTTCCGGATCAATGCGCGCGACCCCTGCCGCAGACAGCCATTCGCCCCAGCTCTCCGGGGTCGACCGCGCATGCAGCATCGTATGGTGGCGCAAGTCGGAAAGTTTCTTCAAAGGTTTGTCGCGCATCAGTTCCGGGCTGCACACCGGAAATTTAGTCTCGTCCAAAAAGGATTCGATATGGACATCCTCCCAATCCCGCCGCTTTTTCACGGCCTGCAGCGTCGCCTGATCCAGGCAGCGAATCGATGCGTCGAACATGTGTGGATTGAATTCCAGATTTTTCTCGGTGGTGGCGAGCCGCACGTCGATGTCCGGATACTCCCTGCAGAATGACGACAGGCGCGGGATCAACCAGCGCGTGGCAAAGCTGGAAGTGACGTTGACGGTCAGCGAGGGGCGCGGCTGCTGGTAGGCGATGCGATCGGTCGCTTGCGCAATGCGGTCCAGCGCCGCTTCCAGCTCCGGGAAGTAGGCTTGCCCGGCCACGGTCAAGGCGATCTCGCGTCCGCGTCGTTGAATCAGCGTGACGCCGAGATGCGCTTCCAGCGCCTTGACCTGGTGGCTGATCGCACTTTGCGTCACATTCAATTCCGCCGCCGCCAGCGTGATGCTGCCGTTGCGAGCGGCCGCCTCGAATGCGCGCAAATGATGCAGCGACGGCAAACGGCGCTTTGCGCGTGTTCTGGAATGAATGTCATTCATATATATACATGCAAACAAAGCGATAGTGCCTTCATTTTGCCACATGTAAAGTCTGGGTTGCCGCGAACAAGCATGACAAATGCAAGCAGGCAGATACATGAACATGGTTCACTATCTCACTATCTCGTTCTCATTTCTTGACTGGATCCAGGCGCAACTCATGAAGAAGCAAGCACTCATTTTCGACATGGACGGCACCATCGTCGACAACATGGCGTATCACACCGCAGCGTGGGTTGAATTTTTCAAGCGGCGCGGAAAGCATCTGGACGAGGACGACTTTTTCAAGCGCACGGCCGGCCGCCTCAGCCGCGAGATCATGCGCGAGTTCATCCGCCCCGACCTGAGCGATGCGGAAGCCGTCCTGCTGAATAATGAAAAAGAAGCGGTCTATCGCGACCTGTATGGACCGTACCGGGAAACGATCACCGGATTTCATACCTTGATAGGCGAGGCAAAGCGCGGCGGCGCGGCACTCGCGGTCGCAACGGCGGCATCCAATGAGAACATCAAGTTCACGCTCGACGATCTCGACCTGCGGCGCCATTTCGATGCGGTGGTCGGCGCAGCCGACGTCAAGCGCGGCAAGCCTGATCCGGACGTATTTCTGAAAGCCGCAGAGGCCTGCGGCGTGGCGCCGGAGCATTGCATCGTGTTCGAAGACGCGCCGTTGGGCGTCGAAGCGGCGCGCCGCGCCGGCATGCGCGCAGTGGTATTGACGACCACCATGCCGGCCGAGGCGTTTGCCGCATTCGAGAATGTGATTGCGATTGCGAAAGACTATAGCGCCTTCACGCCGGCATCCTTGTTCGCATTGCCGTTGTCGGCTTGATTTCTGGTCGGGAGTCTCCGGGCTCACCAGCTTCATCGCCCGCGCCGCTGGTGCCGTTTGGGGTCTGGTTCGGGCTATGGCTGCAGAATCGGGTCAATCATCAACGGTTTTACAAAGTCACGCAAAGCTGCTTGTTCCTGACAGGTGCTCATCTGATTTATCAGGGCGTCAGGTAAATCACTCACAATAAAGGAGACATCTATGCGCAGTATCAGAGTGGGATTGATCGGCTACGGCTATTCCGGCGCGACGTTTCATGCGCCACTGATTGCATCCATTGAGAAAATGATCCTGACCAGGATCGCTTCCTCGAATGCCGGGAAAGTGCTGCAGAATTTTCCGGAAGTCGCAGTGGCAGCCGACCCGGCAGTAGTGATCGAGGCCGAAGACGTGGACCTCATCGTCATCGCAACGCCGAACGACAGCCACCATGGTTTGGCCAGGCAAGCATTGCGTGCCGGCAAACATGTAGTGCTCGAAAAACCCTTTACCGTGAATGTGGCCGAAGCACAGGAACTGATCCAACTGGCTCAGGAACGCAAGCTGCTCCTGAGCGTATTCCACAACCGCCGCTGGGACGGTGATTTCCTTACGCTCAGGCGCTGCATTGAATCCGGCATGCTCGGAGAAATCAACACCTGCCAGGTACACATCGACCGCTATCGTCCCGAAGTACGCAAGCGCTGGCGCGAAGAAGACTTGCCGGGCGCGGGCACGCTCTACGACCTCGGCTCCCACCTGATCGATCAGGCGCTGGTGCTGTTCGGCACACCCGATTCGGTGTCGGCCGACGTCGGCATTCAGCGTCCCGGTTCAGGCGCCGCAGACTATTTTCACCTGGTGCTGGGGTATGGAACGAAGCGCATCATCCTGCATTCGGGTTCGATCGTGCGTACCCCCGGCCCGCATTTTCAAGTGCACGGCAGCGCCGGCAGTTACATCAAGTACGGAATGGACCCTCAGGAAGATGCATTGCGTTCGGGGCAGCACCCTGGCGGAGCCGGATGGGGTATTGAGCCCGAAGCCGCATACGGGGAAATCACGTACGAACGAGCAGGCGAAGTCGTCACTGAAAGACTCCCAACGCTGCCCGGCGCGTATCAATGCTTTTATCAAAACATTTTCGATGCCATGGCGAGTGGCATACCCGCGCCGGTTTCCGCGCAAGATGCGTTGAACGTCATCAAGATCATCGAGTACGCAGTGCAAAGCAGCCGCGAGCAGAGAGTCATTGCGTTTGCGTGAATCAGTCTACTCAGTCTACTAGCGGAAGGTCGACAATAGAAAATCATCAAGAATTATTGGAAACACTCGCGCAGCACGAAAACAATCTTCAATTTACCGTGTTCACGAATGAGACTGCGCTCGAACTGGGCCTGCGCCTGGTGGCTGCGGCCAAGCGCGATGGCAAGGCTGTGATGGTCGACATTTGCCGCAACGGCCAACAGTTGTTTCACTATGCGATGCCCGGTATGACGACCCACAATGCCGATGCGATCCGGCGCAAGAACAATGTCGTGCGGCGCTTCGGGCACAGTTCCTGGTACGTCGGGACCTCCTATCTGGCGCGCAACACCAGCTTCGAAGAACGTACCAAATTCGACCCGCGCGAATTTGCCGTGGACGGCGGAGGTTTTCCGCTGATCATCAAAAATGTCGGCGTGGTTGGCACGATCAGCATTTCCGGCTTGCCGCAAGCAGAAGACCACGCGTTGATCGTCAACGAATTGATGTCATTTTTGAGGCAGGTGCGCGATGAGGCAGGGGCAACCGCATCAAAACCGGTAAATTTTTAATCGCTTGCATTGAGAACTCCAACATCTCAGCATGCATCACAATCTGACAAAAAATCAATTGCGTGCTTCGATACCGCTGCACGAGAACGGAAGCGGACCGCCCCTTGTTTCTGCACGCCGCAGCGCCTTGTCCCAATCAATGCTTTCATCCCGATATTCGATGATGCGTTCGCCGGGCGCAATTTCCCTGACCGCAAAGACACCTTTTCCATGAATAGCAGATGCGCTGACGCATAGGCACGCGTCTTGCGGGCTGGATTGAAGCCGTGGCGCAGATCCAGTCGAACGACCTGCTTTTCACGCCGGTCGAGCGGCATCAACCGCAGAACGGCGGCTTGCTTTAATATGCAAGGCCGCCCGTGCAAGACACCTTGCATTCAATATCGGGCAACGGCATGCAGTAACTCGTTAAACAGCCTGATGGGTGCGTCAAAGGTGGCACGGTGGTTCAATTAAAGCAGGGGTTTCTCTTGACCCGGCACTGGCGCGATACGGCCGCCGGCACGGAAGTCGACTTCTGGCTGGCGACCGACGACGGCCCGCGCCACATCCGTCTCGCGATCAAGCAGTCGGTGGCGTTCATCCCGGCTGAGCAACGCGAGCAGGCGGAAGCCGTATTGCGCGGCGAACGCACGTTCGAACTGCGTCCCCTCTCCCTGAGCGATTTCCACCAACGCCCGGTGCTGGGCTTGTATTGCCGGCAGTATCGCCAGTTGCTGAAACTGGAAAAACGCTTGCGGGAAAACGGCATCGATGTCTACGAAGCCGATGTGCGTCCGCCGGAGCGTTATTTGATGGAGCGCTTCATCACCGCGCCGGCATGGTTCGGCGGCCGCCCAGGGTCCGGCAGCGACGGCCCGCTGCTCGACTGCCAGATGAAACCTGCGGCCGGTTACCGCCCCCGCCTGCGGCTGGCATCGCTCGATATCGAAACCAGCTCCCACGGCGATCTGTATTCGATCGCGCTGGAGGGTTGCGGCCAGCGCCAGGTGTACATGTTGGGTTCCCCGGCCGGCAGCTGCGAGCCGCTCGACTTCGACCTGGAATACTGCGACAGCCACGCGCAGATGCTGGAGCACCTGAATCAATGGCTGGAACGGCACGATCCCGATGCCATCATCGGCTGGAACCTGGTGCAGTTCGACCTGCGTGTGCTGCAACGGCACGCCGAGCGCTGTCATGTGCCCTTGCGCTTCGGGCGCGACGGCAGCGCGATGGAATGGCGCGAGCACAGCAGGAATCAGCACTTCTTTGCGGCAGCCGCCGGTCGCCTGATCATCGACGGTATCGAAGCGCTCAAATCGGCGACCTGGAATTTTCCGTCGTTCAGCCTGGAACATGTGGCGCAAACACTGCTGGGCGAAGGCAAGTCCATCGACAACCCCTACCAGCGGATGGCGGAAATCGAGCGCCGCTTCGCCGAAGACAAGCCCGCGCTGGCGCGCTACAACCTGAAAGACTGCGAGCTGGTGACGCGCATCTTTGCCAAGACCGAGCTGATGAGCTTCCTGCTGGAACGCGCGAGCGTCACCGGCTTGGCCGTCGACCGCAGCGGCGGTTCGGTGGCGGCTTTCGAGCATCTGTACATGCCGATGATGCACCGCCACGGTTACGTAGCGCCCAACCTCGGCGACGTCGTCGGAGAAAACAGCCCCGGCGGTTTCGTGATGGATTCGCGGTCCGGCTTGTACGACTCGGTGCTGGTGCTCGATTACAAGAGCCTCTACCCTTCGATCATCCGCACCTTCCTGATCGACCCGGTCGGGCTGGTGGAAGGCACTCATAATGCCGATGCTGCCGACGACAAGGCGACGGTGCCGGGTTTTCGCGGCGCGCGCTTTTCGCGCGACAAGCATTGTCTGCCGGCGATCGTGAAGCAAATCTGGCAGGGCCGCGAAGCAGCCAAGCGCGACGGCAACCACCCGCTGTCGCAGGCGCTGAAGATCATCATGAACGCGTTCTACGGCGTGCTCGGATCGAGCGGCTGCCGCTTCTTCGATCCGCGCCTTGCATCCTCGATCACGATGCGCGGTCACGAGATCATGCACCGCACGCGCGAACTGATCGAAGAGCAGGGCTATGAAGTCATCTACGGCGACACCGACTCCACATTCGTCTGGCTGAAGCACGCGCACACGGAAGAACAGGCGGCCGAGGTCGGACGCGCGCTGGTTACCCACGTCAACCAGTGGTGGGATAGCCATCTGCGGCAGGAATTCGGTCTCGACAACGCGCTCGAACTCGAGTTCGATACGCATTACCGGCGTTTCTTGATGCCGAGCATTCGCGGCTCCGAGGAGGGCAGCAAAAAGCGGTACGCGGGTTTGGTCGTCCAGCCGGACGGCAGCGAGGAAACGGTCTTCAAGGGACTGGAAGCGGTGCGCACCGACTGGACGCCGCTGGCGCAGCAGTTTCAGCAAGCGCTGTATCTGCGCATCTTCAAGGGCGAAGCGTATCGGGACTATGTGCGTGACTATGTCGACCGTACCGCCAGCGGCGAGTTCGATGCGCTGCTGGTGTACCGCAAGCGGCTGCGCCGGCCGCTGGACGACTATCAACGCAACGTGCCGCCGCATGTGCGCGCCGCGCGCATCGCCGACGACTACAACCGGCTTCAAGGGCGTCCCCTGCAATATCAGAACGGTGGCTGGATCCGCTATGTGATGACGGTCGCCGGTCCGGAGCCGCTGGAAGCCCGGCGCTCGCCTATCGATTACGACCACTATCTGACACGCCAGCTGCAACCGGTGGCGGACGCCATACTGCCGTTCCTGGGGGACGATTTTGCGGCGCTGACCAGCCGGCAGCAGATCTTGTTTTAGTGGTCGGGATTGGAGTGCAATGGGTTCTTGGGACCGGAAGCGGGTGATCATGAAATTGCGCCAAGCACTGAACCCGAAAAACGAAAGCAGTTTGCTCCTAAAAGCAGCCTTTATCGCATACTCATTGACGTATGCCTAAAGTAAATCGATTCAACAAAGTCATGCCGGATCAGGAATGGTTCACCCGACATGCCACAACCGGCGGCGTCAAGAAATTGAATCAAAAGCTTGCGTCCGACGGACACCTGGCTAAATTTTACAATTTCATCCTTTTTAGGGATTCTTTTTTGGGTAAAAATACAATATTTGTTGCTGGTAATCGGACAGATCAGCACGCGGCTTAACGGCAGGCCGCAGCATTGTTCAATAAGTGTCCCGCTGCACCACTTTCAGCCTTAGGAGATTGCACGGCAGAAGAAAACGCTCCCGAAATTTTCGGCCTCATAAAAACGCGTTACAAGCGATTTTGAGCTATGAAAAGGGGGTAGAACTCCCTGAATACGTCGCAAATCAACCTTCATTCTTCTGCCGCACAGACTTCTGAAACTTATCAGTAGGTTATAAGACTCCTTCACGCAAAAAAGCGAGTATCTCCAAAGCCAGTCATAAGGTGCCCGATGCAAGTATTGTCCCCCGATGGTTATATTCGTCTGCCGCTTGCGGACTTTATGGCGCTTTCCTTTCTGCATCTGTATTCAGAGAGCGACACTGATTTTTTACAAGAGCTCAGAGCAAAAGCGATTCCTGCGTGCTCAGCAGGTTTTACAGAGTGGAAAAGCGAGTCAAATCCCTCGATATCTGTTGGGTGGGCCTGGTTTGTGCGCAATCAAACCGATGCAATCCTGCTGGCGCCCGATTGCGTGCGGAGCAATTTGATGCTCCGTGACGCTCATGGTTATGATCTCGGCCCGCAAAAAACCGCAGAGTTGCTCCTGGTTTGGTTAAATATCTTCAACTGGGAAGATACGGTACGGGCATCCGTATTGATAACTGAAAGCTGTGAGAGTTGACAGTTACATTGTCTTTTTTTCAGAGTTTTAATGCCTGTTCGACAACAAAATATGGACGGCCATGCATATCACCTACGGTAAGTCCCGCTATTTATCTCAAGCGCTAAAAGTTGCTCTTGCCAGGTATCGACACAAAATATTCATTGAGCGTTTAGGCTGGCCCCTGCCTGTCGTAAATGACATGGAATCGGACCAGTTTGATCATCAAGATACGCTGTATGTGATTGCCCATGCCGAGGACGGCACCGTTACTGGCTGCGCTCGTTTGTTGCCGACAGAATCACCGTATCTGCTTAGCGATGTTTTTCCGCATTTGCTTGCCGGTTCGTCTGTGCCGAGGACGAGCGATGTCTGGGAACTGTCACGTTTTTCGGCAGCTCCAGCTGACTCGAATGCAGCGGGGGATAGGACGGTAATTACCCGTTCTCTGCTTGCTGCAGCTGTTACATGTGCAGCAAAACAAGGTGCGAGACGTTTGATTACCGTTTCGCCGCTCGGTATCGAACGCCTGCTTATGCGCATGGGCGTGCATTCGCACCGCGCCGGCCCACCGATGCTTATAGATGAAAAACCTGTCTTTGCATGCTGGATCGAAATCGATGAGCAAACCTTGACGGCCTTGGACATCAGGCAGGTCATTACGAACGATGTTGAACCGTTTTACAACACCTGCGCGGATGATCATGAAAAAAAACGCGTGCTGCGGACAAACTCCTCTTACAGAGACCACTACTGCCTTTAAAATTTCTCTTGGGAAAATAAAACGCGAGGCTGCATTTGGATGACTGGCGTGAAGCATCCTTCGACATGCTGCTGAATGTCGATTCCGAGGAAGAAGTTTTTAAGTTGTTGTTGCAAATGACGCAGTCACTCGGATTCGATTACTGTGCATATGGCGCTCGAATGCCTTTACCGATATCGCAGCCGAAGATGGCGCTGTTTAATAATTACTCGGTGGATTGGCAGGAGCGTTATCAAGAGCGCGGATATTTGGCAACGGATCCCACGGTATTACATGCCCTTAAATCGACACTTCCCATAGTGTGGTCGAATGAGATTTTCAAGTCGGCTCCAGAGTTCTGGGAAGATGCTCGTGACCATGGTCTCAAGGTAGGCTGGGCACAATCGTCTCGTGATTCAAGCGGCTGTGTCGGCATGGTGACATTTGCACGGGGAGGCGAGCAACTGTCTGTTAGTGAATTAGATGCGAATCAGGAAAAAATGGTCTGGCTTAGTCAGTTCGTTCATGCGGCGATGGCGCGCCACTTGACGCCAAAGTTGCTGCCGGAAACGCAGACGCAGTTAACGGCGCGAGAAAAAGAAGTGCTTCGTTGGACTGCTGAAGGTAAAACCTCCTATGAGATCGCACGAATTCTTGCAATCTCGGAGCGCACCGCTAATTTTCACATCAACAATGTTCTTCTAAAACTAGGCGCGTCAAATAAAACTCAGGCGGCAGTGAAAGCAGCTTTATTAGGCATCCTGTTCTGACCGTCACGGTCATCCTCATTACCAAGCATATATGCTGTCGCCTTCAGCCCAACTTGTGCCAGAACGAGACCAAGTCGGCTTGCCCCAGAAAAACATTCTTGGGGGAAAGACGGAAAACAGGTTCAGTCATTACCGCTGTTTCTTTGCAGACAGTGTCCCTTGAATTGCACGAATGCTTCGAATCAACGTCCGCCGATGAGAAATCATGATTCCAAAAATAGAGTTGATAGTCCATTGTGATTTCCTTACTCATATACAGGCAATTGATAAAGATACGGACCAATTCTAGGCTTCAGCGAAATCGACCGGGACTGTCAAGGTTGACAGGAAATAAGGTCTCTATTGAAATCAGCGATCGCTATCGGTGAACCAGCCGACAGCCTCTTTCACCGAATTGAACAGAGCACTGAATTGTCTTTGCTTGGGGAAGCTACCTGCGTCGTCGAGGCATTACAGCTCACGACCAGTAATCTTTATCCCATGCCGGAACCGGCCAGCGTCGCGGCCCGTTTCGGAAGCAATTCGCCCGTCGCCCACGCACCGTTCCTCACCGCCGTCATCTCCGCCAGAATGGACACCGCAATCTCCGGCGGCATCCTGCTCCCGATAGGCAGGCCTACCGGCCCATGCAGCCTGTCCACCTCGGCCTGCGACAAATCGAAATGCTGCACCAGCCGCTCGCGCCGCCGTTGATTATTGATGTTCGAACCCAGCGCGCCGACATAGAACGCAGGTGATTTCAGCGCCTCCAGCAGCACCATGTCGTCCAGCTTCGGATCATGGGTCAGCGCCACCACCGCCGTGCGGGAATCCGGCTCCAGCGCCAGCAAGGTATCGTCGGGCATGGTGGTGACGAGGCGGGTGCCCGGCACATCCCAGCCGGGGCCGTATTCTTCGCGCGGATCGCAGACGATGATTTCGTAATCCAGCATCAGCGCCATCTGGGCCAGGTAGCGGGAAACCTGGCCGGCGCCGATGATGAGTAGGCGCCATTGAGGCCCGTGCACGGTGGTGAGGCGGGCGCCGTCCCATTGCAGCGCGTCGCCGCGCCAGGCATTGCTCACGCTGACATTTCCGGCGATGAGATCGACGTGGCGCGCCGCCAGTTGCCGGGCGTCCAGGCGCACTGCCAATTCCTTCAGCAACGCGGCATCCGGCGCCGGCTCCACCACCAATTCCAGCGTGCCGCCGCAGGGCAGGCCGAAGCGTGTCGCTTCGTCCTTGGTCACTCCGTAGACGAGCTTGAAAGGCACGGTGCCGGCGATGCTGCCGGCGCGCATGCGGGCGATGAGGTCATCCTCGATGCAGCCGCCGGAAACCGAACCCTCGACCAGGCCATCATCGCGTAACGCCAGCCACGCGCCCGGCGGACGCGGCGCCGAGCCCCAGGTGCGGGCCACCGTCACCAAAGCGAAGCGATGTCCCGCCACAGCCCAGCGGCATGCGGCATCCAGTACTTGCCGGTCGGTGCTGTACATGGCTAGTCCGGACATTTCACTGGAACGCGGAGCGCCGGCATGCCGGCACCCGCACAGGCCGACGGTAAAAGCCGGATTGTGCCGTTGCACGTAACTGATCGAATAGACATCTACCTTCCTTTCAGGTTGAGGGCCGGTCCGGTGAGATATCCAGACTATACCTTGAGCATGTCGGCAGTGATCGGCAGTTTGCGCACCCGTTTGCCGGTCGCCGCCGCCAGTGCGTTCGCCACCGCCGGCGCCAGCGGCGGCACGCCCGGTTCGCCGATGCCGGTGGGATTGGCCGCGGAGGGGACGATGTGCACCTCGATGCGCGGCATGTCGGCAATGCGCAGCGGCTGGTAGTCGTGGAAGTTGGACTGGTCTACCTTGCCTTCGGTGAGGGTGATGGCGCCGGCCGTCACCGCGGACAGGGCGAAGCCGATCGCGCCTTCGACTTGCGCCCGGACGATGTCGGGATTAATGGCGACGCCGCAGTCCACCGCGCACACCACCCGGTCCACGCGATAGCTGCCGTCGTCCTTCACCGTTACCTCCGCCACCTGGGCGACGTAGGACTTGAAGGACTCATGCACTGCCACGCCCCGGCCGCGCCGTTCGCCTGCCTTGCCTGCGGACAGCGACGTGCCCCAGCCGGCCTTGTCTGCCGCCAGCTTGAGCACGGCCGTGTGGCGCGGATGCTTGTCGAGCATGGACAGGCGCCAGGCCACCGGGTCCTTGCCCGTCGCCTGCGCCAGTTCATCGATGAAGCATTCCGTCGAGAATGCGGTGTGGGTGGAGCCCACCGAGCGCCACCACAACACCGGTACGCCGATGTCGGCCGGCGTGTGCAGGTCTACCAGCAGGTTGGGAATGGCATAGGGCAGGTTGGCCGCGCCTTCCACCGATACGGCGTCGATGCCGTCCTTCACCATCATTGCGAAGGGCGAGCCGGCGAGGATGGACTGTCCCACCAGCCGATGACGCCAGCCGACCAGCTTGCCCTGCTCGTCCAGCCCGGCCCACAGGCGGTGATGGAACATCGGCCGGTAGTAGCCGGCGCGCATGTCGTCTTCGCGCAGCCACACCAGCTTGACCGGCGCGCGGCCGTCGATGGCCTTGACGATGTGGGCAGCTTCGAGGACGTAATCGGAGTCCTTGCCGGCGCGGCGCCCGAAGCTGCCGCCGGCGTAGAGGGTGTTGATGCGCACCTTCTCCGGCGCGAGGCCTAACAGTTTGGCCAGCACCATCTGGTCGACGGTCTGCATCTGCTCGCCGTTCCACACGTCGCAGCCGTCCTTGCCCAGTTGTATCACGCAGTTCATCGGCTCCATCGCGGCGTGGGCCAGATAGGGGAAGTCATAGGAGGCTTCCAATGTCCGCGCGGCAGTGGACAGCGCCTTGTCGGCGTCGCCGGTGCGGCTCGCCACGGCACCCGGCGACTTGGCCAGCTCCCGGTACTTGTCAAGGATTTGGTCCGAGCCGAGCTTGAACGCGGTGCTTTCGTCCCACTCGACGGAGAGGGCGTCGCGGCCTTTCTTTGCGCTCCAGGTGTCCTTGGCAAGCACGGCCACACCGGTGGGGATCTGCACCACATCGACCACGCCCTTGACTGCCCTGGCCTTGGCGGGGTCGAAAGACTTTACCTTCGCACCGAAGCGCGGCGGGTGCGCTACCACGGCGGTGAGCATGCCGGGCAGGTGGATGTCCTGGGTGAACACCGCCTTGCCGGTGGTCTTGGCGATGCTGTCCTTGCGCGGAATGTGTTTGCCGATCAGCTTGAAGTCTTTCGGATCCTTGAGCTTCACCTCGGCGGGCGTCGTCTGCTCGGCCGCGGCGCGGGCGAACTGGCCGAAGTTTGCCTTGCGGCCCGATGCCTTGTGCATCAGCACGCCATTGGCAACGACGATCTCCGCTGCAGGCACGTTCCACTGCTGTGTCGCCGCCGCCACCAGCATTGCGCGGGCCGATGCGCCCGCCTTGCGCAATTGTTCCCAAGAGTTGGCCATCGCGGTGCTGCCGCCGGTGCCTTGCGCCGGTCCCCAGAACAGGTTGTTGTAGCGCTTCGCGTCGGCGGGCGCGCTTTCGATGCGGACCTGTGCCCAGTCGGCGTCCAGCTCTTCCGCGACGATGGTGGCGAGGCCGGTATACGTGCCTTGGCCCATTTCCAGGTGCTTGGAGATGACGGTGACGCTGTTGTCCTCGGCGATGCGCAGGAAGGCATTGGGCGCGAAGCTGGCGGCGCTCGCCGTCTTCCTGCTTTCCCCCGCGGCGGTTGCCGCCGGCAGGTAGATGGCCAACGTGAGTCCAGCAGCGCCCTGCAGGAAGCGGCGGCGGCTTTCGTTTTCGATGCGGGCTGTCGTCATGGTGTCCCTTGTCATGGTGTTTCCCTCCGTCAGGCCAGCGACTTCGCCGCTTCGTGGATGGCGGCGCGGATGCGTACATAGGTGGCGCAGCGGCAAACGTTGCCGCCCATCGCGTCATCGATGTCCGCGTCCGAGGGCTTGCGGTTTTTCTCCAGCAGCGCCACGGCGCTCATGATCTGGCCCGACTGGCAGTAGCCGCACTGCACCACGTCGAGCCGCTGCCAGGCTTGCTGCACCGCCTTGCCGACACGGCCGTTTCCGGCGCTCTCGATGGTCGCGATTTTTTTGCCGGCGGCAGCGGACACCGGTGTGCTGCAGGAACGCACCGGCTGTCCGTCCAGATGCACCGTGCAGGCGCCGCACAGCCCCATGCCGCAGCCGAACTTGGTGCCGGTGAGCTGCAGCGTGTCGCGCAGCACCCACAGCAAGGGTGTGTCGGGTTCGGCGTCCACCCGCGTGGCCTTGCCGTTGATGTTGATTGTGATCATGAAAGGCTCCAATTGTGGGAGGGGAAGATGGCGAATGCCATTTTCGCCAGCGCCGGCCAATATGGGATAGTCGGATTCTGCGGATTTCTTGCCTGATTGTCCGGCGCTTGCGATCAACGTGCGATGCAACAAAAGTGGTCGGTGTACCATCACAGGAAACAGGATTGGGAGAACAACTTGAAACAGCAGACCGCACGACATCCGGCGGGAGAGCATCGCCTGGAAGCGGTGCGCGCGGCACTGGCGGCCATCATTACCCGATGGGCCGATGTCGAGGGCGAACCGTTCATTACTGCGATCCCGACGCTGGCGTTTTACCGGAAGACGGCTCCCAGCGAGCCGACGAGCTGCATGTACGACCCCAGTGTCGCGCTGATCGTGCAGGGATCCAAACGGGTATTGCTCGGCGACGACACCTACCAGTACGACGCATGCCGTTTTTTGGTCACCTCCGTCGATCTGCCTGCCATTGGGGAAATCACCGAAGCGAGCCCGGAGAAGCCGTTCCTGGCGCTGATGATGAAAATCGACCAGCGGGTCACGACGGAGTTGATGGTGGAAGGAAGACTGCCTCCGCCCCGCGGCGAACCGACAGGGCGGGGGATGGGCGTCGGCGAGGCCGCGCTGCCTCTGCTCGAAGCCTTCCAGCGCCTGATCGGCCTGCTCGATCAACCCGATGACATTCCCGTCCTCGCGCCGCTCATCCAGCGGGAGATCCTGTATCGCCTGCTGACCAGCGACCAGGGACCGCGCCTGTGGCAGATCGCATCGGTGGGAAGCCAGTCTCATCGGATCGCACGGGCAATCGACTGGCTGAAGGCGCATTCCACCGAGCCGCTGCGTGTCGACGAACTCGCTGCGTCGGTCCAGATGAGCACGTCGACCTTCCATCATCACTTCCGGGCGCTCACGGCGATGAGTCCGCTGCAGTTCCAGAAGTGGCTGCGGCTCAATGAGGCGCGGCGGCTGATGCTCACCGAGCGCCTGGATGCATCGACGGCCGCGTTCCGGGTGGGCTATGAGAGCCCGTCCCAGTTCGGCAGGGAGTATCACCGCATGTTTGGTGCGCCGCCGTTGCGGGATATCACGAGTTTGCGTCAGACGGCTGCGCGGAGTTTGGTCAAGGAGGAAGGCGTAGAGACGCAATAAGCCGCAATAAGCGCGTTCTTCCACAGCAAGCGGCCATGTTGGTGATGTGTTCGCCGAGGAGAAGAAGAGCGCTTCGGGAGCGCCGAGATTTTGCATGTTTTCGGTACGCCTGACTCGAAGCCGGTTTTACCCATCAGGGCACAAAGCTTGCAAGACGGTACATCCGCTTCCATGGCCTTCGCTATTGCAAGGATATACGGCCAACCGAGGCTCGCGTCTTCCTCTCCTGCCTGAGCCGCACGGTCAGGCGGCTCTGACAGGATGGTGTGCGGGTAACAGTCCTCCAGGGAACTGTACGAGGCCTGCTGTCCAGCCACCAGCGAATTGACAAACGGATCGTTGGCCGCCGCGACGCCGGGAATCACCGCTGTTTGCCGGCACTGAGAACGAGCGATGACAGGATCTGCACGCTCATATGGCCGGGACGGACGTCTCATCATGGTACGAACACGTTTCGTGCAGTGGGCGAGAAGGGCTTTGACGCCGCTCAATATGACTTTATGAATTCAATTGTCCACCCCAGCATTGGCAGCTACAGTCATTTATACATTTTGGGTACAGCCCGGCCTTGGATACACATGAGCTAACGCTGCTGCCGAAATCAATCCAAACCTGGAGGCATAAAATGCCTACTCTTTATATGAACTCCGCTGGCCGAGCGTCCCTGCAATTGGGGCGAGGTGTCGACTCCCTGACCGGCACGCCTCTGGGTGTGGCGGTCATTCCCGATCAGCCACAGATTGATTCCAATAACAGCGGCCAGATCGTCAATTACGATGTATCCATCATCGAAAGCTCGGAAGAGCTGGAGGAGTCCATGGGCCTGTCGATTGGCGCCGAGATGCGCTACGGACTCTTTTCGGCATCGGGCAAGTTTGAGATGAAGGAGAAGGCGCAATACAAAAGTTTCGCCACGTACGTGCTTGCCAAGTGCGACGTCCGCAATCCCCCAGTGGGGCTGTTCGATCCAGGCGCCAAGGAAGAGGCGCGCAGGATTCGTGACATCGCTACCAATTTCTCGCGCGCCTATGGTGACTGCTTTGTTCGTTCAGCGCTCACCGGCGGCGAGTTTTACGTAGTCATCGAAATCGTCCACCAGGATCGCAACGTTCAGAAGAGCCTGGCGGCCAGTCTCCAGGCGGAATACAACGGCTTCATCGCCGGCGGTGCGATCGATGTCCAGATGTCGGTGGAGACAAAGCAAAAGGCGTCGTCGTCTCTTCTGCGGATCATTCAGTACCAAGCCGCCGGTACGGGCGTCACGACGAACCTGGTGAGCAATGCGGACCAGGCAATGACGCGGCTCAAGGCCTTCCCGCAAATTGTCAAGGATAATCCCGTTTCCATTCAGGTCGAACTCGCCTCATACGACACGATCCCCCAACTACAGCCCAATATCGTCCGACGGGAGAATCTTAAGGAGTGGCTGAACGAATGCGCGCGCAAGCGTGCCGCGTACAAACAGACCATCGATGAACTCGACTTCCTGCTCACCGGACAGAACCGGCAATTCTTTACGGAGCCGCCCGAGGATGATCTTGCGCAGGAATGGAGGCGAATATATACCCGTGCGTGGAACAAGGTGATGGCTCACGCTGCCTCGCTCGCCGAGGGTGAGGCGACTTCCGGGTTCGAAGAGCCGGAGGGGTTGCCGGTGGTGCGTCTAAAGCGCGTGGAGCCGGTACTGGAGGCGACAGAGGTAGACGTGCCGCAAGTCGAGAACTTGCCCTTGGCTTCCGCGCAGCAGCTATTGTCTGCAATCGGCCTGTGCCCGGTGCCGGCCGCGCGGACGGTGCCGGCCAGCGACATGACCACGCCGAGATCTGTCGTGCTGTCCCAATCACCTCCCGCTTCTGCGAAGTTGCCGCAGGGAGCGAATGTGCGGCTCGACTATGCGGTCACTGAGGGCAGGTTCAAACTGCGTCTCGATATAGCTGACCAAAGGCAACTCGTCAGCAAGGTCGCTGTCGCCAGATAATCGACTTGCAGGCATACAGGCTTGGCACAATATCCTGATCATGCGCATGAGCGTGCCCTCGGCGATAACGGGGGGATTGACTTCCGGAATGCGGGCTTCAAGCCAACCGTTCGGCGCCGGCATTTGACGCTCAACACACCACCGAACCGCAACCGAGAGGACATTGTCATGAGCAACCCATATGCAGGTACGGACTATGAGACTGCCTGGAGTAGTGGATTCGATGCCGGACATTCTTCCGAAGATGCTTGGCAGAACCCCGCACCGCCCGAGTTTCCGGGCAATTACGGCATCGTCTGGCAAGAGGGCGCCCTCGCGGCAGTCGACGGTGAGTCGACTTCGCACGAATGGTGGCACTTGGGTGCTGATGTCGCGATGCATGCTATTGCGGAGCGGGCATACGGGGCCATTGGCGGTCTCGCGTCTCTCGTGATTACTGTCTTGCAGATTCCCGGCGACGCGCAACTTCGCCCACTCGAATCCGATTGGTCAGGCCCTGCCGATCAGGAGGGGGACCTGTACTTCGCGCTCTGTACCCAAATGGATCACCCGATGCTGGTCGACGGCGCCACCTCTGACGGCGGATGGGTCGGACCGCCGCGGTCGTCATTCGCTGCCGCGCTGACGGACGCTGGCGCTCATCACCACCGAGCAGTTGTTGCAAGATGTTCGATGTCGGAATCGACATGTGGGATCGTGACGGCCGAGCCTTGACGTGCTTTTGACCACGTGGGAAAAGGGGCGTCTACCAGTTCGACGCAAAAAAGATTTTGCAGTACGTCCGCAAGATTCAGAGGATAGAACCTATTGCGCCCTGTGTATGTAAAGCCTTGAGGACGGTTGCGGCTCCGCATTGGGCCGACACGGCATCTGCGTCGAAATGATGGTCTGAAGTGAACTTGCCCTTGGTGTACAGGTTTGAGAAGCTCCATAGATAGGGAGACGGGATGCCAAGTTTGCGGTAGCCGAAGCCGTTGTACTTTTCGAAGAGATATAGCATGCGCGGAATGCTCCATTCCGTTTCGTGAGCGTAGCCTTGGAAAATCATGGCGTCGCGGGCGCTCTCTCGCCAAGTGAATGGCGGATTTCCAGTGATCGGACGATTTTTGGGCACATTTACCGTCCGTGCGGTTAAAGGATCGCCGTTATGTAAATGTGTTCTGAAATTGAAGCTCGATTCCATTCCATGAATGATCCCGATGAAGTACCACGGGATATTTAGTTCGCTTCCAACGTCTTTATACACTTGATTGAACCTGCTCAACCTCGATAGGTGGTAATCGACGTTGGCGCTGCGATTGTGATTGACGGTGCATGCCGCATAGTAGCTTTCGTACTCAGCCTTGAGGCCTGAGTAGATGCTAGTCGTGTTTGGCGGTCCTATGGCAGCTTTCGGTTTGATTGCTTCGATCACCATGACGTCAAGCGGTTTGATCGGCTCCACATCGGCTGTCGGAAGCCTTTGGGACGCATGCACTTGCCCTTGCAAGTCTTGCAGGCTGCCAATGGCATTCTGAATATCCGCCAAGTACGTGTCGAAGGGGCCCAGCCGCGCCGCGCTAATGACATTGTCGAGTTCGTCTGATGCCTTTGCCATGACCTGCACGGCTTGTAAAAGATCGGCGTGATCAAGATCTTGCAAATTGCCATTTAGCTTGGCCAGCGCCGCATTGATCGCTGCCTTCTCGGCTGCGTCGGCGGTATTTCCTCTGCGTTTTACGAGAAGGCCGATGGCTTTCACCAGCTCGCCTTGGGATTGGGTGTTTGCACTCATTTCTCCTTTTCCTTCACTTTGACGTTTTCAATGAGCTGGCGTCCCCGAATTACCTGGTTCGCAGAATCGTGAAGGCGCGTCGCGCGGTCTCCGCATCGCTTTTGAGTTCCGCCGTTTGCTGTACCAGCATAGCGAATTGGCCATTGTTGCTCTGCGGAGTCTTTGCCGACGCAACGGTCAAGTCCCATGCCGTTTGCAGTTTACCCAGCAGTACTACATAGTTCGAAACAGCGGTCCGGTACGCCTCGACGCGGGCAACGTCGGTCGCTGCGATTTCCGGGGCCGCATCGGCCTCCGAAGTCAGCTTTGCAGCTGACGCCTCTATGAGGGTCTTGAACATGGGTGGTGTCACTTGTCTGAGAGCAGAAATGACCGCGGTAACCTTTGGTGCGCCTTCCAGAATCAGACGCTTTGCTTCGACTGCGTTGGCTTGTCGAGCCGCGCTTTCAAGAATAGGACGAAGAGCTGCGAGAGCAGGGCCAATCGGATTGGCTGTCCCGGCTATTTCCGCCAGCCCGGTGATATTCTTGTTGAGCGCATCGATATGGCCGATTGCATCCCCGGCATTGCGGCCTTCCGCCAGTATCGAAAGAATGTCGGCATAACTCCCGATCGATAGCAGCGCTCCCCGGATAACGCTGGTTGCGGGCGGGTCGGATAGGACGGAGAAATACGTGGCGTCTTGGAGGCAAAAGCCGCGGATAACTCCCTGGTTTATGTCCGCAGCCATTAACCAAGGCAACTCTTCCGGTGGACAGTCCTTCACACCTTGCGTACTTTCTCCCTTGGCCCGTCTGACCGCAATCTGTCTACCTTGGGTTCTTTCCGCAATGGCGAGATCGTCGAGAAGAGGTTGCCCGACGGAGTTAACCGTGTTGAAGGCCTGAGAGAAATATTTGATCTCGTTCGTCGGAGCGGTTGTGCATCCTGCTATCGATATTGCGAGCGCCGAGATGGCAAGGCTTGCGAGTATGCTGTCGGCAGGACGGCCATTCCTGTCCCGCGGCATGAATGAAATCCGGAGATGTCCCAGACGCATTGAATCACTCTCTTGCGATGGCAAATCGGCTCGTTTCGCCGATCAGCTTACTGACGAGACTACTACGAGGAAGCAGCGCCTTGCCGTGAGCATTGTCAACCAATGCTCGAAACGTTAGTGAAAGATGTGTCAGTGCGGGACTATATATTCAATGGGGAATCTCGCCGCTTCTGAACAGGCTGGAGAGGGGACGATGCTAGGGCGCAAGTCGAGTCGACGCGCCGACCGGTCTATGGTTGTGTGCGAGCCGACGAATAGGCAGATATCTTCCGGACGCGGCGGATGGTTTCCCAGTTGCGAGTGATGAAGTCGGTGCCGAATGCCTGCGCATACGTCATGCCGGCCATTGCCGAAATGTCGGCGCCGGCGGCGAAGGCCTTGTCGCTTCCGGTCAGCACGATGCAGCCGATGCCGTCGTCCGCATCCATAGCCAGCAGCGCGGCGCCGAGCGCATCCATCAATGCATCGTTGAGCGCGTTGAGCTGGGCAGGGCGGTTCAGGCGGATGATGCCGACACGGGCGATTTGCTCGGTCAGGATGAGTTTGTCTTGCATGTTTCTGTTTTCCTTTGTATCCAGACGACAGACGACGTCATGTTTATGTCATTCCGGCGCCAGCCTGGCGCACGAATTTTTCCAGTTCTTCGCGCGGCATCCGGTCTGCGATGTCGCGGCAATAAGCCAGCACGTACGGCGTGACCGTGATGCCCATCCGCTCGGCCTGGATGCATCGGAGCAGCGCCAGCCGGCGATGACCGAAGCGGACAGAGCGTTCCAGCAATGCCAGCATCGCCTGGGTGTCGCCCTGGCTGCGGACATTGCGCTTCAGCCTGCGTATGTCGGTGCGTTGCATGGTGTTCGAGCGTCCGGAACGGCTTACATATTCCTGCGATACTGCCCGCCGACCTCGAACAGCGCATTGCTGATCTGCCCCAGCGAGCACA
>CBIHRJ010000015.1:0-84962 GCA_966212445.1 uncultured Noviherbaspirillum sp. | reverse complement strand
AAGGGCTGGCGCTGTCGTCGGGCGACTTCACCAACCTGCTGGCGACCTGGTGCGACAAGTACCCGATCATCTCGATCGAGGACGGCATGGCCGAGAACGACTGGGAAGGCTGGGCGACGCTGACCGCTGCACTGGGCAAGAAGGTGCAGCTGGTGGGCGACGACCTGTTCGTGACCAACACCAGGATCCTGCGCGAAGGGATCCAGAAGAACATCGCGAACTCAATCCTGATCAAGATCAACCAGATCGGCACGCTGACGGAGACGTTCGCGGCGATCGAGATGGCCAAGCGCGCCGGTTACACCGCAGTGATTTCGCACCGTTCGGGCGAGACCGAGGATGCGACGATTGCGGACATCGCAGTGGGCACCAACGCGTTGCAGATCAAGACGGGTTCGATGTCGCGTTCGGACCGCATGGCCAAGTACAACCAGTTGCTGCGCATCGCGGAAGACCTCGGCGATATCGCCAGCTATCCGGGTATCGCCGCCTTCCGGCGCATATAAGTTACAAGGAGACGATGATGCACATACGCCGATACAACTCCAGGGACGAGCTGCATGCAGGACTGGCGGCGGATTGGCTGGCGCTCGTGCGCGACGGCAATGACGGCGAGGAGTTCAGCTTTGCGCTGGCCGGCGGCACCACGCCGGCGCCGGTCTATCGCGACTTCGCCGCGCGCCTGCAGCAGCTTCAGGCGCAAAAGCCGGTGCGGGTCAAGCTCGTCGCCACCGACGAACGCTGGGTGCCGAATTCGGACAGCCAAAGCAACGAAGGGCTGATCGAATCCTGCTTCCCGGTGTTGAAACAGGACCAGGACGCGTGCCAACTGGTGTCGCTGAAAACCGCGCATGCGTCTCCGGCCCAGGCGCTTTCGGTCGTATCGGAACGCTTGAACACCGAGTTTCCGGACCCGTTTTCCGCTGTGCTGCTTGGCATGGGCACGGACGGCCACTTCGCATCGCTCTTCCCCGGCCAGAGTCCATCGGATGAACTCGATGCGCGCGTCACCTGTGTTTCGGCATATCACCCGGCGACCGGACAGCCGCGCATCTCATTGTCGATGAGCCGCATCGTGGATACGCGGCGGATCTGGCTGCTGATTACCGGCGAAGAGAAGTTGCGAGTGTTGCAAGACTGCGAGCGGGTAAACGACAAGCTGCCGATTGCAAGGTTGTTGCGGAATGCGCGGTGTGAGGTGGAGGTGTATTGGAGCGCGGAGGCGTAAGCGGCGGCTTGCTTGCGTTCGACCGCTACCGTCTGAAGTACAGTAGACTGGGATGCAATCCCAGCAACAACTCAATGTCATGAGAGCCGGGATTGCATCCCAGTCTACCCCTTGACTAATTGGTACATACTTTTTCTGTCGCCGGTTCGTTCGAGTTACCTTCGGCGATCCATACACACGAGCGCTCCTTCTTGAGTTCTCCGGTAACGACGTAGCGATGGCCTTCCGTGGGATTGAAATCGACAACTCCTTCCACACTGAAGAAGGTGCCCGCCATGCGGCTGGCGATTTCGTGAATCGGCGCTGCGGTCTGGTGTGTGCCAATGAGCTTAACCTTCATCGGAGTGACAGGCACCTCCCGACTTGTGTAGCGGGAGGAAAGGGCAAAGCCGCGGCCATAACTTGCGCCACGCGTTTCCCTTAGCGAGTTTTCTATCTCCCGGCCGTTAATTTCAACGGCTGCGAAAAACACACCTTTGCTCCTTCCCTCCTGCCGTCCTGTATCCGCCAATTGGATGACAGGGCCGTTGTAGCCTTCTGGGACAGGCTTCGAGATGGTTGCGCAGGCGGACAGGAATACCACAAGAAGAAGCGGGAGGCGAGTTTTCATATTTGTGGGGGAACGAGTAAATCAGGATGTCTAACTGCCAATTGAGGAGGACAATCGGTGTCCGTTATGCAGGCACCGAGCAAACTTATGCATATTGGGCAAGATAGTACCTCCGTCTCCACCGGTTGCGCCATCCCGCGAATATGGGACCGGACTCAATACGTACCTTCTATCTGACCCGCTTTGCCCTTTTCTGCCAATGCGGTTGCACGGAAAGGTCCGTTTCGCCATAATGCAAGCGACATTCTCATCCGATGTCCCTTCCCGCTGCAACACAATCAGCACACCGCACCAGAGGCGCCGAACGATCCGCACAGGCCAGCACCTCCCCCATGATCCGGACGCTCGACAACCCTTTTTACTACCTCGACAACTTCCACCGCGTGACCGCGTGGATCGCCGAACGCTACGGCGACCTGCTCGACGCCGGCGAACATACGTTCATCGCGTCTTTCAATGCCCTGCCCCAGCCGTCGCGCGCCTTGCTGGTCCGGATGGTGATGCGCAAGGGCGAGCTGTTCCGCGCCAGCAAGCTGCGCTATGAAGAGATCGGCTGCGCACGGCAAGCGGCGCAACCGCTGGTCGAACTTGGCTGGGTCGACAACCGTCCACTGCTGACGCTGGAACAGGTATTCAGCCTGCTGACCAAATCCGAAATCGCGGAAGCGTTCCGCCATGCCTTGCCCAAGACAGCGAGAAAGGCCGAACAGCTCGACGCATTGCGCGACGCTTTTCCGGAAGCGCGTAGCTTCGATGCCTGGCATGCGGCCGACGACAGCGTCTATCGCATCGAGGTCACCGCCTTGTGCGACCGCCTGCGCCTGATGTTCTTCGGCAATTTGCGGCAGGACTGGACCGAGTTCGTGCTGTCCGACCTCGGCATCTATCGCTACGAGAGCGTCGAATTTTCCGCTTCGTCGCGCGGTTTCCGTTCGCGCGAGGATGTGGATGCGTACCTGCATCTGCATCGCTGCCGCGAGCGGTTTGAAGAGGGCGAAACGCCGAAGGAAATCCTCAAGGAACTGCCAAGCGTGCTGGAAAACGACTGGCTGGAGAGCCGGCGTGTACGACTAATTTTCCAGATTGCGCAGCACCAGGAACGCATGGGTGAACTATCCGATGCCTTACGTCTTTACTCGACGTGCAGTTACCCCGGTGCGCGCGTCCGCGCCATCCGGGTGCTGGAACGCAGCGAGGACTTCGACGCCGCCTGCGCATTGGCCAAGGAGGCCGAGCAGGCGCCCGAGAACGAAGCGGAACGCCAGCACCTGATGCGCATCCTGCCGCGCCTGCATCGCAAGCTCGGCTTGCCGAAAATCCCTGCGCGTCCCGCGCCACCCGTTGCAAAGATGGATCTGACGCTGCCGATTCCGGAGCCGTTTTATTCGGTCGAAGAGAGTGTGCGCGCCCATCTGTCACAAGCCGATGCGCCGGTATATTACGTCGAGAACACGCTGATCAATTCGCTGTTCGGCCTCTTGTGCTGGAAGGCGGTTTTCACCGCCGTGCCGGGCGCCTTCTTTCATCCCTTCCACATGGGGCCGGCCGACCTGCACAGCGCGAATTTCCACCGCCGGCGCGAAGCGGAGTTTACCGAGTGCCTTTCGCAGTTCGACAGCGGCGAATACATCCGCACCATCAACCGCAACTTTGCCGACAAGGCCGGCATCCTGTCGCCTTTCGTGTTCTGGGAAGTGTTGACCGAGGAATTGAAGGACACAGCGCTCGCCTGCATCCCCGCATCGCACTTGAAGAAATGGTTCGAGCGCATCCTGCTCGACGTTCGCTCCAACCGCGCCGGCTTCCCGGATCTTATCCAGTTCTGGCCGGAGGAAAAGCGCTACCGCATGATCGAGGTGAAAGGTCCGGGCGACCGCCTGCAGGACAACCAGGTGCGCTGGCTCGACCATTTCTGCGAACACCGCATGCCGGTTGCGGTCTGCTATGTGCAATGGGCGGAGAACGGCGCATGAAGTATCAGATCGCGGTGCGCGCGCTTACCGAGTTCACGGCCAAGGAAGGCGATCTCGACCTGCGCTTTACACCGTCGCCGACCGCGCTGGAAGGGATCGCCGGGCATGGCACGGTGACGTCACGCCGCGCCGCCGATTACCAGACCGAGGTGAGCCTGTCCGGCGAATACCGCCACCTGCAAGTGCGCGGCCGCGCCGACGGCTACGACCCGGCGCGCAACCGGCTGGAGGAAATCAAGACCTTCCGCGGCGACTTGCGGACGATGCCGGACAATCATCGCCGCCTGCACTGGGCACAGGCTAAGATGTATGGCTGGCTGATGTGCGAGAAGCTGGGCCTGCAGGAAATCCATCTGGCGCTGGTGTACTTCGATATCGGCAGCCAGAAGGAAACCGTGCTGAGCGAGCTGCACACGGCCGATGCGCTCAAGCAGTTTTTCGAACAGCAGTGCGAACGCTTCCTGGCGTGGGCGGAACAGGAACTGGCGCACCGCACGGTACGCAATCGCGCACTGGCGGACTTGCGTTTTCCACATGCGGCTTTTCGTCCGGGGCAACGTCAACTGGCTGAAGCGGTGTATCGCGCCGCCGCCACCGGCTGCTGCCTGATGGCGGAAGCGCCGACCGGCATCGGCAAGACGGTAGGCACCCTGTTCCCGCTTCTAAAGGCGATGCCTGGACAGGAACTGGACAAGGCGTTCTATCTCGCAGCGAAGACATCCGGCCGCGGCCTCGCGCTGGAAGCGCTCACGCTGATCAAGGACAGTGCGCCGGCGCTGCCGCTGCGCGTGCTGGAACTGGTCGCGCGCGACAAGGCCTGCGAGCACCCCGACAAGGCCTGCCATGGAGAATCCTGTCCGCTGGCGCAAGGTTTTTACGACCGCTTGCCGCAGGCGCGCAAGGCGGCGCTCGATGTGCCGCTGCTGGACAAGGCCGCAGTGCGCGAAGTCGCGCTTGCGCATCAGGTTTGTCCCTACTACCTCAGCCAGGAGCTGGCGCGCTGGAGCGACGTGGTGGTGGGCGACTACAACTACTTCTTCGACACCAGCGCGATGCTGCATGCGCTGACCACCAACAACCAGTGGCGCGTCGCCGTGCTGGTAGACGAAGCGCACAACCTGATCGAGCGTGCACGGAAAATGTACACGGCGGAACTGGACCAGACGGGCCTGCATTTCCTGCGGCAAGCTGCGCCGGCAGCGCTGACGAAGCACCTCGATCGCCTGCATCGCAGCTGGAACGCGGTGCACAAGGACCAGCAGGAGGATTACCGTGTGTGCGACGAAGTGCCGGGCGCGTTCTCGGATGCCTTGCAGCGGACGATCGCGGCCATCACCGATTTCCTGTCTGACAATCCGACCTATGTCGACGCCGGTCTGCAGCAGTTTTATTTCGATGCGCTGCACTTCGCGCGCATGATGGAAGTATTCGGCACGCATTCGCTGTTCGATGTCACACGCGATGCGCGCCACCGGCACAAACGCTCGGTACTCTGCATCCGCAACATCATCCCTGCGCCGTTCCTCGCGCCGCGTTTTGCGGCGACGCGTTCGACCACGCTGTTTTCCGCAACGCTCAGCCCCTGGCACTTCTATCGCGACACGCTCGGGATGCCGGACAACACGGTCTGCATCGCCGTCGACTCCCCATTCAGCGCCGAACAATTGTCGGTGCGGGTGGTGGGCGACATCTCCACCCGCTACCAGGACCGCGCCGCATCGCTGGTTCCGATTGCGGAACTGATCGCGCAGCAGTATGCGCAGCAACCGGGCAACTACCTTGCGTTCTTCAGCAGCTTCGACTATCTGCAAAAAGCCGTCGAAGTCGTTCGGCAGCGCCATCCGCAGATACCTCTGTGGGAACAGGTGCGCCGCATGGACGAAAGCGAGCGCGACGCCTTCCTCGCGCGCTTCACGCCGGAAGGACAAGGCATCGGCTTCGCGGTACTGGGCGGCGTATTCGGCGAAGGCATCGACCTGCCGGGTGATCGTCTGGTCGGCGCCTTCGTCGCCACGTTGGGATTGCCGCAACTGAACCCGATCAATGAACAGGTGATGCTGCGCATGGAAGACGCGTTCGGCGCGGGCTACGACTATACCTACCTGTTTCCGGGAATACAGAAGGTGGTGCAGGCGGCGGGGCGCGTGATCCGCAGGCAGACGGATCGCGGGGTTGTCTATCTGATCGACGACCGGTTCGGGCGGGGGAATGTGATGAAGTTGCTGCCACCGTGGTGGCAGGTCACGCAGATGCGGGGGCGGGGGCGGGGGCGGGAATAGTTTGTATGAGTTGTGGGTTGATTTGACGGAATGGGGCGGATCATGAACGTCGGATTTCGACCCATTACAGACAGTGCCGTCCCTAGAAAGCTGCCGTTCGATATGTGAATCAGCCGTCATTTCTCAAAGGCGAGCCAAGACCAAGTAACGCCTGCACGACGATTAATCAGCTGAGCCGAATGTGTTCGGGCGCTCAGAATCTCCCTAAGGCCATTCCATTTCGCAAGTTCAATCGTTTCCTCGGCAGAGACTTCAAATACGCGTCGGTTCGCTGGAGCTGGACCATGTCTTATGGATATGATGAGAATCGCCCCTGACTTAAGCAATGCGGTAATGTTCGACATGGCTTGCGCACGTTCGGGTGGTGCAAGATGGACCCATACGGCGGTCACCAGCACAACATCGAAGGCACCTTTACGGGACATGGTCTTCGATAGCGCTGGAAGGCTATCGTCAAGCCACTCGATCTCAGCTGAGGCATGGAGCTTGATACCCGCTCCACGAAATGCGGCGACTGGCTCGACAGCGACAACGCTATGGCCATTCGTCGCGAGCCAAGCTGCATCAGCTCCTGTGCCGGCACCGATATCCAGAATCATGCTTGCCTTCTCGGGCAGCAGATGAGAGACGGCTCTATATTTATCAATGAAAGAAACGCTTTCGTAGCGGGGAACGAGCCACTCCGCGTCTTCGGAATAGCCCTCGGTGCCAGGAACTGTTGATGACTGCATGAGAGCGAAAAAAATATTGCCTAACTCGATTTACCTGTTACAAGGTAACAGCATAGATTGTTATGCTGGCCTAGCAATGTTGCAAACGTCATATTATCTCAATGGAAAGCGTGAGTGACTGCTTCTGGCCGGCACCTGACACTCATCATCCGTCTACCGCATAGGGAACGCTTCAATGCGGCACAGGAAACACGCTCGCCAATTGACGACATCTGCTAAGCTTTCTTCCTTTTCCGGCGACTCGCAGGCAAGGCCTGGGTCAACATTTTGTGAAAGTAATTCAGCAATGAGCATGCAAACCTGGTGGCTGTTTGTGATGATGACGTTTGTCGTTTCGGCGACGCCGGGGCCCAACATGCTGGTGGTGATGAGCCATAGCGCACGTTTCGGGTTTCGTGCGGCGCTTCGCACCATGGCCGGCTGCATGACCGCATTGCTGGCGATGATGAGCCTGTCGGCAGCCGGCCTGGGCGCCTTGCTGCAGGCCTTTCCGTCGGTGTTCGACGCCTTGCGCTGGACCGGGGCGGCTTATCTTGCCTACCTTGGCGTGAAGAGCTGGCGTGCGCCGGTGGTTGATGAAACTGCATCGGTGCCGTCGGTAGCCGCCGCGAAGCCGGATAATGCAGGCCGCCTGTATCGCCAAGGTATGCTCGTCGCGGCCAGCAATCCGAAAGCGATTCTGTTCGCCGCCGCGTTCCTGCCCCAATTCATTCGTCCGGAACTTCCGCAACTGCCGCAGTTCGGCATTCTGCTGGCGACCTTTGCCGCGATCGAGGTCGGCTGGTACATGGTGTACGCCGGCAGCGGCCAACGGCTTGCGGCTTACCTGCGCCGTGCTCCGGTATTAAAAACCTTCAACCGGATTACCGGCGGTGCATTCGTCGGCTTCGCGGCGGTGATGGCCGCGGCGCGCAACTGAAGACCGCCGCGCACGAAGAACACGCTCTATCGATCCTTTCCGGCCAAGTCCGGTTTGCAGCAAATAAATCTTCCATCCCGATAAAGTCATCCCGGCGGCAGGAGGGATTTCGTACGGCCGCGCAATGCTGACTGCGGGAGGCCTCTCCTTGTGACCGCGATGACAATGTTTGTGAGACAAGCTGCTCTCACAGGCATTGGTCTTGCGCGACTGCCTGCTCTCCTCTCTTCGTCTGGTTTGGTCACGCCAGACACGTACCTGAAATGTGTTGGTCGCTACCCGTCACCCAACACTTCCCGACGACAACGAATCGCCCGGCACCCTCCCGCCGCATTCTGCATTTCCCCTTATTTTTCAATGACTTGCCACCACAAGGCAAGCCCATCTCACGCGCTGGCACAGTCCCTGCGATATGTCTGCCGAGCGCAACGAAATGCTCTTCAAACCCAACCCACTTCCTACCAGGAGAATTGCAATGCAAAGCCTCATGATCAAAGACCTGTCCGTTACCGAAGAACTCGATGCCAAGGCGATGACCGCCGTGCGCGGCGGCTGCTACGGCGGCTGGAAGATGCCTTCGTATTTCCCGAGCAAGCCCGGCTACGAGCATCCGTCCACTCCGTCGAGCACGACGACCGACGTGTCGATTTCGCAGCAGAACAACCAGATGCAGAGCAATGCCACCGGCAACGGCTCGGTGGTCTTCGGCGGCGGCATTTCCGCTTTCAACAACCAGCAAGGCTTCAACGTCGTCGGCTGATCCGGCAACGACATAAGCAACCAGCATTCACATTTTTATTGGAGAACCATCATGCAAACCCTCACCATCAAAGACCTGTCCGTCACCGCAGAACTCGATGTCAAAGCCATGACCGCAGTCCGCGGCGGCAGCTACGGCGGCTGGAAGATGCCTTCGTACTTTTCCGGCAAGACCAGCTACGAGCATTCGCCCTATCCGTCGCCATCCACGACCACCACGATCTCGGTTGACCAGGCCAACAAGCAGATGCAGAGCAATCCCACCGGCAATGGTTCGGCGGTGTTTTGCGGTGACATCTCCGCCTGGAACAACCAGCAAGGCGCCAACGTCATCGGCTACTGATCGGACTGCCGCCGGTGGACACTCTTACTGAAAGGAACACACCATGTCATCCCTCACCATTCGCAATCTGGAGCGCAGCGCGGAACTCGACCGCAAGGCCATGTCCGCGGTGCGCGGCGGCGCCGGCTTCGGCAGCCCCGAGGTTCAGGTCTATGTGCCGATCAACATCAACCAGGCCAACAACCTGGCACAGACCACCAGCGTGCTCAACAACAGCACCATCGGGGTCGGCGGCAGCGCATTGTCGGGCCTGAACATCAGCCCGGAACTGTGGGCAGTGAACGCGGTCAGCCTGCCGAACATGCCGGGAAAGTTCGCGTAAGCTCGGCACAAGCGCCGCTAGTCACAACCCGGGCAGCCTGTACTGGCTTCCCGGGCAAATGGCGTCTATCATTTTTATCAACGACCGGGCTCACCGTTTCATCACTGTTTTGGCCCGGATCACAAGGAGCATGTCATGGCCAACATCGTCATCAAGGACCTCACGGAAAGCGCCGATCTCGATCGGCAGGCAATGCGCGCAATCGTCGGCGGCGCACGTTCCGGCGGCCGCCGCACCGTGCAGGGGAGCGCCATCTGGCGCAGTAACCGCATCTTCAGCTATCCGGGCGGCATCGGTTCCGACAAGCTGACGGGCAGCGGCGGACTTGCCGCGGGAAGCAGCTTGCGCAAATAGACATACCGCCGGCGTTCATGCCGGAAGAGGCAGTGCGGCCGGCGCCTTCCCCAGCCGCACTACCCGTCTCTCGCCGAATCGGAGTGCCTTAACTCACATCAAGGAAAATGGCGCGTCCTGTTCTTATGTTCTTACACTCCGGCAATCGAACATCTCCCCTTCACTGCCACCGTGATTGGTGTCTCCCTTGTCAGGCAGGCATTGCATCTGCGAAAAAAGCGCTGTAATGGATATTGGTATACATTCCTTACAGCACATTCATTGCGTCTTACGGTCATCACCTTGACTCCCTGAGGAAAATTTCCAAGATGAAGAAACGCATTCAATCGATTTTGCTTGTATCGCTGCTCCTGGGCATGACGGCATCGGCGTTTGCGCAACCGCCGGCGTCCTCCAGCGCACAGAAAGGCCTGGCCGGTCTTCTCTCCAATGCGAGAGAAGACGAGTTGATCGAACCCGACCAGGCATTCATGCTGAAGGTGTCGGTGAAGAATCCGACGACCATGGTCGCGGAGTTGATCCCGGCCAGGGGGTATTACCTCTACAAGGAAAAGATCCGCTTTTCGCTGAAGGATGCGAGCGGCGTGAGCATACGCACCATCAAGCTGCCGGCCGGCGAAATGAAAACCGACCAGATCTTCGGCAAGACCGAGGTCTATCGCAGCAGCGTGCCGGTCGAAATCGCATTGAACCGCAGCGGCAAGGCCGGCAATGTGACGCTGCTGGCGTCCTACCAGGGATGCCATGAAAAACTGGGCGTCTGTTATCCGCCGATCCAGAAAACGGTGAACCTGACGCTGCCGTAACGGGACAATCGTTCCCGTCCACGGACACGAATCTGACAAACCGACTGAAAGTTTTCGATCATGAAAAAACTGTTGATGACTGCCCTGCTCGCGGCCACCTACACCACCGCATTCGCCGCCGGCGAAGCAATCACCGTCTACAAGGATCCCAACTGCGGCTGCTGCGAAGGCTGGGTGCAGCACTTGCGGGATTCGGGCTTCAAGGTCAAGGCCGTGAATTCGAGCGATATGAGGTCGATCAAGAAACGCTTCGGCGTGCCCGAGTCGATGGCATCGTGCCACACCGCCGTGCTGGACAAGTCCGGCCAGGTCATCGAAGGCCACGTGCCCGCATCCGCGATCAACAAGCTGATCGCGCACCGCAGCGTGAAAGGCGTCGCCGCGCCCGGCATGCCGGCGAACGCGCCGGGCATGGGGCAGCTGAACGGCACGCTGGTCACCTACGAATTCAACGGCAAGGCGTTCTCGAAGGATTGATGCGTTCTTGTTTTTGCTGCGCGGGCATGCCGGCGCAGCGAGCATTGGAAGGCAGGGTTCTCCCTGCCTTTTTCTTTTTTCCGGAGCGGTTCAGCCGACATTCTTGGCCGACAGGGTGATTGGCCGGAATTTCGAATACAGCCAGAGACCGATCGCGGCGAGAGAACCCATAACGGCGGTAAGCATCAGCGCTACAAAGGCACCCACGAGAGGGCCGCCGGCCAGCCCTGCCGCACCGTGAAGGTGCTGGCCATTCCATATGACGGTATTGAACCCGAACAGGGCAAGAACGCCAAAGAAAAAACCAAGCGGAATCATCGAGGCACCGAGTCCGATCAGGCACAGCTTGTACACGGAACCGACACTCAGCCTCTGCATTGAAATCGTCGAAAACATCTTTCCTCCTCTTGGTGAATCTGCCGGGTGCCAAGCCGGTCGTCAGATGTCTTTTGACATGTCTGGTAGTGCAGGCACGATCAGGCCGCCGCCTTGCGTGAATCGAGAAGGCGCTGGAGAAGCGAAACGCCGACGAATGCGAGGACAAAGGCGGCAATCCACAAAAACATGGATGGCTCCCACGTGCCGGCGGCCTTGCCGGTCCCCAGCGACAAGTACATCCATGTGACCGCAGAATTGAAGGCTGCATGCAGCAGGATGCATGGCCAGAGCGAACGGGTGCGCTCATACAGCCATCCCGAAAAAATTCCGATGATGACGGCGCCCGGAAACTGGTAGATGTTGAGGTGAGCCACGCCGAACAATATCGCCGACGCCAGGATTGCATGCGGCCGGCGATACTGGCGCAGGAAGCTGCGCAACACGATGCCCCTGAACAGCATCTCCTCGAGAAACGGCGCGAGGATGCATACGGTAATCACGGAAGTCAGGCCATTCGACATCATCTTGTCGAATGTGGCTTGTTCCCCGTAAGACATGGGGAATGCCCATTGCACGACATCCTGGATGGTCCATGCGGTCATCAGCAGGCCGGGAATCACAAACAGAACCGGCAGGGCCAGGGTACCGACGGTTGCAGCGACTGAATTGGGCGAAGGGTGGAACAGGGAACGGTAGCTCATGCGCTTATAGTGAAGCAGCACGCTGAACAGGATACCGTTGCCCAATATGGCAACCACACCCGCGATGTCCCTCGGATCGACACTTGAGAGAAATCGCAGATCAAAAAGAATCGCGCTTATCAGGTACTCGGCGATAAACAGGCCGATGACCAGAAATACCGCTTCAAGGATAGACGGAAATTCTTCGTTTTGTTCTTTCATGCTTTTCCGTATTCAAGCGTTCCATGAACAAGCTTTCCGGCCTTGCGCCCCGAACAGCCGGTGATGCAGCGGTCAGTGTCGGTCGACGACCTGGACGCCTTCGTGGCGAGGCTGCCTTGCATGCGCGAGTACGTCGCCGATGGAGCGTGCCCCCGGCGCATATATTGTCATCAACCAGCCGCAGGCTGCAACCAGAACCGCCGTTGCCAGGAACAGCATGCCTGTCCTGCGGACCGCCGTCTCAATCCAGTGATGCGGTTTGCCCCCTCGCAGGCGGCGATACAAGCCGGCAGCGAGAGCGCCGTCGACAAGCAGTTCGGCAAACAGAGCCGGGGCCGTGTAAATCACCCAGAATGACGATAGGATCAGTACGGCGAACAGGATGATGGCGACAAGCGGGATGGCGAATTCGTCTGTGTCGGCTGCGGCTCCGAGCACGTCGCCGACATCGCCAGAATCCCCCGGCAGGACAGGATGACTTTCGGTCAGCTCCGAACCACACCCGCCGCCGGAGCTTCCCGATGTACCGACACCTGAAAAATCCGGGATATCGGCATAGTCGCTTGCGCTGCTTCTCAACCAAAGCCACAGAAGAAAAAGGAATACCAGGTAGGAAAAGCCGACCGCCGCCGGATAGCGGACCCACATCTCCCGCAGACCGGCATGGAGCAGGAGGTATGAGGCGACGAAACCGGCTGCTCCGGTTATCGCAACGATCAACGTCATCTGGAGACGAGGGAAGCCGTCCGATTCAAGCTGCCGGCGCATACGCCCTACTTCCCGCAATCGGTCCGATTCACTGCGCATGTTTGTGCCTGATTGCCTTGGGTAGAGGTAACCGGGGCGACGCGGCAAGGCGGCCGTGCCGTGCGGCCGATGATGAGCAAAGGCGGCTACATGACCTGGCTGGCCTGCCGTGGCGCCTCCGGTTGACCGACATGTTGGGTCTCAATGCCGACCGTCGACCTGAGATGCCGGATTAGCCCGAAAAAGGGTCGCGTTGAATGCGGCAAACTGCTCCTTGCTGGACATGGATAAGAACTCGGTGGCTCGATAGCGCAGTGGAGACGAACTGACACCAAATTGAAGAACGATAACGTCACGTTCCATAGCACTTCTATTCGGCTCGCTACCATGCAACACTTCAGCATGTAACGCTAATGCTGAGCCTTGTCGTACGGTAGGGCATACCGTACTTTCGTAAGTCGGCGTACCGCTCGTAGACGAAATTGAATGCGATCCAGGTAGCACTGCAGTTCCTCCATTTGTGGCTGACATCAGCTGTAATGGAAAAAGCATTCGAATTGTTCGCCTGTCAACTGACGCGAAATATGTATTAGTTGCATCGCGATGCCAAGCGATGGCCGGTCCGATGCCACTCGGTTTTCGAGTTAGATTGGATAGGTGAAACACGACTTCATGCTGCGGACACTTCAAAAGTGTGGCTGCGTGTGACCAGATTTCATCTTTTGCGATAATCCGGCAAAATCGGGGGTCGAGGGAAATAAGATCGCCTATGATAAAAGGCTCATGCTCGTGTTGATCCGCTTCTACGTCGGGATTCCGATCTGGGCGGGAACGAGTGACGGAGGCGATAGTCACCGAGCCACTGGTGACCTTGATTTCACCTTGCTTGTGGCGCGCTACTAACTTACGTACAAGTTCCCTTGCGAGTTCAATTTCCTGCTCGGACAACAACCCATTGATCACGCAGAAGCCATCGGTGACGAAACACATTTTATGCAAGCTAACGAGGTTGTGCAAAAAGTCTGTATTTACCGGCCCTTTGGTTCCGCCTGCTTTTTAAAATCAATGACTTGCACATGAACTTTCTATCGTGCATGGGGTTTTCGCACAACCTCAACGTTCGACATGAGCGACGGCACAAAACCAGTGCAGCTGGCTTTGGGACGTCCGCTCGATGAAGGGGTTGGCCACAAATCTACCCTCGCTGCACAAAGTGCCGCGGCAGACCACCTTCGGAAAGTGGCTCCTTAAGCGCCACGGGGCGAAGATCGACGCTTGGCAACTCCACAAGGGAAAACCACTTGAACTCGAGCGTTCGCCCTCCCTCCGTGCCCAGGTGCGAGCGCCCCTTCTCCAGAAGCGCTGAGTCGGAGGGAAACGCCACTGAAAAGTACATCCCTATCTCGTGGTGTGATTCGCCTTGGTATTCAAAGAAGTTCTCGCCCGTGCACAGCATCTCATTGCACTTCACTCGAACACCAAGCTCCTCGAAAAACTCTCGCGAGATCGCATCGGCAGCAGACTCGCCTGGATTGACACGACCACCAGGCAGAGCCCAGAAGTCATCTCCTTCTAGACGATGAAGAAGCACATGCTCCTCATCGAGAATTACGGCCCCCACTCGGTAGTGGAAACGGCAAGAGCCGGCGCGAAAGGAAATCATGGGGCCTAACACAAAGTGGGCACCCTGAAAGGCGCTTTGTTTACCGACAAACTACTATGCATAATCACCGTTGCCATAAAAATATTGCTTCTTTTTCAAATCGCTAGCGGAATTTAGCACACCCTAATTTCGATTGGCAAACGCACCTTCGGAGAACCTGGCGATGGCGTGCAAGCAGCGTCTTTCAAACAAGTTGAAGACGATGACGCCGCCGTTCCTGGCGGCAGTTGCATTAGTCGGAAGGTCTGCATCCGCTACCCGGCTTGTCGCTATCCTGTTCTCCCGTGCCGCTCCGGAGCATTCCGCATTTCTCCTCGCTTTTCAATGACTCGCAGCCGCGAGACAAGCCAGTCTCGCGCCCTGGCACAGCCCCTGCGATATGTCTGCCGAGCGCAACGAAATGTGCTTCAAACCCAACCCGTTTCCTTCAGGCGAATCGCAATGCAAAGCCTCATCGTTCAGGCCTGCTCGCCACGCTTGTTCCGGAATACGCGTGGCATGCGAATCGCTCTCGGCCGCCGCATCAGCAGGTAAGCCGCGGGAATTACGAACATCGACAGCAACGGCGCGGTGATCATACCCCCGACCATGGGTGCGGCAATGCGCTGCATCACTTCGCTGCCGGTACCGCTGCCCCACATGATCGGGAACAGTCCGGCCAGAATCACGGCGACCGTCATCGCTTTCGGCCGCACGCGCAGCACCGCGCCGTCGCGGATGGCGTCGAGCAGGTCTAGCTCGCTCGCCTTGTTCTGGTCAAGCCGCTCGAACCACGCCTGCTTCAGGTACAGCAGCATGATCACGCCGAATTCGGCGGCCACGCCGGCCAGCGCAATGAAGCCTACCGCACCGGCGATCGACAGGTTGTAACCAAGCAGGTACAGCAACCAGATGCCGCCGACCAGGGCGAACGGCAGGGTCGTCATGATCAGCAGCGCTTCGCCGACATGTTTGAAGGTGAGATACAGCAGGACGAAAATAATAAGCAGCGTGAAGGGCACCACCAGCTTGAGCTTGGCGCTGGCGCGTTCAAGGAACTCGAACTGTCCGGACCACGACACCGAATAGCCCGGCGGCAGCTTCACCTTCGCGCTCACCACGTCTTGCATGTCGCGCACGGCCGAGCCGAGATCGCGCCCACGGATGTCCACATACACATAGCCGGCCAGCCGTGCATTCTCGCTGCGCAGCATCGGCGGCCCGTCGGTGACGCGGATGTCGGCCACGTCCGCAAGCACGAGTTGCTGCCCGCGCGGCGTGACGATAGGCAAGGCACGCAGGCCGGCGAGCGAGTCCCGGATCTCGCGCGGATAGCGCACGTTGATCGGAAACCGCTGCAAGCCTTCGACAGTCTCGCCGATATTCATGCCGCCGACCGCCGAAGCGATGATCGACTGCACGTCGGCGATGTTCAGGCCATAGCGCGATGCCGCGTCGCGCTGAATGTTCACGTCCACATAGCGTCCCCCGGTCAGGCGCTCGGCGAAGGCGCTGGTCACGCCCGGCACGTTCTTGAGTGCCCGCTCGATTTCGCCGGCGAGCCGGTCGATGGTGGCGAGATCGGAGCCCAGCACTTTCACGCCGACCGGGCTCTTGATCCCGGTGGCCAGCATGTCCAGGCGATTGCGGATCGGCGGCACCCAGATGTTGGTCAAGCCCGGCACCCGCACAATCTTGTCGAGTTCATCGACCAGCTTGTCGGGGGTCATGCCGGGACGCCACGTCTCGCGCGGTTTGAACTGGATGGTAGTCTCGAACATCTCCAGCGGCGCGGGATCGGTCGCGGTTACGGCCCGCCCGGCCTTGCCATAGACGCTTTTTACTTCGGGCACGCTCTTGATCAGGCGATCGGTCTGTTGCAGCAGTTCCGCCACCTTGCCGGCGGACAGGCCCGGCAGTGCCGTGGGCATGTACAGCAGATCGCCTTCGTCCAAGGGCGGCATGAACTCGCTGCCAATGCGCTGCAAGGGCCACAGGCTTCCCAACAGCAGAAGGACTGCCATGGCTATCGTGGTTTTCGGGAAGCGCAGCACGCCATCCAGCAAGGGGCGGTAGATCGCGATCAACCAGCGGTTGAGCGGGTTGGCCCGCTCGTCGGGGATGCGGCCGCGTATCAGGTAGCCCATCAAGACCGGAATCAATGTCACCGACAACCCGGCCGCCGCCGCCATCGAGTAGGTCTTGGTAAACGCCAGCGGCGAGAACATCCGCCCTTCCTGCGCCTCCAGCGTGAACACCGGCACAAAGGACAGCGTGATGATCAGGAGCGAGAAGAACAGCGCCGGCCCGACCTCGGCCGCCGCATCGGCGATGACTTTCCATCGGGTTTCACCCTGGAGCGGTTCGCCGGGATGTTCGTGCGTCCAGGCTTCGAGATGCTTGTGGGCATTCTCGATCATCACCACCGCCGCATCCACCATCGCGCCTACCGCGATGGCGATGCCGCCGAGCGACATGATGTTGGCGTTGACGCCCTGATATTGCATGACGATGAAGGCCATCAGGATGCCCAGCGGCAGCGAGACAATGGCGACCAGGGCCGATCGCAGATGAAACAGGAAAATCGCGCACACCACGGCAACGACGATGAACTCCTCAACCAGTTTATGGCCGAGATTGTCGATGGCACGATGGATCAGGCTGGAGCGGTCGTACACCGGGACGATCTCCACGCCCTTGGGCAGGCTCTGCTGCACATTCGCGAGCTTGGTCTTCACGGCCTTGATCGTTTCCAGCGCGTTCTTGCCTGAGCGCATCACGATGACCCCGCCGACCGCCTCCCCCTCGCCATCCAGCTCGCCGATGCCGCGCCGCATTTCCGGCCCAAGCTGGATGCGTGCCACGTCGGCAAGGCGCACCGAGACGCCGGCGTCGGTGGTCATCAATGGAATGGCGCGAAAATCATCCAGGGTTTTCAGATAGCCGGAGGCGCGCACCATGTACTCGGCTTCGCCCATTTCCAGTACCGAGCCGCCCGTTTCCTGGTTGGCGCGGCGAATCGCGTCAATCACCTTGTCCTGCGGAATGCGGTAGGCCGCCAGTTTGTCCGGGTCAAGCACGACCTGGTACTGGCGCACCATGCCGCCGATGGTGGCCACTTCGGCCACGTTGGGGACGGTCTTGAGTTCGAACTTGAGGAACCAGTCCTGCAAGGCGCGCAGTTGCGAGATGTCCTGCGTGCCTGACTTGTCAACCAGCGCGTACTGGTAAATCCAGCCGACGCCGGTGGCGTCCGGCCCGATCGAGGAGCTAACTGTCGGCGGCAGGCGCGATTGCACCTGGTTGAGATATTCCAGCACGCGTGTGCGTGCCCAGTAAAGGTCGGTTCCGTCCTCGAACAGCACATAGACATAGCTGTCGCCGAAAAAAGAATAGCCGCGCACGACCCTGGCGCCGGGCACCGAGAGCATGGTGGTGGTGAGCGGATAGGTGACCTGGTTCTCGACCAGTTGCGGCGCCTGGCCCGGCCAGGTGGTACGGATGATCACCTGCACGTCCGATAAGTCGGGGAGCGCATCGAGCGGCGTCCGGAATAGCGAGACCAGGCCCCAGGCGGTGATCATCAAGGTCGCCAGGAGCAGCAGAACGCGATTGGAGATGGACCAGCGGATCAGGCGCGCGATCATCTTGCACCTCCCGCCGCGCTGCGGGGCGCAGTGCGGCGGATCGCCACGATCTGCGGGGCGTCGTCCTCCTGCATGCGGAATTCGATTTCAACGTCCTGTCCGGCCGCGACATCGGGCGTGCGACTGCCCGGAGCCAGCTTGAAATCCATGGTCATCGGCGGCCACTTCAGCGCAGGGATCGCCGGGTGGCTCAAGGTCAGCACGTCGCCCTTGATCGCCTCGATGTGCGCTGCGGTTCTATGGATGTCTGCGGTGGCGGCCTGCTCAGCGCCCTGGTCCAAATCACGAGCCGAATCCCGATTCAGACGCGCCTCGACGCCCCTGAGACTGGCTTCCGAGTCGATCAGGAACTGGCCGGACAACACCACGCGCTGCCCCGCCTGAACGCCCCGCCTGATCTCGGTCTGCCCGTTCGCCTCGATGCCGGTTTCGACCTCGACCGGGCGGAATACGCCGCCATCCTCGGCCAGCATGACCAGGCTGCGTTTGCCGGTCTGGATGATGGCCTCGGTCGGCACGATTGCCGTCTTGCCGGCATGCGGGCCGGTCAGGTCCATTTGCACGAACATGCCGGGCACCAGGCGCGCCCCTGGATTGGATAGTTCCATGCGTGCCTTAAGGGTGCGCGTCTGCGGGTTCACCTCCGGCAGCAATGCCTGGACGCGCCCGTCGAAGCTCGCCCCCGGCAGCGCCGGCGTTTTCGCAACGACCCGTGCGCCCGGTTGCAGCAAGGCGGCCTGGCTTTCGGGCACTTCGGCGTTGGCCCACACCTTGGAGAGTCCGTTGATACGCACGAGGGTCATGCCCGGCATGACGGTCATGCCTTCGCGCGCCATCAATTCGGTGACGCTGCCGCCGATCGGCGCACGGATCGTCAGACGCGGGTGAACCCGGCCGGTCGATTCCACCAACCGGATCTGTGCGTCGTCCATCCCGGCCTGGCGCATGCGGGCGCGCGCACCATCCGCCAGCGCAGCCATGTCAGGGCCGTGCATGCGGCGCACCGCCAGGAAATCCTCCTGTGCCGCCACCCAGTCGGGTACATGGAGATCGACCAGCGGCTGGCCTTTGCTCACGCGATCCAGCGTCGCACGCACATGCAACTTCTCCACGTAACCCATCGCACGGGCCTGCACCGTGGCCTGGTCGCGTTCGTTCCAGGCAATCGCCCCCACGGCCGACACCTGGGGAGCCAGCACTCCAGTTGTCACGACGGTAGTGCGCAAACCGATATTCTGCTGGATACGCGAACTGACAGTGACGGTGCTGCCGTCCGCGCCCTCGCTGCCGGCATAGGCTGGCACCAGCATCATGTCCATGAAGGGCGATTTGCCGGGTGCGTCGAACTTTTTCCCCGGCACCATGGGGTCGTGGTAGTAGAGGATTTTTCTGCCGGTCAGCGGATCGATCGCGCCGGCCTTGAGGCCGTCCTTGATATGGCGGCGCGTCGCCGCCTCACCCTCCGGGATGCCCCAGGTCGTCGGGTCGATCATCGCAGCTGCCGGTGTTTTCGCCGTTGCGGCCGATCCAGTATCGGTCGGCGCGGTGGCAGACAGTGCCGTGCCGTGTTGCATGCCGAGCCGGTAAAGGCCAAAGCCGGCGGCAGCGATCAGGCAGATCACAATCGCTTTGCGTTTCATGGTTGTTTCTCCTGGGTGCTCACTGTTACTGCCTGAGGCGCAGAGGTTCCGGCCGTCGGCTCTTCCGGCACCAGATATTCAAGTTCAACCCATAGCGAGGCCGTCTCCATTTCGATGCGCAGACGTTCGATACGGGTGTCGATTTCCATTCGGCGCGCCTCGAGCACGTCCGACAGGGACGCCTTGCCGCCGCGATAGGCGGCCAGCGTCGCGCGCGTGCGGTCAAGCGCAAGAGGAATCAGCGTCGTGTCGTAGTCATGGAGACGATCGAGATCGCTGCGCCATGTAGCCAGCCAGCGCTGCGTCTCGGCCCGGTGTTCGCGCACCATCTCTTCCCGCTCGTCACGCACCTGTTCCACCTTGGCCAGTTTGGCGGCGAGTTCACGGTCCTGGCGATTCTTTTTATCCCACTGCAACGGGATCGAGACGCCGAATGAAATCATGTTGGAGAAAGCCGGCCCACGCTGGCTGTACATTAGCGACGCACTCCAGTCGGCATGCCTGTCCTGTCGCGCAACGTCGGCTTCCGCCTGGGCAACGTCCTCCTTCGCGGCCATCAGGGCGATGTCGGGGTGCTGATCGAGCTGGTGCGCCAACGAGTGGGCTTCCAAACGGGTCTTTGACAACGGCGGCGGCGACCCCAGCGGAACTGCCGCCGCATCGCCGACCCATCGTTGCAGCGTCGTGACTGCATTCGTCAGGCGCGTCCGGGCTTCCCGGAGCCGGTCATCGATGCGCGCCACCGCCGCGCGTGCCAGGAACACATCGGCTTGCGGGCCGCGTCCGGCGCGGAACGCTGCATCGGCGGATTCGATCTGCGAAGCGGCTTCCATGCGTTGTTGCGTCAGCAGATCAACCATTTGCTGCTGGTAATAGCGATCGAACCAGGCGAGCGCCGTGTTGCGGCGCAGGCCGGCCAGCCGCATGGTTCGCATGGCAATGGCCGCGTCGGCTTCGCGTTCGAAGCGCGCAGCGCGGGCGCGGCGCTTGTCTTCGCGCGTCAAAGTCTGCGTCAGCCCGATCGAGCGCATGGTCATGAAGTCCTCTGTGAAGCTGTAGCGCATTGGCCCGTCGACAGGCAGGTTATCGACGGAAAGCCGCAGCGTCGGGTCGGGCAGACGGCCTGCCGCGACCGCCATCTCGCGGGCCGATGCGGCGGCGGCGTCCTGTGCGGACAGCGCTTGTGAACGGGTTTCAGCGGCGCGCAGCGCCGCGTCTAAAGTCAGCGTTTGAGATTGTGCGAGTGCCGAGCCGGAAAGGCTGGCTGTGAGCAATGTGACACCAAGCGCGCGCACGTTTCTCTGGAGCACCCGCATGAGTGTCCAACTAAAAACAGGAAATGGCATAAACGGAATCCGAACGAGTAATGTGCCGCTGCAGCAAAGCCGCGGCGCACACAAACCGCCGCTTCAGGCGCGCCGCATCGAGGGGCGGACTGAAACAGCACTCAGGTAAACGGAATCAGCCAAGCGTCGGCGGTCGCCAGACGCCGGAGGGGGAACCCGAAGGGAGAATGAACCCGGCTACCGGGACGAAACAGGATGACACGGGAGGATGCGTCGCGGCCTGGAACGATGCGACGGCGGATGCGCAAGACGGATTGCACGCTTGTCCGGTCTTGCACGCCTTGCCCGTTTTGGCGGCGCCGTCGGCATCATTGCAGCAATCGTCAGCCGCTGCAGATTGTTCCATCGTCATGTCGTGCTGGCCCTGTTTCATCGAACAGGCTTGCTTGAATGTATACGCGTTCGCGATGCCCTGAAAGGCAATCGAGAAAAACAGCAAGAGGACAAGTAGCGCACGCATTGCCGGATTCTATCAGAGAGGCCTGTCTTTCAGATACCGCGGCTTGCCATGCATCCATCTCGAATTCTGCGATGGGCGGCCTGCGTTTCACACCGTACCAACTTCCTCCTTGCGCCGTTCGGTCACACCGAACAGCTTCCTGAAATGTGTTGGATGCAGCCCGCCATCCAATCTCTCGTTCCGATGCCGATCCGCGCGGCATTCGCTCGCCGCCGCCATTATTTCCTCATATATTTCAATAACTTAGCCAACGATTATGGCATTACCCGACGCGCTGGCACAGTCCCTGCGATATGTCTGCCGAGCGCAACGAAATGCTCGTCAAACCCAACCTACTTCCTACCAGGAGAATCGCAATGCAAAACCTCATGATCAAAGACCTGTCCGTTACCGAAGAACTCGATGCCAAGGCGATGACTGCCGTGCGCGGCGGCACCTACGGCGGCTGGAAGATGCCTTCCTGCTTCCCCAGCAAGCCCGGCTACGAGCACCCGTCCTACCCGTCGTCGACCACGACCACGCTGTCGATTTCGCAGCAAAACAACCAGATGCAGAGCAACGCCACCGGCAACGGCTCGGCGGTTTTCGGCGGCAGCATCACCGCTTACAACAACCAGCAAGGTTTCAACGTCGTCGGCGCGGCACCGTACGCGGCACTCTGATCCGGACGGCACCACATCACGATCACTTACGATTATTTTTTTGGAGAACACCATGCACACCCTCATCATCAACGACCTGTCCGTCACCGCAGAACTCGATGCCAAGGCCATGACCGCTGTCCGCGGCGGTAGCTACGGCGGCTGGAAAATGCCTTCGTACTTTTCCGGCAAGACCAGCTACGAGCATTCGTCCTATCCGTCGCCGACCACGACCACGACGATCTCGGTCGACCAGGCCAATAACCAGATGCAAAGCAATGCCACCGGCAACGGCTCGGCCGTATTCGGCGGCGGCATCTCCGCCTGGAATAACCAGCAAGGCATCAACGCCATCGGCTGATCGGCGCGCAATCGGCGGAGGCAACCGCCTCCGCCGGCGCCGGATACTCTTACTGAAAGGAACACACCATGTCATCCCTCACCATTCGCAATCTGGAGCGCAGCGCGGAACTCGACCGCAAGGCCATGTCCGCGGTGCGCGGCGGCGCCGGCTTCGGCAGCCCCGAGGTTCAGGTCTATGTGCCGATCAACATCAACCAGGCCAACAACCTGGCACAGACCACCAGCGTGCTCAACAACAGCACCATCGGGGTCGGCGGCAGTGCGTTGTCGGGCTTGAACATCAGCCCGGAACTGTGGGCAGTCAACGCGGTCAGTCTGCCGAACATGCCGGCAAAGTTCGCGTAAGGAAGAAGGTCCGCGCGGGCCTTCTTTCAGTATCAAAAACGCAAGGCGCCGTCGTGCACAGGCATGGCGCTTGCATCGAAAGCCGGAATGGATTCAGTCGCTCTCAAACGTTCAACAAACCTCTCGGAGAAAAACATGGCCGCCATCGTTATCAAGGATCTCGCGTCGAATCGTGCCCTCGACCGCAAGGCAATGTCCGCCGTGCGGGGCGGCGGAGCGCCATGGGTATTCGGGTGGATCACTCCTTACGTGCCGGCCGTTCCCGGCAACGCCGGCTTCGGGCAGGTCGTCAATTTCTACCAGGTCAACAACAACTACACTGCCGACCAGATGAACAACCAGTTCCAGTCGGTCAACGTCAACAACACGGCGGCCAACGCGAACATCAGCGTCGCCGTGAGCGAAATCGCGGCGAATTTCAAGCAGTAGCAGGCCAAGGCCAAAAGACGGGAAGGTGGCTAAAGCGGCAATTTATGCATGTCTTTCTTATTGACCGAACACTAACCGCCTTCCAGGTTCTATACTCTCGCTATGGCAGTCCGTTATGAATTTGATCAGGGATCCGCATACCCGAGAGGTTTTTGTGACGTGTGAAACGGAATTTCAGTGGACTTCGGCCTCGCGTTCGCACGTGGGCCTGATCCGGCAGATCAATGAAGATTCGATTCTTGATCGTGCCGAACGCGGCTTGTGGGCGGTTGCCGACGGCATGGGAGGACATGCGCTCGGCGACGTCGCGAGCCGGATGATCGTCGATGCGCTGGCATCGCTGCCGCCGTCCGACAGCCTCGCGCAAACCGTTGCCGGCGTGCATGGGAGCCTGCAGGCGGTGAATCGCCTGCTGCTCGCCGAAGCAGCGCTCCGCAATGCGCGCGTCATCGGCAGTACCGTCGTGGTGCTGACCGCGCGCGAACGCTATTGCACTTTCATCTGGGCGGGCGACAGCCGCGCGTATCTGTACAGGAACGGACAGCTGAGACAGCTCACGCGCGATCACAGCCAGGTCGAGGAACTGAAGTCGATAGGCAGCATCACCTCCGAAGACGCGCTCCACCACCCGGCACGCAACCTGATCACGCGCGCGGTCGGCGCCACCGACACGCTGGACCTCGACGAAGAAACCATCGAGGTCGACGACGGCGATGTATTCCTGCTCTGCAGCGATGGACTGAGCAACGAAGTCTCCGAACAGGAAATGCAAAACATACTTGCCGCCGGCGATTGCCTGTTGGCGGCGGAAGCCCTGGTCGACATGGCGCTGCAGGGCGGCGGCCACGACAACATTTCGGTCGTCGTGGTGCACGCGCGGGACATGTACAGCACCGAAAAGACGGTACTGAACCCTTCGCTCTGACCTTCGTCCCTCCTGCGGGCGCATCTGTCTCATCCCGGTCACGCCGGGAAAAAAAACGACCAAATCGCGATTCAGATCAACGTCCTTTTCTCCGGGGTGACGATGATGAACGTCACTACCGGTGCGCCGCGCGCATGCGCAAGCGCAACCGCCGGTGAAAACGGATGTGTCGCGATTTTTCCGACTGTCGCAGGCAGGGCGTGATGAACCTGTCGTCTCCCTGCCGACATCCGCGCGCCATCCGGTGTAACGAACTCGCAGCGCAAACAGACAGATGCCCTTCACTCCTGCCGCGCACGCCGGCGCCATGCACCGGGCATCGCGTATCCGGAACGCGCAGCACCTCCTGGCACCAAAGGTGCTAGGAACAGCGACGGCAGCGTCCGTACATTACGACGCGCAGTCTGTATCCGCAGAACGTGGCGTCCTTGAAGCGATTGATTTCCATGATGAACCAAGACAATGACAAGACCCTGGTGCGTACCCGCAGAATGCCGTTCAAGGCGGGCCCGAACGGTATCCAGGAACACGGTGTCAACGTGCTGCCCATCGGCACGCATCTGGGCGAATTCGAAATCCTCGACCTGATCGGCGAAGGCGGTTTCGGCATCGTCTATCTCGCGTACGACCACTCGCTGGAACGGCATGTCGCGCTAAAGGAATACATGCCGTCCGGACTGGCAACGCGCACCACGAAGATGGCCGTGACCGTACGTTCGCAGCACAATGCCGGCACCTTCAACGCCGGCCTGAAAAGCTTCATCAACGAAGCCCGGATGCTGGCGCAATTCGATTCGCCGTCGCTGGTCAAGGTGCATCGCTTCTGGGAAGGCAACGGCACCGCCTACATGGTGATGCCGTTCTATGACGGCATTACGCTCAAGCAGGCATTGAAGGAGCGCCGCATCACACCGACCGAGAACTGGCTGCGGCTGCTGCTGAGCGATTTGTTCGACGCGATCGAAACCATCCATCACGCCAATTGCTTTCATCGCGACATCGCGCCGGACAACATCCTGCTGCTCAAGGACGGCCGCCCGCTGCTGCTCGACTTCGGCGCCGCCCGCCGCGTCATCGGCGACCTGACGCAATGCCTGACCGTGATCCTGAAACCGGGCTTCGCGCCGATCGAGCAGTACGCGGACATCGCCGGCCTGCGCCAGGGCGCGTGGACCGACATCTATGCGCTGGCGGCCGTGGTGTATTACGTCATCACCGGCCGCGCGCCGCCGCCTGCGGTCGCACGCATGGTACATGATGAAATGGTGCCGGCGCACGAAGCGGGCAAGGGACGGTACAGCAGTTCATTCCTCGCCGTTCTCGACAAGGCGCTCGCCGTGAAGCCGGAAAACCGCTATCGGTCCGTCGCTGAATTGCGGCGCGCGCTCGACATCATGGGAACCGTGCCGCGCACGCTGCCCGGCACTACCATGCGCTGGTCGGCGGCCGACATTCCCACCACGCGCGTGGCCGACGCCAAGCCCGAGCCGCAGCCTGCGGCAATGCCGGAACGGCGGGAACAACAGGAGCGGCAGGAGCCGCGCTTCGACGACCGCGTGAACGGTACGGCCGGTCTGAGACAGGAGTCGCACGGCTGGGAAGCTGCCATTCAACGGCAACCCAAGCGCCGCCTGCCAACCTGGCTGACACTGGGCTTGCTGTTGTCGGCCGGCGTCGCAACAGGCGTCTATGTCGGTACGCAACAGCCATGGAAGCGTTCGTTCGAGCCGGCGATATTCAGTTCCGGCGGGAGCGCCGGGCCCGCATCGTCCGGCGCAAGCGGTGCGCCGGACGATGCGTCGGCGGAACAGCCGGTCGACACGGCGCCGCCACCGCCATCCGCGCCGTCTACCGCAGAGACAAGGACAGCCGAGCCGCAGGCACCGCCTGCGTCACCCACGCCACCCGTCGCGAATGCAACTCCGGACACCACACCCGGCATGTCCCCGAACGAGCCGCCGGCAAAGGCGGCAGACAAGCCGGCTCCCGCCGTCGAGGAATCCGCTCCACCCGCCCGCCAATTGTCGCGAGAAGAAGAAGCCTGGCAGCTTGCCAGCAAATCCGACAAGGCGAGCGCATATCAACGCTATCTCGCGGAGCATCCGAAAGGCCTGCACGCCGCGATTGCCAGACTGCGACTGGAGAGCAGGCAGCCGAAAGTTGCGAACGTGCAGAAAGACAAGACGCCAGCCGCGAAATCGAAACCGGTGCAGTCTGCCGAGGAAGAGTTGTGGCGTACCGCGAGCGCAATCAATGAAGCGCCCGCCTATGAAGCGTATCTGCACCAGTATCCGAACGGCGGCTTCGCTGCGGTAGCCAGGGACAGGCTCGCAAGCCTCACGCCGCAAAAGCCGGCGGCACCGCCTGTCGCGGAAGAAGAGCCGCCACAACCAACACCGCAACCGGAAGTTGACGCAAAAGCGGAACCGGCGCCGTCGAAGCCCGAGCGCGTCGTCAGCATCAAGCCGCCGCAGCCGAGTGCCACCATCGTTCCGAAGCAACCCGAAGCCGCGCCGCGGCAACCGGCGCAACCGGCAACCGAAACGTCAACCGCAAGCGGCAGGCAAGTCGTCAAGATGGCCGACCAAACGATGAGCGGCGACTTTACCGTCGACCCGAAAACCGGCATCGTTTCCGGCAAGGTCAGCATCGTCTGGACCAACGGTAACCGCTTCGACGGAACCCTGGTGCACGGCATCAAGGAAGGCAAAGGCAAGTTCATCTGGAACAACGGCCAGCGCTACAGCGGCGACTGGGCGCGCGACATGCCGAACGGAAAAGGCACCCTCGTGTTTGCCAACGGCAATCGCTATGAAGGAGAAGTGAAAGATGGCGTGCCGCATGGGCAAGGCGTCAACCGCTTCAAGGACGGCGACGTCTATTCGGGAATCTGGGTAGCGGGCAAGATGCAGGGCCGGGGACGGTATGACTGGGCGAACGGCAGCTACTGGATCGGTGAATTCCGGGACAACAAGCGGACGGAGAATGGGCAGATGGTGTTTGCAGACAACGCGGGCGACCGGGGGACCGCCAGCACAAAATGATATCTGGCTAACGTACAAGCGCACAGCCTGAACAGGCACTCCGCTTCGTACCCTTGCATATGAGGAGAAGCATGCGTTTCGATCAATCGACGGATACGGTGTAAGAATGCAGCCTGGTCTGTCCTGCGCCGGAGATGACTTCGTTGCCGAGCTCGATCGATGCCACATACTCGTTTCCCGTCACAAGGTGCTTGGACCTCAGATAGGCAAGGAATGAGACCAGGTCAAGTCCGCCGATCCCTAACTGCGGCGTCACTCTTTCGAACGCGATGTAGCGCCATCCCTCTCCGAAGTCATCGCCGATATAGACGTCATAGTCCACGCCATCAAGCGTCACACGTTCCGTAAATGCTCCACCGGGATGCATGCCGCCGTATGCCTCCAGCCAAATCATGATTTCATGTGTTACCGGCGGCGCGGAAAAATCGGCGACCGGACCGGGGACGTCAGTGAGCCAGAGTTCAAGCGCGGTATTCCCGCTGCCCGTGTGGTCCGACTCGATGTCCCATGCAACTGTAGCGGACTGGATGTCACTGACTTTGCGCGGCAATGCTGCAGTGGAGCTTTGCGTTCCAGGTTTCTGCCCAAAAATCACTTCCGGATATGCCTTGACGTTCGTTCCGGAATTCGGCCAGTCCCAAATCCAGCGTGCGGTGATCGATCCGGGCCCGCCATCGCCGATGCCTATGCATTGCGACCAGCCGGTCAGCTTTTCTTTGCCCCAGGTGTTGTTTTGCACCCAATAGCTTCCGCTATAGGCGGCAGTCCAATCAGCGCAGGTCACCGGGAGCAGCATCGCGCTTCCGCTTGAGTCTGTCCCGCCGCCGCAACCGGCAAACGCCAGCGAAAGCGCGGCAATGATCCATTTCCTGTTGTCCGCAAATAATGAAGCGCAGTATTTTTTCATGCATTACTGCCGGTTTCCAAGAGCAATGACATGGCGGCGCGGCTTCCTCTTTTGATCGTGCTTTCATGTGCCGCCCGGATCAATCCCCATCCGAGCTGGCGTCGAATTTCCCGGATCGGGGACGGCGGCGTGTATGTCCCCGGACGTCCCTGTGCGTCTCTCCCGCTTTTTTCTTGCGACGATCTTTCCGCGATTTTTTCCATTTCTTTCTCCTTTAGGCACCGCGCATGAAGCGGCTGCTTCGGGCTTGCCATTGCCGGACTTCGCTGCTACGTGCGCAACGTATGCCGCGCACCATAGGTTGCCGCCCTGTTCGCGGCTTCCGAACCGTCGAAAATGGGGTTGGCAGAACTCTCAACGGATTGATGAGGGACGACAACACGGACCGGACGGGCGGCGAGGCGTACGCTTTCAATGCCTCTAATGCAAATGCGGCGGCACCGGCACGGATGGTTACTGTTGACTCGATACAGATAAAAGACGTGTCCATTTTCACCTCCCGCCAATATTGCTTTCCGATTTTTCCTATCGGAAATTAGCAGCCCGATCACCATGCCTCTCGTGGCGCCATATGTTTACGGCAACAATTTATATATCTAAACTACATTAAATAATAATTCATGCATTAATTTTAGCAATATAATTTAGTTTCTGAAATCTGTTTTTCAATTAGTTTTTAAGTAGTTTTGATACTTGCAGTTCTTAAAATCAAGATGAAAGCATCAATGTTTTGCATTTTTTGCAACATTATCTGAAGGTGTCCTAAGCTCGAATTGATTTTGTGAAATCTTCGCATTGCCGATTGAGTATTTAAAATACATTCTCGCATTAAGGAAATAGCAATAACCCGTCCTCCGCGCCGGAGCGCCGGGATCAAGCATCTTCTTTAGCTTTCAATTGGAATGAGAGCACACGCAACAGGAGCGGACTCTTGGCCCCCCTTAAAATGGACATCGGGAAGACCGTTCGCTGCGCAGCCTTTGGCAGGCCGATTTCGGCCGGTTAGCAAAACTTGCGCTGCCGGCAAATCGAAAAACTTACCGGGATCGGAACAAGACTGGTGCCGCCGGCAGGTGGGCGGTCGTACAACGTCAATGGATGAAGCACCGGGGGACGCGACAAGAACAATATTCCCCAAAAGGAAATACAGCCGGAGCGCTACGAATCCAGCCACAGACCATTCTCGCCGCACCAGTCCCGCAGCGCCTGCTCGACAGCCTTATCTTCGTACCGGTGCCACGCGAGCCGGGAGCGCAAAATCTCCATGAGAACGAGCAGAAGCAGCACCCATGTTATGCATCAGCATAGAGTTCCTCGAATTCTTTGCGTTTTTCAACGTCGCCGACATGGATCAGCACAATCTCGTTCAAATCGAGCACGGGATGCTTCGCGCGGTTCTTCGCAAACCAGAACACCTCTTCCAGATCGTCGTCCTCGTGCGAGGTCGTCATGACTGTTTCTTCGTCCGGAATATCGTCATAGTCAAACCTTTCGAGGTTCGCTTCATCCACCGCGTCATCCCATGCGCTGCATTCTTTTCCCCACGCAAGCATGTACCGGCAGCCGGACGACACAAGCCAACGGCTCACGTCCCACTGCCAGATTTGGGACACTTCCGATTCGATGACCAATACGGCCTTGAACCGGTGCAGCCCATCCAGCTCAGGCAAAGCGGAGTCAGGCAACAAATGCAAATACTTCACTGATTTATTCTGCATAGTAGAAAATCCCCGCCGCGTGCTCCAGCACGTCGATTGCAGCGCCGGGTCAGCCTCCAACCGGAGAACAAAGCTCGATGAGCGAACCCTCTTTGGCGCGTACATACGCAACCACCTGCCCCCATGGCTTTTCAACTGGGGCCTTGAATGGGGCGGCACCCGCGGCAACGGCGCGGTCGTAAGCCGATGCCACGTCATCGGTGATGAACGCCAGCTCAACGCCAAAGGGATCTGCATCGGGATCGACTTTCCGGTACTGCTCACCGAGGTTCATTTCTCCCATCGCATGAGATGCGAAGGCAAGAACGGTGGCACCCGTCTCAAGCTCCCCATACTGCTCTGACTCGTGCAGAAAGCGGGTTTCAAAACCGAATGCTTCTTTATAGAAGGCAAGCGTTTCCGTCACCGATGAAACATAAACAATGGCATAGCCGAATTTCATTTATTTTTACCTTTTTCCAGGAGTAATTGCTTTCGCTCTTCCGTATAGTCCCACCAGGGGCGAGCCGCTTCGCCAGCCATAAAGCGTGTCACAGACATGAAAACATCAATCACACATGGGTCGTGACGAGATGCTGTCTTCTCGCAGAGCATCTCATACATTTCGAACGGACACATGTCTACAAGCTGACTTGGCTTGTGGATACCAAGAAGCCGCAAATCTTCAGCACCGGCCTTCCCGACATTTGGGAGGTCTGTCAGCTTTACAACTCGAGTCCGATCAACTTTGCTTGGATTCATGGTGGTTACGCCGAGATGACCGGTGGCATAGCCGTCTGTGTCCATTGCAATGGTTAGCCATCATTGCATCGGTTGGCGAATAATTGTTTTCCATTTTTTTGGGTCGGCGCGACGAATATCGCTCAAATAAATCTCATGATGCTTTCCGAACCGCAAACCTTTGGAATCGATATACGCGTGGACTTTCTCTATAGTAGGACCTTCTTCAGAAAACGGACCAATATGCATTATTTGCGCGCAACGTCCTTCAAAAAAATCCTCCAGCCGGAGTTTGATGATAGCTGGGAGCTTCTTCTTTCGCTGCACTTCAAAGACCGCTTTGTCAATCACCTCCCTTTCCACAAAAGAAGGCTGCATGATCATCATTGTCCACTTCCATTTTGCTCTGTCATTGGAGGCGAAAACCCTCATATCATCCGCCCACCAAAGGCCTTCTAATGGCATAACCGCATAGTCCGTTTCCGATGAGCTTTTCTTTAACATGAACTTGGCAGTATAGGAAACCGAGAACAGAGCTTCTACCGCTTGGGCATAGTCAGGCGACGTATTAGGATCTCCTTGACCATCGATCACTAAATAGTTGAAGGCTGGTACGTTGACTTCTTCTACAACCTTAGTAGATGGTTGATAAAGGTGCTTCAGCTCTTTCTTTAAGTCAATTTTCATCAAAAGGCGCCTCTGTGATGGCTAACGACTGAGTTCACTTACGCCAAAGGCGTTAGTGTGCAACGACGAGTTAAATTACACGGCCTTCTTTTCAAGGAACGACTTCGGATCGGCAGCGAATTCCGATGCTCGTGATGCCCGCATCTGTGCAGCCAAATTGTGCTCGTCCGCTTGAATTATCATGCTCGACTCGGGAAGAAAAAAGACACAACCAAGCTCCTTTGCAATCCGGACCGCTTTCACACGCGTTGCCTCAGTGCCATTCCGAACATCAATCCGAATTCGGATACCCGAAATGCTTCCATTTTTCGTCCAAACCTGGACGTCCGTCGACTTCTCACCTCCCCAACACTTCAGGTCTTCGTGCCAAGCTGTCGCAGGAGCAAAGTGAGAACCGATAACCTGATGGTAATTGGGCTCTTGTTGGCGGCCGAGCCAAGCCACTTCACATTCATAACCTTCCTCTGCCCGAAGTAGATGAGCATCGTAGCTATGCTTTTCGGCCCACTCAATGGGGACTAATTCAACGACGAACTGCCAGATTGCCATGGTACGTTTTCCTAGCAATTTAACTGAATATTTAACAGGCTTGACCCGTCCGCTATGCACCGGGCGAGCCGTTATGCATTCTCTCTGCCCCGCCGCCAAGCCGCACAATCTCTGGGTTCCGGCGAATCCCCCGATTTAACAGAAACATAAAAATCCGTGAAAGCCGGACAGGTACAGCGATAGACAGATTCAGGTTCAGTGTAGAGAACAATTGCCATAAAAGCAACGAAGGCGGCGCTGCTGGCGTTGAATGACCGCTTTCTGAGCAGCGCTGCCATGGCTGCTTCTGGCCGCTTTCTTTTCACCAGATCAAACACCGCTCGGCCGGTCGCACACTTCTCCATCACATTGCCCTGCGTGCCAAACCGTCTTCTGCGACGAACCCGTCGCAAGCTCAAATGCACGCAAGCGCCTGCTCCAGATCCCGGCAAAGATCATCCGGATCTTCCAGCCCGATGTGCAGGCGGACCAGGCGCCCTTCGTCGGGTTGCACCTTGCACGCGCGCAGATGATGCGGTATCGCCGGCATGACCAGACTTTCAAAACCGCCCCAGCTCGTGCCGAGTCCGAACAACTTCAACGCATCGATGAACCGCTCAAAGGCGGCCTCGCCGCACGGCTGAAGCTCGAACGTGAAAGGTCCGGCGCCGCCAGAGAATTGCTTCTTCCACAGTGCATGCCCGGCGTCTCCGGGAAGCACCGGAAAAAACACCCTCTTTACCTGCGCCTGCCGTTGCAGCCACTGCGCGATCGTCAGGGCACTTGCCTGATGCCGCCGCATTCGCACGCCGAGCGTCCTCAGTCCGCGCAGGGCAAGCCAGCATGCATCCGCTGCGGCGTGCGATCCGTAGCGATCGCACCACACCCGGATGGACGCAAGGCTGTCGTACGAGCCCGTGATCAGTCCAAGCATGACATCGGAGTGGCCATTGATGTACTTTGTGGCGGCGTGGATGGAAATGTCGATGCCGTGCGCATGCGCGTCAAAAAAAACCGGTGTTCCCCAGGTCGAATCGCACGCTACAGGAACATGGGCGCGATGGCCGATAGCGCATACCTCGTCCACGTCCAGCATTTGCATGGTGAGCGATGACGGCACTTCAATGTAAATCAGGCTGGTCTGCGGATGAATTCGCGCAGACAGTTCTTCGCATGTATCGAAGAACTCGACGGCACAGCCCAGCGCGGCAAGCTCCTTTTCGCAAAGCGTGCGGGTGGGCCCGTACACCGCATCGTGCACCAGCACATGCTTACCCGGTCCGGCGTGCGCGCCGAGCACGGCCGCAATTGCGCCGAGGCCGCTGGCGGTGGCGATGCAGCTTTCTGTCCCGGCGATTTCCGCCATGGCAGTCTGCAATTCGAAGTTCGTCGCCGTGCCGGAGCGGCCGTAGCGCGGCGATTCGAAAACGGTGCCTTCGTACGATCTCTTGAAGTCGGCCAGGCATGAAAAGACCGTCGTGGAGGCGCGTACCAGCGGCGGGTTGACCGACTGGCAGAACGTGGACGAAGAACGCCCGAGGTGAATGAGCCGTGTGTCGAATTGCATGCCGGGTGGCGTTGCCAGTTCTTGATACGGCTGTTTCCCGATTTCCGGCGACGTAATGTGTTGTTCCTCTGGCTGGGTGTGGTCGAACTGTTGCATGGCGTTCCTTGCTTTCGTTAGCGAATGCTCGATACTATGCTGGCATGAAAGAAATAAAACGCCAAAAAATATCGGCGAAGCGCCAAACCGAAGACAGCGAAAGCAGCACGCTGCGCACGCTGGAAAGGCAGCATGCCCGCGGAACGCTGCTGCCGATGCATCAGCATCGGACCGGTCAGCTCGTGTTTGCGCTCAACGGCGTCATGCTGGTGGAGACGGAGAAAAGCCGCTGGACCATCCCGCCGCAGCGCGCCTTGTGGATTCCGCCGGCGTCCGTACACGCCATCCGCATGCTGTCCCATACCGAGATGCGCACGGTCTATTTCCATCCCTCGCTGATTCGGCAATGCGAGGGATTCGCGCAGCAACATCGGGTTCATGCGATTGTCGCGACTCCGCTGGTCAAGGAAATGGTGCTCGGCCTTTTCGATACGCGGCACGGTCCTTGCACCCACCGCCTGATGGCACAGTTGCTCTTGCAGATCCTGTGCGAAGCGGAACCCCTTGCGACCGAGTTGCCGATGCCTGCGGATGAAAGGTTGCGGGGCGCGGTCATGCGCATGCTGTCGGCCAACAACTGGAATCTTTCCATGCAAGAGCTGGCGTCGTCGGCGCTCATGTCGGAACGCAGTTTTACCCGGCACTTCGCAGCAGACGTGGGCATGAGTTTCAGGACATGGAAACAACGCGCGCGCATCGTGGCGTCGCTGGACTTGCTGGCGGCGGATCGCTCGGTCAAGCAGATTGCCCGCGCGATGCAGTTTGCAACTCCGGCGGCATACATTGCCTCTTTCAGGGAGCTGCTGGGTTCGACGCCGAGTGCGTTTCGTCAGTAACGGCTTCTCCGATTTCTTCTGAACTCTGAATCTGCTCCATGCGGAGCAGACTTCTCATTCCAATGCATGAGATTGAGAAAGTTTTCTTCAAATAGGGAACTGTTCGCAGCGCCAGAATCACTCATGTAGAACCACAATTGTCGTGCAGCATGTATTGGTTTAATTGAAGTAACTGATACCAGATTTGACAAACAGTGTCAGCTCATATTGAGCCATTCCCGGCATGGTAGCCCGCTCGGTTTTTCAGTTTCCCAATTCCCATGACTAAATCCATACCTTCTTCCCCGTCATCTCCACGACATGACGCATTTGCGATCTCAACCCAACAAGTTGAGTCGGAAAGGCCGATCGGCGGATCAGATTCAAATTCCGATGAAGATAATGCGCAACCCTCACCGAAAAAGTTGCGGCCGCAAGATTTACCCAATCAACAGCGCCCGGCATTGGCAAACAAGCTCCTTCGAGAATTTCAGAATCAATTGCCAACGTCCTCGCAAGCTTCCGCAGAAACCGTTTTGCAATACGAAAGAACAACGGGAAAGGAATCCAGCTCCAAGGCGCCAGATGCGGCAGACGCACAGGGAAGATTGGTCGTCGTATCGAATCGAGTGATCGACCAGAAGAAGCCGGCGGCAGGTGGACTAGCGGTCGCATTGGGTGAAGTGATGCGCAAGAACGACTTGTGGTTTGGTTGGAGCGGCAAGACGCCCGACGGACCGGGCCCGACGAGCATCCGAACGGAGCCGTTTGAATGCCGGGGGCTCGCCAAAGATGAATGCCCGACGCTCGCCAAAATCGATCTGAGCCAGCAACAACATGACAACTACTATGCGGGTTTCTCAAACTCAGTGCTTTGGCCGATCTTTCATGAGAAAGTGAAATTGGCGGATTTGAATCCGGCATACTTCAAGGCTTATGAACAGGTCAACAAGATGTTCGCGTCCGAGTTGGCCCCCATGCTGAAGGAGAACGATGTTCTGTGGATTCACGATTACCATCTTATTCCGCTTGCGCAGGAACTGCGCGCGCTGGGCTGCAAGCAGCGGATTGGCTTCTTCAACCATATTCCGCTGCCATCGCCTGACGTCATCAAGCAAATCCCTCAGCACAGGAAATTGATGGAGTCCCTGTTCTCGTATGACCTCATCGGCATGCAGAGCGCCAAGGACGTGGAGAATCTTGGCAAGTACGTGGAGATGGAGGGGGCCGGGCAGCGGCTTGCCGGCTCTCGCATGGATGCTTTCGGCAAGAAATCCACCGTGCAGGACTTTCCTATCGGCATCAACGTCGAGAGCTTCCAGGCACTCGAACCAAGCCCCGGCTCCCAAGCCATCCTGGACAAAGTACGCAAGGAATCCGGCAAGCGCATGCTGATGATCGGCGTTGATCGATTGGACTACAGCAAAGGTGTTCCCAAGCGTCTCAAGGCCTTTCGCGAGATGCTTGAGACCCACCCCGAGATGCTGAACCAGGTAACACTTGTCCAGGTCGCAGCCCCGACACGGAAAGGCGTGCCTGCCTATGACAGACTGAGCGAGAAGACCAGGAAACTGGTGGATGAAATCAACGACCAGTTTGGAACGGATACGTGGGAACCTGTGATGTACTTTAACGAGTCGGTGGACCGCAGCGCTTTGCCGGCATTGTATCGTCTAAGCCGGGTGGGCGTGGTGACGCCTGTGGCCGATGGAATGAACCTCGTGGCCAAAGAATACGTCGCTGTGCAGACGCCGGAAGACCCGGGCGTTCTGGTGCTGTCTACGAGAGCGGGAGCTGCGTCTCAACTCCGTGAATCGCTTTTGGTGGAACCAAAAGATCGTGCCGCCATCGTCAAGGCATTCAAAAGTGCGGTGGATATGTCGCTGGAGGAGCGCCAAAAGAGACATGCCGCACTTCTGGACAATGTGAAAACCGAGAACCTGAGTTGGTGGCGCGAAAACTATCTGACGGCACTGTCCTCGGTACCGCCTTCCTCCGCCCTGGGCGAGCAAGGCGCAGTAACGGAAGAAGCCTCCGTCACAAGCCGCAACCGCGAGGATGGCCCCTCATCTTAAGCGGCTTCTCACGAAGAAAGAGCAATTCACGGACTCCTCTTATATCCGCCAAGTGGTTCGCGCGGCGGCAACCAGTGCACGGGCGGCAGCCCGCAGGATTTCTGTCGCTTCGTCGGGCGCGAGCAGCTCCGAGCTGACGAATGCGCCGTTGACCAGTACGGCTAGCTGGGCAGCAAGTTCGTCGGGGCGCGCCACGTCGAGGCGATGGGCAATAGCGGCGAGGCGTGCGCGAAGTGCCTGCATGTGGGAGCGGGCCACCTGTCGTGCCGGGTGGTTGTGCTCGGCAAACTCCGCGGCGACGTTGATCTGCGGGCAACCGCGATAGTTCGAGCGCGTGAGCCGCTCCCCGATCCAGCGCATGTGGGCATCCAATTCGCCAGCCGGATCGTCGGCGTACCGCTGACCCACATCGTCCCAAACCGACCAGAAGTCGACGTCCTCACGTTCGAGGAACGCAACGATGAGGTCGTCTTTCGTGGGGAAATACCGATAAAGGCTGGTTTTGGCGACGCCGGCTTCCTCGATCACAAGGTCGACACCGACGGCACGGACGCCCCGTTTGTAGAACAGGTTCGATGCGGTTGCGAGGATGCGCTCACGCAAGTCCTGCGGCTCTGCGCCGCGAGTCCGGCGACGGGATTCGTGTGTGGAATGGGTGCTCATGGTCATGATCGGTGGATAAGATGGCCTTGACATGATACAGACCTGTCTGTACAGTTACAAGAACAGACAGGTCTGTATCATGTCGGTCGTTTGTATTCTTTCAATCGTTTGTACTCTTTCAATCGGAGGTTTTATGGCCAGGAACTCGGCGCCCATCGCGGTCTACGGCGCAACCGGGCATACCGGAAACTTTGTTGTGAACGAACTTCGCCGCCGCGGGCTGCCGGTCATCGCGGTGGGCCGCGACGCGTCCAGGCTTCCCGCCGGCGTGCCGGCACGAACGGCAACGATCGACGACCCGGCTGCGCTGGATCGCGCTTTCGCCGGCTGTGCCGTCATCATCAATTGCGCAGGCCCCTTCATGGATACGGCCGGCCCAATCGTGGAGTCCGCTTTGCGCACCGGGTGCAGCTACCTGGATGTCACCGCCGAGCAGGCCAGTGCGAAGGCAATGTTCGAGGCCTATGACCAGCCTGCGCGCGCAGCAGGCATCACCGTCATTCCGGCCGCCAGCTTCTATGGCGGGCTCGCCGATCTCCTCGCCAGTGCGCTGGTCGCCGATGCACACATAACCGGCTCCGTAGACGAGATCATCACCGCGATCGCACTCGACCATTGGTGGCCTACCGAGGGCACCCGCAGGACCGGTGCGCGCAATCATGTGCCACGGGTGGTCGTCGAAAACGGGCAGCTTGTGCCGATGGCATTGCCGGCCAGAAAAATCGACTGGACCTTCGATATGCCCTTTGGCGCACAACCGATGGTCGAGCTGAGCTTCAGCGAGGTCATCACCATGTCCCGCCACCTGCCTGTGCGCAGCCTCCACAGCTATCTCAATACGGCATCGATCGACGAACTGCGCAATGCCACGACGCCATCCCCGACCGCCGTCGACGCACAAGGGAGATCCGCACAACGGTTCACGATGGAGGTGGTCGCAATCAACGCGGACGGCAGGCATCGGGCGAAAGCGAGCGGGCAGGATATCTACGCCGTGTCGGCGCCCATCGTGGTGGAAGCCGCGGCACGCATGCTCGAGCCTTCCTTCGACCGCCGCGGTGCGCTTGCGCTGGGCCAGGCATTCGATGCCCGGGATTTCCTGAACGCCCTCGCACCCTCCCACCTGGCAGTGGAACTCGCCCACGCCTGATCCTGCTTATCCCATCCTCTTTGCTCAAGGAGACCGTATCATGCAACAGAAAGAACGCGCGCAACGCCTGGCATCCCTGCACATCAAGGGCAAGCCCCTGATCCTTTACAACGCATGGGATGCCGGTAGCGCCAAGGCCATTGCGGCTGCGGGCTCGCAGGCGATCGGAACCAGCAGTTGGGCCGTTGCCGCGGCACACGGCCATGAAGATGGCGAGTCCATCCCGCTATCCTTCGTGGAGCAGGTCATTGCCCGGATTGCCCGCGTGGTAGAAGTTCCGGTGACGGTGGATGCCGAAGGTGGATATAGCGACGATCCGCACACCTGCGCGGAAAACGTCGCGCGCTTGGTCGATCATGGCGTGGCCGGTATCAATTTCGAGGACCGCATCGTCTCCGGGTCCGGCCTGCATGGGATCGAGGCGCAGTGCGAGCGCATTGCAGCGATCCGGAGCATGGCGGATGCGCGAGGTATTCCGCTGTTCATCAATGCCCGGACGGACCTTTTCCTCGGTACAGGAATCGCGCCCGAGGATGGCCTGGACGAAGCCCGGGAGCGGGCCATGGCCTACGCGAAAGCAGGAGCATCCGGATTCTTCGTGCCTGGCCTGGTCGACCTGCATGTCATCGCCGAGCTATGTGGCGCCATCGACCTGCCTCTGAATGTGATGGTGATGCCCGGGCTTCCCGATACGCATGCGCTTTCCGACGCGGGTGTGGCTCGCATCAGTTACGGGCCCGCGCCTTACCTGCAGGCGATGGAGGCGGTGCGTCATGCAGCGCAGCGTGTTCTTGCGTAAAGCAAGCCGCCATCATGCCCGCTCCCGTCAGATTCCTTGCCTTCCGTGCCGCAGCCGCGAACAATAGAGGAAAGACAGAGCCAACCCGGGTTTTTCGGAGACTTTTAAAGGCAGGCAGTACTTCAGGAGGTGTCGGATAGGAAAGCCGGCCAGGAAGAAACCGGAACGGGGGCCGGCACGCAGTTGGCGCCACTTGTCGAAATTCGAGGGGAAGGCTCGGAGTCTGATCTCATTGATTTCACAATCACGAGGATTGGAGCAATGGATGATTTTGAATCCGCGAGGATCCGGACGCGCGAGACGACTATCTTTGTGCGCTGGTCAGGATCAGGAGACGCGATCCTGTTGCTGCATGGTTTTCCGCAGACACATTTGATGTGGCGCAGTGTCGCACCATTGCTGGCCCGACACTTCACCGTAGTTTGTGCCGATCTTCGCGGCTACGGCAGCAGCGATTGTCCAGTCTCCGCGCCGGACCATGCGCCGTATGCGAAACGGGCCATGGCGCAAGACATGGTGTCCGTCATGGAGCAACTCGGGTTTCCCCGCTTCTCGGTCGCCGGGCATGATCGGGGCGGTCGCGTCGCTTATCGCCTGGCGCTTGACCATCCGGATCGTATAGAGCGGCTTGCGGTTCTCGACATCTTGCCGACGAAGACGGTATGGGACAGGGCTGATGCGCGATTTGCTCTGGCGTACTGGCCCTGGTCGCTGCTTGCTCAGCCCGAGCCGCTGCCGGAACGTATCATGGAGGCGATCCCTGAAGCCATCATCGACAATGCGCTCGGGAGCTGGGGCTCCCCCTCGACCGTATTTCCGCCACGAGTGCGCGAGGCCTACGTTCAAGCGCTTCGGGATACGGCACATGCCCATGCCATCTGCGAGGAGTATCGGGCCGCCGCGACAATAGATCGTGCGCATGACAAGACAGATTGCGTTGCGGGGCGGCGTATGGCATGTCCTTTACTGGTGCTGTGGAGCGCGCATGGCGCACTTGATACCTGGTATGTAGAGTCGGGCGGGCCAATCGCACTTTGGCGAGAGTGGTGCGACAATGTTCAAGGCCACCCGATCAGTGCCGGTCACTTTTTTCCTGAAGAAGCGCCCGAACAAACAGCCGAAGCTTTGGGCCGCTTCTTCACCATCACTCGCGACGCGCCCTGACACCTTGGCTGACCTCCGTCCCCACGTTGATCAGTACGCTTGCTTGGGCGTAAAAAGACGAGGGAGTCCATTCCGTTATTGAAGCCGGACGCAACATCGCGCCGTTTAATAAGTCGTCAGGCGGCAAGTACAGCTGGAGTAAACGATGAAAGTGCTGATAAACATCGATGTCCCGGACCTTGAAATGGCAGTGGCTTTCTACCAGGCTGCGGTTGGTTTAACTCTCAGTCGCGTTATCGACGGCGACGTTGCAGAGCTCATTGGCGCGTCTTGTGTGCTGTACCTGTTACGAAAGCCCGCCGGGTCTGCAGCGAGTTCGGCCGCAGCTGCTACTCGCCAATACACCAGACACTGGACACCGGTTCACATAGATTTCGTTGTCGAAAGTATTGAAGAGGCTGCAAAGCGCGCTATTCTTGCAGGCGCCAGGCAGGAATCTGAATGTGTCGAATGGATGGGCTCGAAATGCATCACCTTTTCAGACCCGTTTGGACACGGTTTTTGTTTAATAGAATTTGTCGAGGAAACATATAGTCCAAGTGTTCCCTCCGCTGAAGCCGAGGCCACTACGCGGTCTGACTGAACTTCATCGTTGAACGACCGCTTCCCGGCTTGCTTGACATGAACCAGATGCCGGGCCATACGCTGGAGCGGCCTGACTCGATGGAGTCATTCGGGAGCATATTCGATCACCGGCGGCAATTATTGAAGCGAAACGCGTGCGCCAATAATTTGGTGCGTTTCGTTCCAGAGAGCGTGCAGGTCATTAGCCAAAAAAACTGCCTTGAGGCGGTCATCTGCGCCATCCCATAGTGCTCCGACTTCGAATGCAGATTTCAGCATCCTGGTCGCGGCTGGCTCGAGACGTTGTGAAAAATGCATTACGTCGACGATGCAGAGGAGTTCGCTGCGAATATCGCTTGCAATGGCGGGTATGTGGCCCGACGAGAAGGGCGGAAGACGCCTTTTCGACCCCAGTTCAGTGTTTAGCTCCAGCACTGGCACGTAGCTCCAACCCCGCATTCGCTGTGTTGTCACTGCCAAGTGAAGTCGGAGCTGGCGCGTGGCAATAGCAAGATCAACAAACGATGCGAGCCACGTTACTTCGCCACGACTTAGTCGAGTGCGAAATTCCTCATAGTAGGCCTCCATTTGGCTGATGTGAGACACAACAGCGGGATTGAGGACAGGCTCTATATCCGAGCTCATCTTTCTTGTGTCGTACAGGCGCCGCACTGTCGTTAGTGGGCTGAGGTACTCAACTTCCAGCATCTCATTTGATCCGAATCGCGAAGTCAAGTTGTCGGAGACTGGATCGCCGGAAAGCGCCGACATTGGCAAGGCGCGTGCGGTGCCAGCGTAAGAGAGAAAGTTGCTCTGTGTAATTTCCCATGCGGTAGCAGCGTTTTGACGCATCGACTGGAACAAAGCTCCAACCGCGATATAGACCGTGGCAATCGCGATCGCGCCTGCATAGGTTGCTAGTGGAAAGGCAAACTGTTCTAGCGCATATCTGAATCCGCTGGGAGATAGATCCCAAGTCAGCGACGGATCGCTGGCAATGAATATCGCAGAGGCAGACGCAACGACGCTCAGGAAGGCCGCTAGCCACGCCAAGGGCCGCTCGAAGTGTTTCATATGCGTTAACAGTCGTGTAGGTGGATCGTATTGAGCAGTCTAACGTAGGTTGGATTCTGGACTCCGGAACCAGGCTCAACATGGGCGGTGAACCAGGCGGAAAGGAACGAAACATCAAGCTCCTTTCCCGCTGCCCCCGTCCCGCTTGCGGAAATCCTTCGAATGAATGTCGTGTTTCTTCAAAGAATATGGGTCAGCAGGCCGGTTCCAGAGTTATATTGATTCATACGGCGGGAGCATTGCAATTTTTGGTGACCGCGAAGGCGATAGCGTCCTCCAGGCGATCGTTCCCCCAGAACATTTCGTCTCCGACGAAAATTGTCGGTGCGCCGAAGACACCCCGCGCATACGCCTCCTCGGTATTGCTTCGCAACCGCAACTTGTTGCCATCGCTGAGTGCGGCGGCGATTACCGAATCCGGATCTGGTACTAGATCGATCAGGGCACGTTTTACGTTTTGTTCGTCGTTAATGTCAAGGTCATCAACCCAGTTCTGCTTCATCACATTCCTGCAAAACTCACCGCCCCACGGCTTCTCCACTGCGAAGACGGCGACTCGCATAGGCAGCAAAGCAACGCGGGGAAATACCGACGGCCTTGCGAAAGGCAATCCGTATTTCAGCGCTTCACGCTCCATGTCCCGCCACATGTACTTCCCCTTCGCTGGTTGCAGGACAAACGGCGATGAATCCCATCCGAATTTTTGAAAAATCGGACCGAGCAGAAAAGGCTTCCAGTCGACTTCTACACCAGAGTTATGAGCAAGTTCCTCAATCCTCATGGCGGCCAGATAGCTGTAGTTGCTGCCGAACTCGAACCAGAATTCGAGACGTGGATGGTGTCCAGGCGTTTGCGTATTATTCAAGATGGTCTTTCGCATGAAATGAAATTGCAGTGTGTCGTCAGAACAGGATTATTCAATCAAGTATGACGAGGCAACGTGCCTCAATACTACGGCGCGGTGGGGCATCCGTTGGAGCAGTAGGATCGTCGAAGGCGCAATGAGCAGTCATGCGTGCCGGAACGTCCAGGCGTGAATCATAAGTCTTGAAAACAAGTACCTCGGATGGCGCCATGGAAGGATAGTAGTACCAGCGATGTTCGGCCGAATATTTGGCGAGATAAATCTCACCGGTGCGCTGCGGATAGACGATGTCTGCCTCTACCCAGTCTTGCTTCGGAAAGCTTCGCGGATCACATACAGCCAGTGGTGCGTCGAGAGCAGGATGGTGGACCGGTCGCCAAAAATTCAGGATCATGAAGGGCGCATCGGGAGGCATATCCGGCAGCACAAGATTGAAGCGCCGCCGGCCGGACTGTTCTGTGTAATCGTTGTGCACGCGTCCCACAGCCGAGACTTGCGTCCCATCGCCGTCGCGCCCGAATGATAACGTTGGTCGCGACGTATCGCGCTGGCGATACAGATGATCGAACACCACCGCCTGCTTGCCGCCCGTAATACGCATGGCAAGCTCTTCCAACTTGCGATAGTAGATGCCCTTTACCTGCCGGTCGTCCTCGAATTCGCTCAGCGCACTGGGCGACTCCAACAATTCGAAGCCGTTCAGTTCCAGCGTAAGCGCTGAGGCAATTCGGCGCGCATCGTGAATTTTGCATGCGCGGCTCTCATACTGACAGTTCTCCCATGGCACGCCGTCCGGTGGTTGGAACATGTAGTTGCAGGGCCTGCTTCCCGACGGCACAAGGTAAGCAAGCTCACCTGTCACATGTGAATTCCCGACATCTGTATTCATAAGGGCACCTTTCACATGAGTTGTACTCATGCAATGGAATGCATTGAATTGCTGTCGACCATTGTCATGTGAGTTATGTATCGATACAAACGCTGCTTTCGCATGCCTGACATGAGTAAAACGCATGGATAAAGATTTGCTTGGGTTTCCTCCGCTTGACACATTGCGCGGCTTTGCAGCCGTTGCAGGAAGTAAGCGAACCAGGCGGAAAGGAAGGAAACATCAAGCTCCCTTCCCGCTGCCCTCCCCGTCCCGCTTGCGGAAATCCTTCGAATGAATGCCGTGCTTCTTCAGCAGCATCTGCAGATGCGAGCGGTTCATGTCGCAGCGTCTGGCTAGCTCCGCGACGGTGCCGCCGACTTCCTTCAGCCCGCGCTCAAGAAACGCTCGCTCGGCTTCGTCACTGGCGGCGCGCTTGGCGTCGCTGAGCGAACCCGGCGCCGGCTGGCCGGTGATGATTCCGTCCGCGGCACTGCCATTCGCCTTTGAGGCCGGCTTGGGCCGGATATCCTCCGGCAGGTGCGTCACATCCGCCGTGTCGCCGGCCAGGCAGGAAATCCGGTACACCAGGTTGCGCAACTCACGGATGTTGCCGGGGTACGCATAATTCAGCAGGAAATCGCGCAGCCTCGGTGTGGTTTTCACCGGCCTTCGCTTCAAGGTTTCCGCCGCTTCGTCGCCGAAATAGGACAACAGCAAGGGAATCTCGTCCTTGCGCTCGCGCAGCGGCGGCAGGGTCAGGTGGATGACGCTAAGCCGGTAGAACAGGTCTTCGCGGAAGGTGCCCTCTTCCATCAGCCGACGCAGGTTCTTGTTGGTGGCGGCGACGATACGTGCGTCGACCGCGATGGTTTCGTCCGATCCCACGCGCTGGATCTCGTGCGACTGCAGCACGCGCAGCAGCTTCACCTGTCCCGGCAGCGGCAGCTCACCGATCTCGTCGAGGAAGATGGTGCCCTTGTGCGCACTCTCGAACTTGCCGCGCCGGTCATTGACCGCGCCGGTGAATGCGCCCTTCTTGTGGCCGAACAGTTCGGACTCCAGCAGGTTGTCGGGAATGGCACCGCAGTTGACCGAAATGTAGGGTTTGTCGGCGCGCGTGCCGTTGGCGTGGATCACTTTCGCCATCAGTTCCTTGCCGGTGCCGCTTTCACCGTCGATCAGCACCGGCAGGTCGGTTGGCGCGGCCTTCTCGGCGACTTCGAGCGCGTCGAGCAGTTTCGGATTGTCGCCGAAGGTGCCCTCGAACACGAAGCTGCGGTCGAGCAGTGCGCGGCGGCGTTCGCCCGGCGCGAGGTCGACCGCTTCCGGCTCGGCGCTCGCGGCCTGCACGAAGCGTTCCTTGTGCGACAACTGCATCACTTCGTCGCGCAGCGCGTTCGATTGCCGCAGCAGCTTGTCGATATCGGTGCGCTCCAGCTTCGACGCCCAGCGCAGCGTCGACCGGAAAATCTCGATCTTTTCCAGCAGGCCCGCATACGACACTGCCGAACTGCCCGGCAGGCGTGGGTTGAAGATTTTCATCCGGAACTCAGTTGCTTCTGCACCAGTTGGAAGTACATGCCGCGCCGGTCGACCAGTTCTTCATGCCGTCCCTGCTCGACGATCGCGCCCTCGTACAGCACGAGGATCTTGTCGGCGCGCATGATGGTGCTGAGCCGGTGCGCGATGATGACTGCAGTACGTCCTTTCAGGATCTCGTGCATGTTGCCGATGATGTTGCTTTCCGACTGGGTGTCGAGCGCCGAGGTGGCTTCGTCGAACACCAGCAGGCGCGGATCGTGGTACAGCGCGCGGGCGATGCAGAGCCGCTGGATCTGGCCGCCGGACAGGCCGACGCCGCGCTCGCCGACGATCTGCTCGTAGCCGAGCGGCATCTTGGTGATGAAGGGGTGCGCATCCGCCATCTTCGCCACTTCTTCGATGCGGCGGCGGTCCGGGCTTTCGTCGCCGCTGGCAATGTTTTCGGCGATGGTGCCGGAGAACAGCAGGTTGCTCTGCATCACATAGCCGACCTGTGCGCGGTAGTAGTCCTTGTCGATCACGCTCATATCGTAGCCGTCGATGACGATCTTGCCTTCGGTCGGGGTGTAGAAGCCGACCAGCATTTTGGCGAGCGTGGTCTTGCCCGAGCCGCTGCGGCCGACGATGGCGACCAGTTCGCCCGGCTTGATGTCGAGGCTGATGTTTTCGAGCACGTAGGGAGTTTCGTTGCCGCCGTAGCGGAAGTAGATGCCGTCGAGCTTGATCTCGCCCTGCAGGTCGGGCAGCACGACGCGCGACGGCAGGTCTTCGGGTTTTTGCTCCGGCTCCATGTCGAGTACGTCACCCAGCCGCTCCATCGCGACGCCGGCGTCGTTAAGCAGGCTCCACAGGCCGACCAGACCCATCAGCGGCGCGAGCACACTGCCCATCAGGGCGTTGAAGGCAATCAATTGTCCGATTGTCAGTTCGCGCGCCAGCACCAGGTTCGCGCCCACCCACAGGATTGCGATCGTGGTCGCCGCATTGAGCAACTGGCTGCCGATCGAGACCAGGATATGGAAGCGTTGCGCGCGGTATTGCACTTCGAGCGACTTCGTATACTTCTTTTCCCACTTCAGACGCACCGGCCGTTCGATGCCCATGCCCTTGACGGTCTCGACGCCGCCGAGTGCTTCCATCAGGAAGGCTTGGGCATCGGTGCCCGCGTTGAATGCTTCGCGCGCATAGTTCTTGATCTTCGGTGTAACCAGGACCGTCAGCCCGATGATGGGGATCACGAAGCCGATCAGCAACAGCGTGAGCTTGGCGTTGTACAGAAACATGATGGTGAAATAGATGAACACCATCAGCACGTTGAGCATGGTGGTGACGGTCGATTCCGTGAGGAATGCCCGTATCGTCATGTTCTCCTGGAAGCGCGCGTAGATGTCGCCGGTCTTACGCTTGGCGAAAAACGAGAAGGGCAGCGACATCGTGTGCTTGAAGAAATGCGACATCATCGCGAAGTCCATGTTGCGTACCATGAAGTTCGCGAGGAAGGCGCGGATCGCCGACATCAGTTGCGTGAAGACATTGGAAATGATCAACCCGAGAATCAACAGGTGCAACAGGCTGAAGTTCTGATGCACGATCACGCCGTCGAGGATGTTCTGGATGATGACCGGCGGCACGATGCCCAGCACCTGGATCACGAAGGTCGCGAGGAACAGGTGGCCGAGGATCTTGCGGTACGGCTTCAGGTAGGCGACGAAGCGCACCCACGGCGAACGCGACGCAGCCAGTTGCACCATGTTCTGGCCGGGCGTGAAAACCAGGCAGGTGCCGCTCCAGCCGCGCTCGAACTCTTCCACGCTCATGCGGCGGAAACCGATCGCCGGATCGGCGACCCATACCTCGCGCTTCGAGACGCCGTAGACCACGACGTAGTGGTAGCCCTCCCAATGCACGATGAAGGGCAGGTCGAAACCGAGCAACGCCTCGTAGGTGCATTGCACGCCGCGCGTCGCGAATCCGAGCGATTCGCCGACGCGGGCGAGGCTTTCCAGCGTCGCGCCTTGCGTGGTGACATTGGCCAGCTCGCGCAACTTGCCCAGTGTCATCGGAATGCTGTAGTGGCGACAGATCATCGCCAGGCAGGCGGCGCCGCAATCCATCTCTTCCGCCTGTTCGACCAGCGGGAAGCGCTTGATGACTTTTTCGCCGAACTTCGGCTTGGTGCCGAGGTCGAGGATGACCGGGCTCTTGCGCCGTTCCGCGAGTTTTTTCTGTCGATGCAACTCGCGCTCGACGAAGCGGATGCGCTCTTCCAGTGCCTCGCGCAACTTCGGATTGCGGTCGAGAATCTGGTGCACGGTTTTTTCGGGGATCACCAGCAGCGTGGTATCGGTGACCGCGGTGACCGACGCCAGTTGCTCCTGCCGCATCAGGCAGGCCTTTTCGCCGAAGATCTCGCCCTGGCGCAATGTTGCCAGCGGATACTCCGTGCCCTCCTCATTGCGCACGATGCGCACCTCGCCCTGGCGCACCACGTACAGCCGGCGGTCGTCGCGCGAATCCTGCTGCAGGATTTCCTTGCCGGCGGACACGCGCTTGGCGCCCACGCTGCGCACCAGTTCCTCCAGCTCGGCCTTATCGACCTTGCCGCGCAGATCGAACAAGCGGGCCACCATGCCGCCGGCGGTACTGATCGCCACATAGCTGCTGACGAAGGTCTGGGCGGCCGGATGGCGAGCGATGATGGGTGCGATTGCGGTGCGCGGGATGAACAGCAGTTCCGCCTTGGTCGAAGCGCGCACCGAGGATTCATGCCGGTAATCGCGCAGCATCGCGATCTCGGCAAACACCTCGCGCGTCTTGCGCACGCCCATGCTGATTTCCTTGTCGTGCTCTTCGGTAAAGATGCGCACGGAACCGGACTTGATCACATACAGGCCGTCGGCGGGGTCGCCGGCATTGCAGACGGTGTCGCCGAAGGCAAAGAAGCGGGATTGCGCATGCTGTGCCATGCGCTCGATTTCCTCGCGTGAGAAAGGCGACAGTATCTCGACCGACGACAGAAAGTCGGCGAGCGACTGCAGTTCCGGCTGGGCGTCCATACCAGAACGTTAGCGCGCCTCGATGATGTGTTCCTGCGCGCGCGCAAGAAGCCAGTCTTCGCGCAGCATGCGCCGCACTTCGGCGGCGACTTCATCGTCGAGCGTGGCCGGATGCTTGGCCTTGACCAGAAAGATTTCAAAGAAGCTGCGGTCGGGCGACGGGAACGGCCCGAGCAGGTCACCCACCTCGGCATTGAAGACCTTGGCTTCGATGTCACTCTTGAGCGACCCGCGCAATACCTTGCCGATGAAGCCGCCCTTGTCGCGGGTGTCGGCGATGGAATGCTCGCGCGCCATGTCCTCGAAGCTGTCGGGGTCGTCCTTCAGATAGGAAATCATTTCCTTCGTCTTGCCCTCGGTGTCGAGAACGATGTGGCTGATCTCGATGCTGTCGAACTTCGGCGAGTTCATCTTGAAATAGTTGTCGACCGCCTTGTCGTTGCACACCTGTTCCATCATCTTTTCCTGGTACAGGCTGTCGATGATGAAGATCTCGAACTCGTCGAGGCTGACGCCGAGCGTGTCGAGGTAGTTGTTCATGTCGGCGGCGCGGTGCAGGCCGAGGATGCGGCGGAACTGGTCCGCCCTTTCCTGTATCTCTTCCGGCGACACCGCGATGCCCTGCTTTTTCGCGGCACGGACCGTGATCTTGTCCCGCACCAGTTGCTCGACAAGACTTTCGAACTGTCCGGTCAGCTTCAGTGTCCTGACGAAATCATCGACGCCAACGATTTCGTCATCGATACGCACAATCGCAGTCATTTGATCGGCTCCCTGGAGTAAGGACCGCGCACCGGGCAGCGCGGGGATCAGCATTGGACTGCGGCGACAGGCCGGCGGTTCACACAATTGCGGCTGAAATGGAAGCTGTCCGGGCAAGATCTGCGGCATGTCAAAGCAGCATATGTGCTGGCGTTTTCCGTCAGGAGATGCATTGCGGACATGTATTTCCGTGCAGAGCATCCCCTGCCTAAGGATGTCTTGTCGGGAAAGTTCGGCGCGCGGCAGACACCTTCGCCCGAGACAACTTCTTTTAGCGAATCTTTACATTGATTTACGCTATAGCCAGTGGATGCCGGAAGGGGCTGGGCGATATAGTTGGTCTCACCTTTTCATCACCTTCCCGACAGGAGCAGTACATGCATTCTCACGACCACGGCCTAGCGCACGACCTCGAAGTTCTGTTGACTTCTGCGGCAAATCGACGACAGGCGCTGCGCTGGCTTGCAGCAGGTGCCGCGGCTTCGCTGCCTTTGATCGGTTGCGGCGGCAGCGGTACAGCGTCCGCGGCCTCGAGCACGGATTCCAGCAGTTCATCGTCCGGATCGAGCAGCACGTCCGGTTCCAGCGCCAGCTGCTCGGTGATCCCTGAAGAAACCGCGGGACCGTACCCCGGCGACGGCTCGAACTCGAACAGCAACGGCATTGCCAACGCCTTGCTGCTTTCCGGCATCGTCCGTAGCGACATCCGCATCAGCATCGCGGGGGCGAGCGGGGTTGCGGCGGGCGTGCCAATGACGATCAAGCTGCAACTGGTCGATACCAATTCGAGCTGCGCCTCGCTGGACGGCTACGCAATCTACCTGTGGCATTGCGATCGCGACGGCAATTACTCGATGTACTCGAGCAGCCTGACCAACGAGAACTATCTGCGCGGCGTGCAGGAAACCGGCAGCACCGGCAGCGTGACGTTCACGACTATCTTCCCGGGATGCTATTCGGGCCGCATGACGCATGCGCATTTCGAGGTCTATCCGAGTCTGGCAAAGGCGACCTCCTCCGCCAACAAGATCAAGACCTCGCAGCTCACCTTTCCGATGGACGTACTGAACGAGGCATATACCGCCACCGGTTACAGCAGCAGCGTCACCAACCTGTCGAGAATCAGTTATGCCACCGACAATGTTTTCAGCGACGGCACGTCGCTGCAGATGAGCAACGTGACCGGCAGCATGTCGACCGGCTATGTAGCCACGCTCACCGTCGGCATTGCAGCATGAACGCGGCACAATGGATTCCATGAGGAAAGACGAAAGCGCATCCTCTTCACCATGTTCGAAAGGAAGCATTCGATGACGATGCAAAAAAACGTATTGGGCCGCCGTCTGGCGACGGCACTGCTATTGGCCGTTCCACTGTTTTTGCACGCGCAGCCTGCGCCCGGCGGCCCCGGCAGACCTCCGATGCCGCCAGGCACTGCAGGGGACATGCCTCCGCCGCCGCCCTATCTGCGCGGCGTGCGGCTCGATGAGGCTCAGCGCGACAAGGTATTCGCGATCCTGCACGCGCAGGTGCCGCGCATGCGCGAACTGGAAACGACGCGCCGCAAGGCGCAGCAGGAACTCATGACGCTCGCCACGTCCGGCCATTACAGCGACGACAAGGCCGCGAAGGCGGCCGATGCGCTTGCGCGTGCCACCGCGGAGATCTCTCTGCTGATGGCGCGGTCCGACAGCCGGATCGTCGCCTTGCTGACGCCGGAGCAGCGCAAGCAGATCGCGCAACGCAAGCCTGACGAAGACGGCCGCCCGCCCGCACCGCAAAGCTGTGCTCCGGATTGATACTGGGTTCTCCTCCTCGCTCCCTGACGAGGTTTTTCCGCGCGCCGCGCGGCACGCGGTTTTTTTATGCGCTGCGCAGTCTGCTCAGGCCGTGGTATTGACGATGTTTCCCGTCGGCGTGGTTCCCGCCAGGTTGTTCTGGAAGGCTTGCAGGAACTTGTTGAGCGATGCGGCAGAGCTTGACTCGCTGTCTTCGACACCGAGCGCATTCAACAGGTTCTGGAAGCTCTGTTCGAGTTCCGAGGTGCTTCCGGATTCCGACGTGCCGGACGCCGACGACAGCGACTGGATCAGGCTTTGCAGGTCCGACTGGATGTTGCCGGGTCCGCCGCGGTCCCCTGAACCACCCGGGCCTCCCGAACCACCTATGGCGGCGGTTTCCGTGTCGCTACCCTGCGTCGCGCCGGACTCGCCCTGTGCACGCAGGTTCGACATCAGCGTTTCCATGAACGAGCCGAATGCCTGCACGATGCTGAGCGCATCCGTTGTAGACGTCGACGAGGAATCCGAGGTCGACGCATCGGTGGAGGTGGACGACGAGTCGGTCGATGTGGTGCTGCCGGTGATGCCCATGTCGGCCAGCGACTGCATGATGGCGTCGACCATGCCGCCGCCCGGCGGCGGTCCGGGCGGACGGCTGCCTTCTGCGCCGCGCGTGCTGCCCGCTCCGCAATTGCCTCCGCCCTGGCCGATGCCCTGCATCGACGTTATCTGATAACTCGACGCCTGCGAGCCTGATACTGCGCTGATCGTCATGATGTTTTTCCTCCCGTGGATTGATGGATCGAAGTGCCGAATACCTTCCCGATAACGTCGCCGTCGCGGGAGAATTTGCGGCGCCGAAGGTAAAAGAACGCAAAGAAACCTGAAGACGGCGGCATGAATGCGTCCGTACAGTCTGTTGGAAGGCCCGATTAATGCGGGTTAAGAACGCGTAAATTTGCGTTAAGAAACAGATTTCCGGGCTGCATGCGGGCGGTCTGCCGGTATCATCACGAAGTGGATTGCAGCAAGCGGAGGATGGAACGACATGGCAAGGGTGCTGTTGATTGATGACGATGAGGAGCTGGTCGACATGCTGACCGAGTACCTGGAACAGGACGGCTTCATCGTGCAGACAGCCCGCGACGGTCAACAGGGGCTGGTGACGGCCCTGGCCGGCGGTCATGACATTGTGGTGCTCGACGTCATGATGCCGAAGCAGAACGGCGTCGAAACGCTGCGCCGCCTGCGCCAGGAAAGCCAGGTGCCAGTGCTGATGCTGACGGCGAGAGGCGACGATACCGACCGCATCCTCGGCCTGGAACTGGGCGCCGACGACTATGTGCCCAAGCCCTGCACGCCGCGCGAACTGAGCGCGCGCATCCGCGCGATCCTGCGCCGCACGCAGGCGGTTGCCGCCGGGTCCGATGCGCCGGTGCATCTGGGCGCCGGCGCGCTCGAGATGTGGCCGGAGCGACGCCGTGTGCATGCGTCGGGCGCGCCGGTGGAACTGACCAGCACCGAATTCAATCTGCTGGAGGTACTGCTGCGCAACGCCGGCAAGACGGTCAGCAAGGCCGAACTCTCCGAGAAAGCGCTGGGCCGGCCGCTGGCGCGCTTCGACCGCAACATCGATGTGCACATGAGCAGCCTGCGGCATAAGCTCGGCGTGATGCCGGACGGGCGCTCGTGCATCCAGACGGTGCGCCGGCAGGGCTACATGGTGGTCAAAGAATAAGGTGATTTCCGGGAACGAATACCCCATTTTCGCGGCGCAGACGGGCGCGCTGCCGCGTTGCGCCTCGTTTGTGTGGCCCGCCACACGGCACTCGTCGCGCCTTGCCGCGGATCCCGTCTGCACCACGCCAATGGGATATTCATCCACGGAAATCACCTAATGGGCCGCCTGTTCTGGAAATTCTTCCTGTCGATCTGGCTGGCGCAGGCGCTGGTCGTGCTTGCCATCAGCGGCAGCATCTGGATCAGGGACCGCAATCTGGCGTCGCGCACCGAAAACATCGATCTCGGCCCGCCGGCGACCTTCATGCTGGATGCCGCGGAGGCAACGCTGCGGATCGCCGGTTTGCCGGCCCTGCGCGACTTGTTGGAACGCAACAGCCGCGAGCAGGTGTACGCGGTGGATAAGCAGGGCAAGGACCTGCTTGGCCGGAAAACCGATCCGGCAACCGTCGAACACGCGCGGCAGTTACAGGAACAGTACGGATATACGCGCGCGGTCCGGTTGCTGAAAGCGCCGGACGGCAGCGAGTGGCTGCTTTATGTAGGCAGGCGCCAACCGCCGCCGGGCGACATGCGGCAGCCCCCGCCGGACGGCCGGCGCGAACCGCCCCCTGATGCCATGCGTCCGCCCGATGGCGACGCCCCGTTCGACAGTCATCGCCGCGGGCCTCCGCCGCCCTACGACGGCCCGCGCTTTCCGCTGGCGCAGATGATGCTGGCAATGCTGGGCAGCCTGGTGTCCGCCAGCCTGCTCGCCTGGTACTTCGCCAAGCCGATCCGCCACCTGCGGTCGGCATTCGATGCGGTCGCGGCCGGCAAGCTCGGCACCCGCATCGGCCCCGCGGTCGGAAGCCGGCGCGACGATCTGGCCGACCTTGCGCATGATTTCGACCGCATGGCCGCGCAACTGCAGGCGCTGGTCGACGGACAACGCCGCCTGCTGCACGACGTGTCGCACGAACTGCGTTCGCCGCTGGCGCGCCTGCAGGCGGCGATCGGACTGGCGCGCCAGCGTCCGGAAAAGACCGGCGCATCGCTCGACCGCATCGAACGCGAAAGCGAGCGCATGACTTCGCTGATCGGGGAACTGCTGACGCTGTCGCGGCTGGAAACCGGCGTCGTCGACGGCATGGACGAACGGCTATACATCGCGGATCTGGTCGCCGATATCGTCGATGACGCGCAGTTCGAGGCACGCGCGGAGGGCAAGGACGCCAGGCTCGACAGCGAGTGCGCCGCGCTGGTGACGGGACGCGCCGAACTCCTGCACAGCGCCGTCGAGAATGTCGTGCGCAACGCGGTCCGGCACACCGCGCCCGGCACGACGGTCGAAGTCTCGGTGCGGCAGCAGGATGCGGGAGACTGGGTGTGCGTCAGCGTACGCGACCGTGGCGCCGGCGTTCCGGCGGACGAGCTGGACAGCATCTTCCGCCCGTTCGTCCAGGGCTCCAACAACGGGGGACGCAGCCACGGAGCCGGCCTCGGACTGGCCATTGCCCGGCGCATCGTCGAGGCGCACGGCGGCACGATCGGTGCCGCCAATGCCGAAGGCGGCGGCCTGCGCGTCGACATCCTGCTGCCGCTTGCTGTCTGAAACGCACACGCCTGTCGTCCAGGCATGTCGTCAGAAGTTTTTTGACGGATTTCGTAGAGGGCACAGCTACCCCCTTCTTTATCCATCACCTTTATCTGCCTGATTTACCAGGAACGTAAACCAAGCGGGTAGACAAAAGTCCTTTGACAGGTAGTGCAGGCCTCCGGAGCGCCGGCCTCCGTGCCTGCACTACCTCGCATGTCCACCTGTTTTTGGCAACTTGCTCGGCTTTCTGAGTTTTCAGAAGAACCACATTGTATACATTTTTAAATAAAACGTTCGATAATCGCCCAAATATCCGCAAAATTACTTGAATTCGCCGATAATTTGTATACCATCTGCATACACCGCTGCTATTTATGCAGCCCGACATCGACGGTACAAAGGAGCATCATGGCTACCCCCGTTCCCATCACGCGGGACTCTTCCCAGACCGACCGTGCGGTCCTCGGCATCCGCGATCTGGTTCTGCGCGGCGAATTCGCCGCAGGCGAACGGCTGACCGAGGCCGAGCTTGCCGACCGCCTTGGTGTGTCGCGCACACCGATCCGGGCGGCGCTGCAACGACTGGAAGAGGAAGGACTGCTGGACGCCGCGCAACCCACGGGTTACGCGGTGCGCAGTTTTTCGGAAACCGACCTGGACGATGCGATCGAAGTGCGCGGCACCATCGAGGCGCTGGCGGCGCGGCTGGCCGCGGAGCGTGGCGTCTCGCGCCTGATGCTCGACGACATGCGCGCCTGCCTGGCCGAGATCGACGCGGTGCTCGCCGAGAAGGATGTCGACGTCAACCATCTCAACCGCTATGCCGCGGCCAACGAGCACTTCCATCAGTTGATGCTGGAAGCCTCAGGGAGCGAGATGGTGAAGCGCTCGCTCAAGCGGGTGGTGTCGTTGCCGTTCGCCTCGCCGAATGCCTTCGTACTTGCGCAGGCGCAGATTCCGGATGCTTTCGACCTGCTGAAGATCGCGCAGGCCCAGCACCATGACATCGTCGATGCGATCGAAGCGCATGCCGGCGCGCGCGTCGAGGCGCTAGTCAAGGAGCATGCGCGCATCGCTCGCAAAAACTTGCGGCTGGCGTTGCGCCACACCGATGCGCTCGATCGTATCGTCGGCGGCCCGTTGATACGGCGGCATGCGGACAGCAGCCGCAGGCCCCGGTAACCGGACAAGACCCGTAATCACTGAAATGCATTGAACATGCTGCAAGCGCGGCAGGGGAAGTTGCACGTCCTTTGTCCGCAACGACAGCAAATGCACAACATGCCAGTCACTGGAGGAGACGAAGTGAACAAGCAAGAACGACAAGCGATACGCGACCTGCGCCGCTGCGCGCGGTCCTGATCCACGCCCCCGCACCAACTGTTTCCAACTCAAACGGAGAGAGAGACCCATGTTCCCGAAAAACACCTGGTATGTTGCCGCCACCCCCGACGAAATCGACGGCAAGCCGCTCGGCCGCCAGATCTGCGGCGAAAAGATCGTGTTCTATCGCCCGGCCGAGGGCAAGATCGCCGCACTCGAAGACTTCTGCCCGCACCGCGGCGCGCCGCTGTCGCTCGGCCGTGTCTGCGACGGCAAGCTGGTATGCGGCTATCACGGCCTGGAGATGGGATGCCAGGGCAAGACCGTGGCGATGCCGGGCCAGCGCGTGGGCGGTTTTCCCGCCATCCGCAGCTATCCGGTCGAAGAGCGCTACGGCTTCATCTGGGTCTGGCCGGGCGACGCCGAACTGGCCGACCCGGCGCTGATCCACCATCTCGAATGGGCGGACAATCCGGACTGGGCCTACGGCGGCGGCCTGTACCACATCCAGTGCGACTACCGCCTGATGATCGACAACCTGATGGACCTGACGCACGAAACCTATGTGCATTCGACCAGCATCGGCCAGAAGGAGATCGACGAGGCGCCGGTATCGATCAAGGCCGAAGGCGACACCGTGGTCACCAGCCGCTTCATGGACAACATCATGGCGCCGCCGTTCTGGCGCATGGCATTGCGCGCAAACGGCCTGGCCGACGACGTACCGGTCGACCGCTGGCAGATCTGCCGCTTCACGCCGCCCAGCCACGTGATGATCGAAGTCGGCGTCGCCCACGCCGGCAAGGGCGGCTACCATGCCGCGCCGGAACACAAGGCATCGAGCACCGTGGTCGACTTCATCACGCCGGAAACCGACACCTCGATCTGGTATTTCTGGGGCATGGCGCGCAGCTTCCGCCCCGGCGATGCTGCGCTGACGGCACAGATCCGCGAAGGCCAGGGCAAGATCTTTGCCGAGGACCAGGAGATGCTGGAAAAGCAGCAACAGAACCTGCTCGCCAATCCCGGGCGCAAGCTGTTGATGCTCAATATCGACGCCGGCGGGGTGCAGTCGCGCCGCATCCTCGACCGCATGATCGCCAAGGAACGCGAGAGCGGCCAGGCGGCGGCCTGAAAACCTCGACCACAGGGAACACCATGAACACGATCGACGTCAAGGTAGTCAGGAAAACCAGGGAAGCGGAAGACATCGTCAGTTTCGAACTGGCCAACGTCACCGGTACGCCACTGCCGGCATTCTCCGCCGGCTCGCACATCGATGTCCACGCCGCCGACGGCATGGTCCGGCAGTATTCGCTGTGCAACGACCCGCAGGAGACGCATCGCTATCTGATCGCGGTGCTGCGCGATCCGAAGTCGCGCGGCGGCTCGGTCGCGATGCACGACCGCATCCATGAAGGGGATGTCATCCGGATCAGCGAGCCGAAGAACCATTTTCCCCTCGTACCGGCGAAGCGCACGCTGCTGCTCGCCGGCGGCATCGGCGTCACGCCGATACTCTGCATGGCGGAGCGGCTCGCCAATGCCGGTACGGAGTTCGAGATGCATTACTGCGTACGCTCGCGCGAGCGCACCGCCTTCCTCGACCGCATCGGCACGTCGCCGTATGCGCAACGGGTGCATTTCCATTTCGACGACGCACCGGCGGAAACGAAGCTGGACCTCGCCGCGCTGCTCGCCGCGCCGGATGCAGCCACGCACCTGTACGTGTGCGGACCTTCCGGCTTCATCGACTACGTCACCGCTACCGCGAAGCAGAACGGCTGGGCAAGCGGCAATGTCCACCTAGAGTACTTCGGCGCCAAGCAGCAGGATGCGTCGGCGGACGGCGCATTCGAGGTGAAGATCGCCAGCAGCGGCAAATGCTATGCCATCCCGGCCGACAAGACGGTGGTCCGCGTCCTTGAGGAAAACGGCATCGACGTGCCGTTTTCATGCGAACAAGGCGTGTGCGGCACCTGCATCACGCGCGTGCTGGAAGGCACACCCGATCACCGCGACCTGTACTTCACGGAGGAAGAGCGCGCGAAGAACGACCAGTTCACGCCTTGCTGCTCGCGGGCCAGGAGCGGGATGCTGGTGCTGGATCTGTAGGATCCGGGACTGCGGCGGCCCTTCCCTGATGTTCTGCAGAAACCCCGCCGCACAAGGCCGATCCATAGCTATCAATGGCTGCCGCTTCCGCCAAGACACACTTCCGTAAGGATTTCCCCACATCACACTCACTTTACCTTACTCTGAATTCAAGATTGCCTGATGTTCATTTCTGCGCTTTCTAAGCATCATTGGAACGTGGATCCTCGCAAGAGCGGAAACCATGACGAGTCTGTCCTGACCGGAGCCACCGGTGCCCGAAACCGGTGTGGGCGCGTCGGCGGCCCCGGTACCGGTTTCTTTGTCGCCGCACATGCCCCCCATGCCTGGCGACAAGGCGATCGGTTTCACGATAGTATTTCGGCGCGACGATGCTGCAGCCCGGATCCACACCAGCTCGCGTCTTCGACCCAAGGGGCCCGCGCAGGAACAAGTTGCACAATTTTGCTGGCCGTAGCCGGCGCGCTGCTGCGTTGTGCGCCGCTTGCAGTGCTCGCACTGCGGCGCGTCACACGCCTTGCATCGCATCCGGCTACGACCGCCAAATTGCACACCTTATTCCTGCACGGGCCCCTACGCGATTCATGAAACCCCGAGGTATCGATGATTCGAGTTCTTATAGCTGATGACCACGCCATCATGCGTGGCGGATTGAAGCAACTGCTGGCGCTGTCCGGCGACATGGAAGTCGCCGACGAAGCCACCAATGGCGCCGAAGTGATGGAAGCCCTGCGCAATCCGTCCATCGATCTGGTGCTGCTGGACATGACCATGCCCGGCATCAGCGGCATCGATCTCATTACCCGCATTCGCGCGCGCGACCCCAGGCTGCCGATCCTGGTGCTCAGCATGCGCAACGAGGCACAGGTTGCGCGCGGCGCGCTCAAGGCCGGCGCGACCGGTTACCTGACCAAGGACAGCGAACCCGAAGTGCTGATAGGAGCGATCCGCAAGACGGCGGCCGGAAACCGTTTCATCGATCCGCTGCTGATCGAGCAGATCGTGTTCGAGTCGGATGAATTCGTGCAACGCCATGCCCACGAGCGCCTGTCCAAACGCGAATTCCACATTCTCGGCCTGCTCGCCCGCGGCAAGAGCGTCAATACCATCGCGGAAGAACTCGCCATCAGCAACAAGACCGTCAGCACCCACAAGGCGCGCTTGATGCAGAAAATGAAGTTCGGCAGCAACGCGGAACTGGTTCGCTACGGGCTGATGCATGGGTTGGTCGACTAAGACGCTTACGTCCAATGGCTGTTGACATGGCTTCCGGCGCATCACGATGTGCCCCGCACCTCTATCGATAGGCCTCATCCGGTCGAGCGATACGAATTCCGACATCACTTTTCATCCAATGGTTATTGGACCTGGGAAGACCGACGTTCATAAAATGTCTTCCTGCCCGGACCAAACAGGAGGATGAGTAATGAAACTGCGCGCCTTGGGAAAGGATGGACCGCTGGTACCGGAGATCGGGCTCGGCTGCTGGCAGTTGGGCGGCGGCTGGGGCAAGGCATGGGACGATGCAATCGCTCAAGACATCCTTGAACAAGCCTACCAATCCGGCGTGCGTTTCATCGACACGGCCGATGTCTACGGTGACGGCGCCAGCGAACGTTCCATCGGCAAGTTCCTGCAGCGTCATGCCGACGTCACGGTCGCCACCAAGCTCGGCCGTGCCGGCATCTATCCCGCCAACTACACCCGCGACACCTTGCGCGCGGCGACGTTTCGCTCGATCGAACGCCTCGGCATCGGACATCTCGACCTCACGCAATTGCATTGCGTGCCGACTGGCGTGCTGCGCAAGGGCAAGATATTCGATTGGCTGCGCGAAATGTGCGACGAGGGCCTGATCAACCGTTTCGGTGCCAGTGTCGAAACAGTCGAGGAAGGCCTGATCTGCCTGGAGCAAGAGGGGCTGACCTCCCTGCAGGTCATCTTCAACATCTTTCGCCAGAAGCCGCTGGAGGAGCTGTTCCCGATGGCGCAGGAAAAAGGCGTCGGCATCATCGTCCGCCTGCCGCTCGCGAGCGGCCTGCTCACAGGGAAGCTGAAGAAGGATACGATCTTCCGTCCAGAAGACCACCGCAACTTCAACCGTGACGGGCAGCATTTCAATGTCGGCGAAACCTTTGCCGGGCTGGAGTATGAAACCGGCGTCGATATCGCCGGGCAGATCGCGGAGCATGTACCGTCGGGAATGACGATGGCGCAGATGGCATTGCGATGGATCCTGGACCATGAGGCGGTTTCCGTCATCATTCCGGGAGCCAGTTCTCCCGGACAGGTGCGCGCCAATGTCATGGCGGCGGCGCTTCCGCCCTTGGCTCCGCAAGTGCATGCGGAGCTGCGCCAGCTTTATCAATCGCGCATCCACGGAGCCATTCGCGGGCCGTATTGATCGAGGCTGATGCGATTTCCGCTCCGCTTGAGGACTGTCAACAAATCGGCTGATGCTTGAACTTGCATATGACGAGCGCACCGTAAGGCTCCTTCCCCCTCGCAGGGGGAAGGAGCCTTACCGAGCGTGCCTCGGAGGAAAGTGCAAGCATCGGGCTGAATTGTGGGTAAACCTCAGCGTAAGCGGGCGAGGGGGAGTCCGGCATGTGCGTGCGCAAAGAGATGCGGATAAGCCTCAGGCGTCCGGAAGAGGAAATCCACATTCCGCGTCAGCGGCTCAGTTGTATGCCAGCAAGCGCGTTGGCATTGATATCACAGCCGCTGCATCCAGCTTGAACACGCTCACGGTTTCCGCAAGGTCGGCGGTGTGCCGCCGCAAGGTCTCCGCCAGCTCGACCGACTGTTCCACCAAATGCGCGTTCTGCTGCGTGACGCGGTCGATCTCGCCGATCGATCCATTGATGCGTTCGATGCCGGCGCTCTGTTCGCGGCTGGCTTCGAGAATTTCGCCCATGAGGGTCGTCAGGCGTTTGACGCTGTCCACGACGTCATGCATCGTCGAACCCGCTTGCTTGACGAGCTGCGTTCCGGTCTCGACGCGGGTGACCGAGTCATCGATCAAGGACTTGATTTCCTGCGCCGCGGAAGCGGACCGCTGCGCCAGGCTGCGCACTTCGGCGGCCACAACGGCAAAGCCGCGCCCTTCCTCCCCTGCCCGCGCCGCCTCCACCGCGGCATTCAAGGCCAGGATGTTGGTCTGGAACGCGATGCCGTTGATGACGCCGATGATGTCGACGATCTTCCTGGCGGAATCACTGATGTCGTCCATGGTGCTGATCACCTGGCCGACCACGCCGCTGCCCTTGACGGCCACGGCCGATGCGGTGGCGGCGAGCTGGTTGGCCTGCTGCGCGTTGGCATCGTTCTGCCGCACGGTCGCGGTGAGTTCCTCCGTCGAGGACGCGGTTTCCTGCAGGCTGGCGGCCTGCTGTTCGGTCCTGCGCGACAGGTCGCGGTTGCCGGCAGCGTTTTCATCCGATGCGGAGGCGATGGCTTCGGTGCCGTTGCGCACGCGCGATACGATTTCCACCAGGTTGTCGCGCATGCCGGACATGGCGAAGATGAGGCTGGAACGGTCGCCCGGCTGGATCACGATCTCGCCGGCCAGGTCGCCGGCCGCGATTTTTTCCGCGACGGACACGGCATAATCCGGCTCGCCGCCGAGCTGGCGCAGCAGGGCGCGGCTGAAAAGCCATGCGCCGCCGACGCCGCAGACAAGCGCCAGCGCGCTCAACAGCAACAGCATGAAACGGCCTGAACGATAAATCCCGCCGATATGGTCCGCCGTCGCGTTGATCGACTTGCGTTGCAGTTCGAGCAGTTTTTGCACGCGATCCAGATACGCTTTCGAATTCGGCAGATAGGTATGTTCGAACAGTTTGCGCGCCTGGAACAGCTTGCCTTCCAGGCGCAGCTTGAATATCTCGCTGCCGGAGCGGCGATAGATCTCGCCCATCTCGCTGATTTCCGCAAACAGCTTCCTTTCTTCATCGCTTGCCAGCAGCTTGCGGATCGCTGCATGCAGCGCGTCGGACTGCGCGGCGGATGCGGCGGACGCCGCTTCGAAGTAGGTGATGAGGCTCGGGTCCGAGCTTTTTGCGATGGCGGTGGTACGGTTGACCGAGGTGTTGATGTTGGAATGCCAGTCGCTGATCATCCGCTCCTTTGCCAGCGGCGTCTGCGTCATCTCGTGGGTCGCCTCGGCCACCGCCGCCAACTGCCAGATGCCGATGACGGCGAGCAGCAGCATCAATGCGAGCACAATCCCGAAACCGAGCCCGATGCGGGTTCGCGTATTCAATGTCTTCATGCCGGCATCACCTCTGTCGCTGGACTTGTCGAAACACAACCGTCATCGCGTCGAAGAACTCCACGGTTCATTCCATGTACGTGTCGATGGAGAACGACGCGCTGCAGGACTGCCCCGGAAGCAGGACCGCGCCGCCGACAAGGGATTGCGGATAGCCGTCCAGGTTCAGCCAGTCGGTGCAGTTGCTGACGGGTTCGATGCAGAAAAAGGGTTTGCCGGCCGGCGAATAGAGCACGAAATAATCCAGCGGGCTTTCCGCGGACAAGGTCAGGCTCGCATTCCCGCCCTTGGGCGCGGCGCCGAGCCAAGTCACGTGGGCAGTCCGGTTCCAGCCAGTAAAGTTGTTGTCCGCCACCACGTCGCGCAACAGGATGCCGCGCCGCAGCAGGTCGACGGTGTTCGTCTTTTCGAGCGCGACCGGCATCACCTCGTCGTCGGCAAGCCACATGCGCTCGACCTCGGTCTGAAGGCACGTGCCTTCGTAGTGCGGAAGGTAGGGATGGTGTCCAAGGCCGAACGGCATCGGCACCATGTCGCGGTTTTCCACCTCGATAGTCACGTCCAGCCTGTCCTCGGACAGTTCGAAGCGTTGCCTGGCATGAAAGCGATAGGGCCAGATCGATTCGCTGCAATCGAGCGCAAGAGAGGCATGCCAGTTGCCGATGTCCTGCACCGTCCACGACTGACCCCAGCCCACCCCGTGAATGGTATGCGGCGACGCGCCGCGGTTCGACGGCATGGCGATTTCACGCCCCTGGAATGTCGCGCGTCCGTTCCGGATACGGTTGCAAAACGGGACCAGAGGAAAGCTGGCCATGCCTTCCGGATCGCGCTTCTTCAGCGCTTTTGCGGTAGCGGGCCGCAGCCAGTCGAAGCGGCCTTCATCCTGCAGCAGGTAAAACGCGGCGATCGAACCGCCCACCTCGGGCGCGAGTTCGAGAACAAGGTTTCCGGCGCGCAGGGTCGGCAGGCTGGCGGATGAGGAGCGGGTTACGGGTGCCATGTTATGAATGTGTCCTTCGGTATGCGGAAAGCTTGAACATGCCGGTATCGGCCTTCAAGCCGGCTTCGCATTCCGGCCTTGCTGCGCCGTACGGCGCGCGGCATAACGGCCGGCAATGCGATTTTCGAGAAAGCGCTGCATCAGGCAGAACGCGCACAGCAGCGCGCCCACGGCGATGCGCGTCCACCATGAACTGAGGGTGCCGTCGAAGGTGATCAGCGACTGGATCAGACCGAGGATCAGCACGCCGACCACTGTCCCCGCGACGTAGCCGGCGCCGCCGGTCAGCAGTGTGCCGCCGATGACGGTGGCGGCGATCGCGTCGAGTTCCATTCCCTGCGCATGCAGGCCGTAACCGGAGAGCATGTAGAAGGTCAGCACGACCCCGGCCAGCGCCGAGCAAAATCCGCTCAGCCCGTAGACCAGGATCTTGGTGCGCGCAACCGGCAAGCCCATCAGCAAGGCCGATCGCTCGTTGCCGCCGATCGCGTACACGGCGCGGCCGAAGCCGGTGAAATGCGCGAGGTACACGGCTGCGGCCAGGACCGCCAGGCCGATGAGGACACTGATCGACACGAAGCTGTCGTCGCCCAGCACGACCCGGTATCCGGAAATCGCGGTGTAGACCGGATCGGTGATCGAGATCGAGTCGATGCTGATCAGGTAGCACAAGCCGCGTGCGAGGAACATGCCGCCCAGGGTGACGATGAAGGGCTGCAACCGGAACAACTGTATCAGCGCCCCCATGCCGATCCCGAACAGCGTTCCCATCATCAGCACCAGCGGCACGACGGCCCAGATGCTCCAGTGGTGATGTTCCACCAGCGCGGCGGACACCATGCTGGTCAGCGCCACCACTGATCCGACCGACAGATCGATTCCGCCCGCCAGGATGACAAAGGTCATGCCGATGGCGGCGATCCAGAGAAAGGCGTTGTCGATCAGCAGGTTCAAAAACACCTGTGCCGAGAAGAAGCCCTCATAGGCCCACGCGCCGTAGAGAAACATCGTGACGAATAATGCGGTCGTGACGAGCAGCGGCAGGATGCGTGCATTGAATCGGAACGGCATGGTCATTTCCCTCTCTTTCCGCGCTGGGCCAGCAAGCCCGCGGCTCTGCTTCGGAATGCGTCCGACTGCACCAGGCAGACGGCGAACACGACCGCCGCCTTGACCACCATGTTGACCTCGGGCGGCACGCCGAGCGTGTAGATGGCATAGGTCAGCGTCTGGATGATCAAGGCGCCCAGCAAGGAACCGGCCAGGCTGAATCGCCCGCCGTTGAGCGAGTTGCCGCCGAGTGTGACGGCCAGGATGGCATCGAGTTCGAGCAGCAGGCCGGCGTTGTTGCCGTCCGCGCTCTTGACGTTGGAGCAGACGATCAGCCCGGCGATGCCGGCCGCGAAGCCGCAAAAGGCATAGGCGCCGAACATCAGCGTGCGCGCATTCAGGCCGGCGAAACGGGCCGCCACCGGATTGATGCCGACGGTCTGGATGAACAGCCCGAGCGCGGTGCGCTTGACCGCCAGCAGCAGCACGCCGGACAGCGCCGCCACGAGGTAGAGCGCGAACGGCAAGCCGAACAGGAAACCGTTGCCGACAAAGAAAAAGGGCTCGTAATAGATAGTGATGATCTGCCCGCCGGTAATGAGCTGCGCGATGCCGCGGCCGGCCACCATCAGGATCAGCGTGGCAATGATCGGCTGCATGCCGGCGCCCGCCACCAGCACGCCGTTCCATAATCCGCACAACAGCGCCGCCCCGAGCGCGCCCGCAATCGCCAGCGGCATTGGCACCGAACTCACATAGACCGGCGCGCCATTCTCGATCACCAGGTTGCCGCCAATCAGCGAGGCGGCGACGGCGCCGGAGATCGCCACCACCGCGCCGACGGAAATGTCGATGCCGCGCATCGCGACCACGATGGTCATTCCCATCGCCACCAGCATCAGCGGCGCCGCCCGGTTCAGGATGTCGATCGTGCTGCCGTACAGATGCCCGGACTTGAGCTCGATGTGGAAGAAGGATGGATTGACGTACCAGTTGAGCAGGCACAGCAGAACCAGTGTGACCACCGGCCAGAACAGCCGGTGCGATGCCAGCGGAGGCAAACCGCCGGCCGTTGCGCGATAAGCGATCGCTTTCATGCCTTGTCTCCCGCAATCATTTCATAGATGACATCCTCGTCCGCGTCTTCACGCCGCAGCTCGCCCACCTTGCGCCGGTCGCGCAAGACGACGATGTCGTCGCTGACACGCAGCACTTCGGAAAGCTCCGACGAGATGAACAGCAGCGCCAGGCCTTTGCGGCACTGGTCGGTGACGAGATGCATGATTTCCATCTTGGCTGCGATGTCGATGCCGCGCGTCGGTTCGTCCAGGATCAGCACCTTGGGATCGATGGCCAGCCAGCGCGCCAGCAACGCCTTCTGCTGGTTGCCGCCGGACAGCAGGCCGATGGGCTTCTCGGCATCGGGCGTGCGGATCCCGAGCTGCGCGATGTAGCTGTCGGCTATCTCGCGTTGCTGCTTGTAGCCCAGGTAGCGGAACAGCCCGAGCTTTGCCTGCAACGCGAGGATGATGTTCTCGCGGATCGACAGATCGGCGACGATGCCTTCCGTCTTGCGGTCTTCCGAGCACAGGGCGATGCCGCAGCGGATGGCGTCGGCGGGGCCGCGCAGCGCTGCCGGTCGGCCGTCGATGGCGATGCCGCCCGATTCCGCGCTGTCGACGCCAAACAGCAGGCGCGCGATCTCGGTGCGGCCGGAGCCGAGCAGGCCGGCCAGCCCGAGCACCCTGCCGCGCGACAGCGCGAGGTCGATCGGTTCGATCGAACCGCTGCGTCCCAGGCCGGAAGCGGACAGACAGACCTCCCCGGTATTGCCGGCGCGGTTTTGTCCGGGGTCGCCGGTGCTTTCTTCGACCTCGCGGCCCACCATCTTGTTGATCAGTGTCAGGCGCGGCAGTTCGTGCGCCCGGTATTCGCCTTCGAATTCGCCGTTGCGCATGACCGTGATGCGGTCGCCGACAGCATAGGTCTGTTCGAGAAAATGGGTGACAAACAGGATGGCGATGCCCTGCTCTTTCAACGCGCGCATCGTCTTGAACAGCTGCGCGACCTCATGTTCGTCCAGGCTGGACGTCGGCTCGTCGAGGATCAGCACCTTGGCTTGCGTGCTTACCGCGCGCGCAATGGCGACCATCTGCTGGATCGCGACCGGATAGGCGGACACGCTTTCGGATACGTCGATGTCCAGGCCCAGCGACTGCAGTATCTCGCGCGCCCTGTGTTCGGTCGCGCGCCAGTCGATCCTTTTTCCGCGCCGGGGGAAACGGCCGATGCAGATGTTTTCCGCGACCGACAGGTTGGGACAGAGATTCACTTCCTGGTAGACCGTGCTGATGCCGAGATCCTGCGCATCGAGCACAGACTCCGGGGCGATGCGTGTGCCGTTCAGCAGTATCTCGCCTTCATCCGGTTGTTCCACGCCGGTCAGCACCTTGATCAAGGTCGATTTTCCCGCGCCGTTCTGTCCCATCAGGACATGCACTTCGCCCGGATACAGGTGCAGGCGGGCATCGGACAAGGCACGCACGCCGGGAAAGGATTTGCAGATGCCTGAAACCGCCAGCGCCGGCACCGTCCGTTCGATGGACGCGGCAGATTCGATGGCGGCTGATGATGAATTACGCATGAAATCCGGATCTATCTTCTTGATGCGTCAAAACCAGGCGGCCGGTTCCGCTGCCGATCTGAAATCAGCCGGCGATACGAACGGTCCATGAATGCCGCGTGGTTGCAGCAATTTGAAAAAGCCGTGTGCGAGCGTGCAGGCAACGCACACGGCAAGCGGGAGAGATCAATACTTGCGGTTCGGGAATTCCTTGGCCGCGACGTCCATCGGGAAGATCGTTTCCTTGGTGACGATGCGCTTGGGCAGCGTCTTGCCGGCGAGGACGTCCTTGGCCGCTTCCATCAGTTGCGGTCCCAGCAGCGGGCTGCATTCCACCGTCACGTTCAGCTTGCCCGCCATCATCGCTTCGAAGGCGCCCTTGACCGCGTCCACCGAGACGATCACGATGTCCTTCGCCGGCTTCAGCCCGGCCGCCTCGATCGCCTGGATCGCGCCGATGGCCATGTCGTCATTGTGCGCATACAGCACATTGATCTTCTTGCCTTCGGCCTTCAGGAAGGCTTCCATCACTTCCTTGCCCTTGGTGCGGGTGAAGTCGCCGGTCTGCGAACGGATGATCTTGAAGCGCGGGTCCGCCTTGATCACTTCCTCGAATCCCTTCTTGCGGTCGATCGCCGGCGCCGAACCCACCGTGCCCTGCAATTCAACGATATTCACTTCGCCCGGTACATCCTTGTACTTCTCCACCAGCCAGCGGCCCGCCTTGCGGCCTTCTTCCAGGAAGTCGGAGCCGATCATCGATACATACAGCGACGGGTCCTTGGTGTCGATCGAGCGGTCGGTCAGGATCACCGGGATCTTCGCAGCCTTGGCTTCCTGCAACACGGTGTCCCAGCCGGATTCCACCACTGGCGCAAAGGCGATCACATCGACCTTCTGCGCGATGAAGGAACGGATGGCCTTGATCTGGTTCTCCTGCTTTTGCTGCGCGTCGGAGAACTTCAACGTGATGCCGGCGTCCTTCGCGCTTTGCTTGATCGACTGCGTATTCGCGGTGCGCCATTCGCTCTCGGCGCCGACCTGGGCGAATCCCATGACGATCTTCTTGTCGGCGGCGGAAGCATTCATGCCCGTTGCCAATGCCAGACCGCCGGCAAGCAGCATCGATAGTACGGAACGTCGTGTGGTTTTCATGTCATGTCTCCTTTTGCTGTTGATTGGATGCCGGCACAGTGATTGTTGCCGGCTGTTTCCTTACCGTTACTTTTTTAATCCGTGAAACAGACGCATCGGTGCGCGGAGCGCACCCTACGTTTTCCTTACGCCGAACCTGCTCTCCGGAAGCCCGCGCACATTCGTCAGATCGGCGCAAAACAGGCCGCCGGCTTCGGGTTCTCGTTGCAGAGCTGCCTCGGTCAATTCATCCCGCGCGGTGGTGATATACATGCGCGTCAAGCCGTCGCCGCCGAAGCAGACGCAGCTCGGTTGCGAGACCGGGACCGCAAGCACACGGTCCTGCACGCCGTCCGGCGTATAACGCACCACGCGTGCACCGCCCCATTGCGCATTCCAGACGCCGCCTTCCGCATCAACCGTCGACCCGTCGGGCGAGCCCGGACCATCGCGCAGGTCGACAAAGACGCGGTCGTTGCGCACGTCGTCCGCTTGCGGACCGTAATCGCAGCAGCGGATGATCCCGACGGTCGAATCGCAGTAGTACATGCGCGATCCATCCGGGCTGAAGCAAATGCTGTTCGGTATCGCCACACCGCCGAGCGGCAGCTTTTCGAGCCGCAGGTCGGCGCGGAGCCGGTAGAAGCTGCCTATCCTTTCGCGCTGCGGATCTTCGTTCAGGGTGCCGAACACGAAATTGCCCTGCCTGTCGCAACGTCCGTCGTTGATCCTGGTCGTGCGGAGTTCGGGTTCGACATCGCAGATCGGTTCGATCGCGCCGCTTGAAACATGAAAGAAGGCGAGCCTGGAAGCAAGGCCGAGCAGCAGTGTGTCGTCGTCGCGGGTCAGCGCAAACGATCCGAGCCGTTCCGGCATGGCTCGCGAATGCGCTTTCCCCGATGACGGTTCGAGACACCATAAGGACGAGCGCTGGATATCGGTCCACCAGATCCTTCCGGTGCGTTCACACCACACCACACCTTCACCAAGCTGATTGCGTGAATCGACTGCCAGTTGCACTTCGCTCATGCTCTTGCTCCACCATGCCGGAGGCCGCACGTGCCGTCTGTCGTGCCGGCCTCCGTTAGGCGCCGCGCAGGAATAAGGTGTGCAATTTGGCGGTCGTAGCGGGATGCGCTGTGGGGGCGACCGACACGACGCAGTACGAGTACTGCTAGTGGCGGGCAACCCCGCAGCGCGCCCGCTACGGCCAGCAAAATTGTGCAACTTGTTCCTGCGCGGTGCCTTACATTGTCAGAACCAGGTTTCGACCTGGACGCCGTAGGACGTGCCGCTCGTCGCGCTGCCGAACACGCCCGTGGTTGACAGTGTACTGCCGGCTGCCGCCGCTGCCTGCGCCGCAGAATTCCACTTGGCGTGGGTCACGAAGGCACGCAATTCCGGACGCGACCAGAAGCCCTTGCCGGCGGTCAGTACCGGTGCGAAGGTGATCTTGGTCAGTTGCTGGGTGGCGCCGCCGCCGGCGGGGCTGATGCGGTCATGTCCGACATCCAGCACCAGCTTGAGGTTGTCGGCCAGTGCGTAGGTGGGACGCGCTCCGATCGAAGTCCACTTCTGGGTGCCGACGGTGGTCTTGTTGGTCTGGTAGACGAAGTTGAGCGAACCGGTGAATTCCGGCGAGAAGCTCCAGATCAGCTGGTCGCCGATGCGGGTCTGGGTGGTGTCGGAACCGGCCAGTATGCTACCCAGTTCGCCGGGCTGGACACCCGCTGCGGCGCCTTGTCCGTACTGCAGCCACAGCGTGTTGTCGCCGCCGAGGATGCCGGCCTGCTTGTGCGCCACCGACAACGCATAGCCGCCCTTGGAGTTGGGCACCGACGAATCCGCATTGATCAGCGTCGCGTCGAAGTCAAGGCCGCTGCTCGATGTCAGCGGCACGCCGTGATAGAGGAAATGATGACGGGTAGCGGACGAGGTGCCGCTGGTGTCGTTGCGCATCATCGCGTAACCGAAACTTCCGGCGCCCAGCTTGATGCCGTCGATGCCGAAGCCGACGCCGTCCATGTGCACCATCTTCATGTCGAGGACGTGGATGTCGGGACGGTTGTAGAAGCGCTTGCCGACCCATGCGGTGCCGCCCTTGAGGAAGTCGACGTTGCGCGCTTCCACGAACATTTGCGCCAGGCCCCAGTCCTTGCTGTCGCCGCTCGAATTCGCTTCGAAGAAGTTGGCCATGACCGTGCCGACGAAGCTGGTGCCGTTGGCTGCCTTCACCATCTCTTTCGAATAACCGAATTCGCCGTAGGTGTCGCACTCATTGCCGAAGCGGTACTTCGCCACGCCATTCAGGCCGAAGCAGGCTTGCGCGCCGTCTTCCGAATTGCTGCCTGCGCCGGAACGGAAATAACCGGAATATTCGCCCTTGGTGACATCGGCGTGAGCGTACTGCATCGCGCCGATGGCCAGCACGACGGCAAGCTTGGCCGTTGTGCTGATTCCGAATTTACCCTTGAATGTCATCGAGATTCTCCTCTAGTTATCGTGATTTGAAATGCTGCACCCTTTGGCTGCGCACAACTGCATTGCGACCGATGGCGAAGCATGTGGGTGCTTCGCGCCGGCGCTTCCGGCGGCACCGCACCTCCCTGGTCTCCATGCATCTCGTACGCAATTGCGTTCGTTGCTGCTCGCCTGGATTCGGTGTGCCGGAATGCGAAGTCATGGTAAGTAGTCGACCAATAACATTCCAATGAATTTTTACGCCGAACCGATATACGTGTTGATATCAATGGGGCATAATCAAACGGCATCGCACGTCACAGAAAACGTTCAACGAGAGTCGAGAAAAAGATGGCGAACAACGAGACAAACTGGTTTCTCAGGGCGCGCTTGAAAACGCGCCAGCTGCTGCTGCTGGTGGCAATCGATGACGAACGCAACATCCATCGCGCCGCCGATCTCCTGCACATGACGCAGCCGGCCGCATCCAAGCAGCTCAAGGATCTGGAAGACATGCTGGGTGTCTCGCTGTTCGATCGTCATCCGCGCGGAATGACTCCGACCAGCTACGGCGAAGCGATGATCCGGCATGCGCGCATGGCGCTCACCAGCCTGTCGCAGGCGCACGACGATATCCTTGCGTTGAAGTCCGGCCTGTCAGGACAGGTGGATGTCGGCGTCATCATGACCCCGGGGATTACGCTGATACCCATGGCCATCGCCAGGGTCAAGGAGCATGCGCCGCTGTTGCGGATCGGCGTCCACATGGACAACAGCAATGTGCTGCTCGAACGACTGCAACACGGCGCGCTCGATTTCATGGTGGCACGCATCATGGAAGGCGAAGACCGGGCCAATCTCCAGTTCGAGGAGCTGGCGGCCGAACCGGTTTGCGTGGTCGCGCGCGTCGGCCATCCGCTGCTGGACAAGCAAGGCATGAAACTGGCCGACATCGCCAATGCGGGCTGGATCCTGCCGCCGCAGGGCAGCATACTTCGCCATCGTTTCGAGATGATGTTCCGCAAGGAGGGACTGCGGCCGCCGAACAATGTCGTCGAAAGCACGGCGCCGCTGACCATTACCCGGCTTCTTCAGCAAACCGATTTCCTGCATGTGATGCCAGCAGACGTCGCGAACTATTGCGCCCGCTTCAACATGCTGAGCATCGTCCCGATTACCGTGCAGTGCACGATGGACTCCTACGGCATCATCACGAAAGCCGGGCAGTTGCTGTCGCCGGGGGCAAAGGTTTTGATTGATGCAATCCGGCGCGTTTCCGGCGAGACGGACGGGGCGCAGGATGCGGGGCTGGCTGCTGCGTCGTGATGGGGGCTGCCGCCTCGCTTTAACAAAAAGCTTCGAGAACGCACCTGTCATTTCGAGCGCAGCGAGAAATCTCCAGCCGCAGCGATTTCACGGATGTTGGAGATTTTTCACTACGTTCGAAACGACAGTGAATTTTTTGATAGGTAGTGCAGGCCTCCGTGCCTGCATCCCATGCAGGCACGGAGGCCTGCACTACTGTCATGTCAACATGACTGTTGAGAACGCGCCCGCTTCAACTCCACCCGCCATCCACGACAAACTCCTGCGCCGTGCACATCGCGCTGTCGTCCGCAGCGAGGAACAACACCATGCGCGCGACATGCCAGGGCATCAGCTTGTCCGGCAGGCATTGGTTGCGCTTGATGTCCGCTTCGCCTTCCGCATCCAGCCACAACCGTACCTGCCTTTCTGTCATCACCCAGCCCGGCGTCACGGTATTGACGCGAATCCGGTGCGGCCCGAGGTCGCGCGCTAGTCCGCGCGTGAGCCCGCTCACAGCGGCCTTTGCCGTGGTGTACACCGGATAGCCGCCGTTGGAAATATGCCAGCTGATCGAACCGACATTGATGATCGATCCGCCGCCCTTCTTCTTCATGCCCGGCACCACAGCCTGGCAGGTGAAGAACATCGGCCGCTGATTGATGGCGATGCGATCGTTCCAGTACTCGGGCGTCACCTCTTCCAGCACATGCCGGTCGTCGCTCGCCGCGTTGTTGACGAGGACATCGATGTCGCCATGTTGCGCTGCGAATTCGCGCATGATGGCTTGCAAGGCGCTCACGTCGCGAATGTCGCAGTAGCGGAACGCGGGCGGCGTCAGGCCCTCGCTTGCAAGACGAGCGCACAGCGCTTCGCTTGCTTCCTTCGCGATATCGACAAACGACACGCGCGCGCCCTGGCCGGCGAATGCCGTGACCAGCGCCTCGCCGATGCCGGAGCCGCCGCCGGTAATGAAAACATGTTTTCCCTTCAGGCTGGGGAAACTCGCCAGTATGTGTTCAGCAGTCATCGTTCCATTCACTTTTCATGTCGTACCAGCTCTCCGTCGCGGCGGCGCCAGATATTCATCGGATTGTCCTAGCCCGGATATTTCACCAGACCGGCTTACAACTCGCGCGCCATCACTCCGCGTCCTGATGAAATGTCCGGGCTAGCGCAGCGAGACCGGCAGGAGATCCTGCGGCATGTCCTGGTAGCACACCGGCCTGGCGAAGCGCAGGATGGCAGCAGTCCCCACCGACGTGGTGCGTGCGTCGGACGTGGCCGGATAAGGCCCGCCGTGCACCATTGCCGGCGACACCTCGACGCCGGTGGGAAAGCCGTTGACCAGGATGCGGCCGGCCTTGCGTTCGAGGATGGACAGCAGCCGCCTGGCGCTGTCGTGATCACCCTGTTCCAGGTGCATGGTCGCGGTCAGTTGCCCCTCAAGCCTGCTCGCCACCTCGAGCATTTCACGCAGGTCATTGCAGCCGATCAGTATAGAGGAAGCGCCGAACACTTCTTCGGACAGTTCCGGATGCGCTGCAAAATGCCTGGCGTTGGTACGGAAGAGCGCCGGCGAACCCATGCATTCGCCGCCGGCGGCGCCACGCGCGAGCAACTGCAGTTGCGGCTGCGCCTGCAGACGCGCGACGCCACGTTCATAGGCTTCATGGATGCCTCTGGTGAGCATGGTGACCGCGGGCCGTTTCGCGACATGGCCGGCGGCGGCGCTGCAAAACCGGTCGAAAGCTTCGCCGGCATGCCCGAGCACGATGCCGGGATTGGTGCAGAACTGTCCCGCGCCCAAGGCCAGCGAATCGACGAAGCCTTCGGCGATCTTCTCCGCGCGCGCGGCCAGCGCGTCCGGGAACAGGAACACCGGATTGATGCTGCTCATCTCGGCATAGACAGGGATGGGCTGGCGCCGGCGGGCTGCGAGCGCCACCAGTGCCAGGCCGCCCTGGCGCGAACCGGTGAAGCCGACCGCCTGAATGGCCGGATGGGATACGAGCGCCGCGCCGAGTTCGTTGCCGGCGCCGGTCAGGAGCGAAAACACGCCGGCCGGCAAACGGCATTTTTCCACCGCTGCCTGGATGGCGCCGCCAACCAGTTCGGAGGTGCCGGGATGCGCGGGATGCGCCTTCACGACCACAGGGCAGCCGGCTGCCAGTGCGGAGGCGGTATCGCCGCCCGCCACCGAGAAGGCGAGCGGGAAATTGCTTGCGCCGAAAACGGCAACCGGCCCGAGCGGGATCGATTGCATACGCAGGTCCGGACGCGGCAAGGGTTGCCTTTCCGGCATCGCGGTTTCGATGCGTGCATCGATCCATGAACCTTCCAGCACCAGGCCGGCGAACATCCTGAGCTGGCCGATGGTGCGGTTGCGTTCGCCTTCGAGGCGGGCTGCGGGAAGGCCGCTCTCCATCATCGCGCGTTCGATGAGCTGGCCGCCGATGCCGGCGATGTTGTCCGCGATCGTGTTCAGCAATGCGGCGCGCTGTGTCGCGGCGGCGTGGCGGTAGGTGTCGAATGCGGCCTCCGCCAGCGCACAGGCCTGGCCCACCTCCGCTTCGTCCGCGCTGTAGAACACGGGTTCGATTTCGCACGCTTGCGACGGATTGAAGGCGCGGAACGGAATGCCCTGCCCCATCACACGGGTTGCGCCGATCAGGTTTTCACCGGTAATTTTCATCTGTTCCCTCATAGTGTCCTGACTGCGGGCGTGCCCGAGGTGTCGCGCTGCAGGCTGTTGCGCAGCGGCGCGCCGAAGGCGTCGACGGCGATTTCGAAGGTCTCGCCGGGCTCCACGCGGACGCCGTCGGCAAAGCTCAATGTCGCCGTGCCGAAGAAGTGCACGTGCACGTCGCCGGGACGGCGGAACAGCGAATACTTGAAATGGTGGTGTTCGAGGTTCGCCAGCGAATGCGACATGTTGTCCTCGCCGCTGACGAAAGGTTTTTCCCAGCGCACCTTGCCGTTTGCGTCGCGGACGCGGGACATGCCTTCCACATGCTGCGGCAGCTCGCCGACCAGCAGTGCCGGGCCGAGCCCGCAGGCGCGCAGCTTGGAATGCGCGAGGTACAGGTAGTTCTGCCGCTCCGTGACGTGATCGGAAAATTCGTTGCCGATCGTATAACCGACACGGCAGGGCTGACCGTCGGGGCCGACGATGTACAGGCCGGCAATCTCCGGTTCCTCGCCGCCGTCGAGCGCGAATTCCGGCATGGGCAGCGCTTGTTCGCTCGCGCAGACGATGGAGCCGTCGCCCTTGTAGAACCATTCCGGCTGCACACCGGTTTCGCCGGCACGCGGCTTGCCGCCTTCGAGCCCCATGCGGAACATTTTCATGCTGTCGCTCATGGTGTCGACCGGTGCGTCGACCTTCTTGTGCATCGCGTCGCGGGTGTCGGCGCTGCCGAGATGGGTCAGGCCGGTGCCGGTGACATAGCAATGCGCGGGATCAGGATGATCGAGCGGCGGCAGCACGCGCTTTTCAGCAGCCAGCAGTGTGTATTCGACTTCGTCGGCACCGAGCGCATCGGCGGCGACGCGCTCCAGCGAACGCCCGTTGGCGATCGCTGCATTGGCAAGTTCGTAGGTCGTGGCAAAGCCATCGATGATGCGAACGGTTTGCGTATCGGCATCCAGCATGCCCACGCGGCGGGTTCCGTCGCGCTCGATAAATTGCAGCAGTAGCATGTTCTGTTCCTTTGTTTAGTGTGAGTGCTTCGGCACGTCGGCGCCACGGCAGCCGACCAGGAAGTCGAAGTCACATCCCTCGTCGGCCTGCAGCACGCGGTCGATGTAAAGCTGCTGATAGCCGCCCTTGTCCGGAGCCACGACCTTGGTCCGTTGTTCGCGCCGCGTCGCGATTTCCACGTCGGGGACATCGAGGTGCAGGCGTCCGTTCGCGCAGTCGAGTTCGATCCAGTCGCCGTCCTGCACGATGGCCAGCGGTCCGCCGGCGGCGGCTTCCGGCGCGACGTGCAGCACGACGGTACCGTAGGCAGTGCCGCTCATGCGCGCATCGGAAATGCGCACCATGTCTTTCACGCCCCTGGCGAGCAGCTTCGGCGGCAAGCCCATGTTGCCGACCTCGGCCATGCCGGGGTAGCCCTTGGGGCCGCAATTCTTCATCACCAGCACCGAGGTCTCGTCGACATCGAGCTCAGGATCGTTGATGCGTTCCTTGTAATGGTTGAAATCCTCGAACACGACCGCGCGTCCGCGATGCTGCATCAGGTGCTTCGATGCCGCCGAGGGCTTGAGCACCGCGCCCCGCGGAGCAAGGTTGCCGCGCAGGATGCAGATGCCGCCGTCGTCGACCAGCGACTTCTCCAGCGGACGGATGACTTCGTCGTCGTAGATCGACGCCTCCTTGTTGTTGTCCCAGATCGAGCGGCCGTTGACCGTCAGCGCCTCCTTGTGCGGCAGCAGGCCGGCGTCGCCCAGGCGGCGCAGCACGCCAGGCAAGCCGCCGGCGTAATAGAACTCTTCCATCAGGAAGCGTCCGGACGGCTGCAGGTCGACGATGGTCGGCGTGCCGCGTCCGACGCGGGTCCAGTCTTCCAGCTCGAGCGGCACGCCGATGCGGCCGGCGATCGCTTTCAGATGAATGACAGCATTGGTGGAGCCGCCGATCGCGGCATTGACGCGGATCGCATTCTCGAATGCTTCGCGCGTCAGGATCTTCGACAGCTTCAGGTCTTCGTGCACCATCTCGACGATGCGCATGCCGGACATGTGCGCCAGCACGTAACGGCGGGCATCGACCGCCGGGATCGCTGCGTTGTGCGGCAGCGAGGTGCCGAGCGCCTCGGCCATGCAGGCCATGGTCGACGCGGTCCCCATGGTGTTGCAGGTGCCCGCCGAGCGCGACATGCCGGCTTCGGCCGACATGAACTGATGCAGCGAGATTTCGCCGGCGCGGTAGGCTTCATGCAGTTGCCAGACCGCGGTGCCGGAGCCGATCGTCTTGCCCTCGTGCCGGCCGTTCAGCATCGGTCCGCCGGTCACCACGATGGTCGGCACGTCGCAGCTCGCCGCGCCCATCAGCAGGGCCGGCGTGGTCTTGTCGCAGCCGACCAGCAGCACGACGGCATCGACGGGATTGCCGCGGATCGACTCTTCCACATCCATGCTGGCGAGATTGCGCGTCAGCATGGCGGTCGGCCGCAAGTTGGATTCGCCGTTGGAAAACACCGGGAACTCGACCGGGAAGCCGCCGGCCTCGAAGACGCCGCGCTTGACGTGTTCGGCGATCTTGCGGAAATGGGCATTGCAAGGCGTCAGTTCGGACCAGGTGTTGCAAATCCCGATGATCGGCTTGCCCTGGAATTCATGATCGGGGATGCCCTGATTTTTCATCCAGCTCCGGTACATGAATCCGTTCTTGTCGGCCGTCCCGAACCATTGCGCCGACCGGAGCGGACGTTTCTTGATATCTGACATGGACGCGTATCCTGATAAGTAATGTTGTTAGAGAGACGGCAATGTGTGTTGGGCGATGCACTGTCAGACTCCCTCCCCCTTGCAGGGGGAGGGCTGGGGAGGGGGTAGTGAGGCCGAGCAATCGGCTACGTTGATTTAACGTCACTACCCCCTTCCCAACCTTCCCCCTGCAAGGGGGAAGGAGCCTTTCGGAGCGCGTCGAGCCACTAGGTGTACCGATATTAAGGAGCCGTTCGATATCTTTCCAATCACTTTTTTGGCACAAGCGATACACGCTTTGTTATCGCTTGCGCCTTCGGATAGACTGTGTGATCCATACACGGATCAGGAAGCCTGATCGGATGCATGATCCTCTCGATACTCAAAATGACATCGATTTTCGAAAAATACTCATTGGATCAATATCTGGAGAATCTCTATATTCGTTACATCTGAGCGATTGCTGCATCAGCAGCTCCGGCAGATGCCGTCATCCGGCGCCGCGTTTCGAACGCGAGGACAAACCGGCGCCCGCAAGCGAAACCGAACGACCCCATGGAGGAGACTTATATGAAGAGAAGAACCGTCGTACACATGTTGAACACCCTGGCCGCCGGCATGGCGCTGGGCGGCCTGATCGGCGCCGCACCGCTTGCGGCCGCACAGGACAAGGGCACCATCGGCATTTCGATGCCGACCAAATCGTCGTCGCGCTGGATCTCCGATGGCAACAGCATGGTCAAGGAATTCGCCTCCAGGGGTTACAAGACCGATCTGCAATATGCCGAGGACGACATTCCCAACCAGCTGGCGCAGATCGAAAACATGATCACCAAGCAGGTCAAGGTTCTGGTGATCGCCGCCATCGACGGCACCACGCTCTCCAATGCCTTGCAGAAGGCTGCCGAAAACGGCATCAAGGTGATTTCCTACGACCGTCTGATCCGCGGCTCGAAGAACGTCGATTACTACACCACCTTTGACAACTTCCAGGTCGGCGTGCTGCAGGCCAGTTCCATCGTCGACAAGCTCGGCCTGAAGAAAGGCAAGGGCCCCTTCAATATCGAACTCTTCGGCGGTTCGCCGGACGACAACAACGCGTTCTTCTTCTACGATGGCGCGATGTCGGTACTGAAGCCCTACATCGACAGCGGCAAGCTGGTCGTGCGCAGCAAGCAGATGGGCATGGACAAGGTCGGCACGCTGCGCTGGGACGGCGCGGTGGCGCAGGCGCGCATGGACAACCTGCTGTCGGCGTACTACGGCAAGGAGAAGGTGCACGCGGTGCTGTCACCGTATGACGGACTGTCCATCGGCATCCTGTCCTCGCTCAAGGGTGTCGGCTACTGCACGCCGCAGCAGCCCTGCCCGGTGGTGAGCGGCCAGGACGCGGAAGTCCCCTCGGTCAAGTCGATCCTGCGCGGCGAGCAGTACTCGACCGTGTTCAAGGACACCCGCGAACTGGCGAAAGTCACCGTCAACATGGTCGACGCCATCCTCGCCGGCAAGAAGCCGGAAATCAACGACACCAAGACCTACAACAACGGCACGAAGGTGGTTCCGTCCTACCTGCTCAAGCCGGTGTCGGTCGACGCATCGAACTGGAAGCAGGTCCTGGTCGGCAGCGGCTACTATACCGAGGCGCAGGTCAAGTAAATCAAGCAGGCGGCAGGCTTGCGCTGCATGCAAGCCTGCCTTATCTGAATACTCCGGTGGGTTAGCGAGCCTTTTCCTGCGCCCCCGGGCGCAGGATTTTTTCATTGCGGCGCCGCGTGCCGGCTGCCGCAGATACCTAACCAAGAGGTCATAACGTGAATGCAATCCTGGAGATGCGCGGCATCAGGAAGACATTCCCGGGAGTCAAGGCGCTCGACAACGTCAACCTGACAGTGCGTGCGGGCGAGATTCACGCCATCGTCGGCGAGAATGGCGCGGGCAAATCGACGCTGATGAAAGTCCTGAGCGGCGTCTATCCCTACGGCTCCTATTCCGGCCAGATTTTCTTCCAGGGCGAAGAACGCCGGTTCCAGAACATCGCCGACAGCGAACACGCGGGCATCATCATCATCCACCAGGAACTGGCCCTGGTGCCCCTGCTGTCGATCGCCGAGAACATCTTTCTCGGCAACGAGCAGGCGAACATGGGCGTCATCGACTGGGCAAGCACCCAGGCCAGGACCAGGGAACTGCTGGCCAAAGTCGGCCTGCGCGAATCGCCGGGCGCGCTGATCACCAACCTCGGCGTCGGCAAGCAGCAACTGGTGGAGATCGCCAAGGCGCTATCGAAGGAAGTCAAGCTGCTCATTCTCGACGAGCCGACCGCGAGCCTGAACGAGCACGACAGCGAAGCGCTGCTGAACCTGCTGCTCGAACTGAAGGCGCAGGGCATTTCGTCCATCCTCATTTCGCACAAGCTCAACGAAATTTCCAAGGTCGCGGATTCCATCACCGTGCTGCGCGACGGCGCCACGGTCGACACCATGGACTGCCATGCGGAAAAGATCAGCGAGGACCGCATCATCAGCGCGATGGTCGGCCGCGACATGGCACACCGTTATCCGCAACGCTCACCCAGGATCGGCGGCGTGATCTTCGAAGTGAAGGACTGGAACGTCCATCACCAGCAGCACGCCGACCGCCAGGTGATACGCAACGTCAACCTGCAGTTGCGCAAAGGCGAGATCCTCGGCATCGCCGGCCTGATGGGCGCCGGCCGCACCGAACTGGCGATGAGCATCTTCGGACGCGCCTGGGGACAGCGCATCAGCGGCAGCGTCTTTTTGCACGGAAAACAGGTCGACGTCGGCACGATCGAAAAAGCGGTCGCCAACGGATTGGCCTACGTCACCGAAGACCGCAAGGGCTGCGGGCTGGTGCTGAACGACGACATCAAGAAAAACATCAGCCTGGCCAACCTGCCCGGCATTTCGACACGCTCGGTGATCGACGATGGCCGGGAATACTCCGTCGCGCGCGATTTCCGCAGCAAGCTCAATATCCGCTGCTCCAGCGTGTTCCAGCAGGTGGTGAACCTGTCGGGCGGGAACCAGCAAAAGGTAGTGCTGAGCAAATGGCTGTTCTCCGAACCGGAAGTGCTGATCCTCGACGAGCCGACCCGCGGCATCGACGTCGGCGCGAAGTACGAAATCTACACCATCATCGACAAGCTGGCCAGCGAGGGCAAGGGCATCATCATGATTTCGTCGGAGATGCCCGAACTGCTCGGCATGTGCGACCGCATTTGCGTGATGAACGAAGGCGCCTTCGTCGGCGAGTTTTCCGCCGCCGAAGCCACCCAGGAAAAAATTATGAGATCAATCATGAAGGATGGAGGACACTGACATGTCGGCGACCAATGAAATCTCCGGCGTCGCAGCGGCGCCGGCAAAGCGATACACCGGTTTTCTGAAGAACAACTTCCGCGACTACGGCATGCTGTTGTCGCTGGTGGCCATCATGCTGTTCTTCCAGGTGACCACCGACGGCACCCTGATGCAGCCGCTGAACCTGACCAACCTGGTGCTGCAGAACAGCTACATCGTCATCATGGCGCTCGGCATGCTGATGGTGATCGTGGCCGGCCATATCGACCTTTCGGTCGGATCGGTGTCGGGCTTCATCGGCGCGCTGGCGGCGGTGCTGATGGTGCAGAACGGTTTCGGCCCGGTGACGGCGACGCTGCTGTGCATCGTGGCCGGCGCCGTGATCGGTGCGGCACAAGGCTATTTCGTCGCCTTCTTCCGCATCCCCTCCTTCATCGTCACGCTGGCCGGCATGCTGGTGTTCAAGGGATTGGCGCTGGCACTGCTGCAAGGACAATCGGTGGGGCCGTTTCCGCAGACCTTCCAGTTGCTGAGCTCGGGATTCATCCCCGACATCTTCGCCGGCAAGGACCTGCGCCTGACCTCGGTTCTGATCGGCGTTGCCGCCGCCGCCACGCTGATCTACGTAAAAGTCCGCGCCCGCGCGCTGCAGGCAAAGCACGGGATGGAAGACGAGCCCTTCCCCTTCTTCCTCGCCAAGAACCTGCTGTTCTCCGCCGCCATCGTCGCATTCAGCTACATGCTTGCTTCGTACAAGGGCTTGCCGAACGTACTGGTCGTCATGTCGGTGCTGATGGTGGCCTACACCTTCATCACCAATCGCACCACCATCGGCCGCCGCGTGTATGCGGTTGGCGGCAATGAAAAGGCGGCCAGGCTGTCCGGCATCAAGACCGAGCGCGTGACCTTCTACACCTTCATCAACATGGGGATACTGGCCGCGCTGGCCGGCCTGATCTTCGCCGCGCGCCTGAATACCGCGACGCCCAAGGCAGGCTTCGGCTTCGAGCTGGATGTGATCGCGGCCTGCTTCATCGGCGGTGCATCGGCATCGGGCGGCGTCGGCAAGGTGATGGGCGCGGTGATCGGGGCCTTCATCATGGGCGTGATGAACAACGGCATGTCGATCATGGGCATCGGCATCGACTACCAGCAGGTGATCAAGGGGCTGGTGTTGCTGGCCGCGGTATTCATCGACGTGTACAACAAAGACAAGTAAGCACATGTCTTCCGACAAGAACGCAGTGCTCCTGGCGCTTGACTGGGGCACGTCTTCGTTGCGCGCCTACCTGATGGACGGCGGCGGCAATGTGCTGGGCAGCCGCAGTGCCGGCTGGGGCATCATGCATCTGCCGGAAGGCGGATTTGCCGGTGCGCTCGACATACTGTGCGGCGACTTGCTGAAAGACCATCCTGAGCTGCCGGTCATCGCCTCGGGCATGGTCGGCAGCGCGCAGGGATGGCTGGAAGTTCCGTACGTTGCCGCGCCCGCGTCGCCGGAATCGGTGGCGCAAGGCATGCGCCATGCGGCCGGGCCGCATGGCCGGCAGGTCGCGATCGTTCCCGGCGTCCTGCAGGACGGGCGCACGCCCAACGTCATGCGCGGCGAAGAGACGCAGGTGTTCGGCGCGCTTTCAATCGCGCCGGATATCTTCGGCGCCGCGGGAGAAGGCATCGTCGTCTTGCCCGGCACGCATTCGAAGTGGGTGCATGTGCAGGAAGGCCGCATCGTTTCCTTCCTGACCTTCATGACCGGCGAGATGTATGCCGTCCTGCGGCAGCACTCGATCCTCGGCCGCCTGATGCAGGACGAGGGTGCGCTCGACCCGCAAGGTTTCGATCGCGGCTTGTCCGAAGCCGCGGAAGAAAACGCCGGCGGGTTGCTGTCATCGCTGTTCAGCGTACGCACGCTGGGCCTCACCGGGCGGCTGCGGCAATCGCAGCTCGGCGACTATCTTTCCGGGCTGCTCATCGGGCATGAGATCAACGAGGCGCGGCGCCTGTTTGCCGCGCAGCTCGATACCGGATGCCCGCTGATCCTGATCGGCGCCGACGAGCTGTGCCGGCGCTATGAGCCGGCCTTGTCCAGTTTCTCGCTGCGCGTCCAGGACAGGGATTTCAGGGACGCGGCCCCGGCGGGTCTCTGGAACATCGCCTGCCGCGCGGGCCTCATTGCAAGAAAGAGCCTTCCATGCTGAATGACTATCTTTCCCCTCTGCCGCTGATCGCGATCCTGCGCGGCATCACGCCGGCGGAAGCCGTGACCGTCGGCCGGATTCTCTATGAGCAGGGTTTCCGCTGCATCGAAGTGCCGCTGAATTCGCCGCAGCCCCTGGCCAGCATCGCGGCGATGCGCGAGAGCCTACCGGAAGATTGCCTGATCGGCGCGGGGACCGTCCTGCAGGTCGCCGACGTGCATGCGGTAAAGGCGGCCGGCGGCAATCTGATCGTCATGCCGCACTCCGCGCCCGACATCATTCGCGCCGCCAAGGACGCCGGGATGCTGTGCGCGCCGGGCGTGGCCACGCCGACGGAAGGCATGGCCGCCCTCGCCTGCGGCGCCGATGCATTGAAACTGTTCCCCGCCGAACAGCTCGGCCCGGCAGTGCTCAAGGCATGGCGCTCGGTGTTCCCCGCCTCCACCGCATTGCTTCCCGTCGGCGGCATCACCCCCGAGCGCATGGGCGACTACTGGAGAGCGGGCGCCAGAGGCTTCGGCATCGGTTCCGCCCTTTACGCACCCGGCATATCGGTCGGTGAGATCGAACGCCGCGCCCGCGCATTTGCGGAAGCGGCGCGGACGCTGGCAGCGAAAAACAGGTAACACACAAGGATAAAAAAGGAAGAGCGGCATGTCGCAGGATTCAGGCAAGGACGGCAAGCGCACACTGCGTAGCCAGGAGTGGTTCGGCAAGGAAGGCAAGGATGGTTTCATCCATCGCAGCTGGATGAAGAACCAGGGGCTGCCGCATCATCTGTTCGACGGCCGGCCCGTCATCGGCATTTGCAATACCTGGTCCGAGCTGACGCCGTGCAATGCGCATTTCCGCGAACTGGCCGAGCACGTCAAGCGCGGCGTGTACGAAGCGGGCGGCTTTCCGGTCGAGTTCCCGGTGATGTCGCTGGGCGAATCGAACCTGCGTCCCACCGCCATGCTATTCCGCAACCTGGCATCGATCGACGTCGAGGAATCGATACGCGGCAATCCTATCGACGGCGTGGTGCTGATGATGGGCTGCGACAAAACCACCCCCGCGCTGCTGATGGGCGCCGCGAGCTGCAATCTGCCGACCATCGGCCTGTCCGGCGGGCCGATGCTCAACGGGCATTACCACGGCAAGACGATAGGCTCCGGCACCGGGGTCTGGCAAATGTCGGAGGAAGTGCGCGCGGGCCGCATGAGCCGCGTCGACTTCGTCGAGGCGGAATCGGCGATGAACCGCTCCAGCGGCCACTGCATGACGATGGGCACCGCGTCGACCATGGCATCGATGGTGGAAGCGCTCGGCATGTCCCTGCCGTACAACGCCGCCCTGCCGGCAGCGGATGCGCGCCGCAAGGTGCTCGCGCAGATGTCCGGCATGCGCATCGTCGAGATGGTGAAGGAAAACCTCACCATGGATCGCATCCTGACACGCAAGGCCCTTGAAAACGCGATCCGCGTCAATGCCGCGATCGGCGGCTCGACCAATGCGGTCGTGCACCTGCTCGCCATCGCCGGCCGCATCGGCGTCGATCTCAAGCTGGAGGACTGGGACAAGCTCGGCGCCGACGTGCCCTGCCTGCTCAACCTGCAGCCGTCGGGAAAATACCTGATGGAAGACTTCGACCTGGCAGGCGGCCTGCCCGCTGTGATCCGCGAACTCGGCGACCTGGTGCATGGCGACGCGCTCACCATCAATGGCCGCACCATGGCAGAAAATGTGGCCGAGGCACAGTGCTTCAACCATGACGTGATCCACCGGCTGCCATCCCCTTTCAAGGACAAGGCCGGTATCGCGGTCCTGAAGGGCAACCTGGCCCCGCTGGGCGCCGTCATCAAGCCCTCCGCGGCCACGCCGTCGCTGCTGACGCATCGCGGCCGCGCGGTCGTATTCGAAAACATCGAAGACCTGCACGCGCGCATCGACGACGAAGACCTCGACATCGACGAACACTGCGTGATGGTTTTGAAGGGCGCCGGCCCGAAAGGCTATCCCGGCTTCGCCGAAGTCGGCAACATGCCGCTGCCGCCGAAGGTGCTGCGCAAGGGCATTACCGACATGGTGCGCATTTCCGACGGACGGATGAGCGGTACCGCCTACGGCACGGTAGTGCTGCATGTCGCTCCCGAAGCCGCGGTAGGCGGACCGCTGGCGCTGGTGCAGACCGGCGACATCATCGAGCTCGATGTGCCCAACCGCAGGCTGCACCTGGAAGTCAGCGACGAAGAACTGGAACGCAGGCGCGCGCAATGGCGGCCGGCGCAAGCGCCGGTGCGTGGTTGGTACAAGATCTACGTCGACGGGGTTCAGCAGGCGCACCTCGGGGCGGACCTGGAGGTACTGGTTGGGGCAAGCGGGGCAGCGGTTCCGCGCGACTCGCACTAATCATTCGTGTGCCACTTTTTTACCGCCGTGCTCAATACGAAGTATCCCTCCTGAACCCGCTCCAGCATCGCTGCGCGGGATTGCCGCGCTAATTCAATCCCGCTCAACCTCCTCCCTGGCCGGCAATGTTCTGGACATGCTGCCGACGCCATACTTTTTTCTTCCGAGCGGTTCGCGCTTCTACCGCTGCCTGGTGCGCTTCGTCGCTGCCATAGCTGTCGACAGTGTGGACTCGTGCCGTTGCTCCCCGACAATCTTCATCGCTTGCCGGAAAATCCATTGTCAATCAGCTAATTCC
>CBIHRJ010000014.1:0-89688 GCA_966212445.1 uncultured Noviherbaspirillum sp. | reverse complement strand
GGGAGGCACGGGATGGTTCCCGGCGGCGTGCAGGGCAAGCGACTCCGGTTTCTCAAACTGGAAAGGAAACAGCATGAAACTCAAATCCCTGACGCTCTCCCTGATTGTCGCTGGCGTCGTCGCCGCCGGCAGTGCCAATGCCTTGAACTGGAACCCTTCGGAATGGTTCCAGAAAGGTCAGACGACCAGGACCAGCGCCGCCGTGCCTGCTGCAACGGCGCCCACCGCAACGCCACCGGCCGCGGCGCCTGTCGGACAGATCACCGCCCCCAATTACCGGGGCATTGTCGAGCGCTTCGGTCCGGCCGTGGTCGGCATCAACACCGAAGGCATTTCCAAGACCAGCAGCAAGAGCATTCCCGAAGCGATGCAGAACGACCCGTTCTTCCAGTTCTTCCGCGGCATGCCGGGCTTCCAGATGCAGGTGCCGCCGAGCGAAGTGCCGGTGCACGGACAGGGCTCGGGTTTCATTATCGGCAAGGACGGCCTGATCCTCACCAATGCGCACGTGGTGCGCGATGCGGATGAAGTCACCGTGAAGCTGAACGACCGCCGCGAGTACAAGGCGAAAGTGCTCGGCAGCGACCCCGCCACCGACGTCGCGGTGCTGAAGATCGACGCGCACGATCTGCCGGTGGTCAGCCTCGGCAATCCGTCACAGCTCGGCGTCGGCGACTACGTGCTCGCGATCGGCTCGCCGTTCGGCTTCGAGCAGAGCGCTACTGCAGGCATTGTCAGTGCGAAGGGACGTTCGCTTCCGGGTGACGCGTATGTGCCGTTCATCCAGACCGACGTGGCGGTCAATCCGGGCAACTCGGGCGGACCGCTGTTCGATGCCAACGGCAACGTGGTCGGCATCAACTCGCAGATATACAGCCGTACCGGCGGCTACCAGGGCGTGTCGTTCGCGATCCCGATCGACGTCGCGCTGCACGTGAAGGATCAGATCGTCAAGAACGGCAAGGCGGTACATGCACGCCTGGGCGTCACCATCCAGGAATTGAACCAGACGCTGGCCGATTCCTTCAAGCTGCCGCAACCCGGCGGCGCCCTGGTGTCCAACGTGCAGCCGGGCAGCCCAGCGGCCAAGGCCGGCCTTCAGCCGGGCGATGTGATCCTCAAGTTCAACGGCAGCGAGATCGGGCGTTCCGGCGATCTGCCGGCGCTGGTCGGGATGCGCAAGCCCGGCGACAAGGCAACGCTTGAAGTGTGGCGCGGCGGCAAGAAGATCGACTTGTCGACGACGCTGGCCGAAGCCAACGACATGGTGGCATCCAACGACGCCGGTTCCGGCTCCCAGCCGCAAGGCCGGCTGGGGCTGGCGGTTCGGCCCTTGTCCCCGGAAGAAAAGCAACAAGCCAATCTGGCGTCCGGGGTGATGATCGAGCAGGTTACCGGCGCGGCGGCGAGGGCCGGCATCGAAAGCGGCGACGTCATCATTGCCGTCAATGGCACACCGGTCAAGTCGGTAGAGCAGTTGCAATCGCTGGTGACAAAAGCGGCCAAGCATGTTGCACTGTTGATCCAGCGCGGCGACATGAAAATCTTCGTGCCGGTGACGCTGGGCTGATCTGTCACTGTTTCCTCACGGATGCGACAAAGCAGGCCTGCGGGCCTGCTTTGTCGCATCCGTGCGGCATGATTGCAGGCAATCTCCGATCAACGTTGAAGCTCAGCGGACGAAGTTCCGCCGTAGCGTAATGTTAGAACGAGCTTCCGCAAGAAGCGGTCCAAATGAGGATCACTACGCTCCAGTGGAACTTCAGCTACGTGAAACCACTTTACCGAATTGAACTCTTGCTCATCGTAACGAACGGGTTGATTTCGATCCCCTTTCAGGACATACCAAAGCGATACGTCGGTATGGCCAGCAGTTAGTCCAACAGTCGGCGTAACAGTCAAAAAGAGCGGGCAATCAAAATGAGGTCGTGCAGTAAGTTGAAGCTCTTCTTCCGCTTCACGGATTACAGTGTTCCAAGGATGCTCTCCAGGTTCCACATGCCCTCCCGTTGGCAGCCATAGTTGAGCGTTCTTATGATCCACCAACAATACGTAGTCCCCGTCAACCACAACGAAGTAGGACACCAAGTGCTTCGGTGGCGTCGCCGGCTTTTGCCGCCGGCACAATTCGGCGCCTGAATCGATCCAGCGGCAAACATCGGCAATATGCTCTTTCTCAATTTCGTCAAATGGCTCAATTGCCAACACTTGGCTGCGGACCATGGTGCGCATATTCGTTCTAACGATAGAGTTTATCTGAGGCCCCACCAGCATTGGATGAACGTTGCGATGTGCCAGCGGCAGATAAACGCGATTGGACTGAACCGCCACAACTGGCGGTGGTTATGAGAATTGCAAGCTCGAAAATGGCTCTTTTGGCAAGTAAGGGAATGTCTTTTAGCGCCATGGCATCTAGTATAGGAGTGATATTAAAAGAATTGCAACCTTTGGTTAATTAGGTAATAATATTAATGCGAATAATTATCATTTGTAGTGCCCTACGATGGGATGCTGGAAAACGCCACCGAAGTAATTGTTCCAATTGCATTTCAATCCCTTATTAAAACTAACGACATCGCCATGTACATAAAGAAACTGTTGAGTATTATTTGCATGCTACTTACTACCGCAGCATATGCGGCCGAGCAGGACAAAGCACATTTTGCCCAAGCCAGGGCTTACCTGTCGAAAGGCGAGCGGGCGAAGGCAGTCGAAGAATTCGGCAAGGCTATCGCTATACGCGGCGATGTGGCCGAATATTATGCGCGGCGAGGTCATACCCTGGTTGAGCTAAATGACCTGGCAGCAGCCCTAAAGGATTTCGACCAGGCGTTACGGCTTGACCCGAGCCATGGAGGGGCGGCATTCGACCGTGGCATGCTGATGCTGGCACAGGGATCACATCTCAAAGCGGTGGCAGACATCGATCTTGCGGCGCGCCTGAGGCCCGACAATGCGCGTATCCTCGGCGGACGCTGTGTCGCACTCGTCGCAGCCGGCCAGGTGGAAAATGGTATGTCGGACTGCAATCGGGCAGTTTCGCTCGAAAAGGGCCGTGACAACGGCTATACCGCGCGCGGACAAGCCTATTTGTTGCTCAAGCGCAGCAGCGATGCATTGGCGGATTTTGAATCTGCGCTGCGGATCAATCCGAACCATATGCGGGCGTTATACGGTCGTGGGTTGGCGCTGCGCCAACTGAGCGAAGCGGATCTTCAACAGGCAGTGCAGCGCCTACCCGGTGCCGGCCGTGAGTTCGGAGGGAAAGTCGGCTCGTAAATAGAGGGAATTGAGAGCACGCAAAGACATCAGGAAATAGCGAATTCCCGTTGACCGGGAGTTTGGTGCGCCGAAGGTGTAGAAGTAGAGGCTGATTCTAAGCCCCGCCCGAAAGCCGCAACGCTGAAGAACTCCCGGAGTCGTCTTAACACGACTTTCGCCTGCGAAAGTCGTGTGTGTGTATGTGGACTGGATGGCTGGCATCAGCGTGGACAGCAGGACTGCAATACATGCAATCCAGACAAAGGTAGGCAAGCCAAGTCATTGCAATTTTTCTTCTACGTCAGAATTTCGCATAATTTACATTATGTAAAATTATGCGCGCAAATATCAGACGCGTAGAAACGATGGGTGGTGTACGCAATTGAGGTCGTAAACTGGGCAATTATGTCGTACATTTTTTTGCCCAAAACAACGCAGGTGAAGCGTTGATGGCCAAGGTGCGTGCTTTGAATGGAAACGCCGAGACCAAGCTCAAACATCTCACAGAAGACCAGTACCTTTGGTTCCTCCGCGAACTGCGGAAACTTGAAGGCGTCGCCTTTGCGGTCGCCACTGATGTTGGGCTGCACCGTCGAGACGCGATCGAACACCACCGCAATATGCAGGCAGACAAAATCATCGAGCATCGCGATAAGATGCTGCACGAGACTGGCCGTCAAGCCGTGACGAACCTATCAGAGAGGATTCGATCGCTGCCCGCGCAGCAGTACACGCAGCTGATTTGCCAAGTCGAGCTTTTCCACCGGATCATCGCCCGCGGTACGCTGTATTTCGTGCAGCGGCATCCGCGTTCGCTGGGCAACTTTCGATGGCGCCTGGACCAAAAGGCGCGCGTACCAACCGCCTACGAAGATGCCTTCCGCACGATCCTGCCGGCGATTCTCCAGACGAAGTCCTTGGGCGATCCGATGATTGCGCTAAAAGGGGCCGACTACCGCCATTTCTCAAGATTCGAGTATCCGCGTGGAGAGGAGCCTAATTACTTGAAGGACGCTTATGGGATCGAGAGTAACGGTGGCCCAAACGTCGGCAAGATGATCGGCGACGACTTTAAGCTCGTGGATTCAGCATCCACGCCCGGCGTTCAGGTTGCGGACTTAATTGCGAGCGGACTCCGACGCCTCTTACGGGGTGGATTCAAGGCAGAAAGCAGGGTCGCTGTTCACCTTGCAAACTTGGTGAGTGCGTTTAGGGCTTCACGGCGCAATTGTCGAAGTCTGAAGACCTGAGAAACCAAGGTCTTACGCCTCTAAAAATTTACGCCCTGAATTGCGCGGAACAGATGGGCAAGATCAAGACGTTTCCACAGGAAGCGAAGCCGATCATGGAAAACACGGGCAATCGTGCCCTGTCATGCACTCGCGCAAGCGACTGACGACAGGAACGCTATGCCGATCTCGTCACGAAACCGCAGGAGACAAGCCAAGACGGGGCGCGCCGGCCGGCCTACCATGGCGCCATGAAAAAGATCTCAGTCATTGATTCCCATACCGGCGGCGAACCGACCCGCCTGATTGTTGCCGGCGGTCCCGACCTCGGCTCCGGAACACTTGCGCAACGTCTCCAGCGCTTTCGCACTACCCACGACCGCGTCCGGTCGGCGGCGGTATGCGAGCCGCGCGGTTCGGATGTCGTTGTCGGCGCCCTGCTCTGCACGCCGAATGATCCGTCCTGCAGCGCAGGCGTGATTTTCTTCAACAATGTCGGCTTCCTAGGCATGTGCGGCCACGGAACGATCGGCCTGGTGACGTCCCTCGCCTACCTCGGCCGTATCCAGGAAGGCTGCCACCGCATCGAGACGCCCGTCGGCATCGTGGACACCGAATTGCACGCGGACGGAAGCGTCACCGTGCATAACGTCCCCGCATATCGCTCGCAGCATCGCGTTGCGGTCGAGGTGGAAGGCTTCGGCGTCGTCGAGGGCGACGTGGCCTGGGGCGGCAACTGGTTCTTCCTCGTCGAACGCCACGGCCAGCGGCTGGCCATGGACAACATCGCGCAGCTGACGGCGTTTTCCTCGCGGATAAAGCAGGCGCTGGAAGCGGCCGGCATCACCGGAGACGACGGCGCGCCGGTCGACCATATCGAACTGTTCGGCGCTGCCGCCGACCCGGCCAACCACAGCCGCAGCTTCGTTCTCTGCCCCGGCAATGCCTATGATCGCTCTCCCTGCGGAACCGGCACCAGCGCCAAGCTCGCCTGCCTGGCGGCGGACGGCAAGCTGCGGCCTGGAGAAACATGGCGCCAGGAAAGCATCATCGGCAGCGTGTTCGAAGCGTCCTACCGCCGTGACGGAAACACGCCCGACCGCATCCTGCCATCGATACGCGGCCGCGCATTCGTGAATGCGGAAGCCGTGCTCCTGCTGGACGAGCGCGATCCCTTCATCTGGGGTATTCGTTGAACAATCGCATGGATGCCGATGTCGCCATCGTCGGGGCCGGCATCATCGGCGCGGCCTGCGCGGATGCCTTAAGCACACACGGATTCCGTATCGCTGTCATTGAATGCGACGCCATCGGCAGCGGCGCGACGGCGGCCGGCATGGGACACCTGGTGGTAATGGATGACAACCCGGCAGAGCTGGCATTGACGCGGTATTCGCTGGCCCTCTGGCGCACGCTCACGGCAGACTCCGCCATGCTGCACGAGTACCGCCATTGCGGAACCATCTGGATCGCCGCTGATGACGAGGAAATGGCAGCCGCGCGCAGCAAGCAGCAAACACTGCAGTCGCAGGGCATCGCTTGCGAGTTGCTGGATGCCCGCGCCCTGTATGCGGCAGAGCCGGCACTGCGGCCGAGGCTGGCAGGCGGGCTGCGCGTACCGGGCGATGGCACGATGATGGCAGCATGATCCGTGCAGGCATGGTCCTGCTCGCCAACGGAACGGAATCGCTGTCCCTGTGCCCGGAGCTGTCGGTCCGTCCCAAGAAAGGGCACCTTGTCATTACCGACCGCTATCCCGGCAAGGTATGCCACCAGCTGGTGGAACTCGGATACATCAAGAGCGCCCAGCATGATTGAGAATGGAACAGAAAAATTTTTTCCAATTACCTCATTGGCCCACTTTCTGATTGGACGGATATGAAAGCCAAAGTCCCATAAGGGCGGGGCCGCGTTAGCGACCCCGGATAGCCGCTTTGAGCGGCTCACAAACTAAAGCCTCCGGCTTTGCCGGAGGATATTTACTTACTGCCCGGAGTACTCGTAGGCGCCGATGTCGATATTGGCGCCCTGCGGACGCGTGGTACCGACGATATCGGTGGCCGGGGCGTAGGTCTTCGAGCCCTTGTCGATGGCCGGCGAGGTGCTGCGCAAGCGGTAGTCGCCTCCGCCGGAGCGCACGTAACTGACGAACTGCGGATCTGCGCCGATGCCGTTCACATTGCTCTTGCCGCTGCCGAGCGACAGGTTGCTGCCATTCTGGTAGACCAGATTGTTGGTGTACGTGTTGCTTGTGCCGTAGGTGCCAGACTCCTTGATGCCGATATTGGTGTTGTCGAAGATGATGTTGTTGGACACATTCACGTTGACTGCGCCGGCGGTATAGCCATTGTAGAAATTGCCTCCGCCGACCACCATGCCGTATCCGGAACCGAACACGGTGTTGTTGACGACATTGATGTTATGGGCGTTGTGCCAGAGGTGGATGCCATAGGCGCCGACCGCATACACGACGTTGTTCTTGATGGAGCCGGTGGCGGTGTGATAGATGCCCTGGATGTAGTAGCAGCTGGCCGAACCGATGTGGTGGACGACATTGTCCACCATATCGATGTTGGTGGCACCGTAGTACACGTCGCCGTAGATGCCGCTGCCGCCGCTGCCCGTGCACTGGCTCGGGTCGGAACCGATATGATGGACATGGCTGTTCATGACCACGTCGTACGCGCCACGCACGATGATGCCGTTCAGCCAGCGTGTGCCGCTCTGGTAATTGGTGCCGTCGACTTCGAAGCCATCGATGTCGACATATGCGCCGCGGTTGTCCCAGGCAATCACGCCGCTGGAGTTTGCGGGCGGTACGATCTTGGCTCCCCACTTCGTATCCGACAGATAACGGATGCGGCCGGTTGCCGTGCCGCTGGCATTGGTCTGGAAGCCGCCAGCGTAGGTGCCCGGTGCCACGTGCACGATGGTGTCCGGCTTGGCAGATTTCGATGCGTACGCAATGGTCTTGAACGGCGCGGATTGCGTTCCCGGATTCGAGTCCGAACCGGTGGGCGCCACATACAGGTGGTTGGCCGCAGAAGGTGCAGGCGCAGGCGCAGGCGCAGGCGCAGGCGCGGGTGCAGGCGCGGGTGCAGGCGCAGGCGCGGGTGCAGGCGCAGGCGCGGGTGCAGGCGCAGGCGCAGGTGCGGGCCACTTGTGCCAATTTTTGTTGTACCACCCCATCGCCAGCAATTGGGTGTCAGCAGTTGTGCTGCCAGTCGAATTGGCATCCGCAGCCGCGTCTGCCGTCGTTGATGCCGAGTTGATCGGTGCGGCGGCGACAACCATGTCGGCACCGGCAGCCGTCTCGGTGTTCGCGTCGGCACCACTATCGTCACCGCCGCCTCCGCAGGCGGTAAGCAGAACAACGGAGCAGGCGCTGGCGAGCATGCAGATTCGGTTAAAGGCTAATGCGTTCAATGTTTTCCCCTATTCAGATTTCGCGCTCACCGTGCTTCACGGCAAGTATCGGTCAGAGACTTGCCTGCGGACATTGGTTCCCGGAAATCCAAATACGGGGAAATCGATAGTGTAAAAAAGCATTTCGCTACTGGACGCATGCAGCAGCGAATGAGAAAGACGCGCTTTTCCTCGAATATGTTGCCAGATCGCCCAGCGCTGTTTGTGCTAGTGCAAGTTTGAGGTGACAAACCGTGCCGCAAAGACACCTTCAACGGACGCTGTCCCGATGCGCCGCCCGCTTGCACGGAACTATCGAAAAGACAAATGCCAGCGCCCGAAAACGCGGGCATTGATCGAAATTTCATACTTTCAATCGCATCACTCCTCACCTACAGTGACACCATGTGTGTCGCGCCGTAACGGCACTTTTTTTTGTCCGGACGGTAACCACCCTCCGATACGGTTCCATGTTGCTCGACGGCGTGTTCCCACTACCGGGGAGTTGAGGCACATGAGTGCCCCAGTCTGTTTATCCACCGATGCTGCCTATGAACCATCCTCTCTTGCGATTGACTTCCCACCAGACGCCGCCAGCCCAACCGCCGCAGCCGCGGCAATCCGAGAAATCCGACACGATCGATATACGCAAGCTTCTCGTGCTGATCTTCGACCAGCGGCGTCTCATCGCCGGCATCATGCTCGTCGTTACGCTGCTCGGCGTGGCATATGCATTCATGGCGGCGCCGGTCTACCAGGCATCGATCCTGGTGCAAGTGGAAGACCGGGGCGAAACACAAAAGAACATCCCCGGCGACTTGTCGACTGCTTTCGAGCTGAAAACCGCCGCTGCCTCCGAGACCGAAGTCCTGCGCTCGCGGCGGGTGCTGGAGCCGGCGATCGAGACGACGCATCACTACATTCATGCCAGGCCGCGCTACTTCCCGGTGATCGGCGCCTGGCTTGCCCGGTTGAACAAGGACAGGGGCTTGTCCACGCCGGGCCTGCTCGGATTCGGCGGGTTCGCTTGGGGTGCGGAAAAGATCGATGTATCCCTGTTCAACGTGCCCGAATCGCTGGAAAGCAAGGACTTCATGCTGACGGCGGGAAGCGATGGCGCCTTTCGCCTGGTGAACCGGGAGCACCACATCGACCTCGCCGGCAAAGTGGGCAACACACAGCAGGCGCAGACAGCGGCCGGTCCCATCGAGCTGCGCGTCGACAAGCTCGTCGCGAATCCGGGCGCACGCTTCGAGCTGCGTCGTTCGCCGCTGATCGTCACGGTCGGGAAGCTGCAGGAGAAGCTGAAGATCAACGAGAAGGGCCGGCAATCGGGCGTGATCAGCGTTGCGCTCGAAGGCGAGGACCGCGCACGCACCACCCGCCTGCTGCGGGAAATCGGTAGCGAGTACATGCGGCAGAACGAAGCGCGCCAATCCGACGCCGCAGAGCGTTCGCTGACTTTTCTTGAAAACCAGTTGCCGGACCTGAAGCGCCAGGTGGAAGAATCGGAAGCGCGATACAACGAAGCGCGCAACAGGTACGGCACGGTGAATCTGAACGAAGAAGCCAAGGGCTTGATCCAGCAATCCGTGTTCGCCCAGAACAAGCTGCTCGAGCTGAACCAGAAGAAGGAAGAGCTGCTCGGCCGCTATTCGCTGGAATTCCCGCTGGTGCAGACCACTGTGCAGCAGATTCGCATGCTGAACCGCGACATTGCCGCGATCAATGCCAGGGTCAAGGAGCTTCCGCTTATTGAAAAGGAGATCGTGAAACTGAGTCGCGACGTCGAAGTCAACAACAGCGTGTACACGTCCGCCCTGAGCCGGGCGCAGCAACTGCGGCTGGCCGCGGCCACCAAGGCCGGGAACGTGCGCCTGCTCGATTCGCCCCAGACGCCGGCTGAACCGATCAAGCCGCGTCGTGCGATGGTGATCGCCCTTGCCGCGGCGGCCGGCCTCGTATTCGGCTCGGTAGTGGCCTTCTTGCGCAAGAAATACTCCGGCCGCATCGATTATCCGGAAGAGATCGAGCGCCTGCTGGGCATCCCGGTTTCGTCGAGCATTCCGTACAGCGAGCAGGCCGACAGCGGGTCGGCAATCGGCCGGGGTCGCAAGGCGGGCCTGCTGCTGCCGGCCAACGCTCCTGCCAGCGGCGCCATCGAAAGCTTCCGCGGCTTGCGCGCGATGCTGCAGGTAGTGGACCAGGATCGCCGCAACAACATCATCCTGATCACCGGTCCGACGCCGGGCGTGGGCAAATCCTTCGTGTCCGCCAACTTCAGCGGCGTGCTGGCCGCGATCGGCAAGCGTGTCCTGCTGATCGATGCCGACCTGCGCACCGGTCACCTGCATTCCTATTTCGGCTGCAGCCATACATGCGGGCTGTCCAATGTCCTGGCCGGGATGGCCGATCCGCTGCAGGTCGTCCGAAAGGACGTAATGGAGAACGTCGACTTCATTCCGGTCGGCGACCAGTTCCACAATCCGGCCGAACTGCTCGGCAAGGCCGATCTCGGGAGCCTGCTGCAGCGCTACATGGACAACTACGATTTCATCCTGATCGACACCGCGCCGCTGCTGCTCGTGTCCGATGCCTTGCTGGTCGCTCCGCATGCCGGGTCGGCATTCAACGTTGTGCGCAGCGGAACCAACACGGAAGCCGAAGTGGAAGAAACGGTGAAACGCCTCGTGCAAACGATGAAGAAGGCACCGCATATCGTGTTCAATGGCACCAAGCCGCAATATGCGCAGTATGGATACAGCGCGTATTACGGCTACCCGGTCGGTGCGGAATGATATCCGGGCACTGCCGATGACCAATACTCCCGGCCTGCCAACTCCTGCCGCCAAGGTCCGATGAGATACCGGCTTTCCCTGCTCGGTCTGCACCTGATGATCTTCATGGTGCTGGCCTATGGCTACGAGCACTACATTTCGGTGCTGTACGCATATGAAGGTTTCGGCTTCCGGCCGGACGAAGGCAAGCGCTATTTCGCGCTCGTGGCAGTCTGCGCATTGTCTCTGATCACGCCGACCGACCCGGCCAAGCCCTCGACCGCATTCCACCACCTGCTGCTGACGGTGATATTGATCCCGATGCTGGTGCTCTTCTACGCGGAGGACTTGCCGCTCGAGTACACGCTGCAGGTCCTGACCGCGTATGCCGTCACGATCGTGCTGCCGTTCTTCCTCGACTTCAATGCGCCGGCGGTCGGCGCGGTCTCCCGCTCCTCGTTACAGCGCTTCCTGTTTTTCGCGACAGGCATCTTCATCGCGTCGATCTTTGCCATGGGCGGCGCAGCGTACCTGAACTTCGATTTCTCGCGTGTGACCGATTTCCGCGAAGACGCCGCAAACAACCTGCCGGGCATCTTCGGCTACGTTTCGCCGCTGGTCGGGAAAGTGGTCGTGCCGATCGGCTTCGTGCTCGCGCTGATCAGCCGCCGCTACCTCTACGCGGCCGCCTTCCTCGGTTTCTCGATACTGATCTTCGCGCTGACGGCGCACAAGGCGCCTGTGTTCTATCCCTTCCTGCTCCTGCTCGTCTATTTCGCCGTGCGCAAGGACGACCTCGCCCTGAAGCTGAACATCGGGATACTGCTCGTCCTGCTGCTTTCGCTCTTGGATTTCCAGTTGTTGAACTCGGACCCCACCCCCTATTCCGGCTGGACCGGCGCGCTCATGATGAAGCGGAATTTCTTCCTGCCGGCGCAGATCAACCATATGTATTTCGATTTCTTTTCAAAGAACGGCCTGGTGCTCTTTTCCGACAGCAAGCTCAGCCTGGGCCTGATCCCGTATCCCTATGCGCTCGATCCCTCGCACCTGATCGGACTCGAATACTTCAACGACGAACGGCGGGGCGCGAATACCGGATGGCTGGGCTCGGGCTACATGCAGGCCGGTTTCGCAGGTTTATTGCTGTATGCAGTCATCATCGGCTGCGTGTTCCGGTACATCGACGTCTGCGCGCGCACGCCCATGAAACGGCGCCTCATCACCGCATCCAGTGTGGTACCGGTATTCGCAATGATCAGCTTCTCCGACCTGCCGACGACCTTCCTCACGCACGGCCTGCTCATCAATCTCATACTCGTCGCCTACTTGTCGAGAAGCATGGCGACCGACGAAGCACCGGCGGCCGCGCAGTCACCGGCCAACCTGTCCGCGCGCACCTAGTGGTCTTGTCTCACTCAGATTTGCGCTTTGTGCCGAGGCGATCGTAGATGAGCGCAACGCCGCAATCGCCTTCGAGCGTGCGACAGAAGCCGTAAATCGGAGTGAGACGGGCCACTAGCAAGGCGCGCAGCGCACGTCAGTCCAGCGCGTACTTCGCACGATACGGCGCAAAGCCCAGTTTCGTCTTGAAGGATTTCAGCCCTGGCTGGGCACCGAACCAGGTGTCGTACATCAGGTATTGCACCTGCTTCTCGTCCAGCAGGCGCGAGACGATTTCCACCATGAGCAGGAACATTACACCGTTGTTGAGCGCATCGCGGTGTCCTAACAACCGGGAAACCACGGCGAAGTTGCCATAGATGCCCAGATCGCAGTAGGCCACCAGCTTTCCCGATGCATCGGCGACGCCGCAGTAGCGATAGTTCCGGTGCGGGACAAAGCAGGTTTCCTTGCGCAGGTAGGGATCATCCATCTTCCTTCCCTGCCGCATTTCCATCGATGTATTGATCTCGTGGATGTCATCGATGAAGTCGTTCTTGTCGATGCCGCGGAAGACGTAGTCCCGCCCACGCGCCTTCCTTGCGCGATAGGCCGCCGAAGACCGGCTCGATGCATTGTTATTCCTGAGCCATTCGCCGGAATCGGACCATGCACTCAAATCGATGAGCGCGGCGCCGATCGATTTGTTTGCAAATATCCTGTAGCGCGGATGTGGCTTGGTGAAGTATCGGTAGGTCGATCTGACCCGCTCGGGATCGAGCGCCAGATGGAAGCGCAGGTGTGCCACTGGCAGGTTCCAGATTTCGCGCAGCAGCCGAAATGCGTGCGCGGCCCGCGACACGAGACAGTTTTCCGTCGCGGCACTGCCGGCCTCGCTGTGTTTCTGCGTCGATGGCACGTTCTGCACGTGTTCAATCATGTTGCTGCCTCCGTGATTTTCTTCCATGGCGGGAGTGCCAGTTTGCGCAGATCCGCAACGCGATGGTTTGAGCCGCTTCAAAGACCGGAGACGATGCCCCCCTTTGCTTTCCGTTCCGCGATCCGGTCTCCGTCATTCCCGTCGATCCATCGAAATTCCCGCGATTTTTCCGGCCTGGTGCAGCGAGCTATCGAAATTCGCTACTTATCCAACGTGGCGCGATTGCGTAAAGTGAACCGGGTGAATTCACCGATATGCCGGTGTCTGCACTTCATCAACCCCGCACCGACATCATTCAAATGAGAAGACGCATCAGCCCCGCAATCGTGATCAAAACCAGCCAGAAGCTGGAGCTGTTGAAACCGACGAGCAAAATGGTGCTGTTGATCGGCATCGACAGCGTTGCACTGCCATTCTGCTTCATCGTTGCACTGCTGCTGCGCGACGCCGACAGCTACAACACCGGACATGCCATCCTCGTCTGCCTGCTGGTGACGCTGACGACCATTGCCGGCTTCCACGTCGTCGGGCTGTACCGTGCCGTCATCCGCTATATCGATTACCAGGTATATGTGAAGACCGCGGCAGGGCTGCTTGGCGCGGTCCTGGTGACGCAGGCCAGCCTGGCCGTGCTCGGCCTCCAGCGCGTGCCGGCGGGAGCGGTGACGATCTATGCCTTCGTCGCCTTCTTCTATGGCGTGACATCGCGCTTCATTGCCCGTGCATTGCTGCGCAGCCGCATTGCAAGCCCACAACATTACGGCCGCACCGCTGTGGCGATCTACGGCGCAGGCGAGGCAGGCACCAGGCTGGCCGCCGCCATGGAGTCGAGCCGCGAGTACAGACCGGTATGCTTCGTCGACGACAACCCGCTGCTGAGCAACCGCAACGTGGCCGGCCTCGACGTCTACCATGCATCGCGATTGAAGCAGGCGGTAAAGGAGAATAGCATCGCGCTGATCGTCGTCGCGGCCCCTTCGGCCACACGGCAGCAGCGAAAGGAGATAATTTTCCGCGCGCAGGAAACAGGCGTCCCGATCAAAGTGCTGGGCAGCCTGCTGGAGCTGCAGGAAGACGTGATTTCCACCCGCTCCATCCGTGAAATCAAGGTGGAGGACCTACTCGGCCGCGACCCGATCGCGCCCGATAGTGTGCTGCTCACCGCCTGTACCAGCGAGAAGACAGTGCTGGTGACCGGCGCGGGGGGCTCGATCGGGAGCGAGCTATGCCGGCAGATCATGTTACTCAAGCCGTCGCGTCTGCACCTGCTCGACCACTCCGAGCATGCGCTCTACACGATTTCGAAAGAGCTGTCGGACGCCTATCCGGATGCGGCAATCGAGCCGCACCTTGGCTCGGTCTGCATCAGGCCGGTGGTGGACCGCATCTTCAGTGCGGGCCGCATCGATACCATCTATCACGCCGCCGCTTACAAGCATGTGCCGCTCGTCGAGGAAAACATATCGGAGGGCCTGCTCAACAACGTGTTCGGCGCCAAATGCATTGCCGAGGCTGCCGAAAACTACCGTGCCGGAACCTGCGTGCTGATTTCCAGCGACAAGGCGGTACGGCCGACCAGCGTCATGGGCGCAAGCAAGCGCATTGCCGAACTGATCTTCCAGGCGGCATCGGCGCGGCAGAACTCGGCCACCAAGTACTGCATGGTTCGCTTCGGCAACGTGCTCGGCTCGTCCGGCTCGGTCATTCCGCTGTTCAAGCGGCAGATCGAGCGCGGCGGTCCGATCACCGTGACCGACCGTGACGTGACCCGCTATTTCATGTCCGTGCAGGAAGCGGCCCAACTGGTGATCCAGGCCGGCGCGATGGCTAAGGATGGCGAAGTGTTCGTCATGGACATGGGAGTGCCGATCAAGATCGTTGACGTCGCCCGGAGCATGATCGCCATGGCCGGCCTGGTCGAAAAGACCGAGGAAAACCCGCTTGGCGACATAGAGATCCTGATCACCGGCCTGCGTTCAGGGGAAAAGCTGCATGAAGAACTCTTTACTAGCAACAACGCCGTGCCAAGCGCCCACCCGCGCATCCTGACGACGACCGACTACATGATCGAGCCAAGGCTGCTGGAGCAGATGATCGATGCCCTGCGCGGCGCCTGCGTGCGCGACGATCTGCGGACCGTCGAGCTGGTGCTTCGCAATCTGGTCAGGGGTTATGTCTCGAACCTGGCGAACGCGCAGGGTGACCCGTTTCCGGAGGCTCGGCCCGAGCGCCCGTTCAAGACCGCGTAGTACACGCATTCGCACAGGCCGCCGATCCCAGTCCAAACCTTCCATTTGATTTGAATTGCAACGAACGGAATGACAGCCATGCTCAGCACTTTTCATGAATTTGCCGACCAGAAAATCCGCTTTGGCCTGGTGGGATGCGGCCGCATCTCGAAAAACCACTTCGAAGCCATTCGCCAGCATGGCGATTCCTGCATGCTCGAGGCCGTGTGCGATACCGACGGCTATGCACTGGAGGAAGCGGTGCGCGCGACGAAGGCCGTGCCCTACCGGAGTCTCACCGAGATGCTCGCCAGCTCGGAAGCGAATGCAATCGTCCTCACCACGCCCTCCGGCCTGCATTCCTGCCAGGCGATCCAGGTGGCGAATGCCGGCCGGCACGTCATCACGGAGAAACCGATGGCCACGCGCTGGGAAGACGGCAAGAAGATGGTCGCCGCCTGCGACGCGGCCGGCGTACGCCTGTTCGTGGTGAAGCAGAACCGCCGCAACGCCACGCTGCAGCTGCTGAAGAAAGCCATCGACGAAAAACGCTTCGGCCGCATCTTCACTGTAGGCGTCAATGTCTTCTGGACGCGGCCGCAGGAGTACTACGACAGTGCGGCCTGGCGCGGAACCTGGGAATTCGACGGCGGCGCATTCATGAACCAGGCAAGCCACTACGTTGACCTGCTCGAATGGCTGATCGGCCCGGTTGAGAGTCTGCACGCCTTTACGGCGACACTGGCGCGCAACATCGAGGTGGAAGATACCGGCGTGATGAGCCTGCGCTGGCGCAATGGTGCGCTGGGTGCGGTAAACGTCAGCATGCTGACCTATCCCAAGAACCTGGAGGGCAGCATCACCATACTGGGCGAGAAAGGCACCGTGCGGATCAGCGGCGTGGCGCTCAACGAAGTGCAGCACTGGGAGTTCGCCGACCAGAGGGAATACGATGCCGCCGCTCGCAAGTCCAGCTATGAAACCGGTTCGGTGTACGGCTTCGGCCATGCGCTGTATTACGCCAATGTGATCAAGGTGCTCCAAGGGGAAGCCGAACCGGAGACGGACGGCAGGGAAGGCCTGAAGACACTCGAGCTCTTGATCGGAACTTACCTGTCGGCTCGGGACGGCAAGCGCATTGCGCTGCCGCTGGAGTACTAGCCCGATGTTCCCTGCATGTTGATCGGCTAAACCAATTTCATCCTACCGCGCATGATACGAATCTGCCACCTCTCTTCCGCCCACCGGGGCCTGGACATCAGGATCTTTCGAAAGGAGTGTGTTTCCCTCGCAAGGGCAGGCTACGAAACGCATCTCGTCATCAATGCTACCGACGAGGACGTGGCGGAAGGCTGCCGGCATGGCGTGGCCGTGCATCCGCTGGAATACGTTCCGGAGAGCCGGCGCTTTTCCCGTATGGGCCGGCACGCGCTGAACTGCTATCGCACGGCGCAGCGGATCGACGCGGACCTGTACCACCTGCACGACCCGGAACTGATGCCGTATGCACTGGCGCTGGCGCGCAGCGGCAAGAAGGTCATCTTCGATGCCCATGAGGACCTGCCGAGCACCATCCACGCCAAGGATTGGGTGCCGGCGGCACTGCGCCCGGCGCTGGCGCGTGCCTGCCGCGCCTTCGAGCACCTGAGTGCGCCGCGCCTGTCCGGGGTCGTGGCCGCCACGCCCTTCATCGCCCGCCAGTTCATGACGAAAGCACGGCGCGTGGAGGTCATCAACAATTTTCCGCTGAGCGAAGAGTTGCCGTCGCTCGGCCTTCTGCCGGCGGCATCGCGCCCGTATGTGGCCTATGTCGGCGGTATTGAATGCATACGCGGCATACGGCAGATGATCCGTGCGATGGACAGAGTCGACGCGACGCTGCTGCTGGCCGGGCGCTTTGCCGGCGACGCGTTGCGTTCCGAGGTCAGCTGCTATCCAGGCTGGCGCAAGGTCAATGAATTGGGTTACCTCGGCCGCAAACAGGTGACCGACGTCCTGGCACAGAGCTTTGCCGGCCTGCTGGTCTTCAAGCGCGTTCCCAATTTCATCCATGCGCAGCCGATCAAGATGTTCGAATACATGGCCGCCGGCGTGCCGGTCATCGCCTCTGATTTCCCGCTGTGGAAGGAGTTCGTGGAAGGAAACCAGTGCGGCATCTGTGTCGACGCCGACGACCCGGGCCAGATCGCGGCGGCCATCACGCACCTCCAACGACGTCCCGAAGAAGTGGCGCGCATGGGGCGCAACGGTCACGAGGCGGTGAAACAGATGTACCGCTGGGACCATGAGGAAGTGAAGCTGGTCTCGATGTACCGCAACGTGCTCGCGGCATGACCGCAAAGGCGAAGGACACCAGATGCGCATACTCTACATCGACCACTACGCCGGCTCCCCCTGGCATGGCATGGAATACCGGCCGCATTACCTAGCGCGGCACTGGGTCAGGATGGGACACGAAGTGCTCATCGCGGCCGCCAGCGAAGCCCATGTGCGCAGCAAGTCGCCGGTGGTCACGGCGCCGTCGGCCAAGGAGCTGGTGGGCGGCATTCCTTATCTTTGGCTGAAGACGCCGAGGTATTCCGGAAACGGGATCGGGCGGGTACGCAACATGGTGTCTTTCGTCACGGGCCTGTATCGCGAACGTCGCGGGCTTTTCCGGGAATTCCGGCCCGACGTGGTGATTGCTTCGTCGACCTACACCTGGGACATCTATCCGGCGCACGCGATTGCGCTCGATGCCGGTGCGCGCCTGGTGTACGAAGTGCACGACCTGTGGCCGCTGTCGCCGATCGAACTGGGCGGGATGTCGCGCTGGCATCCCTTCATCATGTCCCTGCAATGGGCGGAGGACTACGCCTGCAGGCATGCCGACGTGGTGGTCAGCCTGTTGCCGAGGGCAGACCTGCACCTGCGCGAACACGGCATGCATCCGGACAAGTTTCGCCATATCCCGAACGGCATCGAGCTGGAGGAGTGGCAGGCCGACGACGCCAGTCTGCCGCCCGCACATGAGCGCTTTCTGGCCGAACGCCGGCGCGACGGGCGTTTCCTGATCGGCTTCCTCGGCTCCCACGGCCTGTCGTATTCGCTGGACACGTTGCTCGACGTGGCGCAGACGCTGTCCGGCACGTCGGCCGATTTCGTCCTCGTCGGCAAAGGCGACGACAAGGAACGGCTGCGCCAGCGGTCGCTGCGCATGGGTTTGCGCAATGTGCATTTCCTCGACCCGGTGCCCAAGCCGTCGGTGCCGGCACTGCTGCGGGCCATGGACGGGCTGTTCATCGGCTGGAAGAAGCATCCGCTCTATCGGTTCGGCATCTGTCCGAACAAGCTGATGGATTACATGGCGGCCGGCAAGCCGATCATCAATGCGGCCGACGCGCCCAACGATTCTGTGCAGGATGCGCAATGCGGTCTATCGGTGCGGGCGGAGGACGCCGATGCGATCGCCGACGCCGTGATCCGCTTGCTCGGCATGCCTGCCGAGCAGCGCGAGCGCATGGGCCGGGCCGGCATGGCATACGTGCATGCCAATCACGACTATGCCGTACTGGCCAAGAAGTTCCTCGACGCAGTGGCGGGGTAGCGGGCGATGGACAAGGCCGAAGAGAACGAACTCGGAAAGATCGCAGCGCGCTACGCCACCCGCGAAGCGAGCGTGGAACCGGCGCGCTATGCCTGGTGGAAGCCGGGCGTCTACCTGCCGGCGCTGGAAGCGGACCGGGTGATGCTGCAACTCCTGGGCGGTGCAGGCATGACGGATTTCGCGCGCCTGTCGCTGCTCGAAGTGGGCTGCGGCACCGGCGGCAACCTGTTGCGTTTTCTGCGCTGGGGATTCGAACCGGCGAACCTGGCAGGCAACGACCTGCTGCCGCAACGCATTGCCGAGGCGCGGCGCAGGCTGCCGGCCGCGGTACGGCTGCACGAAGGCGATGCGTCGGGGATGGACTGCGGACAGTTCGACATCGTGTACCAGTCCACCGTGTTCTCTTCCATCCTCGACGGTGCACTGCGGGCACGGCTCGCCGACAGGATGTGGCGCATGGCAAGGCCCGGCGGCGGCGTGCTGTGGTACGACTTCTGTTACGACAACCCGTCCAACCCCGATGTGCGGGGCGTGGGCATCGGCGAGGTTCGCCGCCTCTTCCCCGGCACCAAGCTGGTCGTGCGGCGCATCACCCTGACACCGCCGCTCGGCCGCCGCGCCGCCGCCGTATCGACGCGCCTGTATGCATTGCTCAATGCCCTGCCGCTCCTGCGCACGCATGCCGTGTGCTGGATCCCCAAGCCGCTCTCCCAATCCTGACACCGTCACGGAAAGGCCGACATAAGGACAACCATATGGATAAGTTTCTTCCCTTCGCCCTGCCAGATACCGGAGAAGAGGAAATCCGCGCGGTCGGCGAGTGCCTGCGCTCCGGCTGGCTCACGACCGGAGCGGTTGCGCGGCGGTTCGAGAGCGAATTCGCGGCGTACCTTGGAACGGACGTAAAGGCGCTCGCCGTGAATTCCGCAACAGCCGGCCTGCACCTCGCGCTTGAAGCACTGGGCATCGGCCCTGGCGACGAAGTCATCGTGCCGACCATGACTTTTACCGCAACCGCGGAAGTGGTCCGCTATCTCGGCGCCGATCCGGTGCTGGTGGATATCGACCCGGCGACGCTGAATGTCAACCCGGCGGCAATCGAGCGGGCGATCACCGCGCGCACGAAGGCGATCATGCCGGTCCATTACGGCGGCCTCGCCTGCAACATGGATTCCATCCTGGAGCTGTCCAGGGCGTATCGCCTGCGGGTGGTGGAGGACGCGGCCCACGCCTTCCCCACACGATACAAGGGCCGCCTGATCGGCACGCTGGACAGCGACGCGACGGTATTCAGCTTCTATGCCAACAAGACCATGACGACCGGCGAAGGCGGCATGGTCGTCACGCGCGATTCCGGCGTCGCGCATCGGGTGCAGACCATGCGTCTGCACGGCATCAACAAGGATGTGTTCGATCGCTTCACCTCCAGGTCGCCGGGCTGGTTCTACCAAGTGGTCGCGCCCGGCTACAAATACAATCTGACCGACATCGCCGCGGCCATCGGCATCGAACAGTTGCGCAAGATCGACCGCTTCCTCGCGCGCCGGCAGCAACTCGCCGAGCGCTATACCCACGAATTGGACGGCCTGCCCTTGCAGCTGCCGGCGGAAACGGGGGCCGGCAGCGTGCATTCCTGGCACCTCTACGCCGTGCGGCTTGCACCGGGAGCCGGCGTCGGCCGCGACGAGTTCGTCGAAGCGCTGTTCGAGCACGGGATCGGCACCAGCGTGCATTACATCCCGCTGCACCGCCAGCCCTACTGGAAAGACCGCTACGGCCTGGAGCCGGAGGCCTTCCCGGCGGCCGAGGCGGCCTATGCGCGCATGTTCACGCTTCCCCTCTACACCAGGATGACGGACGAGGACCAGTCCCGCGTCATCCGCGTGCTCAAGGGCTTGCTATGTTGACCAAGCGCATCTTCGACTTCTGCTGTTCGCTGGCCGGCCTGACCCTGCTCGCGCCGGCATTCCTGGCGGCGGCGCTCCTGATCAAGCTCGATTCACCCGGCCCGGTGTTCTTCCGGCAGGAACGGGTGGGACGGCACGGCGTGCCCTTTCGCATCTTCAAGTTCCGCACCATGCGTGCCGGCGCCGGGGGCAGCCAGATCACCGTCGGTGACGATGCCCGGATCACGCGCGTCGGGCGCGTGCTGCGCAGGTTCAAGCTGGATGAACTGCCGCAGCTGTTGAACGTGTTGCGAGGCGAGATGAGTCTCGTCGGGCCGCGGCCGGAAGTGCCGCGCTATGTCGCCTGTTATCCCGTCAAGGCCCGCAAGATCGTGTTCTCCGTCATGCCCGGCATCACCGACTGGGCCTCGTTGAAATATAAGGACGAAAGCGTCCTGCTCGCCCGTGCAGCGGACCCCGAACGCGCCTACATCGAGGAAATCCTGCCGGTGAAGATGGGCTACTACGTCCGCTACGTGCAGGAACGCTCCCTGTTATCCGACGTGAAGATTATCTTCCTGACCTTGCTGGCGATCGGCACCCGGCACACCGGACCGGAGCCCGGGAGCAGGCATTACCGGACGGCGGAGGAAACGGAATGAGCGCCATTACCGACACATTGCGGCGCGTGAAAAACCGGCTTTACGCCAATTTCTTCCTGCCCAGCCGCATGCATGAATACCGGGTCCTGCTGGAGCACGCGCTGCGCAACGGTTACCGCTTCTATCCGATCGCGGAGTTCTGGAAGCTGATCCGGTCCGGCGAAGCGCAGCGCCAGCTCTCCTTCATCCTCCGCCACGACATCGATACCGACCTGAAGACGGCGCGGACGCTGTGGCAGGTCGAGCAAGACCTGGGCATTCGCAGTTCGTACTACTTCCGCCTGTGCACACTCGACCTTTCATTCATGCAGGAGATCCACCGGTCGGGCAGCGAGGTCGGCTACCACTACGAGGAGCTGTCCACCATCGCGAAGAAGCGCGGCTGGAAGGCCAGGGAAGACATCGAGCAGGCACTGCCCGAAATCCGGGCCCGCTTCGAAGAGAACCTGCTATCGCTGCGCCGGCGCACCGGGCTGCCGCTCGATATCGTCGCCGCCCACGGCGACTGGCACAACCGCAGGACGAAGATGGGCAATGTCGAAATGCTGCGCGACAGCGAACTGCGCGCGCGGCTGGGCATCGCGCTGGAAGTGTATGACGAGGCCTTCATGTCGCATGTCACCAGCCGCCATTCCGACAACGACTATCCCGTGTTCTGGACGCCCTCCAGCCCGCTCGACGCGATCACGCGTGGCGAGCAGGTCATCTACCTGCTGGTGCATCCACGGCCCTGGCAGGCCAATGTCCGGGTCAATGCGCGCGAGGATGCGCAGCGCGCATGGGAAGGCTTGGCCTTCCACATCAGAAGCTCGCGCCACCGGGCGCCGGTATCCAGGCGATAAGGAGACAGCATGCATCCCTACGAATCGATTGACGCCGCCGCCCGCAACGCGAACGCCAGCCATGAACCCGCCGTGCGCCGCACCGCGAAGGTGGCCGATGTCTCCTTCGGCAAGAATGTCACCGTCGTGGAGCCGCTGAACCTGTACGGCTGCCGTCTCGACGACGATTGCTTCGTCGGCCCCTTCGTCGAGATCCAGAAGGGTGTGAGCATCGGCCGCGGCACGCGCGTGCAGTCGCACAGCTTCATCTGCGAACTGGTGACCATCGGCGAGCATTGCTTCATCGGCCACGGCGTCATGTTCATCAACGACCTGTTCGCGCGTGGCGGGCCGGCGGCGGGCGACCGCACGCTGTGGCGCTCCACGCGCATCGGGAACCGCGTGTCCATCGGATCGAATGCGACCATCTTGCCGGTTTCCGTCTGCGACGGCGCAGTCATCGGCGCCGGTGCAGTGGTGACGCGCGACATCACCGCTCCAGGCGTCTACGCCGGAAACCCGGCCAGATTGCTCCGGCGCCTGGACTGACTGTTTTTTCATCATCAACTTATGGATCGACCATGACCCAGGAAACCGTACCGTTCGCCGATCTTCATGCCCAATACCTGTGGATGAAGATCGAGATAGACGCTGCCATCGCTGCCGTCATCCGCAGCTCTGCCTTCATACGCGGCCCCTACGTCGACGACTTCGAGCGCGAATTCGCCGCGGCCGTTGGCGCCCCGCACTGCGTATCCTGCGCCAACGGCACGGACGCGCTGTATATCGCCATGACGGCGCTCGGCGTGCGGCCCGGCGATGAAGTGATTACCGCCGCGCATTCGTGGATCGCCACCTCGGAGACGATCACGCAAGCCGGAGGCAAGGCGGTCTTCTGCGATACGGACGATGCGACCTTTACCATCGATCCCGCGCAGATCGAGGCGAAAATCACGCCGCGCACCGTCGGCCTCATCCCGGTGCATCTCTACGGCCAGCCGGCCGACATGGACGCGATCATGGCGATCGCCCGCAAGCACGAGCTCTGGGTGATCGAGGACTGCGCACAGGCACACCTGGCGCGCTACAAGGGCAAAACCGTCGGCACCTTCGGCGATGCGGCGACCTTCTCCTTTTATCCGGGGAAAAACCTCGGCGCGATGGGGGATGCCGGCGCCATCCTGACCGGCGATGCGCACCTTGCCGAACGCATGGCGATGTTTTCGCGGCATGGCGGGCTGGTCAAGGGCGACCATCGGATCGAGGGCATCAACAGCCGGCTGGACGGCCTGCAGGCGGCGGTGCTCTCCGCCAAGCTGAAGCACCTGCCCGGGTGGACGCTGCGGCGCCGGGAAATCGCGGCGGACTACAACAAAGCGCTGTCAGCCGTGCCGGGACTGATTGTCCCTATGGAAGCGCCCGGGCGCGAACATGTCTTCCACCTTTACGTTGTCCGTCATCCGGAGCGGGACCGGCTTGCGGCCCACCTGAAATCGGCCGGCATCCAGACGGTGATCAATTATCCGGTCGCGCTGCCCTTCCTGCCCGCCTACGCCTGGCTCGGGCACCGGCCGGAAGAATTTCCGAATGCATACCGGCACCAGAACGAGATCCTCTCCCTGCCGATATTCCCGGAAATGACGGCGGCACAGCAGCAACGGGTCGTTGCCGAAGTGCTGCATTTCTGCGCCGGAACGGCGGGCGCACTCCGTGCAGCCCGGGCAGCGTGATGCAGAGCACGCGCGGTCGAACGTTTCCTTTATCAACCTGAACATTGGACAACCATGAAAATTGCAATGATCGGAACGGGCTACGTGGGTCTCGTCACGGGCGCCGGCCTTGCGGATGTCGGCAACTCGGTACTGTGCCTGGACATCGATGCGGAAAAGATCGCCATACTGCGAGCGGGCGGAGAACTGATCTACGATCCAGGGCTTGGCAGCATCGTGGCAAGGAATACCGCCGCCGGTCGGCTCGGCTTCACCACCAGCTACGACGAAGCGCTGGCCCATGCGGACGTTGTCTTCATCGCCGTGCCGACGCCGGCGGACGAGGACGGCAGCGCCGACGTGTCCTGCGTGCTTTCCGCCGCGCGCAGCATCGGGAAGAGCATCACCCGCCCGGTGCTGGTCGTGAACAAATCGACCGTGCCGGTCGGGACCGCGGACGAAGTGCGCGCCGAGATCGCCCACCAGGTGCGGCGGCGCGATCTGCACATCCCCGTCACGGTAGTGAGCAATCCCGAATTCCTGAAGGAGGGCAGCGCGGTCAACGACTTCATGCGGCCCGACCGCATCGTGGTCGGCTGCGACGACCCTGCCGCCATGGCGTTGATGCATGAGCTCTACGCTCCCTTCAACCGCAACCATGACAAGTTCATCGAGATGGACGTGCGCAGCGCGGAATTGACGAAGTATGCGGCCAACGCCATGCTGGCGACTCGGATCAGCTTCATGAACGAGCTGGCAAACCTGGCGGAGCTGCTGGATGCCGACATCGAGGCGGTCCGTTTCGGCATCGGCGCCGACCCGCGCATCGGCGCGCACTTCCTGTACGCCGGCCTCGGCTACGGCGGCTCATGCTTCCCCAAGGATGTGAAGGCGCTCGCCAAGACCGCGCTCGACCGCGGCCGCAAGCTACACATCCTTAGCGCCATCGAGACAGTCAACGAAATGCAAAAGAGCATTTTGTATGAAAAGATCTGCCGCCATTTCGGCGGCGAGCATCACCTGGAGGGCAAGATGATCGCCCTCTGGGGCCTGTCTTTCAAGCCCAATACGAACGACATGCGCGAAGCGCCGAGCCTGGTGCTGATCCGCAAGCTGCTGGCAGCGAACTGCCGTGTCAAGTGCTATGACCCGGCGGCGCGCGAGGAGGCGACGCGCAAGCTGGTCGCCGAACACGGCGCACAGGCAATGGCATCCACCGTCAGCGTGTTCGATTCGGCATGGGAAGCAGTCGACGGCTGCGATGCGCTGGTGCTGGTGACGGAGTGGAAGGAATTCCTTGCGCCGGACTGGCCGAGGCTCGCCGACGTCATTCGCGGCAAGGTGATCTTCGACGGCAGGAACCTCTATGACCCGGCCATCGTGCGCAACGCCGGACTGCGCTATTACGGCATAGGAAGACGAACCGGCGAAACGGTCCCGCTGCACTGAAAAGAGGAGGAAAGAGCAAAGATGTCAACGCTATCCGTCAACGATGCGGCACTCGTGCAGCAGAACAGTGTGGACGTTCGCTGCTTCATGGGGCACCTGCCCGAATTCGCGGAAACCGAGCTGGATGCACTGTACGGGCATATCGATTCCCGTCTGGCGCTCCAGAATATTGCGAGCCGCGGCGAGCCGGTGAACACCTATGTCGCGAGTAAGAACGGCAAGACGACCTGCCTGTTGCTCTTCAGGCTGAACAAGCGCAAGGTGCATGTGATCAATCAGATGATCCGCATCGATGCCGACGAAGTACGCAGGTTCGCGGACTACATGTTCAGGAATTTCCACGCCGTCGATGTGATTTCCTTTACGGCGATCCAGGCCGACGAGGTGGCGCTTCCCTATCCGCTGTTGCGCTACAACGTGACGGAAACCTTCGCGCTGGAGCTGCCGGACACGCCGGCGGAATACACGCGGCGCCTGACGAAGAAGACGCGCGAATCCGTCCGCTACTACCAGAACAAGCTCAAGCGCCAGCATGTCTCGTTCAGCTTCGAGACCTACATCGACGGCGACATCGACGAGCAGACGGTGCGGACGGTGCTTCACCTGAAGGAATCCCGGCTGGCCGAAGAGAAGCGCTACTATCAGGTGGAAGAACGGAAAGTGCAGCGTTTGCTTGCGCTGGCCAGGCAATGCGGCCATCTCACGGTCATCCGCATCGGCAGCGAGATCTGCGCGGGCTCGGTCAATTTACGCGTCGGAACGAACTACTTCGGCCAGATCCTGACGCACAACCATCGATATAACGATATGGGCCTCGGCAAGATCTGCGCCTACCTGACCATCTGCGACATCATTTCCCGTGGCGGCAGGCGCTTCGATCTCGGCGAAGGCCGCTACGAGTACAAGAGCAAGTTCCTCGCCGAGATCGAGGACATCGATCGGCTCGAGATATACCGGTCTCCGGCCGGGATGCTGCTTCACGGCGGCAGCGCCGCCCGCACCCTCTATGCAGGCTACCGCCGGAAACTCCAGCTCTATCTCTTCGATGAACAACGGCCGAAAGTTTCCCGCCTGGCTCGTGACACGCTCTACTTCATCCGGAAGGCGCGGGAACGATTGACGGGATTGGCGGTCGGTGGGACCAAGGCATCCGGATAAGCAGCGATGTCGGGGCGGCTTGTCCGCCCCTCCTGTAGCGTCAGGATCCGGCCTGCTTTGTGCTGGCCGAGAAGAAGCCTTTCCGCAGCAGGTACAGCGCCATCGATATCATGATGAAGCACTCGGTGAGAAAGGTATTGATGGCAGCGCCGACAAGGCCCAGCCGATACACCATGGGAAAGAGCGTGCCGATGCCCAGGATGCCGGCGGCCATGAAAATCGCCACGTAAGCCGTATTCCGGTGGTTCGGCAGCATGACCTGCATGCCGAAGAGATTGGTAAAGGCGAGAATGAACGGCAGCAGAGCGAACCATTTCAGCACGACGCTCGCCGGGGCGAAGCTCTCGCCGGCCAGCAGCACGACGATGGGTTCGGTCCAGGTCCAGAGCACGAAACTGATGGCTCCTGCCGCCGCCGCAATGCAGAGGCCGCCCTGCACGAGAAGGCGCCTGGCCGCTGCGGTATTGTTGGCATACAGATGGCTCATCCGCGGGAACAATGCCTGCGAGATCGGCGTGAGCGCCGATTCGGCCGCCTGCCTCACCCGGTCCGCGAATGCGTAGTAACCCACCGCTGCGGCGCCTTCCACCATGCCGAGCGCCAGGGGCACCAGGGTCGTGTACAGCCCCACGCCGACGTTGGCCCCCGACAGGGCAGTCGCGTCCCTGATTTGCGACCATATTGCGCGTGCCGTCGGACGCCGCCACTGCAGCGGCACATGCCGGCGGATCCACGCGAGGGCCATCATGCCCGCCGCAGCGCTTGCAGCCGCATTGAGCGCAATGACCAGCGGCGCGTGCTCCGGTGCGTGGATCAGGAGGAAGATGCAGGGCACCACCGCAACCCGCGCCACCAGTTGGAAGGCTGCCGCCGGCTTCATGCGTTCCAGGCCGTTGAGGAACCAGAGGGGCAGGAGCGCTGCGCTGGTCAACTGCAGGGCGCCGAGGACATAGAAGACGGTATGCTCCCTGAATACCGGCAGGACCGCCGCCAGCAGCAACAGAACCACGCTGCCCGCAAGGGCAAGGCACCATTGCGCCAGCCATGCGCAAAAGAAAGCTTCCGACAGCTCGGGCAGATCGTTGCGGATGGCGGCGATGCGCCGTGTCGCGCTGAGCATCAATCCCCAATTGGTCAGCAAGGTGAAATAGCCGAGCACGATCTGCGTGAAAGCCAGCTGACCCCATGCTTCCACGCCGAGTACGCGCGTGAGATAGGGCAAGGTGATCAGCGGGAGCAGGTAATTCGCGCCGTAGGTAACGGCAAGCGCAGCCACATTGTGGAGGATCTTGGGTGATTTCATCGGGCGGCAGGACCTTCGGCAATGCAGGTCAGGTTTGGTTGTCGGAAGAATGAACTGCGTCTGGCCCTTGTGCAGGCGGCCACCGACTTGCGCACTCGTGGCGGCACCGGTCACGCGCTCGTGCATGTCCGACCGGCGATACGTGGATGACCGGCCTGGACACCATGGCAAGGTTAGAAGAAGGTCAAGTGAAACTCAAGGCGCTGCAAGAAATTCATCGCGCAATTCGGGGGCTGTTTAAAGCACATCAATATGGCCGGCCTGGCCTGGATTGCAAAATCCGTCCGCACCCGTCTCATGTGTGAACCACGATCGGATGCATCGTCACTTTGGCCGCCGCCACGGCCGAGCGGGCTATCGGCATCCACCATGTAGAATCCAGGCAGGTCGTATCGCAACGCCTGCAATCGAGGTTGAAAAAAAAGGTTTTGTCGCATTAACGGTAGCAAGGCGAGACAGGCTAATCTCGAACCCGACCGCCGCATCAAGCACTGCGACGAGACCGATGCCGAGAAATCCAGTGAGAATCGCGCGGTCCGGCGCGAGGTTCTGTAATGCTGCAATTCTCATTTCGGTCAATTTCGACCGCAAACGCACGCAGTATCCGTATCGTGGATCGGAAGCGGACAGATCTATGCTTAAAATCGCTTTTTTATTATCAATCGGGAAATTCCATGACCTACATGCTGCTCATTCTCGAACCGTTCGGCCAAAGACAAACCCGCTCGGAGGCCGAAGGCCAGGCGGTGTATGAGCGCATGCTCCGGTTCGGCGACGATTTGCGGTCGCGCGGCTTGCTCCTTGCCTCCGAGTCGCTCGCTTCACATGCCGATGCCGCGCGCGTCCGGATCGAGGACGGCCAGGCGCGCGTCCTCGATGGTCCCTTTGCGGAAGCCAAGGAAATGGTCGGCGGCTTCTTTTTGCTCAGTTGCAGCACACGTGAAGAAGCGATTGCGATTGCCGCGCAGTGCCCGGCGGCCGAGTGGTGCACTGTCGAGGTTCGCAGTCTTGCGCCGTGCTACGAAGGCTGATTGCAATAGCGGCAATGCGTATTGCCAGAATCTGATGCAGGCGCCCTCCCCGCGCCCTGCTTTTTTGCGGTTATTTTGCGATGAAGTACTGGATCAAAAAAATTCCGGAGATTTTCAACTTCGCTTGTCGATTTCAGCGCATCCCGTCCGTCGTGTCATCAAGGCCGGATTGAAACCGCAATGCAGCGTTTTCGGCCCAAGTCCCGAATGCAAGGAAACACGCCTTGCAGATGAACAACATCGATATGGAACATGCGAAGGAGAATGGAGCATGCGATTCATGATTCTTGTAAAAGCATCGCCGCAATCGGAAGCCGGCGTAATGCCGGAAGAAAAGCTGCTCGCCGCCATGGCGGACTACCACGAACAACTGGCCAAGGCCGGCGTGCTGCTCGACGCATCCGGCCTGCAACCGAGCGCGAAAGGCTGGCGTATTCGTTACGCGGATGGCAAGCGCACCGTGATCGACGGGCCATTCGCTGAAACCAAGGAGCTCGTTGCCGGCTACACGATCATCCAGGTTCGCTCGCGTGAAGAAGCATTGGAGTGGACACGCCGCTTCCCTGCCCCGCATGACGAAGCGATCGATGCCGAGATCGAAGTCAGGCAGATGTTCGAACTCGACGACTTCGGCCCCAGCGAAGCAGCAGAGCGCTTTCGCTCGATGGGTGTCGGCGAAGGCACTTAAACAGCCAGGTAAGCTTACTTCAACCTGAATACAACGAAACAAGGAGCATCCCATGAATAAACAAATCTTCGTCAACCTGCCGGTCAAGAACCTCGAGCGCACCAAGGCGTTCTTCTCCAGCCTCGGCTTCGGCTTCAACCCCCAGTTCACCAACGAGCAGGCCGCCTGCATGGTCATCTCGGACAGCATCTATGTGATGCTGCTGGTCGAGAACTTTTTCCAGACCTTCACGAAAAAGGCCATCGCCGACGCCACCCAAACCACCGAGGTGCTGGTCTGCCTTTCCTGCGACAGCCGGGGCGAGGTCGACGACCTGGTCTCCAGAGCGGTCGCCGCTGGCGGCCGCGTGCCGCGCGAGCCGCAAGACCACGGCTTCATGTATGGCCACGCATTTGAAGACCTCGACGGGCACATCTGGGAGCTGGTCTACATGGATGCTTCGGCGGCGCCGCAGTCCTGATGCAATCGGCCACCCCGCATGCCATCGACGCGGTCTGGCGGATCGAATCCGCGAAGATCGTAGCCGGCATCGCTCGCCTGGTGCGCGACATCGGCCTCGCCGAGGATCTGGCCCAGGACGCTCTGGTCGCCGCACTGGAGCATTGGCCCACCGCCGGCGTGCCGGACAATCCCGGCGCCTGGCTGATGGCAACCGCGAAAAACCGCGCCCTGGACCGTTTGCGTCACCAGAAAATGGCGCAGGACAAGCTGGAGCAACTGGGGCGCGAGCTCGACGCACAGGAGGCATTGATCGTGCCGGATTTCGTGGATGATCTTGACGCTGCGCGGGCCGACCAGATCGGCGACGACCTGCTGCGCCTGATCTTCACCGCCTGCCATCCGGTGCTGTCGATGGAAGCGCGGGTCGCGTTAACCCTGAAGCTGCTGGGCGGCTTGACCACTTCCGAGATCGCGCGCGCCTTCCTCGTGTCGGAAGCGACCATCGCGCAGCGCATCGTGCGCGCCAAGCGGGCACTGCGCGACGCACGGGTGCCGTTCGAAGTGCCGGCTGGCGATGCGCTCGTCGAACGGCTGGCTTCGGTGCTTGAAGTCGTTTATCTGATCTTCAACGAAGGCTATACCGCGACCGCGGGCGACGACTGGATGCGGCCGGCACTGATGGATGAAGCCTTGCGTCTGGGACGCATGCTGGCTGAGCTGGCTGTGCTGGAACCGGAGGCGCATGGCCTGGCCGCGCTGATGGAATTGCAGGCGTCGCGTGCCAAGGCCAGGGTCGACGAAAACGGCCGGCCGGTGCTGCTGCCAGACCAGGACCGCTCGCGCTGGGACCGCCTGCTGATCCGCAGAGGGCTGTCGGCGCTACAGCGCGCGCAAGCACTCCCCGGTTACCCGGGCACCTACGCGTTGCAGGCAGAGATTGCCGCCTGCCATGCGCGCGCAGCCGCTACCTCCGAAACGGATTGGGTGCGCATTGCCGAACTGTATGGTGTGCTGGGACAGCTTGCGCCCTCGCCGGTGGTCGAACTGAACCGCGCGGTCGCAGTCGGCATGGCTTCGGGACCGGCGGCTGGACTGGAGATCGTCGATACCCTCTGCGGCGAACGCTCTCTTCGTGACTATCAATGGCTTCCCAGCGTACGCGGCGATCTGCTTGCCAAGCTCGGACGGGTGGACGAAGCGCGGGCCGAGTTCGAGCGCGCTGCAGCCCTCGCCGGCAACGCCCGTGAGCGTGAACTCTTGCTCAAGCGGGCGGCGGAATCGGGTGGAGCGGATTGATTTCTCCAAAAACGGAAAGCTGACGCGAGCCTCCCCGGGACAGTAAGAGCCTATCCCAGCAGGATAGGCGCTAGATCAAACTACTGCTGTTACGTTCAGGAAACCGTCCCCTCAGTGCTGTAGCCTCCATTGCCGCGCCGGCATGGCAATGATTTCCCTGGCGCCGGGTTGTCCGGCAGCGACATTGAACGCGCTGATCCTGGCCTCCAGAATACCGTTCGGCAGTGCCGAGGTATCGAAATCGAGCCAGGCAAAGGTGCCGTTACCCGAGATGTTGAAAACACCCATCCTCGGTGCATAGCCGGAGGCTGGCAACAGCTCGACGTTCTTCAGTCCGCTGCCGCGCACTTCCAGTCTGGTTGTGCCGCTGACCGTCTCGCCATGGGCAGGCGCCAAAGTCACGGTCGCCGTGAACGCGCTGGCAGCGCCGTTCTGGAAATTCCACTGACGCGCGGGCATGGCAACAATCTCGATGGCGCCGGGCTGTCCTTCCGTGACGTTATAGGCATTGATCCTCACGTCCCTCACGCCATCCGGCAGCGACCGCGTATCGAAATCCAGCCAGGCGAAGGCCCGGTCCGGCGATACATTGAAGACGCCAAGGCGTGGCGCATAGCCGTTGGCGGGCAGCAGTTCGACATTGGCGATGCCGCTGCCGCGCACTTCCAGCCGCGTAATACCGCTGACGATGGCGCCGTTCCCCGGTGCCCGTAGCACGTCGGCAGTAAACGCTTCCGGCGGTCCGCCCGTATTGCTGATGTTCCAGGTGCGGGTGGGCATCGCAACGATTTCCGTCGCGCCCGACTGGCCTGCGGGCACGTTGAATGCGCTGATTCTCACGCTCAACGGGCCGTTCGGCAGCCTGGTGGTGTCAAGATCCAGCCACGCGCGGGTATGGTCGCCGGTGATGTTGAAGACGCCGAATCGGGGGGTATAGCCGTTCGCCGGCAGCAATTCGACATTTGCCATGTCGTTGCCGCTGACTTCAAGACGGACGATGCCGCTCACGCTTGCGCCGTCCGCCGGTGCCATTGTTACATTGGCAAAAAAGGGGGCGTAGGGGTTTCCCGAACAGCCTGGACTGAGGCTGCAGCTATTGATCGCTCTGCCTTCCGACGTAAAGACGGTGGGGCGCAATTGGCTGGATGCCGGAGAATTCCCCGTGCCGATGTCGGTATCCCCTCCTCCGCACGCACTGAGCAACGCAACAAGACAGATCGCCAGGACGGCCTTCAAGTTTTTCACGATGTTTTTCTCCAAAAAACGACCGGCGCGCGGGAGCAATGGCGGGGGTCTGAAGACTGATTGGAGTGGGGGAACGCGCAGACGGTTTTGCCGTCGCTTGTGTTACAGACTTGATGCGTCTCAAGCACCGGTGGTGCAGCCGGGTTGCGGCAGGGATTGGCCATCGTGCCGCATCAATGGTCTAGCGGACGGGACGTGTGTTTCCATACCGCATCGGGTTCGCTGCGCGCGCGCTCGCGCTCCCATTTTGCGCCGCACGCCCGGCAGACGTAATACTCGATGTGGCCAGTGGCAGTTGCACCGAAATTGATGCCGGCGTCGGAGTGCAGCAACAGGTTGGCGTGTGGAGAAACGGCGCTATTTGCGCCGTCGAGCGCGATGCAGGCGGGGCAATCGGGCATGTGCTTTCCCGGCATGAAGCGTTGCAGACAATGGCTTGGGCTGCCGCCACAGCGGCATGGTTCCCAAGCCGGTGCCTTCAATACGTTCCGGGAAGCAGGATGCCTTTGTCGACCTTCTTCACATCCGTCAGGCCGCAGAACGCCATGGTCAGGTCGAGTTCCTTCTGGATGACTTCCAGGCACTTGGTGACGCCCTCTTCACCCATCGCGCCCAGGCCGTACAGGAAGGCGCGACCGATGTAGACGCCCCTGGCGCCCAGCGCTACCGCCTTGATCACGTCCTGGCCGGAACGGACGCCGCCGTCCATGTGCACTTCGATCCGGTTGCCGACCGCGTCGACGATGCGCGGCAACGCCCAGATCGATGATGGCGCGCCGTCGAGTTGGCGGCCGCCGTGGTTCGATACGATCAGCGCATCGGCGCCGCTGTCGGCGGCCAGGCGGGCGTCTTCCTCATCCAGGATGCCCTTGATGATCAGTTTGCCGCCCCATTGCATCTTGATCCATTCGACGTCGTTCCACGACAGTTGCGGGTCGAACTGCTGGGCGGTCCAGGCCGACAGGGACGACATGTCGGAAACGTTCCTGGCGTGGCCGACGATGTTGCCGAAGGTGCGGCGCGGCGTGCCGAGCATGCCTATGCACCAGCGCGGCCTGGTCATCATGTTGGCAATGTTGGGGATGGTCAGCTTCGGCGGCGCCGACAGGCCGTTGCGGAGATCCTTGTGGCGCTGGCCAAGCACCTGTAGGTCGAGCGTGAGCACCAGCGCCGAGCAGTTAGCGGCCTTTGCGCGATCGATCAGACGATGGATGAAATCACGGTCGCGCATCACGTAAAGCTGGAACCAGAACGGTTTGCTGGTATGGGCAGCAACGTCTTCGATCGAGCAGATGCTCATGGTCGACAGCGTGAACGGCACACCGAATTTTTCGGCGGCCCTGGCGGCCAGGATTTCACCGTCGGCATGCTGCATGCCGGTCAATCCGGTCGGCGCCAGCGCCACCGGCATGGCGACTTCCTGTCCGGCCATCGTTGTCTTCAGCGTACGGTTTTCCATATTGACCGCGACACGCTGGCGGAACTTGATGCGCTCGAAATCGCTGCTGTTGGCGCGATAGGTCGATTCGCTCCAGGAACCGGAATCGGCGTAGTCATAAAACATGCGCGGAACCCGCTTCCTGGCCAGTATGCGCAGGTCTTCGATATTGGTGATCACTGTCATTCGACTCCCCCCTCCTTTTCCGGATGAGTGTAATCGAAGACGGAAAACCCCGTGCCGGTCCCTCTGCGTGAAATTTATTCACTCTATTCCTCGGACGGCCCTGCCTCTTACGCCAGCGTTTTCGCGGCGTCCTTGATCGCGGCGCGGATGCGCTGATAGGTGCCGCAGCGGCAGATATTGCCGCTCATTGCGGTATCGATGTCGGCGTCGGACGGGTTCCGGTTCGACCTGAGCAGTGCCGTTGCGCTCATCACCTGGCCGCTCTGGCAATAGCCGCACTGCGGCACGTCATGCCTGACCCATGCGTCCTGCACCGCCTTGCCGACCTGGTCGGCTTCCATGGCTTCGATGGTGGTGATCGCCTGGCCGGCGGCTACCGAAATCGGCGTCGCGCATGAACGTATCGGCTGGCCGTTCAGGTGCACGGTGCAGGCGCCGCACAGGGCCGCGCCGCATCCGAACTTGGTGCCGGTCAGGTTCAGGTGATCGCGCAGCGCCCAGAGGAGTGGGGTGGACGGATCGGCGTTCACCTGCACCTCGCGGCCGTTCACGTTCAGTATGGGCATGTCTCGCTCCAGGTTCTCGTTGTCGTGGATTGTTGCTGCGAATATAAACGGAAACCCGCGCAGCGGCGGGCAGGAAATGCCGAGGATTTCCTCCAGATGTGCAGCGCCATCGTCTTACGAAAAGAAACAATTTTTCCTGTAGGGAACATTTTGCCGCATGTCCTGTCTAGATACAGGTCCCGCTTCGACAAGGAAAAAACCGATCATGATGCTTGACGAGCAACACAGCGAAGAACTGCGTGCCCTTCGTAACCTGGAAAGAACCGTGCGCGCCTACAGTGTGACAAATCGCATGGTGTCGCCGCAGCGCCGGCAGGAAATGCTGGCGGCAGCCCTGCGTGAAGTGGTTGAAGCGCGCAAGGCGGCGATACGCCGGTCGCGACGCGTACCGTTGAAGGATTGAATTGGATTGACCGGCGATCCGCAGGCCGCCTCCCGGCCCGCGGATCGTTCTGATCGTTCTTTTTTCGGCCAAGTTTTCTTCCCCCTCCGCAACACCCCCGCTGTCGCATCCGCGCAAAACACGCCGGCAAGTCCCCTCCCCATTGCAACGCATCAAACCGGTAACTGTCGATACTGGCAACATGGGCTGCTGGTAAAAGCCTTTTCCAAACTCGATGCCATTGAAACTGCTCACGCAATTTGCTGTGCGATGCCGCTTGCCGGCCGTCAGCTTTGTGTTTCTACTGTTGTCTGCGGCGCACGCCCGGGCGTTTGATTTCGACGACGTTGCGGCCAGGGCGATGAAGCTGGCCTCCGCCTCCTACGTCAAGCCGGCCAACAATCTGCCGAAGGCGGTGGCCGCGCTGAATTACGACGAATACCGGGATATCCGCTTTCGGCCGGACATGGCGCAGTGGCGCAAGCAGCGCCTGCCGTTCGAACTCGCCTTCTTCCACCAGGGACTGTTCTTCGACCACCCGGTGAAGATGCATGAAATCGCCGGCCGGCGAGTGCGTGAAATCCGATTCGACCCCAAGCTGTTCGACTACGGCAAGAACGAGCTGGACCCGAAGTCGTTGACCGGGCTGGGCTTCGCGGGATTCCGGGTTCATTACCCGCTCAATACCTCGAAGTACAAGGACGAGGTGCTGGTCTTTCTCGGCGCCAGCTATTTCCGTGCGATCGGCAAGGGACAGTTGTACGGCTTGTCGGCGCGCGGGCTGGCGATCGATACCGGACTCAATTCCGGCGAGGAATTTCCGCAGTTCATCGAGTTCTGGATCGAACGTCCGGACCGCAACAGCAAGGAACTGACCATCTACGCGCTGCTCGATTCGCGCCGCGTCACCGGCGCCTACCGTTTCATCGTCAGGCCTGGCGATGAAACCGCCATCGACGTCAAGGCGCGGCTCTTCCTGCGCGAGAACGTCAGCAAGCTGGGAATCGCACCGTTGACCAGCATGTATTTCTTCGGCGAAAACCATCGCCCCGGCGTCGACGATTACCGGCCGGAAGTCCACGACTCCGACGGTTTGTCGATCCATGCGGGCACCGGCGAATGGATCTGGCGTCCATTGGTCAATCCGCGCCGCCTGCTGATCACATCGTTTGCGACCAGCAACCCGTCCGGTTTCGGTCTGATGCAGCGCGACCGCAGCTTCGACAGTTATGAAGACCTGGAAGCGCGCTACCAGCGCCGCCCCAGCGCATGGATCGAACCGATCGGGAACTGGGGCGCAGGCCGCGTCGAACTGGTGCAGATCCCGACCCCCGACGAAACCAACGACAACATCGTCGCATACTGGGTACCGGATGCGCTGCCGCCTCCGGGCAAGCCGTTCGACATCAGTTATCGGGTGCGATGGCAAAAGGAACGCGAAACGCAGCCGCCATCGTCCTGGGTCACGCAGACGCGTCGCGGCCACGGTTACCGGCGCAAACCGGACGACAGCATTGCGCTGTTCGTCGACTTCGAAGGCCCGGCCTTGAAGAACATCGGCGAAGACGACAGGATCGGTTTCACGGTGACCGCCGATACCAACGCTAAGGTATTGGAAACGACTACCTATCCGAACGAGATCACCGCCGGCTGGCGCGCGGCAATCCGCCTGCGCCGCATCGACGAGAAGAAGCCGGTCGAATTGCGCGGCTACCTGCATGGCAGCAATACGACACTGTCCGAAACGTGGAGCTATATCCTGCCGCCCGAGTAACGTGCGAGCCGGAACGATCCGGCTTGTGCGAACGCTACCTGGACCTGCTTGCACTGAAGGCGGAGCCATCTCGCGAGCTGCGCGACCACCTGCTTGCCGGCGACAGGCGTACCGCAATGACCGCGATTCATCATGCGCTCGCCGGCGAGCAGGCGATGCCGGATAACCCTGCGTACGGCTCGATAACGCGCAGAATGCAGCTGGCTGCCGGGCACGATTCGGCGCCGGTGGCGCCGCCCATCAACCGCGGTTCGATGGTTCCGCATCCGTGGCGGCCGCTCAATCCGTTGACGCGCTGGGCGCAATCTTTGCTGCGCCGACGCGGACACTGGGTCGAGCGCAAAAGCGATGGCGAACATCGCCAGCCATGGCCCGCCGCACGGCCTCCAGTCGATGAAGATGACGTGGTCGATGGCCCCGATCCGCACGGCCGCTGGCAGCATCAGGGCAATATCCGGCGTGTGGTGCTGCTGATACTGATGTTCCTGCAAACCGCACTGGCGACCTGGTTCATGAGCAAGGTGTTGCCGTATCAAGGCACCGCTCCGCTGGAGATCGCGATACTGGCGCTGTTTGCAATCCTGTTCTGCTGGGTGTCGGCTGGCTTCTGGACCGCGATGACCGGTTTCCTGGTGATGCTACGCGGCACCGATCCCTTCGTGATTTCCGCCCGTGCCAGCGGCGACACGCAGATCGATCCCTCGGTGCGCACGGCGGTCGTCATGCCCATCTGCAATGAAGACGTTGCCCGGGTCACGGCCGGATTGCGGGCGACCTACGAATCGCTGGCGCGAACCGGGGAACTGGCCCATTTCGACTTCTTCATCCTGAGCGACAGCAACGAAAGCGACACCTGCGCCGCCGAGGCCGCGGCCTGGGCGGCGTTGTGCCGCGCGGTAGATGGTTTCGGCCGCATCTTCTACCGGCGCCGGCGCCGGCGCGTCAAGCGCAAGAGCGGCAACATCGACGACTTTTGCCGCCGTTGGGGCAAGAACTACCGCTACATGATCGTGCTCGACGCCGACAGCGTCATGAGCGGTGACTGCCTTGCGACCCTGGTGCGGCTGATGGAAGCCAACCCCGGCGCCGGCATCATCCAGACCGCGCCCACCGCCGCCGGCCGCGACACGCTGTATGCGCGCATCCAGCAGTTCGCGACGCGGGTCTACGGCCCGCTGTTCACCGCCGGGCTGCATTACTGGCAGCTTGGCGAATCGCATTACTGGGGACATAACGCGATCATCCGCGTCGCGCCCTTCATGCGTCATTGCGCGCTGGCGCCGCTGCCGGGACGCGGCTCGCTGGCCGGTGAAATCCTGTCGCACGACTTCGTTGAGGCTGCGCTGATGCGGCGCGCCGGCTGGTCGGTGTGGATTGCCTATGACCTGGACGGCAGCTACGAGGAAATGCCGCCCAATCTGCTGGATGAACTGAAACGCGACCGCCGCTGGTGCCACGGTAACCTGATGAACTTCCGCCTGTTTCCCGCGCGCGGCATGCATCCGGTGCATCGCGCGGTGTTCGTGACCGGCGTGATGGCCTACCTGTCGGCGCCCTTGTGGTTCCTGTTCCTTGCGCTGTCGACCGCCTTGCTGGCGATGCACACCCTGGTCGAACCGACCTACTTCGTCGAACCCCGCCAACTGTTTCCGATCTGGCCGCAATGGCATCCGGAAAAGGCGATCGCCTTGTTTTCCGCCACCGTCACAGTGTTGTTCCTGCCCAAATTGTTGAGCGTGTTCGCGGTCTGGGCGCGCGGCGCGCAGCCGTTCGGCGGAAAGTTGCGCGTACTCGCGGCGATGCTCATGGAGTTGCTGTTTTCGATGGCGCTGGCGCCGGTGCGCATGCTGTTCCATACCCGCTTCGTGATCGCCGCCTTCCTCGGCTGGGCGGTACGCTGGAAATCGCCACCGCGCGGCGACTCTGAAACCACTTGGGGCGAAGGTCTGCGCAAGCACGGCGTGCACATGCTGTTCGGCATGACCTGGGGTGCGGGCGTCTACTGGCTCAATCCCTCCTTCCTGCCGTGGCTGCTGCCCATCGCGGGGTCGCTGGCACTGTCGGTGCCGCTGTCGGTCTGGTCGAGCCGGGTGAAACTCGGCCGCCGGCTGCGATCACGCCGGCTGTTCGTGATTCCGGAAGAAGTGGAGCCGCCGCGCGAGTTGCGGGATACCTTCGCTTATGCGCGCGATGCGGGAACGTTGCCGGATTTCATCGATGCCGTGGTCGATCCGCAAATCAACGCCATCACCTGTTATTGCAACCGCTCCCGCCTGCGCCGCGCGCACGCCGTTGCGTCTGCGCCCTTGTTCGAGGCCGCACTGGAGTCCGGTCCCGCGGCGCTGGATGAAGGTCAGCGCGGCCAGTTGTTGAATGACCCGCTGGCCATGTCGCGCTTGCATTTCGAGGTATGGGCGTCACCGAGGGCGCATCCCGGCTGGCATAAGCGGCTGAGCGCGGCCGGGTGAAGCCTCGCGTTTTTCAACGCCGGCGAACGCGTCGATAACACCATTCTCCAGCAGTTTTTCCAGCTGCGCGGCTGCGAGCGGTTCACTGATGGCGGTGCCCTGCACTTCGTCGCAGACAGTGGTGCGCAGGAATGCGAGATGCTCGTCCGACTCGACCCCTTCGGCCACGACGGACAGGTTCAGCGTGTGCGCGAGGTTGATGACGGCTGCCGCCATGCGCCAGCGATTGGTCTCGTCCTGCTGTACCTGCATCAGGAAAGAGCGGTCGAGCTTCAGGCTGTCGAGCGGAAACCGGCACAGGTAGGCAAGCGATGAATAGCCGGTGCCGAAATCATCAACCGACAGACGCAGACCGAGCGCCTTGAGCTCGGTGAGCAATTCGGCGGCCAGCGTCGTGTCTTCCATCAATGCCGATTCGGTCAGTTCCAGTTCCAGGCGACCGGCCGGCAGCCCACTGGCTTGCAGCGCGCGCGTGACCGATGCCAGCAACTTGTTTTTGCGTATCTGCCTTGCCGACAGATTGACCGACACCTTCAACGGACGGCCATAGTGCACGTTCCACGCTTGCGCCTGCGCCGTCGCCTGCATCAGCACCCATTCGCCGATGCTGTCGATCAGACCGATTTCTTCCGCGAGCGGGATGAATTCGCTCGGGGACACTGCACCAAGTTCGGGATGTGTCCAGCGCAGGAGCGCCTCCACACCGGTGATTTCGGCGCTCTGCAGATGCGCGCGCGGCTGGTAATACACCTCGAGTTCGCCGCGGTCGAGTGCATGCCGCAGCGCCGTCTGCATCGCCATGCGCGCGCGCGACGCAGCACCCATTTCCGCGGTAAAGAAGCAGTACGTCCCGCCGCCCGCCGCCTTGGCGCGGTACAGCGCCGTATCGGCGCTTTGCAGCAAGGCTTCGCTGCTGTTGCCGTCCTCGGGGTGCATGCTGACCCCGATCGAGGCCGTCACCTTGACATCATGCCCCTTCAGCAGCAGCGGCCGATCGAGCGTCCTGCACAGCTTCTCCGCCAGCCCGGCGGCCGAAGCCTGTCCGCCAGGACACTCGGCAACGACGACAAACTCGTCTCCGCCAAGACGGGCAACGGTATCGCCGGGCCGCAAACACTCGGTCAGGCGAACGGCAAGTTCCTTGAGCAGCACGTCGCCGGCGGCATGCCCGAGCGAATCGTTGACTTGCTTGAAATTGTCGAGGTCGATGAAGAAAACCGCGTGCGATGCCTGTGAGCGGCGGTCGGCCAGACGCTGCGCGAGCGATGTTTTCAGCAGCGCGCGGTTCGGCAGTTCGGTCAGCACATCGCGCGTGGCGAGGCGTTCCAGCGCTTGTGCAGTCCTGACCTCCCGCGTCACATCGCGGGTGACGCCGCGGTAACCGCAAAACACGCCGTTCTCGCTGAACGGCTCGCCCGAGATGCGCAGGAAGCGCACCACGCCCGGCGCCGAAGGCGACTCCGCGGGATAGATCACATCATGGAACGGGCGGCGGGCAGCAATGCATTCCTGGCAGGCGACCAGGCCGGGAGATTTTTTGTCGCGGACATACGAATCGAATGCGGTACCCAGCAATTTTTCCGGCTGCACGCGCAGGCGCTCGAAGATGCCTTCGGAAAAAAACGTGAAGCGCAGTTCCGTATCGGTTTCCCAGTACCAGTCCGCCGACAGGCTGGTGAGGCTGCGAAACCGTTCTTCCCTGCGCACCAGCTCGCGTTCGGCTTCCCGTTGCGCGGTAATGTCGCGCGCGATCGAAACGATCCCCAGCTTGACGCCGGTTTCCGGGTCACGCAACGTGCGGGTGCTGGCGCCGAGCCACACCCAGGAGCCGTTCTTGTGCCGGAAGCGGATGTCGACCAGCCCGCGCCGGCGTCCGCCCCGCGCCGCGTCGGCGCGCAGGTCGTCCGGGTGGACATAGTCGTACAGGTAGGTGCCGATCAGTTCGTGAGCTTCGTAACCGAGGGTGTCCTTGTGGGAGGGCGAAACATAGACATAGACATCGTTGGCGTCGCTGTGCGAAATCAGGTCGCGTGCATTTTCCGTGAGCAGACGATGCTCCAGTTCGCTGCGCGTCAGCCGCTCCCGCGCCTCTTGCGAATCCGAAATGTCGACGAAGGTACCAAGATAGCCTTCGAGAGTTCCGTCTTCCGCCAAGCGCGGCGCAGCCGTCTCGGTGATCCAGCGCGAACCGCCGTCGGCACTCAGGATGCGGTACTCCACCTGGTATTCGCGCAGGTGCTTCCTGGCATCGGCAATGACCTGCAACACACGGTCGGCATCGTCCGGATGCAAAAAATGATGCCAGACAGAAATAATCGAAGGATCAGGTTTGCCGCCCGGCTGGCAGGCTTCAGGATTCAGGTAGGTGCAATTGCCATGGGCATCTGTCTCCCAGACCAGCATTGCCGCCTGCTCGATACTGCGGCGCAAGATATCCAGGCTGCGTTCGGCGGGAGCCATGGCGCTCATTTTGAGGCGGGAGAAACGTTTTTCCATGGACGGCAATGTTACCACCGGGACATTGACCTGGTTCGTCGAATGTGCGCATTTCTGAATTGCAAGGGAACTAAGCACGGATTGGAAGGCCAAACTGCCGGCTTCAGATGCCCATGCGACCATGCCCGTTGCACCCGCATCAGGTGCAACAGAACAATCACGAGAATGAGGAAACGATGACCGCCAACACGAACGAACTGAAGAGAGAGGAAATCCTCGCACTGGCCCACGAAGCCAGGCTGATGATTGTCGACGGCAACGTGTCTTACATGAATGACATGGCAACCCAGAAGGAACTGTTCAACTTCGTGCGCATGATCGAAGCACGAAACGCGCAGCGCCGGGGCGGTTCAGCCGCACGGCTCGAAGATGTCGTCGATTTTCCGGAGTTCGATGGGCGCAACCAGGAACATGACGGCAACCATACCGGAAATAAAAAGCGCCAGCAGCAGGACAATTGCTGAAACCATGACCATATGCTCTGCCCGTCTTCTCTGTGCGAAACAGGCATGTTGCCCCACACCATCACGCCGATAGAAAAAAAGCGGATTTTCCCTTTGTGGACGGCAACCAATACGCGTCCCGCTTGTCCTATCACTGCCCACTAGAAACGTTGCGCGCAGACGGTTATCCGAACCAGTCAAATGCACGCACCTGACTGTCCATAGGATCAAGAATGCCAAGCATTTCCAAAGTGTATGACCATTTCAAGAACGGCTACGTCGTCGCGGTACTGTCTGTTCTGCTCGCCTTCGCCACGGTTGCCGCCGTGGTCTACAAACCGCTGACCATGCCGCACTCGACCAGCCCGGTCGTGCATTCGCAAAACATTTCCGAGATCACCAAACTGGCTGCCGCCAAGGAACGGCTGGAGTACCTGCTCGTCGCGGAGCCGCAATCGAATTCGCCGCGCTACATCTTCAAATACAAGGATGCGCCGCAGATCCACGTGGTAAAGGTGCCGAGCACCTCGCACGCCAACCTGGAGCGCGAAGTATTGCTGAAGAACGCTATTCCGTATGCCATTGCCAAGGATGAATTCCTGGAGGCCAACAGCGCGGTGATGCAGGATCCGGAAACGCAAAAAAGCGTGATGGCAAACATCGGTACCTTTGTCGCGCGCAATATCCTCGGCATCGCACTGCTCGGTTTCGTCATCTTTACCTTGCGCAAGAACATGGGCGGCCTGGGCGGCGGCGCCTCCGTCATCAAGCCTGAAAAACTCAAGGGCAGCATGGACGACCTGGTCGGGATGGAAGATATCAAGGCTGAAGTCGCTCACCTCGAGGAAATGATCCGCAACCGCGACCTGTATCGTTCGCATAACATCGACAAGCCGTTCAACGTGATGCTGACCGGACCTGCCGGTACCGGCAAGACCAAGCTCGCCGGCTACCTGGCAAAGAAACTGGACATTCCGCTGATCCAGGCGTCAGGCTCGGGCCTCGAATCCGGTTTCGTCGGCGGCGGTTCCAAAACGCTCAATGCCATCTACAAGAAGGCCTGCGCCCAGGGCCGCTGCATCATTTTCCTGGACGAGGCGCAGAGCCTGTTCATGCCGCGCGGCCGCGGCGACAGGAAATGGGACGACGATACTGCCAACACCCTGCTCGGTCTGCTCGACGGCATCAAGAGCGAGGAAGGCGCCGGTGTCATCTGGGTCGTTGCGTCCAATTTCGACGATGCCAACTCGCAGATGGACGAAGCCATGCTGCGCCGTTTCTCGGTGAAGATCAACTTCCGCCTGCCCAACAAGTCGGAACGGCGCGAGTTGCTCAACGTCTTCCTGTCGAAGAAGGATCCGGCCTGCATCGACTGGAGCAACCTGAACCTGAACTACGTCGCCGAGATCACCGCCAACCTCAGCCCGGCGTTGCTGGAAACCGTGGTCGACCGCGCCAGCATGATCGCGATCCAGGAAAAGACCCTGATCACCACCGATGTACTGTTCCGTGCGTTCGAACGTGCGTCGATCGGCCTGACCGACCGCGCCACGACCGCGGAAAAGAACAAGGAACGCGAGCGCGTCGCCCTGCATGAACTGGGCCACTTCTTCATGCAGATCGACCCCTGCCTGCGCGAAGGCATGAGCTGGAATGAAGTGAAGGCCAAGTCCAACCTGCTCAAGATCAGCACCGAATCCGTGTCCAAGATCGGCGCACTCGGCTATGTGCTCTCGTCGGCCAACGACGTGTCGCTGCGCACACTGGAAGAACTGGAGCAGGAGGTGATCCAGCTCTACGGCGGCGTCGCCGCGGAAGAACTCTTCTACGGTGCACGCGGCATCTCGACCGGCAGCCAGAACGACATCCAGAAAGTCACCTCGATGCTGGACATGATGGTCAACCGCCTGTCGATGTACTCGCGCTCGAAACTGGACTACAGCCAGTTGAAGCGCGAAGGCTCGGCGGAAGACGCTATCAGGCAGGTGGAAGTCAAGGCGGACGAACTGTACGGCCGCACGCTGGAAGCGATGAAAGACTACAAGGGCCTGATCGCCGCCCTCACCGGCACCTTGCTGGAACGCTACGTATTGTCCAAGGATGAGGTGTTTGCGTTGCTGGCGGAAATGACGGAACGGCAGCCGATGATGGCGGCGTGAAGCTTACCAAACAGTCGACAACTTGGGCGACACCGCTTTATCGTCGATAAAAAGCTTCAACCACGAAGCACATGAAGAGCACGAAGAAAGGCATTTTTCTTCGTGCTCTTCGTGGTTAACATTTTGTCGCCTTTATTCGCCATATTCCTCCCAGTCCTCTATTCTCCGTTGAGCAGTCCGGGGAAATCGTTTGCGCATCGAACCTGTCGATGACCATGTCCATGGCACTCCTCCCTCCCGTGATGTGAAGAACTTGTCGCAATGACAATACTCTGAAGCTGCTTGCATGCCTAGGCATGTTTCTGTTTGTCAATTTCAGCTTTGTTGACTATCATGTCAAACAAGACTAACTGGACAAGAGACGAAAATTCATGAACGCGCCTGATGTACTGACGACCGGGGAAGCTGCCAAGATCTGCGGCGTGCACCTACGCACGGTGCTACGCTGGATCGACCGTGGCTGGCTGCAGTCGTATCAGCTTCCAGGCCGTGGCGACCACCGCGTGACGATCGACGAACTGCGCCGCTTCATGCGCACGCACGGCATTCCCGACCGTTCTCGCCAGGACACCCCCGAGCGGCGCGTCCTGATCGTCGATGACGAGCCCGCCATGGCGCACGCGATCGAGCGTGTCCTGAAACGGGACGGCTTCAAGACGGCGATCGCAGCCGATGGCTTTTCGGCCGGCGCCATGCTGTATGCCTTCCAGCCCAGCATCATGACACTCGACCTGCGTATGCCGGGGATGGACGGCATCGCGGTGCTGCGTTTCCTGCGCCAGGCCGACTTGTCGGCGCAGTTGAAGACGCTCGTTGTCACGGCCGACACCGAGGAGCGCATGCAGGAAGCATTAGCGCTGGGCGCCGACGGCGTCCTGCGTAAACCGTTCGCCAATCAGGATTTATTGACGGTGGTAAATCGGCTGTGTCCGGCCGAAGTCGCTGTGTGAGTCGATGGACGCCTGTCAAAACAGGTGAAACCGCTGCACTGGAGTGTTTGCCGAAAGACGATCATCATGGCTCGAAACCATCTGTCCGCTGCCCCATCGAACCCGGCCTTCGTAGCACTGGCATGCAGTCTGTTGATGACCGGACTTGTCTTCACGCTGATGCGCCGCCACGACGACGGGACCATTCCATGGCTGGTACTGGCTTCGGGCACGCTGCTCAGCGCGATCACGGCCATGTTCCTCCAAAGGTTCGTCAGTCGCATGCGGCGCCTGCAAGGACGGCTCGCCGAACAGGCGGACGAACTGGAACAGATCAAGACGCACCGGCAAGCCGATCTCACCGCGCACGACCAGGCAGCGGCAGCGCTTGCCTTCCATGCCAGCCATGACGGAATGACGGGACTGGCCAATGCCGGCCTGTTGCGTGATCGCCTATGCCAGGCGATAGCCTATGCCGGCCGTTACCAGCATCCGGTCTGGATCCTGTTCCTCGATCTCGACCGCTTCAGGTTCGTCAACGACATCCTGAGCCACCAGGCTGGCGACCGCGTCTTGAAAAGCGTCGCGCAGCGCCTTCTCGATGCGGTATGCACGTCCGACACGGTGGCGCGCATCGGCGGCGATGAATTCGTGCTGGTGCTGCCCGAGCGTCAAGGCGAGAACCTGGCCGAAACCGCACTGCAGCGCGTGGTGGACGCCGTTGCGCAACCGGTGGCGATCGACGGTCAGGAATTCCTGCTGTCGTGCTGCATAGGCATCGCAGTCTATCCGGCCGATGGCGCCGATCCTGATACTCTCATCAAGCATGCCGGCATCGCGATGTACCGTGCCAAGGAATTGGGCCACCAGCGCTTTCAGTTCTATTCACCGGCCATGAACCAGCGCACACAGGAGCGCACCCGCTTCGCAGCCGAACTGCGCCGCGCGATCGAACGCGAGGAGTTCACACTTCATTACCAGCCGCAAGTCGATTTGCACACTGGCCGCGTGGTCGGCATGGAGGCGCTGGTGCGTTGGCAACATCCCGAAGTTGGCTTGATCGGGCCCGAGCGCTTCATCGGCCTGGCCGAGGACATGGACTTGATCGTGCCGCTTGGTGCGTGGGTGCTGCGTGCTGCGTGCCGGCAGGCCAAGGCTTGGCAAGCGGCCGGCTCGGGGCATCTGCGCATCGCCGTGAACCTGTCGGCGCGCCAGTTCTACCAGGACGATCTGGCGGCATCGGTCGTCTCGATCCTCGATCAAACCGGACTCGCCCCGCAGGATCTCGAACTCGAACTGACCGAAAGCATGATGATGCAAAACGTCGACCAGACCGTCGCCATCCTGGACAGCTTGAAAGCCATCGGCATTCGTCTGTCGATCGATGACTTCGGCACCGGCTATTCGAGCCTGTCATACCTGAAGCGCTTCCCGATCGACATCCTCAAGATCGACCAATCTTTCGTGCGCGACATCACAACCGATCCCGACGATGCAATGATCGTGGCCTCGATCGCGTCGCTCGCGCGCAGCCTTCAGCTGGAAGTGGTGGCCGAGGGGGTCGAGACGGCGGCGCAACTGGCCTTCCTGCAGCGGCACGGCTGCGACCGCATGCAAGGCTTCCATTTCAGCCGGCCGCTACCGGTCGATGCCTTCACTCAATTGTTGCGCGAGGAAAAACGCCTGGTGCGACCGTCCAACAACAGGGCCGCCGCACCGCGCCGGACGCTCCTGATCATCGACGACGAAATCAACATCGCCGCTGCGCTGCATCGGCAACTGCATCACGAAGACTACGCGATCGTGACAGCGCAGCGGGCCTGGGAAGCGTTCGAGGTGCTGGCACTGCATGACGTCCAGGTGATCCTGTGCGACCAATGCATGCCGGGCATGAACGGGATCGAATTTCTCGACAAGGTCAAGGCGCTGTATCCGGAAACGATGCGCATCATGTTGACCGGTTATGCCGATCTGACCTCTGTCATCGACGCCATCAACCGCGGGCAGATCTACCGCTTCTTCATGAAGCCGTGGGACGAGCGCATCGTGCGCGATGCGATCCGTGACGCGTTCCGCCACTACCGGGGGCAACACGCCGCCCATGCGTCAGCGCTTGCCGGCGACACGTGTCCCGACGACACACCATATGAAAGCACCGCAGCGATCGCCCAAGCCGACCGGTGGACAGCATGAGCGCCGGCATCGACATCGGCAACCCGTTCGAGGCGCGCGAGCAGGACGCAGCCGAGACATGCGCCGAGACATGCGATACCGCTGCGCTGGAACGTGCGCTGCAACTGGCGTTGACCAATGACGAACTGCGCTTGTTGTACCAACCTGTGATCGATGTCGCGACCGACCGCATCATCGGCGCCGAGGCGCTATTGCGCTGGGAGCATCCGGTCTGGGGCACCCTGTCGCCGCGGCGCTTTCTGGCGGTCGCCGAAACGTCCGGCCTGACAGTCGCCATCGGCGACTGGGCCATGCAGCAAGCCTGCCGCGACTTGCGCACCTGGGATGAAACCGGCTGCGCCGGCTTGCGCATCGATCTCAACCTGTCGCCGGCGCAGTTCCGCGATCCGCACCTGGCTGACAAGCTCATGGAGACTGCAGCGCATTGGCATATCGATCCGTCCCGGCTGTGCCTGGATATCACCGAGTCGACGCTCCTGCAGGATCCCGAGTGGGCCGTCGCATTGCTGCGGCACTGCAAGGAAACCGGCGCCGGGATCGCGGTCGCCGACTACGGCGCGGGCCGGTTGCCGATCGGCGAATTGCGGCGCTTTGCAATCGACCGCGTCAAGCTTGGCCGCCTGCTCGTGCGCGACATGGAAACCGAGAAAGATGATGCCGACATCGTCAAGGCGATCGTGGCAAGCGCCCGCTGCTTCGGCTGGCGCAGCAGCGCAGAAGGCGTGGAAAACGATGTGCAATGCCAGTTGTTGCGCGAACTGTCGTGCGACGAGATGCAGGGCCACCTGTTCTATCGTGCGCTGCCGGCCGATCAGATTGCCGAGCACGTCCGGACCAGCCAGGCGCTGGCCGACCATCTGGCCCGGCTGCAGACACCGCAGCGCACGCTGCTCCTGGTCGACGACGAGGCCAACATCCTCGCCGCCTTGAAACGCCTCTTGCGGCGCGACGGCTACCGGATCCTCACCGCCAATGGCGGTCGGGAAGCGCTCGATGTGCTCAAGCAGCATGAGGTCGACGTGATCATGTCCGACCAGCGTATGCCTGGCATGACCGGCACCGAATTCCTGCGTGTCGCGAAAGACCTGTATCCGGACACGGTGCGCATGGTGTTGTCCGGTTACACCGAATTGCAGTCGGTGACAGATGCCATCAACGAGGGCGCGATCTACAAATTCCTCATGAAACCGTGGGACGACGCGCAATTGCGCGCGCATGTCGCCGAAGCATTCCGGCGCAAGGAACTGGCCGACGAGAACCGGCGCCTAGCGCTCCAGGTCCGCAGCGCCAACCAGGAATTGGCCACGGCCAACCAGAAGCTCGAGGAATTGCTGCGGCAGCAGCAGTTGGAGATCCAACGCGACGCAGTGAGCATGGGCATCGTGCATGAGGTGCTCCATCATGTGCCGCTGCCGGTGATCGGGCTGGATGAGGACGACATGGTCGCTTTCGTCAACAGCGCCGCACAGGCGCTGTTCGCGGATGGCGGCGCGATCCTCGGCTGCGATGCACATGCAGTGATGCCGGAACTGATCGGCACCGTGACCGGCGCCGCCGACGGCGAGATGCGTGCGGCCAGCTACAAGGGCAAGCTGTTCAAGATCGCCATGCATGGCATGGGCAAGGGTTCGGAAGCGCGCGGGAAATTGCTGATATTAAGCGCCTGACGGGAGGACCGAATGGTCCGAATGGTTCGAATGTTCAGGCGATGCCACCGGATGGAAGTCGACGAAGCGTACGGGGCACGGGTCACACCATGACGAAGGAGGTTCATCATGCACAACCATCAATCTGCGGGCACCTCGTTGCGAGGGCAACTCCATGGCCGTCCGCTCGGAGCGACCGCCTCGATCCTGTGCGTCGACGATGAACGCAACGTGCAGGCGTCGCTGCGGCGGCTGTTCCAGGCCCGCGGCTACCGTGTGCTCACGGCCGAATCCGGCCACGCCGGCTTGCGCGTGCTCGAAAACGAGCCGATCGACCTCGTCATTTCAGACATGCGCATGCCGGAAATGAACGGCGCGCAGTTCCTGCGGCAGGTGTGCGAGCGCTGGCCCGACACGATGCGGCTGCTGCTGACGGGCTACTCCGACACGCAATCGATCCTCGACGCGATCAACCATGGCGAGATCTATCGCTACATCACCAAACCGTGGGACGACCACGACATCGTGCTGATGGTTGAGCAATCGCTCGAACGCCAGGCGCTGCTGGCGGACAAGCGGCGCCTGGAAGCCTTGACCGGCCGCCAGAACGACGAGCTCAAGACACTCAATGCGAGCCTGGAGCGCAAGGTTGACGAGCGTACGACCGAACTGCAGGCGGCCAACATCCAGTTGACGACGGCCGTGCATGCCCTGAAGGATACCAACGCGCAGCTCGAGCACAACTTCCTGACCTCGATCAAGGTCTTCACCAACCTGATCGACATGCGCGGCGGACGCTTCGCGGGGCGTGCACGGCGCGTGGCCGATCTCGCGCACCGGATCGCGGTGCGCATGGGATTCGACGAGCACGATGCCCAGGAAGTGTACGTCGCGGGGCTCTTGCACGACATCGGCAAGATCGGCTTGCCTGATGCCTTGCTGTCGAAGCCGATGCAGCAAATGACGGACGAGGAACTTGGCCTGTACCAGAAGCACCCGGCCATCGGCCAGCATGCGCTGATGCCGCTGCAGGGATTGCGTAACGTCGCGGTCATGATCCGCGGCCAGCACGAGCAGTATGACGGCGGCGGCTTTCCGGACCGGCTACCGGGCGTGCAGATTCCGCTCGGCGCACGCATTCTCGCAGTGGCCGGCGACTACGACCATCTGCAGGCCGGCGTCGTGGTGACGTACCAGCTCAGCCCCGACGCCGCCCGTGCCAATATCCTCAACGGCAGCGGCAAGCTGTATGACCCGCGCGTCGTGGAAGCGTTCGTCGCCATGCTCGACGGCACCGGCAGCGAAGTGCACGACATGCTGGTCGAAGCGGCTGAATTGCGGCCAGGCATGACGCTGTCGCGCGACCTGATCAACCGCGACGGCATGCTGCTGCTGTCCGCCGGACACGAGATCAATATGCGCCTGATCGGGCAAATCGCCGGGTTCGACCGCGCCGAGGATGGGCGGCTGGCCATTTACGTGCACCGAGCGTCATGACGGGATGACAAACCCAGGTTCGGACTTCGCTTTCGCATGTAACGCCGTCTGCAGTTTCTGAACGCTCTTCGGAGTTTGTAGGTTACCCAATCTCCTGTCCCCCACTACTTTCAACGCCTGTCTTGAACTGAGGTTCCTTCCCTCCACCGGCATTACCTGGCTTCATTGGTATTACGGACCTCTCCGCCAACCCATCGCGCCTGACCTGACTGTCGCCGGTGTCCGGTTTGGTCTCACGCTTGACCACGCCATGGGGCTTCCCGTGTTGCGCCTGCCTTTCTCTTGCATGCATGCTGTCGCCATTACCCCGGCGGAATTGCCGGGTGCATGCTTCGTTCGCTTCTCCGGCAGTGTGCAGACATCTGTTTTTTCGGTCGTTTTCATCTTCCTGATGCAGTGCAAGGCGCGGCGCGCCGCCCAGTGCCTCCTACGCTTGCGCCTTTGTCAACTTTCACTTTTCTGCGCATCGAAGTTAATTGCCAGATATCTCTCACAATCTATTCTGTCAGGGTCATTTTTAGGCAATGTCTTGAGCGTAGCTAAAATCGGTTCGGGTCCCGTGCGCAAAGCAAGGTGACAGCGCCACGGAAGCGGTGTTTCTATAATGATTTTGCGCATGTCTGTGCCAGCCAAGGCCAAAAGATCGGTGCGAATTGTTTCATCTTCCGTATATCTGACAGCGATCCAGCGCATCGTATATGCGCTTTTGTTTGCATCAACAGCTGAGTCAACTTTAAAAGGTTGGCTTAGCCAGTCATCCTGAGTCCAACTGAGCAATGAATCAGCGAAGCCAGTGCGTATCGCCTGTATCAAGGCCTGCAGACGCGGGTCGACAGGCAAGCCTGCGTTGATCATTGCGTCGTAAAATTCCCATGAAGGTTTAGCTTTTCCAAGCGCCGCATCAGCAAGCCAAAATGCACGATCTTTCCAATCAGGTGTGTCGAAACGCAAGCCGTATGAAACAAATAGCTTGAGCGAAGTTACGTCACCTTCTTCTGCCCATTTTGATACTGGTTCGCCTAGCCATTTTTCCGAAAATTTATCGGAAGAAGGAGGCGTATCACGTACGGCATCCAGCATCATTTGAATCCCTTCCTCTTCTTCTGTATATCGAACTTGGTTCCAGATATCTGAGCGAAGGGACGCTCCGTAAGTCAAAAAAGTAGTTAGCATTGAGCGTTTGTTTTCTCTGTGCTGATTTGCATCTCCTTCCACGGGGAGTCGGAATAGTAATGCATACACCGCTCGATCAACTTGCTCGCTTCCGCGACATGCTTGTTGATTGGCGAGATAGTGATGCAGGCCATTGATGCTTTGTGTGCTTACCAGGCCGTCTAAAACAGACTGTGAACACGTAGCCATGTCCTTTCGCATAAAGTTCAAGCTGTTTCCAACGACGATTGCTGTAATGAGTAAAAATACCAGACGAAGTTTCCACCACGCATCGGGTAAATCGGAATTGGCACGTATAGAGCGATATGCAATAACAGCAGCGCTTAGTAAAGTTAGTCCAAGCGAAACCCATGGAGCGTAGTCGAACCACTGCCAATAACGATACACATGTTCTATGCGCGCTAGATAAATTCCGCCAAGAAAAATCGCAATACTTGCACTGATACTGCCGATGTCAGGTATGAGCGCGATCCAGTTTCTTTTTTTTCTTAATTGATTTGATGCGGTATTTGTGTCGTGAAATATCCATATTGGTACGCCAATAAAAAAAGTAATTGAGAGACTAATTAGTAAGGCTGCAACAAGGAAAATTCCTAAAACTCCGACAGAGCCAAACGATTGGATTGCCTCCATTACTAATGCGCCGGCTCCGCCAAGATATAAAAATAGTGACCCGATGTAAGCGGCAGCCGCTGTAAATAAAACAGTAATTAAAAAAGCGCCAATAAAGACCGAGAGAAATTTTGCAGATAGTGACGTACCACGACGTCCGTCCTCTACTGACTTCTTATTATCCATGTTGTATGTAACGAAACAGATGATTAGTGTGGTGACAGAATTTAAAAAGGGGCTAGGCTCGCTATTTACTCGCCCCTGCAAAATTCATTTTTCGCGGCCGGCAATGTGCCCATCGGACGGAGAAGCGTTAGAGAGGACAGCAAATCCGGCCAGAAGCGCCATCGCAGCCGCTGGCCATAGACGCAAAAAAGCTGCCTTGCCCCCCAGTCGCACCATCGCCCGCATCAAGCAGGCGCTTGAGTTCGAGGTGGGTGTCGGTGGACAGGCAGTCGACGTGGAATACGAGGAGGGTGGACAGGGCTTCCTGGCCGATGAAGCGTTCGACGATCAGGGCGTCGGGGCCGAGCGGGGTGTCGATCTCGTGGAGGCGGGTGTCGGCGGTGAAGGCGACGGGAAAGCGGAAACGGGCAAGCGCGTCGGAGGAATCGGGCATGGGCGGGCCTTTCGCGGCAGGGCATATCGGTTATCAAGTTGCTAACAATAATGTATTATTGTTTTAATTGCAACTTTTTCGATGAGATGCAGCTTCGCAGTTGCCCTCTTCCTCTTGGTCAGGAAGGCTCAGGGTCACACTCGATTTAAGTCTGGAGCGAGTCTGCCCTTCTATTTCATCGATAATTCATCGCACTGCCTACATTCCCGTGACCGAGAACTCGGCACTCTTCAGTAATCAGTAATGCATAACATGGCCCTTCAAAAATTTTTTCACTTCCTTACTGCCAACCTCCTTTTCGATGCCGGCGAATTGAGCCGGCGTCAGTTCAAAGTCCTTCTCCGGCAAGGTCTTCGGTTCGGACGCAGTCTTTGGGTTCAGCAGCATCCAGACGTTTCCCGACCCATCCTTGGCCGGCACGCCAAGCAGCGTCCTTGCTTCGCCGTCCTGCGTTCTTGCATCGCGAATCACCCTTGGCTCAACCAGGCGGGTATCGCGATGCGAGGCCGCGGCGGCCTGCACGACTGACCATTCCTGTTTCGATACAAGCTCATTGCCGTCGGAAAAAAATCCTTCGAGGAAGCCCGCGCCAATCCATGCAAGGAACAGGAGCAAGCAGGTCCCGGCAAGGATCAGCAGTCCGCCCGATACCTCTTCCAGTACGCGTCTCACGCTATCAAACCTCTCTTTCTCAGGATGTTGTCGAGCGTTTCCTTGAGAGTGCGCTCATCCAGGAATGGTTTGACAATGTATCCGTCGGCGCCGGCCCGCGTAGCGGCGGCGATATTGTCTGTTTCTGCTTCTGCAGTAACCATCAGCACCGGCAGGTGTTCCAGGTCGGCGCTGGCGCGTATCGTCTGGAGCAAGGCCAGGCCGTTCATGACCGGCATGTTCCAGTCGGTGACAACGAAATCGATAGGCGCGCCGGTGCGATCGGCGGATTGCAGAAGCCGGAGCGCCTTTGCCCCATCTTCCGCTTCGGATACATGGGTATGGCCGAGCGTTCTCAGCATGGCGGCGACAACGTACCGGATGACAGGCAAGTCATCGACAACAAGAAAATGGAATCCGGAATGCATGACAACGACACCTCCTCACCAGCGGCGAATTCGACGAGACAAGAGTGCGAAAATCCAACGCCCCCCGGATGCATGGTTGCGCATCATTCGCTCGCATCCTATTAAACTTCATTGATGACAATAAAGTCAAATTAATAGTGCCAATAAAGTCATTCTTATAAGGCGCGAATGGGCCGACCATGCATGCCACTTGAACAGGTGGCGTATGGCAAGAACGAAGCGAACGAACAAGGAATTGACAGCACAAATCGGGGCGGTGATCCGCGTCCGGCGGAAGATCGCGGGCTTGACGCAGGAAGCGCTGGCGGAAGCGGTAGAACTGCAATCGGAAACCATCTCGCGCTTCGAAAGCGGTCAACGTACTCCAAGCATCGAAAAGCTGGCAGATATCGCCAATGCCTTGCAAGTCCCCATCACCGTTTTCTTCGAGTACCCGGATAGCAAGAGCATGCAGCAGGATGCCGATCTGTATGCACAAAAAATCAGGTTTGCCCTCGACAAATTACCCGATGAAGGCAAGAACTTTGTGCTCGAGGTTGCGCAGGACTATGCGCGCTATCATGCGGCGAAGCCCAAAAAAGCGCGCAAGACGGGATGAATTTCCCGCCCTGTTGATCCGGCACGATGAGTCGCGACAACGGGGATGAAGTTTTCGCCGTACCGGCGGAAATGACGGAACCGTCGCGGCTTTTATCGTGGACGGAGCAAGCCGAAGAATCCTCGCCGTGCGGTTTTGATCCTCAGTGTGCCGGCGTGACGACGGCTTCCTCGAATCGTTTGCGCATCGCCTGCGCGACCGGCAGCAGTCCCTCTGGCGACAAATCATCGAGCATCACCGCCGGCGACGCATCGATCTCCGGGTAATTGCGCAGAATCGAGCGGCGGTAGGCCGGATCGTAGTGTTTGCGCATCAGGCGCTCGAACAGTTCGGGCACCCGGTGCTCGTCCGCCAGCAAGCCCCACGCGTCGACTTCCTCGCCACCGACCAACGGACGCAGATAAGAAAGCCGTTCGATCAGCGCCATCGGATCCTGTTCGAAATGCGCATAATCCTCAAGCAGCAACTGCACCCGTTGCGGCATCGGCGCGTCAACGGCAATCGTCACGCACTTGCGCATCGTCGCCAGCAACGCTTCCGGCAATTGCACCTGCCCAATCTTCTTGCTTTCCGCTTCCACCCAGACCGGACGCTCCGGATCGAACTGCGACAGGCGCTGCAGCAAAAGGCTGTCGAAGAACTTCTGAGTAGGTTGTTTCCGTCCCGGGACCGCGCCGATGATCGACCCGCGGTGGACGGCGATGCCTTCGAGATCCAGCACCTGGGCGCCGTTCTCCTGCAACGCATGCAGCAAGCGCGTCTTGCCGCAACCGGTCGGTCCGGACAGCACGTTGTATCGAAAACCGGCGGGCATGCTCGCCAGTTGTTCATTCACCCAGCGCCGGTACGCTTTCCAGCCGCCCTTCAGTTTCTCGACGCGATAACCGATGGTATCGAGCACGTCGAACCAGACCTTGCTGCGCTTGCCGCCGCGGAAGCAGTAGACCAGGATACGGATCCTGCCGTCGTACTTCGATACGCATTGTTCGATATGGCGCGCAATGTTGATCAGGGAATAACGTGCGCCGAGCTGGTAGGCCCCCAGCGGATCAGTGCGATGCAGCGTGCCTACCTCGGCGAATTCGGCATTGTCGACGACCGGCAGGTTGATCGCGCCGGGGATGTGATCTTCCTCGAATTCGCGCGGACAGCGCGCGTCGATGATCAGGTCATAGGATGTGAAGTCATGCATCGCGATATTGTAAGGTCGCGGCCGCCGTTTGTGCATTCGGCGCGCGGTTGAGAGATAATCGCCTCTTCCGAGATGATGATCAAAAGCGCAACCATGACAACCTCCACCGACTCCGCCATCAAACTCACTTCCTTCTCCCACGGTGGCGGTTGCGGCTGCAAGATCGCGCCCGGCATCCTGGCCGACATCCTGAAGCGCTCCAGCGGATTCCCGGTGCCGAAGGAACTGCTGGTGGGTATCGAAACCGCCGACGATGCAGCAGTCTACAAACTCAATGACGAACAGGCATTGATCGCCACGACCGATTTCTTCATGCCGATCGTCGACGATCCTTACGATTTCGGCCGCATCGCCGCCACCAACGCCATTTCCGACGTGTACGCGATGGGCGGCACTCCCATCATGGCGCTGGCGCTGGTCGGCATGCCGATCAGCCAGTTGCCGGTCGAGGTGATCGGCAAGATCATCCAGGGCGGCGAATCGATCTGCGCCGAAGCCGGCATTCCGATCGCCGGCGGCCATACGATCGACTCGGTGGAACCGATCTACGGCCTGGTCGTGATGGGGCTTGTGCATCCTTCCCGGGTCAAGCGCAATGCCGACGCAAAAGCCGGCGACAAGCTGATCCTCGGCAAGCCTCTCGGTGTCGGCGTCCTGTCGGCAGCGCTCAAAAAGAATGTGCTCGATGCCGCCGGCTACAAGGCGATGATCGACAACACCACCAAGCTGAACAAACCGGGCAAGTCCCTGGCAGAACTCGCCGGCGTGCATGCAGTGACGGACGTGACGGGCTTCGGCCTGCTCGGACATGCGTTGGAGCTGGCGCGCGGAGCGAAGCTGACCGCGAGAATCGACATGTCCAGGGTGCCGCTGCTGCCCAATGTCGAGGACCTTGCCGGTCGTGGATATGTGACCGGCGCATCGGGCCGCAACTGGGCAGGCTATGGAGTCGACGTCAAACTTGCAGAAACAGTCACTCCGGTGCAACAGGCGCTGCTCTCCGATCCGCAGACCTCCGGCGGCCTGCTGGTGTCCTGTGCACCGGACGCTGTCGAGGAAGTGCTGGAGCTCTTCCGCAAGGAAGGGTTCGAGCACGCCGTCGTCATCGGGGAAACCGTTGCCGGCCCGGCGACCGTTGAAGTCCGGTAAAGCGCCGGTAACGCGCCAAGCATCTTTCTGGCGGTTGCGGCCGCCACGCCTGAAGTCCCTTGCAAGAAATCAGCTCGATGCGATGCATGCAACATCGCGTGCGGGCACCATCGTTCATTCCCGTTTTCGAGGGTAACTTCTCGTTTTTGAGAGATCCCCCTTACGCTTGCATTGCGCTTGTACGCCGCCGCGCAACACAATCCTTGCGGTCACTTATTTATTTTAGTGACTGACAACAATATTTTTTTCCAACAGTTACAATTGACGTGCGTCAACATTCGCGTGTATGTCATTGATTTAAAAAGATTGCCGTGCGGAAATACCGATAAATTCTCTTCGGAAAAATGAGCCCTGTTCTGATTCGAGCAGCATGTCGAGAAGTTGCACCAACCCTGCGACGGAAGATGATTTTTTCGCTCGTCTCGAAACGCTCATTGCCGTTACAGCATTCTGTTTTCCAGGCGCATTCGGTTCTTCTTCGCCTTCGCGATTTTTCCCGCGCAAGTTGTTGTCCCGCCTTCCGTTTTGCTGAATCCAACGAACAGACATACCAAGTCTGCGCCACACATTCGTCGATGATGCACGCGCTCCGACTTCCCCCAACTGATAACAGTACCGGCCGTTTTCAACATCCATGACTACCTTTACTTCCGTTCACGCCCCGCAACGTAGCACCAGACTGCCTGGGACACTGAGACGAAATGCATCTGCCGTCGTTGCCGCAGTGGTTCTCACCGCTTGCGGAACAGTGCAGGTTCAACCGGTATCGCAAGAAGATCTCGGCAAACAGACCGCCCTGGACCGGGAGGCCGCGCGCGCCGGCGTCCCGCCGATCAGCGGTGTGCTCACCATGGATGAGGCGATTGCGCGCGCGCTCAAGTACAACCTCGACCGGCGCACGCGCTTGATGGAAGAAGCGCTGGCGATGAACCAGTTGGATGTGACCAGTTGGGACATGCTGCCGCGGCTGATGGCGAACGCCGGCTATACCTGGCGCGACAAGAACCTGATCACACGCAGCGAGGACTCGGTCACCGGCCAGCCGTCCCTGGCGAACCCCTTTATTTCGTCCGAACGCAGCCACCTGGCTTACGACCTCGGGCTGACCTGGAATATCCTCGATTTCGGACTGGGCTATCTCTCGGCCAAACAGCAGGCCGACCGCGTCAATATCGCTTCCGAGCGCCGCCGCAAGGCAATGCATACGCTGATCCAGGACGTGCGCACCGCCTTCTGGCGAACCGCGAGTGCGCAAAAACTGCGCGATGACGTCAAGCAGGCGATCACCCTTGCCGAAGGTGCGCTGGCCGACGCCCGCAAGGCGGAAGCGGAACGCTTGCGTTCGCCGGTCGATGCACTGCGTTATCAACGGCAGTTGCTGGAAAACCTGCGTCTGCTGGAAAGCATCGAACAGGAACTGTCGTCGGGCCGGATCGAACTGGCCAATCTGATCAACGCACCGTTCGACCAGCCGTTCGAAGTGCAGGAACCGAGCGACAAGGTCGACAGCGCGCTGCTCGACATCCCGGTCGCACGCATGGAAGAGTTGGCAGTCAGGCTGAACGCCGACATTCGCGAGCAGTTCTACAACAGCCGCATCGCGGTCGAGGAAACCCGGCGTGCGATGCTGCGGCTGTTCCCCAACCTGTCGTTCAACTACGACCTCAAGTACGACACCGACCGCTTCCTGATCAACAACCGATGGAACGACGCCGGCCTGCATCTTTCCTACAACCTGATGAATCTGCTGACGGCGCCGTCGCAGAAAAAGCTGGCCGAAGCCGGCGTCAAGCTGGCCGACCAGCGCCGGATTGCCGCGCAGATGGCGGTGCTGACGCAGGTCCATCTGGCGCGGCTGCAATATCAGGTCGCCTACAAGCAGTACCTGCGCGCCGACGCAATCTGGCAAGCCGACGCCAAGATTGCGGAGCACATCAAGAACAAGGAGTCCGCCGAAACCCAGAGCACGCTCGAGCAGGTTGCCAACAGCACAACCGCCATCCTCAGCCTGCTTCGCCGTTACCAGTCGCTGTCTCAACTGCAGAGCGCCGCCAGCAAGGTGCAGGCGACAATGGGTCTGGAGCCGATGCTGGGCAGCACCAGCGACATGTCGCTGGAACAGTTGACGAAGGATGTCGGCGAGGCGCTGCGCAACTGGAACAAGGGCGTGCAGGCGCCGCCCTCCTCTCCCGCGCCCGATACGAAAATGAAGATATCGGCATCCCTGCAGCCTGCGCTGCCGGGCGACCCGATCATTGCAGCATCGATGAACGAATCAGAGAACTAAGGAATGGCATTGCTTCGCCGTGCTTTGACCCATGCCGTAACCTGCGCCGGCCTCGCGGTAGCGTGCTGGACGTCGTCGTCCGTCGCCCAGACCGCGCCTGCCGCCCCGGCTACACTCGCCTCGCCAGCCACCCGTAGCGACACGCCCCCCCCGCGGCCTGCGCTGGAACGACAGGACATCCGCGCACAACTGGCGCCGCGCCGCTACACCACCATTGCAGCCGAAGTCGGTGCCAAGATCAGCCGCATCGCCGTTCCCGAGGGGGCCGGCTTCCGCGCCGGACAGCTCCTTGTTTCGCTTGATTGCTCGCTGCAGCAGGCGCAGTTGCAGAAGGCGCGTGCTGCGCTTGCCGCAGCCGAAAGAACGTTCAGCGCCAACAAGCGTCTCGAAGAGCTGCGCTCGATCGGCAAGGTTGAACTGGAAGTTTCCGAAGCCGAGGTATCCAAGGCGCGCGCAGAGGTGTCGTTGATGAATGTCGCGCTCGGCAAATGCAAGATCAGCGCGCCGTTTTCGGGCCGGGTTGCGGAACAACGCGTGCGCGAACAGCAGTACGTGCAGCCGGGACAACCGATGCTCGACATCCTGGACGACAGCGTGCTCGAGCTTGAATTCATCGTCCCATCCCATTGGCTCGCATGGCTGAAAACCGGCTATCCGTTTCAGGTCAGGATCGATGAAACCGCGAAGTCGTATCCGGCGAAGGTCCTTCGCATCGGCGCAAGAGTCGATCCGGTGAGCCAGTCGGTGAAGGTGACGGCGACCATCGCCGGCAGCTTCAAGGAACTGATTTCCGGCATGAGCGGCAAGGTGACGTTCACGCCGCCCGTAGGGCAAAACTAGCGCAACCGCGCATTGACACATCTCCGGCGAGGAGCATCAGCATGAAGACAGCAAACAAGAATCGCAACAGGCTCGTTTCCGCAAAGCCGGCCCCCATGGCGCTGGAGGCGCGTGTCATGTTCGACGGCGCTGCGGTCGATACCGCGCTGCTCGTCACCCGTGCCGCCGATGCCCTCGTCAAGGAAAATGCGAATCCGGACGTGCCCTCGAACGGAGCGGCGATCGAAGCGCTGGTGCAGGCCGGCTTCGCTCCCGGCGCGCGTGCGGTCGGGACGGCTGCGACCGACAACGCAGCAGCGAATGCGTTGCCTGAAGCCGAGCGTGACGAGGGCCGCTCCGGTGAAAACCGTGCAGCGGCGGCGAATGCTGCGGAAACAAATGGCGCCGCACTGTTCAAGCTCGATTCGCCTTCGGCCCCGCTGCAGGACGCGTCGGAACGTGCACAGGGGGCGATCCGCGCCTATCTCGCGTCCCATCCTGACGATGCCTCATTGTTCGCGTTGTTCAGCGGCCGGCAAAGCACCCCTTCACAGGAATGGCTGGACGCGGCGGGCGCGTTACGCCAGGACATCCTGGACGGACGCTATACGGTCCAGGTCCAGGTAGTGAGCAGTGATGCGATTGGAGGAGTATTCGGCGCCTTCGCCGCCAACGGCCCGGATGGCCAACCGACCATCTTCATCAACGGCGACTGGCTGGCAGGAAACCCATCGCAGGATGCCGTCAACCGTGTCCTGACCGAAGAGTTCGGCCATGCGCTCGATCATGCGCTCAACGGCAACCGCGATACTGCCGGCGATGAGGGAGAAGCTTTTGCTTCCACCGTGAGCGGCTTTGAATTGAGCGACGCCGACCGCTTGCGGATCGCATCGGAAGACGATCACTCGACCATCTATATTGACGGTCGTGCCTACGAAGTCGAGGAAGCGGCAATCACCTTCTCCGGCGTCTACCAGGGAACACCGAGTTCCTGGAGCCAGGAAGCGAACCAGATCGGTAACGTGGTCGCGATCGACGGCACCAAGTTCAAATTTACTTCAGCCGATCCCAACGCACCGTATTTTTCCGGCAACAACGTTTCGGGAACGCTGACCTATGTCGACAGCAACGGCCAGACCAAATCGGTCGACGGGGTAGTTAGCCGCCTGTTCAAGACCAACGGCACGGTGCAAGGCCTGTATTTCTACGCCTGGGGCAACACCACCACGATCGGCGACGGCGGTGCCGGCGGCGATACGGCGGAGACGACCTATCTGCTGGTGCTGGACCCGACGAAATTCACCAACGGCGGTACCTATCGCACCAGTTCGGACCCTGTCGATACTGCGCTCAACAAGCTGATTGTGCCGAACAGTGCACCTGTCGGGATCAACGACTCGGCGACGGTGCTAGAAGATGCATCCTCGCCGCTGACCGGCAATGTCCTGTCCAACGATACCGACACAAACGCGGATAACCTGACCGTGACGCAGTTTGTCGTCGCCGGGACGACTTACACCATCGCTGCAGGTTCCTCGCAAACTGCAACGCTTTCCGGAATCGGCAGCCTGACCATCGGCAGCGACGGCAGCTACAGCTTCTTGCCGGCGACGAACTATTCCGGCGCCGTGCCGGCGGTCACTTATACGGCATCGGACGGTTCGGCTAGTGCCACGGCCAGCCTTACCATCCGTGTGACAGCGGTCAATGATGCGCCGGAAGGGGCAGACAACAGCCTCGGCATCAAGCAGGGCAAGAGTTACACCTTCTCGGCTGCAGATTTCGGCTTCACCGATCCGGACAACACGCCCGCCAACACGCTGGCAGCTGTGAAGATCACTACCTTGCCGGTCGGCGGGACGCTCCTGTTGGATGGTAATGCGGTGTCCGCAGGCCAGGAGATTACGGTCGCAGACATCACCAAGCTCAGCTTCAGTGCGAGCAGCGCAGGCACGGTCAGTTTCACCTTCCAGGTGAAAGATAACGGCGGCACCGCCAATGGCGGCGTCGATCTCGATGCGTCTCCGAACACTTTCACCTTTACCGTGGCTGCCGGCAACAGCGCACCGAGCGCAGCGGCGGGAACCGCGACCGCAGTCGAAGCAGGCGGCGCGGCAAATGCCACCCTCGGCACCGACCCAACCGGAAACCTGATCACCGAGTCTGCCAGCGACCCTGATGGCGACAACCTGGTGGTGTCGACGGTAAAGAGCGAGATCGAATCCACGGCGGTTTCCGATTCGGGGACGACCACCATACAGGGCGTCTACGGCAGCCTGGTGATTGCCGCCGACGGAAGCTACACCTATGAGGTGGCGAACGATGCAGCTGCAACCCAGGCGCTGCTCAACGGCAGCGGTGTCGACGTGTTTACCTACACGGTCAAGGACCCGGCCGGCCTGACTGCGACCAACACCTTCAGTGTTACCGTCAACGGCAGAAATGACGCGCCGGTTGCGGTGAATGATTTCAATTCGGTGAAAGAGCCCCAAACCGGCAGCAGCTACAGCGGGGTGACCACGGGGAACGTACTGACCAACGATACCGATGTCGACGCCGGGGACACGAAGAGCGTAGTCGGTCTGGTCGCCACGGCGCAGGGCGTTTCGAGCACTTCGGTCACGACCAATGTCATTACACTGGCCAATATTTCCGGCCTCGATCCGACCAAGGATTACGCGGTATACCGGGGTTCGGATCAGTCGACGAGAATTGCGACGAGTTCGAAATCGAGCGCGAATATCACCGACCTGGACGGGGCTGGAGCGGGCACTGCCGGAACCATCACGCTGGATGGCTCGATCACGATCAGTAACGGTGAGACACTCACCTTTTATCAGCGCAGCGGGAACAGTTCCAACTTCAATGGCACCGCCATCTCCACCACAACGATCGTCAGCGGCAGCAGTTCGACAGTCACCCTCAGCAATATAGACGGCACCATTGTTGCCGGCATGTCGGTATCGGGAACGGGAATCGCCTCAGGGACAACGGTAGCGAGCGTAAGCGGTTCGACGATCACGCTCAGCGCAGCGGCGTCGCTGGCGTCAAGCACCGATCTCACGTTTACCAAGGCCGCGAGCACGTCGACCATTGCCGGCTCGCGCGGCGACCTGGTCCTGCAGGCAGACGGGTCTTACACCTATACCGTCACGAACACCAGTCTGCTGGCCGGCCAGAGCTTCGACGAAACCTTCACGTACACGATGCAGGACGCGGCGGGATTGATGAGCACCGCGGTACTGACGATACGCATCGAGGGTACGACGGATACGACCGAACCCGTCGCGAGCAATGCCACCGCGACTGCCGTGGAGTCGGGTTTCAATGGCACGGGATCGGCGGTGGGCACGGATCCGAGCGGAAGCCTGAGTTGGACCGGAGGCGGCACAGTCACTTCGGCCTGGTCGGACCGCTCCCCCGGCACGACCGGCACGACGGTCCAAGGCGCCTACGGAACGCTGACGGTCGCGGCCGACGGCAGCTATACGTACACGGCGGCGAACAACGACGCGACCGTGGATGGACTCAATGTCGGCGATACGCTGACCGACGTCTTCTTCTACAGGGTTACGAACGGCGGTAAGTCCGATGTCGCCAAACTGACAGTGACGATCGAGGGCGCCAACGATGCACCGGTCGCGGTTGCGGATACGGCGAAGGCCGTAGAGAAAGGCGGCGTCGGCAACAATGCCGGTGGTTTCGATCCCACCGGCAATGTAATGAGCAACGATACCGATGTCGACGCGGGCGACTCGCGCACCGTCACCAATGTCATCGCCGGCAACACCGCGCCGAACGTGGCTGTGGCCTCGTCCAGCACCTCGACCAGCAACTTCACCAGCGTCGGTGGCAGTTACGGAGCGTTCAGGATCGGCGCGGACGGCAGTTATGTCTACCTGGTCGACAATTCCAATGCTGCGGTCGACGCACTGGCCGGCGGCGCGTCGTTGACCGACACCTTCAGCTACGAAGTGACCGACAGCAACGGCAAGTCGTCAACGGCGACGCTGACCGTGACAATCGAAGGCGAGACCGACGAAAATCCGCCGGTCAACACGCTGCCATCCGCCCCCACCCTGGCAGAGTATGCAACGCAAGCAATTCCGATCTCGGTGTCGGACGTCGACAGCAACGTTACCTCCACGCGATTGACCGTTACATCCGGCCTGCTCAGCATCGATGCCCAGTATGCGGGCCTGATCAGCGGCGGCGCCAATGGGTCGAACCAGATCACGCTCTCGGGCTCGCAGACCCAGATCAACGATGCGTTAGCAAGCTTGAGCTATCAGGCGGGCACGGTCTTTACCGCGAGCGATACCTTGATGGTGGTCAGCACGGACGCGACAGGAAATACCGACACCGATACGCTCGCCATCACGATTGAGGCGGACGGCCGCGACCTGAGCGTGAGCAGTCCGACAGTCAACGAGGCCTCGCCTTACGTCGTGTTCACGGTTGGCGGACAGGCCGGACAGCGTGTAGCGCTGGCGCTTTCCGAAACCGGCAGTGGAGATGGGCATGCTACCGAAGGGACCGACTATCTGCCGGACCTGGAATACTTCGATGGGAATGCCTGGGTCGCCTATCAGGGCGGAACGGTGACCATCCCCGGCTCATCCGGTGCGGCTGATCTCCTGGTACGCGCGGCAATCCTGAACGACCATGCCTACGAGGGCAGTGAAACGCTCAAACTCACTGCAAGCAACTCGGCTGGAGAAGGTTTCATCGGTACCGCCACCATCGTAGACGATGGCACCGGCAGCATCTATCGATCCGACGGCACTGAAGATGGTTCAGCCGGCAAGGACGACGACCGCACGCTCTCGGTCGACAGCATCTCGGTCAACGAAGCCTCGCCCTATGCCGTGTTCACCGTCTCCGGTTACAGCGGCCAGGTGGTGAGCCTCGGGCTTGCCGGCGGCACGGCAACAGTCGGGACCGACACCGGCACCAGTGCGAGCCTTCAGTACTACGACGGCGCCCAATGGCAAAACTATGACGGCACATCCGTGACGATGACCGGTTCCGCGCTGCTGGTTCGTACGACAATCGTGCAGGATAGTGATTACGAAGGCGCCGAGACCTTCGGACTGGTTGCCACCAACCTTGGCGGCGGCAGTCCGGTACTCGGCGTTGCGACGATCACCGATGACGGCACCGGAACCATCTACAGCGGTTCGGTCAGCGGCGGCACGCCGGATACCTCGAATTCCGGCCTGGATGACGACCGTGTACTGTCGATTTCGGATCCGGCTGTCAACGAAGCGTCCGACTACGTGATCTTCACGGTAACGGGTAACACCGGTGAACAGGTTTCGCTAAGCCTGAGCAACGACAGTGCCGCCGGCACGGTCGCCGGCAAGGCCAACGTGGACGCGACCCAAACGCTCCAGTTCTGGAACGGTACGCAGTGGGAAAGCTACGACGCCGACTACCTGCCGGCGATCCAGTCCGGCGGCACCTTGCTCGTGCGCGCCAGCATGACGCAGGAACAGGATTCGACCTACGAAGGCAGCGAAACCTTCCGCCTTACTGCAACTTACACCAGCGGCGCCGCGCGTAGCGCAACCGGCACCGCTTCCATCGTGGACGATGGGACCGGCGTCACCTATCCGGGCACGGTTTCGACCGACACCGAGACGGCAAACAATGTAACGACGGTGGTCAGCAGCACGGCCGACACCTCGACCACCGGGCTGGACGACGACCGCGTCCTGACCGTCAGCAGTCCGACCGTCAACGAAGCCTCCGATTACGCCGTCTTCACCGTCACCGGCACCTCCGGACTCTCGGCGGCGCTGCAATTGATCGAGACTTCCGGCTCCGGCTTCGCGGACATCGCCGAAGGACAGACGCTGCAGGTGTGGAACGGCAGCACCTGGGTCGATTACGGCGGAAGCATCACATTCCCGGAAAATGGGGAAGTGTATGTTCGCGCAAATATCCAGCAAGAACAGGACACGAGTTTCGAAGGTGCGGAAAGCTTCCAGCTGCGCGTGAATTACACGAGCGGCGATACGGTACGCACGGCCAGCGGAACCGCCACGATTGTGGACGACGGTACCGGGATCACCTATCCGGGCACGCTCACCGGCGGCGTTCCGGACACCGGCTCGACCGGCCTCGATGACGACCGGGCGCTAGCCGTCAGCAGCCCGACCGTCAATGAAGGTTCGGACTATGCGGTCGTCTCCGTTACCGGCGATACCGGGCAGACGGTATCGCTGCAGTTGATCGAGACATCGGGCACCGGTTTCGCCGACATCGTCGAGTCCCAGACCCTGAAGGTCTGGAACGGTAGCAGTTGGGCGGACTACGGAGGCAGCGCCGCCATTCCGGCCGGCGGCGTGCTGTATGTACGCGTGGACATCGTGCAGGAGCAGGATACCGACCACGAAGGCGCCGAAACCTTCCAACTGCGCGCAACCTATACAAGCGGGGCAGCGCGACAGGCAACCGGCACCGTGAATATCGCCGACGAAGGCAATGGCGTGAAATACCCTGGGACGTTCACCGACGGCACGCCGGACACGTCCTCCTCCGGATTGGACGACGACCGGAGCACGGTCAACAATGCGCCGACGGCCGGCGACACGAACACCTCCGCCGACGAGGACGCGGCCAAGACCGGCACCTTGCCGACCGTGACCGATATCGATGGCGATACGGTGACCTACACCAAGGCGACCGATCCGAGCCATGGCTCGGTGACCGTGAACACCGACGGCAGCTACACCTACACGCCGATCACCGATTACAACGGCGCCGACAGCTTCACCTATACGGTCAGCGATGGCAACGGCGGTAGCAACACCTATACCGTCAGCATCACCGTCAACCCAGTCAACGATGCGCCGACGGCATCGGCCACCAGCATTACGACCGTTAAGGACGTAGCGAAGTCGGATACCCTGCCGGTAGCGACCGATATTGATGGCGATACCGTCACTTATGCGAAAGCCACCGACCCGAGCCATGGCTCGGTGACCGTGAACACCGACGGCAGCTACACGTATACACCTACGACCAACTATAACGGCGCCGACAGCTTCACTTACACGGTGAGCGATGGCAATGGCGGCAGCAATACCTATACGGTCAGCATCACGGTCAGCCCATTCAACAATGCTCCTGTAGCGGCAAACACGAGCATTTCGACAAACGAAGACACCGCGAAGACCAGCAGCCTGCCGACGGCAACCGATATCGACGGCGATACGGTGACCTATACCAAGGCGACCGATCCTAGCCATGGCACGGTAACTATCAACGCCAACGGCAGCTATACCTATACGCCGACGGCGAACTACAACGGCGCCGACAGCTTCACTTACACGGTGAGCGACGGCAATGGCAGCAGCAACACCTATACCGTCAGTATCACGGTCAGTCCGGTCAATGATGCGCCGACGGCATCGACTACCAGCATCATGACCGACGAAGACACCTCCAAGAGTGGTAGCTTGCCGACTGCAACCGATATCGACGGCGATACCGTCACGTATGCGAAAGCCACCGATCCGAGCCACGGCACGGTGACCGTGAACACCGATGGCAGCTATATCTATACACCGACCGCTGACTACAACGGTGCGGACAGCTTCATCTACACCGTGAGTGATGGCAACGGCGGCAACAACACCTATACCGTCAGCATCACGGTCAACCCGGTCAATGACGCGCCGACCGCATCGGCCACCAGCATCACGACCAACGAGGACACCGCGAAGTCAGGCAGCTTGCCGACCGCTACCGATGTCGACAGCGATACGGTGACCTACACCAAGGCGACCGATCCGAGCCATGGCACCGTGACCGTGAACAACGACGGCAGCTACACCTATACGCCAACGGCAAACTACAACGGTGCCGACAGCTTCACCTATACGGTCAGCGACGGCAATGGCGGCAGCAATACCTATACCGTCAGCATCACAGTCAACCCGGTCAACGATGCGCCGACTGCGTCGGCCACCAGCATCACAACCAATGAGGACACCGCCAAGACTGGCAGCTTGCCGACTGCAACCGACATTGATGGCGACACGGCGACCTACACCAAGGCGACCGATCCGAGCCATGGCACCGTGACCGTGAACAACGACGGCAGTTACACCTATATGCCGACTGCAAACTATAACGGTGCCGACAGCTTCACCTACACGGTCGGCGACGGCAATGGCGGCAGCAACACCTATACTGTTAGCGTGACAGTCAATCCAGTCAATGATGCACCAGTGGCATCAGCAACTTCCTTTTCGACTGTTAAAGACACAACGAAGACTGGCACGTTGCCAACGGCAACGGATGTCGATGGCGATACGGTGACCTATTCCAAGGCGACCGATCCCAGCCACGGCACCGTGACAGTGAATAGCGACGGCAGCTACACCTACACGCCGGTGGCCGATTACAACGGCGCGGACAGCTTCACCTACACGGTCAGTGACGGAAACGGCGGTAGCAATACCTATACGGTCAGCATTACCGTTACACCGTTCAATAGTGCCCCGACAGCGTCGGCGACCAGTATCACAAGCAGTGAGGACACGCCCAAGACCGACGCCTTGCCGACGGCAACCGATGTGGATGGGGATACAGTCACCTACAGCAAGGCAACCGATCCGAGTCATGGCACCGTGACAGTGAACAATGACGGCAGTTACACCTATACGCCGGTGGCAAACTACAACGGCGCCGACAGCTTCACCTACATGGTCAGCGACGGCAATGGCGGCGGCAACACCTATACCGTCAGCGTGACGGTCAACCCAGTCAATGACGCGCCGACCGCATCGGCCACCAGCATCACGACCAACGAGGACACCGCGAGGTCAGGCAGCTTGCCGACGGCGACCGACGTCGACGGAGACACGGTGACCTATGCCAAGGCATCCGATCCGAGCCATGGCACGGTGACCGTGAATACTGACGGCAGCTACACCTACACGCCGACGGCCGATTACAATGGTGCCGACAGCTTTACCTATACGGTCAGCGATGGCAATGGCGGCAACAATACCTATACCGTCAGCATCACGGTCAACCCGGTCAACGACGCGCCGACTGCGTCGGCTGTCAGCATCACGACCAACGAGGACACCGCCAAGAGCGGCACCTTGCCGACGGCAACCGATGTCGACGGCGATACCGTCACTTATGCAAAAACCAGCGATCCAAGCCACGGCACGGTAACGGTCAACGCCAACGGCAGCTACACGTATACACCAGCAGCCGATTACAACGGCGCTGACAGCTTCACCTACACGGTCAGCGATGGCAATGGCGGCAGCAACACCTATACCGTCAACATCACGGTCAGCCCGGTCAACGATGCGCCGACTGCATCGGCTGCCAGCATCACGACCAACGAAGACACTGCGAAATCAGGCACGCTGCCGGCCGCGACTGATGTCGATGGCGATACGGTCACTTATGCGAAAACCAGCGGTCCAAGCCACGGCACGGTAACGGTCAACGCCAACGGCAGCTACACCTACACACCGACGGCGAACTACAACGGCGCCGACAGCTTCACCTATACGGTCAGCGATGGCAATGGCGGCAGCAACATCTATACCGTCAGCATCACCGTCAACCCGGTCAACGATGCGCCAACTGCGTCGGCTGTCAGCATCACGACCAACGAAGACACCGCCAAGAGTGGCACCTTGCCGACGACAACCGACATCGACGGCGATACCGTCAATTATGCGAAAGCCAGCGATCCGATCCATGGCACGGTAACGGTCAACGCCAACGGCAGCTACACCTACACGCCGACCGCGAACTACAACGGTGCCGACAGCTTCACCTACACAGTCAGTGATGGCAATGGCGGCAGCAACACCTATACCGCTAGTATCACGGTCAACCCGGTCAATGATGCGCCGGTCGCATCGGACATTCCGTCAATCGGCGCAACACTCGGCCAACCCATGCAACCCCTGGTTGTACCTGCGTTTACCGATATCGACAGCCCCAATATCACATACAGCGCCACGCTTGCTGATGGGTCTCCCCTGCCCGCCTGGTTGAGTTTCGATCCGGTATCGCGCACCTTCACTGGCACACCACAGGCGGGCTCCGCAGGCAGCTATACGTTGAAAGTGACCGGCAGCGATGGGGAACTGAGCGCCAGCGCCGGTTTCACACTACTTGCACAAAACCCGGCCACGCCGTCTCAGGATGTGTCAATCCTTTCGATGACGAAGGACAATGGCAGGTCGGCGTCCGACTTCATTACTTCGGACGGGGCGGCAAACCGCGCGGTTTCCGGCACGATCAGCGCGGCGCTCGGCTTGAATGAAGTGGTTCAGGTTTCGTTTGACGGCGGCGCAAGTTGGCATACTGCGACCACGACGGGTACCTCCTGGGTCGCCGCAGATAGCGCAAGCCACGATGCGAACTGGACGATCATGGCGCGCGTGAGCAACACGGTCGTAGATCAATCCGGCCCGACGGCAAGCCAGGCGGTAATTTTTGATGTGACCGCTCCGGCTGCGCCTACCGTCGATCTTGTCACTACGACCAGCACCACACCGGTATTGCGGGGCACTGCAACCACTGGATCCGGCGAGACGCTGACCGTCGCCATCAATGGCGCGACATATGCCGTGACTCCCGGCAACGGCACCTGGTCCCTCGATCTTGCGGCCGCAACCCCGATCTCGGGACAGCTCACCCCTCTTATCGTCGGCAATACGTATGACGTCGTCGCCACCATCACCGACATTGCCGGTAACGCTGCAGCCGACAGCACCGTCAGCGAATTGAGCATCAGCGTTCCGCCCACACCGACTCCGGCACCTGCACCGGTCGTGGTTGAACCGCCAGCGCCAGCGCCCGCGCCGTCGGAACCCGTACCGGCACCGGTGCCATCCCCAGTAACGGAACCGACGCCGGTCGAACCTGCTCCAACCGCGCCGGGTAGCGTCGCCGGCAACGATACCCTGCAGCTCACTTCCGGCATCGGCACGCAGAAATTCGACGCCGTTCCGGAAATGGAAATTCGGCGAAATGCCGAACTGAGCGATGTCTATACTCGCTCGGAGGGATTCCGGACCGTGGTTGCAAAAGCGGACGAACCAGCTCTCGTGCTGTTCCAGGGTGTTCCGGACCAGTACACTGAAAGCGGCCAGCGGCTCTCGCTGATCGTTCCGGCGGATGCGTTCGCGCACACACAGCCCAAGGAAGTGGTCCGTCTTGCCGCTGTTCTGCAGGATGGGCGCCCCTTGCCGTCGTGGGTTCGGTTCGATGGTCAAACCGGTAAATTTACCGGCGAGGTGCCTGACGGATTTACGGGAGAATTGAAGATCAAGGTAATTGCACGCGATATGTCGGGACGTGAAGCGACAGCATTGTTCCGGGTCAACGTCGGCAACATCAAGGCAATTCCAGGCAAGACCGGCTTGTCCGAACAGCTTCGCCGCACCGGCAGCCTGTCGCCGGAGCGAAGTGCGCGGCTGGCAGCAATGACCCGGCCGGCTGCGACGTCGAGCAGCCCTGGATAACGAGTTAGTCGATGGAGAATCCGGATCGGCCTGTAGACAGTCCTGTCACGACCTTGCTCAATCTGTCGCATGGCGCGCGCCATGTGACAGATGACGCTGAACTCGACTTCATGGCGGTAAATTCGACGCATGCACTGGCACCTTACCGGCAGGCGGTGCTCTGGCATGCCGACCGCGGCGTGTGTGCGTTATCCGGCGTGGTGCAAATCGAGGCCAATGCACCCTATGTCCACTGGCTGGAACGCACATGCCGCGAACTGAAGATGCCCGGTCGCGTGACATCGGCCGATATCCCTGACAGCCTTCGCAGCGAATGGTCGGACTGGCTGCCGGCGTACGGCTTGTGGCTGCCCATGAGCGGCCGGTCCAACGATGAAACAACACCTGTCGGCGGCCTGCTCCTGGTTCGCGAGATTCCGTGGACGGACCGCGAAGTTGCCCTCCTGTCGGAATGGGTCGACATTCTTCAGCATGCGTATCTTGTACGAGCGAAACCGAGGCGCTGGCGGCCGGAAAATCTCCGGACGGCAATAAGGGACCGGCTGGAACACGAAAAAAAGGCTGGACTGCCCTGGTGGCGCCGGCGGTCGTTTCATGTCGTTCTTGTCCTGTCGTTGTTCCTGTTCCTCCCGGTCCGCCTGACTATCCTCGCTCCAGGCGAACTCGTGCCGGCCAATCCGGCGGTCATCCGGTCGCCGCTGGAAGGCGTCATCGCCCAGTTCCACGTCAAGCCGAACGAACTCGTCAGGAAAGATCAGCCGTTGTTTGATTTCGACGAGGCGCAACTGGCAAGCCGTTATGCGGTAGCAAGCCAGGCGCTCGCAACGGCGGAGGCGGAATATCGCCAATCTGCCCAACTCGCACTGACCGACGGAAAACCCAAGACGCTACTGTCTACCCTGCAGGGCAAAATCGAGGAGCGCCGCGCAGAGACGGAATTCCTGCGCGGCCAGGTCGAGCGCGCCCATGTCCTTGCGCCGCAGGATGGCATCGCCTTGTTCGACGACCCTAGCGAATGGATAGGACGCCCGGTCGCCACAGGCGAACGCATCATGCGCATCGCCACGCCGCGCGATGTGGAGGTCGAAGCCTGGCTGCCGGTGGGCGACGCCATTCCGCTGAAACCCGGTGCGCCGGTCAACCTCTACCTGAGCGCCAGCCCGCTGACGCCGGTGGAAGCGAACGTGCGCTACATGTCCTATGACGCCTTCCAGCGCCCCGATGGCAACTACGCATACCGCGTACGTGCCACGCTTGCAGGACAGACGCAGCATCGCGTCGGCCTGAAGGGAACCGCAAAACTGTCGGGCCGCTGGGTGCCGCTCTGCTATTGGGTATTCCGCCGCCCGCTGGCGCTGATCCGGCAGACGCTTGGCTTGTGAGCATGCTGCCAGCCCACTTTCCGCCGCTGCGTGAAGAACTGTCACTTCATCCTGGACAGGCGCTCGCGACCGGCGAGCCCAGCCACATCCTGGAAGACCCGGTCAGAAACCAGTTCTTTCGCATTGACTGGGTGACGTTCGAAGTCCTGAAGCGCTGGTCGCTGGCCAATGCGGACGACATCCTGCTGTCGATCCGCGCATCGACACCGCTGGACCTCGACGCGGACGACATCCTCGAAGTGATGAGATTTCTCAGCGATAACCAGTTGCTCCAGCCCGATCCCCTCTCTTCCCCGAAAGTGATGGCGGCACGCCTGAAGCGGATGAAGGGGTCCTGGTCGCAGCAACTGCTGCATCACTATCTTTTCTTCCGTATTCCGCTGATCAAGCCGGACCGCTGGCTGACCCGCGTCGCACCGGCGTTCGACTGGGTATTTTCCGCCACGTTCGCGCGCCTCACCATGCTGGCGCTGCTCATTGGCGGCATCCAGGTCTTTCGCAACTGGGACCGCTTCAGCACCACCTTGCTCGATACGTTTACGCTCAACGGCCTGTTCGCCTATGGCCTGGCTTTGGTCGGGGTGAAATGTGCACATGAACTGGGACACGCCCTCACCGCCAAACGGCGCGGCTGCCGGGTGCCCAGCATGGGCATTGCGTTTCTTGTGCTGTGGCCGGTGCCCTATACCGACACCAGCGACGTATGGCGGCTCGGGAATCATCGCCATCGCCAGCAAGTCGCGGCCGCCGGCGTCGCCACCGAACTTGTGATCGCAGCATGGTCCACCCTCGCCTGGACCTTCCTGCCCGACGGAATGCTGCGCTCCATCGTGTTTCCGCTGGCGACAACGACCTGGCTCGCGACGTTGGCGATCAACACCAGTCCGTTCATGCGTTTCGACGGCTACTTCCTGTTGTCGGACTGGCTGGACATGCCCAACCTGCACGCGCGCTCGTTCGCGCTGGCGCGCTGGCAGTTGCGCGAGATGCTGTTCGCGCTCGGCGAGCCGCCGCCCGAACACTTTTCGCGCCGCCGGCGCATCGGCCTGATCCTGTTCGCATGGGGAACCTGGCTCTACCGCCTGACACTGTTTCTCGGCATCGCGGTGCTGGTGTATCACTTCTTCATCAAGCTCCTCGGCATCTTCCTGTTTGCGGTGGAAATCACCTGGTTTGTCATGCGTCCGATCGCTTCCGAACTCGCCGTCTGGCGCAACCTGTGGCCGCGCCTGAAGTCCAGCAGGCGCGCGCGGCGCACTGCGCTCATTGCTACCCTGATGGCAATGCTGTTCGTCGTGCCGTGGCCGTCCCGTATCCATGCGACCGGCGTTCTGCGTGCTGCCGCTGTCTTTCCGGTGCATGCACCCTTGCATGCCCAGGTCCTCTCGCTGCCCGTGCGCGAGGGCCAAACTGTCAAGCAAGGACAAGTGCTGATGCAATTCTCGGCGCCCGAGGTCGACGGCAAGCGCCAGGCGCTGGAAGCACAGGTCGAGCGTTTGCGCTGGGAATCGTCCGCCTCCGGCTTCGATCCGGAACAACGCGCGCGCAGCACCGTCTTGCGCGAAGAACTCGCGACGGTGGAGGCGGCACTCGCTGCCCAGGTCCAGGAGGCTACGCGATATCGACCTGTCGCCCCCTTTGCGGGCCAACTGCGCGATATCGATGCCGGTCTCGCGCCCGGTGTCTGGGTGGCAAAGGACGAACGTCTCGCCGTGCTGGTCGCCGACACCGGCCACGAAGTCAGCGCCTATCTCGACGAAGGCGCAGTGCAGCGGGTCGCTGTCGGCGACAGCGCACGCTTCTATGCGGACGGCCTGGAAGGCCCGTTTTTGCGCTTGACGGTGACCGGCGTCGACCGTGATGCCACCCGGGTGCTGCCCAGCGGCATGTGGTCGTCACCCTTGGGCGGCTCCGTGCCGGCGAGGGAAAAGCAGGGAATATGGTTTCCCGAGCAAGCGGTCTACCGTGTCAGCTTTTCGGTCGATGGCGACACGGGTGCACTGGCCGGGCGTTTGTGGCGCGGGAAAGTGGTCATCGCCGGCAAGTGGCAAGCGCCAGGCACGCGCTTTGTCCGCACCATCCTGTCGGTGGTCTGGCGCGAGGCAGGCTTTTGAAGCGGGCTTTTGACCGGAATCGCAGGGGTTGTGCCGGTCAGCCTTTGCGATGCATGGGAAAGCGCTGGAAGACGATTTGTGCGTCACGGCTCGATGACGACCGCATATGGTCCGGCATTTTCTCCAAACAAGCGCCGACTGCAGGCCGCCTTTGCTATGTGGTGGCGCTGTCAAATGCCGTCGATTCCTTGCCGGGCTGCGTCAGTCCCGCAGAGTGCGGCCGTAATCTTTCTACCGGGTCTCCAGGGAGAATCCCTGCGAGCCCCGCTCGCAGGGGGAAACGGGAGTATCGTCGGGAGTGTCCTACCGGTCTTGGTATCCATCAAAACGATCTGCTGCCCCCTCTCTGACGATCGCGCCCTTGTCGGTTGCCAGGAACAGCGCACTGCCGCACCGGCTACTTGCCCATGGAGCCGGAATCGCTGCCGGACGAGCCGGAACTGTCCGTCGGCGACTTGCTCGCGGCACCCGAGGCGCCAGTGCTGCTAGCGCCTTCGGACGACATGCCCGAGGTACTGGCGGCGCCGTTTGAGTGGCTGGATTTCTTCTTTGCCTTGCGTTGCTTCGCATGGCTGCGCTTGGCCGGTTTGGTGCCTTCCGTTGCACTCGCTCCAGATGTCGAGTCTTGCATTTGCGCCTGCTGCTGCGCCCTGAGCTCTTCTGCATGCCGCTCCACTTCTTCCGCACGTGCCGGATCGGTACTCATGCGGATTTCCGACGATGGCGATTGCATGTCATTTTGCGCAAATGCGCTGCCGCCGAGCGCGAGCAGTGAAACGAGTATTGCCAGGGGTGTTCTCTTCATTGTGACCTCCGTGAGTAGATTCGTCTTCCCGTCAAATTGTGTGTCGGTCCGGTGAAATACCCGGGCTAAGGTTTAGGACTACGGAAACCTGTTTCGGTTTCGTCAACTTCCAAACCAAATCTTGGCGGAGAACAAAGGACGAACGCTAAACCGCCGTGCGGCGGCAACATTAACGAACGGCAAGACGGGCCGGATGTTGGCCCTAAAGAAGGTCAAAAGCCGATCTTGCGCTTCCCTGGATCGGCTTTCAGACGAACATCTTCCGGCACCAGCGAACGCCGTCCGGCGGCGACGGCGAAGCCGAGTCCATCCAGCAGCGCCTTGCGCATTTCGCGCGGAGAAACCTCGGAAAGCTTGCCGAGCACATTGTCCGGCAGGTCTTCATCAACGTTTTCCAGCCGCAGTTCACGCAGTAAACCGATATAGACGCGCTGCGCGATGCCTGCGGCCTGGTCCGGGGTCGGCACCGGCACTTCATACACGGCCATGCGTGACAGCAGCGCCGGCGGAATGCCGTCGAGGCTGTTGGCGGTCAGCACCCAGAACACCTGGCTGGCATCGAGGTCGACATCAATGAATTCGTCGTGGAAGGCGCGCGAGGTTTCCGGTTCCAGCAACTGGTACAAGGCCGCCATCGGGTCGGACTGGGTAGAGCCGGTCGCTTTCTCGACCTCGTCGAGCAACACCACGGGATTGGCGAACTTGCCGCGCACCAGGCGTTCGGCCACCTTGCCGCACTTCGCGCCTTTCCAGGTGGAGGAGCTACCGGTGATGACGAACCCTGCGGACAGCGCATTCATGCTGATGAACTCGAATTCCGTGCCCAGCACCGTCGCCAACCGTTTGCCGAAATGGGTCTTGCCGACGCCGGGGTCGCCGAGCAGCAGCACCGGCATGACGTTGATGCCGGCGCCTCCGGCGATCGACAGGCCAAGGTAGCGCGTCAGGTCGTCGAGGACTTCACCGAAGTTCGGACAATCCTCGTACAAGGGGTCAAGCGCGCTGGTCGATGACGGCGTGGTGACGAATCTTTCCGCGCCAAGCTCGAGCATGTTTTCGTAGAAGGCTTCGAGTTCGGGCGATTTCAGTGCGCGCGCCTTTTCCTGCGCGCTTTCGACGGCTGTCATGCTGTAGATCGGATGAGAGCGTGCGAGTGTGATCGTCATCGTGAAACTCCTGCGAAGCTGCTGTCGTCAAGAAATGCAAAACCACAGTGCCGGAATTTTCTCTGCTGATACTCCTGTTATCGGGCGTACACCGGCAAACTTGATGACTGCTTGCGGTGCAGTGGTTAGCCGACAAAGCCCAGGAATGCAAAGTCCGTTCCAACCGCAAAGATTTCTACCGGCAACTGATGATTTTCATTCCACCGAAAACACGGGAGTTTGTCAAGCGGATACAAATGAGCCATTGACCACGAAGCACACGAAGAAAGCGGCATTTCTTCGGGTGCTTCGTGGTCAATGGCTTTTTTGAATGCGGCGCCGCATCGCCCTGAATACAGCTTGTCAGACCTCGATCGGCAGGATCGCCATCATTTCCACAGCGGCCACGGCGATCGCATCGCTGAGATCGATCTCGTTGCTTGGATGGAGGATCGTGTTGCAACTGACGATACGTTCAACCTCCGTCGCGCGCAGGTCTTCCCACGCGGTACCGGCGAAGATCGGATGCACGGTGATGCAAACCGGCGGCGGCAGGCCGGCGCCTTTCAGCCGGGCCACCGCGGCGATCATTGTCTGCGCGGTTGACGTGATGTCGTCCACCAGCACCGGTGTCCCGCCGGTCCAGTCCGATGCGTCGAACGCCGACACCTCGACATCGCGGTCGCCTTTCCGCGTCTTATCCAGCACGGTGTACGAGCACCCGACTGCCTTGGCCACTTTCGCCACCCACTGTTCGCTCTCCGCATCCGGGCCGATGATCATCGGCTTGTCGAGATGTTCGGCAATCCAGTCGCCGATGACCGGCGCCGCATGCACGACCTTGGTGGGAATGCTGTAAATCTCGTTGAGCTTGTGATGCCGGTGCAAATGCGGATCGACGGTCACCAGCCAGTCGCAGAAGTCGGACACAAAGCGCGCGAAGTGCAAGGAAAAGAATCGGAATCATTGTTTCAGCTCCATGGTCATGAACACTATCCATAACAACGGATTCCGTGCCATTGATGCAGATCAATCATCTCAGGAAACCTTGCTGCAGTCGCTGGCGCTGCGATGCGGTGTCGAGAGCGAAGAAACAGGCTTGCGACGCAGTACGCGCGGCATGCACATATGCTTGCATGCATCTTGCTACTGCCCTGATGTGCACCACGCACACGCAAGCTGCGGCGCTCTTGGTGATGGTCCATTCATTGACGATCCTCATCATTCGGATTTTTTGGAGCGCCCTATACTTAACTTGAGAGCGACAGAAACGTAAACCCAATTCGGATGTCCATCGATTACATCCGATAAACCGACGGGGAGCACACGCAATGACCACTCATGGCGAAGCCAATCGTACCGAGCAGCAAGAGGACCTTCTGAAAAGTCTGGTCGCCTTTACCCAGGATCACCGCGCAGTCTACTGGTCCGGGACGCTCTCGAATTTTCTGGAAAGAGTGATGACTGCCGATCCGCAAGGTGCGGCACGCACTTCTCATCAATACATGTGGGACATGATCCGCTGGATGGGCGGAGAGGACGAAAACGGCACCTTCCATTGCAAACTGTTCGACCAGGAACTGTTCGGTGTCGACGAGGCAATCGATCGTGTGGTCGATTACTTCAAGGCAGCGGCGGCCGGTTCGGAAGTCGGACGCCGTCTGCTGCTGCTGCTCGGGCCGCCGTCCGGCGGCAAATCGACGCTGGTCATCCTGCTCAAGCGTGGACTGGAAGAGTACAGCCGCACCGAAGCCGGGGCGATCTACGCGATCCAGGGATGCCCGGTGCATGAATCGCCGCTGCATCTGGTGCCGCACTCGCTGCGCCCGCGCTTCCGCGACACCTATGGCGTCGACATCACTGGCGAGGTCTGCCCGCATTGCCGTACCCGCCTGGAAAACGACTACAATGGCGACTTCCTGCGGATGCCGGTCGAACGCGTCTTCATTTCCGAAGCAGGACGGGTCGGCATCGGCACCTACGCGCCGCACGATCCGACCACCGCCGACCTGGCCGACCTGGTGGGTTCGGTCGATCTTTCCAAGGTCGCCGAGTACGGCGATGAAGGCGACCCGCGCGCATGGTCCTGGTCCGGCGCAGTGTATGCAGCCAGCCGCGGCATGCTGGAAATGATCGAGATACTGAAGGTGAAACGCGAGTTCCTGTATCTGCTGCTGACGCTGACGCAGGAAAAGAACGTGAAGGTATCGCGCTTCCCACTGATCTATCTCGACGAAACCATTCTCGCGCACACCAATCTTGCCGAATTCCGCAAGTTCCTGCAGGAGAGCGAGAATGAAGCGCTGCTCGACCGGATGGTCATCATCCAGGTGCCCTATACGCTGAATTACAAGGATGAGGCGCGAATTTACAAGAAGCTGATTTCCTCCGCCGCACCGGCATTCCGCGAGGTGCATCTCGATCCGCACGTGCTGCATGCGGCGGCGGTGTTTGCGACCTTCACGCGGCTGCACGACGGCGAGGACAAGGAACTGGAACTTAGCAAGAAAGTGCGTCTCTACGCCAATGAGGAAGTGGAAGGTTATGCCCACTCGGAAGCGGAACGCATGAAGCAGCGCATGCCAGACGAAGGACTTGCCGGCATCTCGCCGCGCTTTGTCATCAATGCCTTGTCGAACGCGATCATCCAGACCAACGTGAAGAGCCTGACGACCATGGATGTGCTGCTGGCGCTCAAGGATTCGATCGAGAACGACGCCCGCATCGATCCGAAACGCAAGCGTAAATGGATCGATTACCTGGTGCTGGCGCGCAAGGATTTCTACAATCGCTGGGTCAAGGAAGACGTGCACAAGGCGCTGTTCGTGTCCTTCGAGCAGGAAGCGCAGGATCTGCTCGACAAGTACCTGGACGAAGTGGAAGCGATGCTCGACAACCGCCAGATCAAGGATCCGATCACCAACGAGGAACGCAAGCCGGACGAACGTTTCCTGCGTGCGGTGGAAGAAAAGATCCATATCTCCGATTCCGGCAAGCAGTCGTTCCGCCAGGAGGTGGTGCGCAAGGCGATGGGCGCCTACAAGCGCGGCGAGAAATTCACGCTCGACAGCCACGCGCAATTGCACAACGCGGTTCAACAGTACCTGTTCGAACAGCGGCGCGAGGTGCTGCGTCTGGTCAGCTCCACCACGCGCCCGGACGAAGAGGTGCGCCAGAAAATTTCCGTGGTCGAGAAGCGCCTGGTCGACGAATACGGTTATGACAGCCACAGCGCGCGCGAGGCGCTCAATTACGTCACGACGCTGATGGCGCAGGAATAGGCATGGACTTATGACTGATCACATCACGATCTCCGCCGAATCGCCCTGGTACGACTTGTTCTCTCGCGGCTCGCGCGACTGGCTGCGGCACAACGAGAAGGTGCGCGAGGCAGTGCAGCAAAATTTGCCCGATCTGGTCTCGGGTCCGGACGTCATTACCGGCTCGCAGGACAGGACTGTGCAGGTTCCAGTGAAGCTGCTGGAGCACGCGCGTTTCCGGCTTGCCGATTCCAGCTCTCAACCATATACCAGCGCAGGACAAGGACAAGGCAAACCCGGCGATGTGTTGCGCCAAGCGCAACCCGACCTCGGCGGCGACGAAGGCGAAGGCGGCAACAACGACGGCGAAGTCAAGCTGTTGCTGGAATTCAAGGTCGATGACATCATCGACTGGTTGTGGGAAGAGTTGCAACTGCCCGACCTGCAGCCGCGCCGCAACACCGCTGTGACCGACGACGAGTATGTGCGCGAAGGCTGGGACAAGCATGGTGCCCGTGCCCGTCTCGACCGCCGGCGCACAGTGAAGGAAGCGGTCAAGCGCCGCGTTACGCAGGAAAGGACGCAGGACAACCCTGTTCCCTTCACCAACGAAGACTTGCGCTTCAAGCAACTGGTGCACCGGCGCAAGCCGGCGACCAACGCAGTGGTCATCTTTGCGCTGGACGTATCGGCCAGCATGACCGATGCGGAACGCAAGCTGGCGAAGAGCTTTTTCTTCTTCGTCTTGCAAGGCATCCGCCGCCGCTACGGCAAAGTGGAGACGCGTTTCATCGCGCATACCACGCAGGCGTGGGAGTTTTCCGAGCATGAATTTTTCAACGTCAGCGGCACCGGCGGCACCGGCGCCTCGACCGTGTTCAAGCTGGCGCTCGAACTGATCGAGACCGAGTACGACCCTTCACAGTACAACGGCTATTTGTTCTATGCATCGGATGGCGAGAATTTCACCGAGGATCGCCCCGCTGCCAGCGAGTACCTGGGCAAGCTCGGCAAGCTGCTCAATTACATCGGTTATGTGGAGACAGTGCCCGGTTCACCGCGCACCAGCGAAACCGAAATGAAGATGCTGTGTGCCGAAATCGAGCATCAGGGCGCACCGATCGGGAGCAGCATTCTCACCCGGCATGAAGACGTGTGGAAAGCGATCCGCAAGTTCTTCGTGCAGGAGCAGACCGAGTAAGGACTGATCAAGGACAGCACCCATGTGCACGACAACGAATTCACCCGAAGCAATCGATGCGCTGAAAAAATATTCGACGCAAATCGAACAGCTCGCCCGCGATCTCGGCCTGGACTATTACCCGGTCGATTTCGAGTTGGTGCCGAATAACTTCATGATGGAAATCGCAGTGTACGGACTGCCGGTACGGATGCACCACTGGTCGTTCGGCGTACGCTACATCCATCAACTGATCCGTCAAGGCATGGGGCATTCACGGATCTTCGAAGTGATGTTTCCCGGCGACCCCTGCCGCGCCTATCTGGTCAACGGCAATACCCTGCCGGAGAACACGCTGGTCACCGCACACGTACTGGGTCATGCCGATTTTGCGAAGAACAACCATTTGTTTGCGCAGTTCATGGAAATGGCCGGCGGCCACATTCTGGAACAGGCGGCCGCGCGCGCCCATCGGATTGAAACAGCGATCCAGGAACATGGACAGGCGCGTGTCGAAGCGGTGCTCGATGCCGCGCTCGCGCTGGAACCGCACATCGACATCAACCGCGAACTGCATCGCCCGCTTTATCCGACGCAGCAGGCAAAACACGAACCCGAACCGGAACTCGACGCGTTCCAGAAACGCTTCCGCAGCCTGCCCGGCGAAAAATTGCGTGTCGAGCCGTCCGCCACCACAACGCGCGCCCAGATACCGCCGCAACCCGAATACGACTTGCTGTGGTTCATCGCACATTACGCGCCGGAGCTGGAAGATTGGGAGCGCGACATCTTCCTTGCTGTGCGCGAGGAGTCCTACTATTTCTACCCGGTGTTCGCCTGTCAGATCATGAACGAAGGCTGGGCATCCTACTGGCACGCGCGCCTGCTGCGCGAAGCGGATTTCCTGCCGCAGGACCTGTACCTGTCGGCCATCAAGGCGCATTCCGACGTGGTGCGGCCTTACGCGGCGGAGCGGCAGCTGGCGCTGGCGGTGAATCCCTACCATCTCGGCTTTTCGATGTGGGAAGACATCATCGAAAAACACGGACTGGAAGCAGCCCGGCGCATCGTCAAGGAAGAAGACGACTTCGGCTTTGTGCGCAACTACCTGACGCGCGACCTGATCGACAAGTTGGAACTCTTCGTTTATGAGGCCCGCGATGACGGCGACATACGCATCTCCGAAAACAACGTGCATGCGGTGCACGAAGCGATCCTGGCGCCGAAATTCAATTTCGGCGCGCCGCGCGTCGCCGCCAGCCATTTGCACGTCGACGGCAGTCTGCAACTGATACACGACCACCAAAGCGATGGCCGCGGAGTCGATCTGCATCGTGCGGAACGCGTACTTGAGTATATCGGACGTGTCTGGCGCCGGCCGGTGACACTGCACACCGTCGGCGACCGAGGCGAGGCGCGGGTCGTGACCAGCAAGCGGCTTTGATTTCCGAGCAGATCTCCCGCTGCCCGCGCGGATCGAACAATCGCAGCAAAGCTCGCGCAATGACCACGTTGCGCGCCAACAGTGCGCCATGCGTTAAATAATATATATAATGGATCGATCTTATGCTGAGTTGATCCATGCGCCTGACCGACTACACCGACTATTCGCTGCGAACCTTGATGTATCTCGGCATGAATCGCGACCGGCTGGTCACGATCCAGGACATCGCCGATGCCTACGGCATTTCCAAGAGCCATCTCATGAAAGTCGTGCACCAGCTCGGCATCGCCGGCCTGGTCGAGACCATTCGAGGACGCAGCGGCGGACTGCGTCTCGGCATGGAACCGTCGGACATCAACATTGGCGAGGTGGTCAGACGGACCGAACCCGACTTCAGGATAGTCGAGTGCTTCAACCGCAAGCTCAACGGCTGCGTCCTGGCGCCCTCCTGCGAATTGCAATCGGTGCTCGCCGACGCAACCAAGGCTTATCTGAGCGTGCTTGACGGCGTCACGCTGGATGATCTCGTCCGCAACAGCAGCAGCCTGCACAAGCTGGCGAAGGTGCGGATCGTACCGAAGGAAAAAGCGAAAGCTGTTAACTAAACCACGAAGAACACGAAGGGCACGAAGATTGATATTCCTCTTCGTGCTCTTCGTGGTTGCCGGAATTCTTCCAGCGCTCAAATCAGCTCGCAGCGTATCGTCGCCGGTTCGCTCCGCAATTTCTGCAACAGGCCGGCCGAAATCCCCGCATCGACGTCGGTGATCACATAACCGATCGGCCCGCGTGTCTGCAAATGCTGGGCAACGATATTCAATCCGGCGGCCGCGAAGTCCGCATTCATGCGCGCAATCACGCCCGGTTCGTTGCGGTGCACGTGCAGCACCCTGCTCTTCGTTTCTTTTTCCACGTGCCGTATTTCCGGGAAGTTGACGGCCCAGCGCGTGGTGCCAGCCTTCAGAAAACGCGCGAGCTTGTCGGCGACTTCGCGCCCGATGTTTTCCTGCGCCTCTTCGGTGCTTCCACCGATATGCGGCGTCAGGATCACGTTGTCGAGGCCGCGCAGCGGCGACACGAACTCTTCCTTGTTATTGCGCGGTTCGGATGGAAACACGTCGAGCGCGGCGCCACCGAGCCGCTTCTCGCGCAATGCCGCGTTGAGCGCATCGATGTCGACCACGCCGCCGCGCGACGCATTGATCAGCACCGCCGTCGGCTTCATCAGGCCGATACGTTCCGCAGTCATCAGGTTCTCGGTAGAACTGCCGCCCGGGACATGCAGGGTGACGACGTCGGCGTTTTCCAGCAAGACTTCCAGTGACGGCATCGGTTTCGCGTTGCCGAGCGGCAGCTTGCTTTCCACGTCGTAGTAGCAGACCCGCATGCCGACGCTTTCGGCGAGAATCCCGACTTGGGCGCCGATGTTGCCGTAGCCGATGATGCCGAGCATCTTGTTGCGTACTTCGTACGCGCCTTGCGCGGACTTGTCCCATTCGCCGCGATGGGTGCGCGCATTCTTTTCCGGTATCCGCCGCAGCAACAGAATAGCCTGCGCGATCACCAGTTCCGCCACCGAGCGCGTGTTGGAAAAAGGCGCGTTGAAAACCGGGACACCAACCGATGCAGCCGCGGTCAAATCCACCTGGTTGGTGCCGATGCAGAAGCATCCGATCGCTTTCAGTCGCGGCAACGCCTTCAGCACGTCGGCGGAAATGTGGGTAGCGGAGCGGATACCGACCGCGTCGGCATCGACAAGCGCAGTCTTCAATTCATCCGGCTTCAAAGCGGTCGGAACCTGAGCGATTTCGGTAAATCCTTCCGCCCGAAGATGGTCGGCAGCACTCGCGTGGATTTTCTCCAGAAGAACGATCTTGGTCATTACACCTCCATTCAAAGATTCATTTACAATATATATTAATTCCTTCCGGCCCGCTCGGAAGGCGGAAAGGCGAACGGAACGAGGCCACCATGCTTGACGACCAACAGATTGCCGAAAAGGCAAGCACGGAAACGATCACCAGACTGGATTGGTGGAACGACAAGCTGTTGACGTTTACGACAACGCGGCCGCCGGAGTATTCCTTCGCGGCCGGTCAATATGCGCGGCTAGGCCTGTGCGACGAACACGGACCGGTCTGGCGCGCGTACTCGATGACGTCGTCGCCGCGCGATGACTTTCTGGAGTTCTATGGGGTAATCGTGCCCGGCGGGCTGTTTACCTCACGGCTGAAGGAATTGAAGCCGGGCGATCGTATCCTGGTCGACAGGCAAAGTTTCGGATTCATGACGCCGGACCGGTTTGAGGACGGTGACGACCTGTGGATGTTCGCCACGGGCACCGGCCTCGGTCCCTTCATCTCCATGCTGCGCGAAGCCGCTGTCTGGGGTAAATTCCGCAACCTGGTGCTGGTGCATTGCGTGCGTCATGCCGACGAGTTCGTTTACCACGACCTGCTCGAAACGCTCCGCAGGCATCCACCGACGGACGCGACCGCCCCCGCTCGTCTTCACATTGTCCGTTCGGCCACGCGCGAACCGTCTTCGCACGATGATCCGCTTCGACTGAACGGGCGCGTTACCACCCTGCTGGAAAACGGCACGCTCGAGCGCTCCGTCGGCCTGCCGTTCACCCCTGCGGCATCGCGTGTGATGATGTGCGGCAATCCGCAAATGATCGAGGACATGCGCCGCCTCTTGCATCAGCGCGGCATGCGCCCCTGCCGGCGCGCCTTGCCGGGCCAGTTCGTGACCGAGAACTATTGGTAATGCGCGAAAACTCTTGCGAACAGCTTACTTGCGCAACCTGCCCTCATGAAGCGGCTGCTCCATGAGGGCGGACGTCATCAGTGACAGTTCCATCGCCAGCAGGCTGATGATGTCGTCGGCGGTGACAATGCCGTAAAGCGTGCCGTCTTCATTGACCACCGGCATGCGGCGTATCTTGTGCTCGCGCATTGTCCGCAAGGTTTCGATCAGCCCATCCGTTTCGCGCACCGTAATCAGCGGCATGTTCATGATGTCGCCGGCGGTAAACACTGTCGTGTCCAGATCCAGCGCCAAGGTTTCGATCACGATGTCGCGATCGGTGACGATGCCGACCGGTACCCGGCCCGCTTCCGTGTTGTTGACCACGATGACGTCACCGACATGATGCTTGCGCATCAGGGCGGCGACTTCCGGCATGGTGGCGTCGCCCTCGCAGCACACGACGCCGATGTTGCAGCATTCGCTGATTGGCATAGGTGGGATCTCTCACTGTCTCATGCCGCGTGCTCGCCGCGGATATAATGTTCAAGCTGTTCGATGATGAATTGCTGTTCCGAAATGATGTCTTTCACAAGGTCGCCGATCGACACCAGCCCGATCAGTTTCCCGTTGTCGACCACCGGCAGGTGACGCAAGCGGTTTTCCGTCATCAGCACCATGCATTCCTCATTGGTCTGCTCGGGCCGGACGTACATCACCGGCGAGCTCATGATGTCGCACACCGGAGTCTCCTCCTCCGTACGCCCCTTGAGCGCCATTTTTCGCGCATAGTCACGCTCGGAAACGATGCCGACCACATCGTTCCCTTCCATGACCAGCAGCGCGCCGATGCCCTTCTCCGCCATCATCCGGATCGCGTCGAAAACACGTGCCGACGGCGAGATGGCGTGCACTTCCTTGTGCTCTTTCGCTTGAAGGATATGTTCCACGGACTTCATTGCGGATTCTCCCGTTTCTCTGGTCTCATGCCGGCAGGCTGCCGACTTTCGTGAGCTTAACCCCGGCAACGTCCGGATGCGCTTGTTGCACCATGAAAATCCGCAACAACCATGACCTGAATCAATCGCACCCATGCCATGATGGACGGAGCATCCTCCCATATGGCTCGATCCCGAACTTCCAACGCCGGTTCAAGGGGATGCAAGCATCAACGGATCCCGCAGTTTTACGATTTGCCGCACGTCGTCCTGGTCGATTACCTCAATGCTTTTCAACACGAGCGCCTCCTGGTCAACGTAAATCTCTCGCGGCTTGTGCACCAGATGATCGAGGCCTTCCAGCAATATCTCGACAATATTGTCCTTCGGATCGTAGACGATGCCTTGCAGCGGCAACCACTTGTTTTCAAGCTGTGCGCCGATAGACAGGGAGTCCACCTCGATTTCCGCCTGCTTGCCGTCAATGGCCTTCGATATCCGGTCGAAGTAGCTATGCCATTCCGATGGTTCCAGTTTTGAAATGCTCATGGAAAACCTCCTTTACATGTTGTGTCGTCTGAATCCTGGTCAATGCGCAACCGAAGCGCGCCGGTCCCGCAACACTCTTCGTTCACGGCCGATCTCCGGTGAGCGCCCGCGGATACGCAGACGAAACGCCAACGCAAGCAACAGCACGCCGGTCACGAGTGCGTACAGACTGATCAGCAAGATCAACGCAAGCGCACCGGCTCCGGGAAAGAGAAACACCAGAATGCCGAAGACAATCGAGGCGATTCCGCTCAGGATCAGCATCCATTCGTCATGGATGACCTTGCGCAGCCGTATTGCCGCCGAGATGTCAAGCACGCCGGTAACCAGCGCGTTGGCGCCGATGATGAGCACCAGGATCAATGCGGTCAAGGACGGATGGATGAGCGCAATGACTCCGGCGCCGATGCCCACCAGTCCCAGCAACAGCACCAGCCACCAATCCTCGTCATGCTGCTTGCGTGTCCTGAATGCGCCGATGAGAGAAACCACGCCGCTGAACAGTGCATAAGCGGCAAACAGGGCAATCAGTCCCAGCAGGGTAATCCCCGGCAGGAACAGCGCCAGCAAACCGAATGCAATGGCAATCAGGCCGCGAAGAGCCAATACCCACCAGGACTGCGCATATATCCCGTTCATCATGATCCTCCTTGGCTGGCAGACGGCAGTGACGGAAAACGGGCAACTGCCGTGCCAGTTGCCGTCCGTGGGGGCGACGCCTCGCCAGGCGGGGTCTCGCGCGGTCATTCATGTGTAGACATTTACAATTCGGCGCATTTTTTACCGACCGTCCCCCACTGGAAATATGCTCGCGCCGTGCTGCACGCGCGCTGCGCTTCCTCTACATCGGGTGCGCGGGATTCAGGCACGCATTTTTCATCTCCCCGAGGTTTCGCCCTTTGCTTCAGGGCGAACCCGATACGCGGCGAATAGTCGCGCAAGCAATTTCACTGTCTCAAATTCTTTATTGAAGGAGCATGAACATGAGCAAGGTCATCGGCATCGACCTGGGCACTACCAACTCCTGTGTCGCCTTGATGGAATCCGCCCAGGCAAAAGTCATCGAAAACGAAGAAGGTGTGCGTACCACGCCGTCCATCGTCGCCTATATGGACAATGGCGAAATACTGGTTGGCGCACCTGCCAAGCGGCAGGCGGTGACCAATTCGCAGAACACCATATACGCCGTCAAGCGCCTGATCGGCCGCAAGTTCGACGAACCCGAGGTACAGAAGGATATCGGCCTGATGCCGTACAAGATCATCAAGGCGGATAACGGCGATGCATGGATCGAGGTGCGCGGAACCAGGCTTGCACCGCAGCAGGTTTCCGCCGAAGTATTACGAAAGATGAAAAAGACAGCCGAAGATTATCTTGGCGAAAAGGTCACCGACGCAGTCATCACCGTGCCCGCCTACTTCAACGATTCGCAGCGGCAGGCCACCAAAGACGCCGGCCGCATTGCCGGACTCGAAGTGCAGCGCATCATCAACGAACCGACGGCGGCGGCACTCGCATTCGGACTCGACAAGTCGGTCAGCGGCGACCGCAAGATCGCCGTCTACGATCTCGGCGGCGGCACCTTCGATATTTCTATCATCGAAATCGCCGACGTCGGCGGCGACAAGCAGTTCGAGGTGCTGTCGACGAACGGCGATACATTTCTCGGCGGCGAGGATTTCGACCAGCGCCTGATCAATCACATCATCGACGAATTCAGGAAGTCGAACGGACTCGATCTCGGAAGAGACCCGATCGCGCTGCAGCGGATCAAGAGCGCAGCCGAGCGCGCGAAGATCGAACTGTCGTCCACGCAGCAAACCGAAGTCAACGAGCCCTACATCGCCATGGCCAACGGCGCGCCACTGCACCTGACCATGAAAATCACGCGCGCCAAACTCGAAGCGCTGGTGGAAGACCTGATCGACAGGACTATCGATCCGTGCCGTACGGCGATATCGGATGCCGGTCTCAAGACCGGAGACATCGGCGACGTGATCCTCGTCGGCGGCCAGACCCGGATGCCCAAGGTGCAGGAAAAGGTGAAGGCATTCTTCAGACGCGAACCGCGCAAGGACGTCAATCCGGACGAGGCCGTCGCGGTCGGCGCCGCGATCCAGGGGGCAGTGCTGTCGGGCGAACGCAGGGACGTGCTTCTGCTCGACGTGACGCCTTTGTCGCTCGGCATCGAGACGCTGGGCGGCGTGATGACGAAAATGATCGACAAGAACACGACGATTCCCACCAAGGCCAACCAGATATTTTCAACGGCGGACGATAACCAGCCGGCAGTCACGGTCAAGGTGTTCCAGGGCGAACGCGAGTTGGCCAGCGCCAACAAGCTGTTGGGCGAATTCAATCTGGAAGGGATCGCACCGGCGCCGCGCGGCGTGCCGCAGATCGA
>CBIHRJ010000013.1:0-94671 GCA_966212445.1 uncultured Noviherbaspirillum sp. | reverse complement strand
GGCGGAATTGCAAAAGCTGCCGGATACCCGGGTGAAATTGTTCGATGAGGCGTTTATTTTAAAAAACCAAGACACTGGCGAACCTCTCACGAATTATCCATACCGTATAAGACGTATCGATGGAAGCTATGAGGCAGGAGTAACCGATGGTCAAGGGCGTACTCACTTGATTTGCTCTTCCGAACTCGAAACATTAATAATTGAGATTATCCAGGAATAAACAAAATGGAGAACAAAAACAAAATTAAATACAAGCAAGTCGGAACTTCAACAACCTCCTCTGTTGAAAATAAGAAACGCAAAGAAATTGAAATAATAATCCCAAAAAAGGAAAACATCATTTTTATTGGATCGGAGATGTATTACGACAGCTTCTGGTTAAAAATGATGTTTATCTCCGCTGCTCATGTATTAACAAATATCCCTGAAAAATTCCGACCAGCCGACAAGAACACTATTGCTTATGTTGACAATGGATATACACATGCAGAGAAATTAACACTAGATTATCTAAGAGAAAAAAAGGGATATGAAATTACAAAACTAACAAGTTCCGCTGACATAGTTTCTTGCTTCAGCAAAGATAGAAATGAATACAAGCTGCAGGACGTGGCCTTTTTCTCCCATGGGCTCATCGGAAAAATAGCTCTCAACTATAGAGCAAAAGATATTAATTTCGAAAAGAGCACTTTATCAAACATTAAAAGAAATATATTTTTATCAAGTGGAAAAATTTACTCTTACGCTTGCAGGACCGGAATATCCATAGATGATTATTTTCTAGGCTTCAAAAATGAGAAAGATGCAAAACCGGAATTTAGTCTTGCACAAATGATGTCCAATCATTTTGGAATAGAAGTGCATGCATTTCTAAAACGCTCGTTCTATGGAGATGTGATTCGCGAACAAGCTCAATCCCATACAATTAGCTCCACTCTCAAAAAAGAACGAGAGAGTAAAGAAGGCCGACTTATTCAGATACCACCAGATCATGAGGCACTTCCGCATGAAGGTCTTGCCGATAGCTGGAATCTTCTTAGCGGCCCCAAAAGAGAAGGCACAGATAACTACGCTTTATGGTGTAAAAAGGGAGGATTAAAGTTGCCAACATCTGCTGACACACCAACTGGCCTGTCTGACGAAATGCGTATATTTCATCCTCAAGCATGAGCAATTTTCCACGCTTTTCAAAATTTATTGGCACATTAAAATATGCAGCCTGGTTTATTTCCGCTTCATTTTTAGTCTTCTCTATTGTCTATTTTATTTTTTCAGAATTTTCGAGGCACTCCATGCGAGCAATGAATTGCGAAAAATATTCCCCAGGGGAATTCGATTTAATGACAACGGAGATTTTATCTAAACCAGTCTACCTCCCACCTCACAAAAATTCAACCTCGCCCATCACATTTCAATTTAACCTCACACCATTTATTTTTGAAGACACGATTTTAATTTTAGAATCAAGCAAAGCAGATAGCATTATTTATCGAGGGCCTTACCAAGACAAAATTACCATTCAGGCCGGAAATGAATTGTTAAACGAAAAAGGCTACGACAATTTTACATTTTCTGTTTTCAAGAAAAAATCCCATCAAATTTGCAGGGATGTATATGAGGCAGGCCAATTCTGGCAAACAAAAAAGATAGTTCATATTGACCTCTTGCCTTTTCGAGAAATCAATCCGAGAACCAATCTTCCTGTTTCATTCAAATTGTGGACGGAATAGATGAATTTGACGGCCATCGCCAGAAAACTGGATGCTGGCCGACCGGCGGCCCGCAGTGGAGGTCGAAGGCTATTTCCATCACATCGGGTATGGCTCGGTCAAAAAGTTCATTGACGAGAACGGCGCAGCCATCAAGACCCGCGCGCTCGACAGGTACCAGCGATCGGTCGAGATCGTCAGCGCCGAAGTCCGGCACCTGGAAGCGCAGTGGAACAAGGAACACACGATCCTGGTGGCGCAAGTCGGTCCGGCCTGTTCCCCGGCGCCGGTCGGCGCTCCCGCCGCCAACGATCCGACCATCCCGCGTCCCCGACCGAACCTGCGCCTGGTGCCGCCGCTGGAACCGGCGCCGCCTGCGCCATCGGGCGCATCGCGTTTGTTGCCGCGCCTGGCGGCGCTGCTTGTCGCCGCTCCCCAGATTCTCGTCGGCGTGGTCCTGATGGGCATACCGGCCAACATCGGTCGGGGAGACCCTGAGGCCGAGTTCATCAAGAAGCAGCAGGAAGAGCGGGCAAAGCAGCAACTCGTGCCGATTCCGCAGCGCGAGACGCAGATCGACGCGGCCGTCAACCAGAGCACGAACGAATGCCAGGCGCAAATCGAAGGCAACCAGAAGAACGGCGCGCAGTGCGAGGACGATGGCTATGTGCTGATGGAGCGCAACCTGCAGTACCAGCGGCTGGTGGACCCGCCCAAGGGGCGGGGGCTGGATGGGCTGTTCGAGAAGCTGGAGCCAGGCAATGCGCCGAACCCGATGCCGGAGACGGTGCAGCAGTCGAAGCCGGGCAAGCTGATCTTCATTCCGCCCGATGTCAGGCCGCCGCAGCCAAGCTACGATTTCATCGGCAAGCCGCCGCAAAGCCGGTATCCGAAATTCGTTGTGTGGGAAGCCAAGCATATTTCGAAGACCTTCGAGCCGAGCGATACCGAGGCGATAAGGAAGGCCGGCAAGAATGCGTTGGGGAATACCTGTGATGGCGCGCAGATGGGGAAACCTTGGACTGAAAGAAGAATTCCGCAGGCGCTGAATCGGGACAAAGGCTTAGATAAGAAACAAAGAGCTCGAAAGAGCCAAAACATAACCGATACGAGTTATGCCCGCTGGATATTTCTTTGCCTGCCCGGCCCGATTGGCGACAGTGGGATCACCAAGCTGTATGTTCTGATCGATGTCGTTGCAGCAGGGTTGGATCTGGAAAGTATTCCCGCCAAACCGCGCAAACCGCCTGCAAGTAAGAACGACACGGGATACTAGTAGTTCATCACTCTTCAATTTTCGGATATAGGTATTTCAGTTTCATGCGTGCATCGGTGGTGCGGAATTGCCAATCAATCCCTGTTTGCCGACGATTGCGCGTCTCGGCCCAGTTCGCGGCGAGTTCTGCGACGCGCTCCCGCTCGCCGATGCGCTGGCCCAGGCATTGCCGCGTCAGCACGCTTAGTTCCGGCTCGGCCATGTTCAGCCAACTGCCATGCTTGGGCGTATGCACCAGTTCCAGCTTGCGCGCCAACCGCAGCGCTTCCTCCGGATCAAAGGCCTCGTACAGCGACGCCAGGCGGTGCGTGTTCAGGTTGTCGCACACCAGCGTGATCCGCTCGGCCTCGGCATGGCGTGGCGCATCGACCACGGCCTTGACCTGCCGCGCCCAATCGACCGCCGTCCTGCGTTCCGTCACCGGTGCCGTGCGCCAGCCGGCCAGCGGCTCGACGAACATCCACGCCACGCAGACGCCGTTGCGCACATACTCGTAGTCTTCCCGCACCACCCCGTCCGGTGCTATCACCGACCGCCGCACTTCGTCGATCAATTGCTTGGGCTGCTCGTCCATGCACACCACCGGATGTCGCGCATCGTGGGGGCGCGCATACACTTCCAGCACCTGTTCCATCTGGCAGGCGAATTCGGCATCGTGCTCCGGCGGAATGCACCATTGCGCTTTCAGCCACGGCTTGAGATCGTTTTTTTGAGCGTACGCCGCACCGTTTCGCGCGAAATCGATTCGACGACCTCCAATTCCACCAGCCTGCCAGCCAACAAATTCAAGGTCCAACCGCTGCGCTCGTCCGGCGCTTGCGAGCACGCCAGCTTGACCAGTTGCGCCTCGCCCGCGCCATCGAGCTTGCGGCAGTGTGGCCGCGCGGGATAGTGCCGCTCGAACAGGGCGTGCGGACCTTCTTCCACCGCCCGCTTGCGCCAGGCTTCCAGGCTGCGCGTGGTCATGCCAAACGCCTCGGCAATGCGGGCGTCATCCCAGCCCGGCCCGTCTTCGCCCTGATCCATCTTGAGCAAGACATGCGCATGACGTATCTTCCACGCCGCAGCCTTGCCTTTGCTCACCATTGCTTCTAGCCACACCCGCTCGTCGGCCGTCAACTTCAACACGTATTTTCTGGTGTTCATCACGATCTCCTCGGGACTATTCCCGTTAGATCACTTCAAAACCGAAAAATGGCGCGTGTCAGACTACTAGGAGAAAAACGTGACATTTAGAGAAGACCGTAGACAACGCTTTATTGATGAAAAGCATTTCAAAGACTACAAAGAGCAATTGCAGGAATACATCAATTGCGGAAGGGAGAGTCTCCAAAATCCAGAGCAGTCACTGCCTGCCAAGAGTTCGACTCTTTGGGCGGTAGCATGCAACTTATTGGAGCTGTTAATTCTCGACTACACAGCTGGAAGACCAATTTCCGAATTGGGTAACCAAGTACCCGAAGTTATCCAGGCGTTCGACGAGTTCATCCCCTTCGACAACCCGGCCCCCGCTGAAGCGCACACGCTGGAAATCACCCAGCAAGAAGCCTATGTCTTCGTACTCTGGCTGCTCGCGCTCTGCAAGTTGCTCGGCCACGACGAACTGGTTTCCAACGTCATGCAGTGGATCGATGCAAATGCGGAATTCAATCGCGGGCGTGACGGCTTGTTTGAAGCCATCGTCGAAAAGCTCACCGGCGCCAAGATACCGGTCGAGCGCGTCTTGCTGCATCCCGATGCCTACCGCCCGCTGGCCAAGGCAACGGTTGCCGACTCCGCCGACCGTCCCGCCCTGGTCAAGGAATTCGTCGAGAACTGGTACAAGAACATGAAGCCGTGCTACTGGTACGGCACGCACACCGACGGCGAAGGTTCGTCCTACTTCGGCTATTGGTGCTTCGAAGCGGCACTGGTCACCTATCTCTGGGATATCGACGACACCAGCTACCGCGACCATCTGGTCTACCCGAAGGATCTGGTCGATTACGCGCGCGCCCGTTCATTCCAGCCATCGCCCCCTGCGCCGCCGGAAAGCGGTCGCGTCGAAGCCAACCAGCCCTGCCCGCGCACCGGTTACTGGTTCAGCCCCGCACAACAGAATTCGCGCCGCCATTTCAAGGAAGGCGACCTCATGCCGGTCGTCCGGGCGGGCTATGGACTCAACATCTGGCAGTGGGATGAAAACCAGTCCGAGTGAGCGGACAAGCTTTCGTACAAACCACGCTTGCCCCTCCACTTTTCACCCATCGCCGATGACTACCGCGTTCACCTTCGAAGGCTTCCCCGAGGACCCCAGCCAGCCTCCTCCTCTGCTGCAGGAATTTCCGAATGGCGGCAGCATCATCCGCTACCGCGAAGGCGGCCGCATCACACTGCGCCGCCATCAGTTTTCGCCATCGTCGTTGTTCACGCTCACACTGGCCGCTTCCATGGGCCTGGGTGGCCAGCCGGTGCGCTGCTCCGGTTTCGTGCCGGGCGTGTCACTGCGGATCAGCGCCGGGCCGTTCGCTGCATCCCTGTCCGGCGCCGAAGCTGAAAATTACAGCGATCAGATGCGCAAGCCCATCCTCTCCATCTTCGAGCGATGGCTGACCAACCCGGAAAACCATCCCGTCCTGTGGGTGGAGCAATATGACGGGGGATTGATCCAGTTTGCGCGCGACGCGCTGCAGGTTACTCTCCCCGGCGTGATGCAGATCGACATGATCGATTGAGCGTTGAACAGCTTGATCGCCCCGCCGGCCTTCTCGCCAGTCCGGCCGGTGCTGAAGTCAACCTGCGCTGCTGCTTGCCGACAGCCACGCCTGCGCCCTGAGCGCATCGTGCATGCCTGCCGCCACCTCGGCAGCGATCGCGCCCGGAAGATGCAAACCGATGTCAGGATCGGTCAGTAGTACTGCTCTATGACGCGCATGGAAAGCGAGTAGCTGTGATGGATCTGCTCGTCGCTGTAGCGGTGCGTGCTGCCGACCGGACAACTGACCCTTGCCACGCAAGTGCCCTTGCAGCGAGATCCTTCCTGCTTGCGATAGCCGAGGCATTTTCCGAGATCGAAGCGCCCTCCTTCCATGGCTGCGGCCGGGCAACTGGCAATGCACACCTTGTGTTCGCAGTCGTTGCAGGGCGATGCGCTTTGTGCCGGCGTGGAGGGCTGGAATTCGGTATCCGCCACCACGACCGCGCGATAGGCGTACCACGTGCCCCACTCGCTGTCGATGCCCACCATGAAGGGGGTCGGATGGTGCCAGCCGGCCAGCTTGCCGAGTTGCTGGAGGCCGATGGCGGGCGTTCCCGGATAAATCAGTTCGTATGTATTGCGCGCTTGAGATTCCGCGAACCACCGCCGCACCGTCCGGACGGTGAAATCATCGATCGGGTCGGCCGAATCGATGCCGGACGCCTTGACGGAATCCCAGAGTTTTCTTCCGGCGTGGCCGATCAGGATGAGCTGGCGAGCGGAGCGAATAGCCTTGCAGCTTTCGCGAACGGATGCGGCAACTTCCGCCGGAAGATCGTCGATATTGAAAACGGCTTGGCGGTTCAAACCGGCGCCGTCGAGCAGGGCACCGTCAAAGACCTGAAATTTCCCCGAGCTTCCTGCCACCATTCCCCTACCCTCAAAAGCCTGTTTCGAAACGGATTCCAGCACGGATTCCGGCGCGCCGGCCGGAACGCCTTGCGCGCGTCGGGTGAAAGAGTAGCACGATCCCCAGCTATGCCGCCGCCGTCCGGTAACGGCGCACCGCCCAGATTGCCCAGCCGCCGATACCGCCCACCAGCGCGATGAACACGAACAGCCAGCCCAGCACCGGAATCGCTCCGGCGACAACCAGCACCAGCAGCGCCGCGGCCAGGAACAGCGCCTGCCGGCGCTTGCTGAACGGCGGCGGCTGCCTGAACGCATCGGCCAGCTTGCCGCCGATGAAGAATGCCGCGGCAAGATAACCGAGCATCAGCATGAATGGATACAGCATCAGCAAACCGAGCCCGACAGGGATGCCGATGATCGTCAGCATCAGCAGCAAGGCGACCGGCGGCAGCGTGAACATCAGGGCGAGGCCGACCACGATGCTACGCAGCGGTGCGCGGGCGATACTCTCGCGCACGCCGTTGATCGCATTCGGAAACAGCCAGTAGAGGACGAAGCCGGTCGCCAGCATGCTGAAGAAGAAGACCGGATGGAACCAGCCGCCGCCGGACGAGGCCTTGCGCCAGGCTTCCGGTGTCTGTTCGCGGATCACGCGCCCCGACACTTGAGCCAGGATGTCTTCGGGCAAAGGCGTCGGACTGCCGTAGAACAGGTCGCCGTCGATTCTGGAGCCGGGCCTGAACACGATCTCGCGTCCATACAAGTGTGCATCGCCGTCGATTTCACCACCCAGTGTGATACGTCCGGCATAGGCCCTCGCCCCCTTGCGCAAGCGCCCGTCGATGATGACCTTACCGCCGGTCAGCAAGGCCGGGCCGGCGACCGTGGCATTGTCGGCGATCCTTACCGTGCCGCCGGCGGACACCAGTTCGCCGCCGATATCACCGCTGATGTCGACATTGCCGCCGGCTGTGCGCAGATCCTGCGCCACCGACGTGCGAACCACCACCGAACCGCCCGCAACAGCAGCGTCCGCGCCGACCGGCTGCGTCACCGTGACCCGCCCTCCGGCGGCGAACAGGTCGCCCTGCACCGGGCCGTTGACCGTCAGTTCGCCGCCGGCGAAATAGCCGTTGCCGGCCTCGGTGCGCGTCGCCGCGGTTCCCTGCCCATGGGACGACTGCGCATGCACGCCGGGCAGCAGCGACAGGCATGCGCAGAACAGAAACAGGCGGATGAGGGGATTCATGGTCGGTTTCTCCTCGATCACCGGCGTAGTTGCTCAATGGGCCATCAGCACCGGCACTGTCATCGAACGCAGGATCGTGCGCGTGACGCCGCCCATCAAAACTTCGCGGAAACGCGAGTGGCCGTACGCGCCCATCACCACCAGGTCGGCGCCGAGATCCGTCACATGCGACAGGATTGCGTTGCCGACATCGATATCGCCGCCGGTATACTGCTGCGCGACTTCGACCTTGATGTCGTGCCTTGCCAGGTAGAGCGCGATATCCGCGCCGGGTTCATCGCCATGCGCATCGGGACCGATTTCCGGATTGAACACGGCCACTTGCACCAGCCCGGCGTTACGCAACAGGGGAATCGCACCGCTGACTGCGCGCGCGGCTTCGAGGCTGCCGTCCCAGGCAATCAACACACGCTGTCCGACCGAGTGAAACTTGCCGGCATACGGCACCATCAGGACTGGCCGTCCAGAATTCACGATCACGTACTCCGGCATGTCGCTGCGTTCCGCCGGCAGCGCTTCGTCGGAGTCGGGCTGGCCGACGATCAGGAGGTCGCTGTAACGCGCCTGGAGGCTCAGCGCCACGCCGGCCTCGTTTTCGATGATGCGTTTCTCGAAGGACGTCACACCGGCCTTGTCGATTGCCGCGGCAAACGTGGCAAGGGCGGTCTCGGTACTCGCCTTCATGAAGTCGAGATAGACGTTCAGTGCTGTCGCGCCTTCGCCAGTGAGACCGCCCATGTAGAAACTTTCCGGCAATCCGGTGGATGCGACGCCGATGAGATGCGCGTTGTTATCGATCGCGATCCGTGCCGCCAGTTCAGCACGATCGAGCATATGGCGGGAGTTGTTGACGTGTACGGCAATTGTTCGGTAGCTCATTTCCATTCTCCCAAGACACTATTGCAAATGATGCACCGCCGATTACGACGGCGCAATGTTGTCAATGGCGTTCGGCCAAGCGGGCCGGAAAAAGTCTTTTGACATGACAGTAGTGCAAGCACGGAGACTTGCACTACTGTCAAAAAACTTCTTTCATATTTGCTTGGATCTCCGCATGACGGACCGATCCGCTTCTCTTTTCATGAGGATTTCTTCTTCGTTATTGTCTTTGCCTTGTGCACTTGCGCAGGCAACCGGAACGGCTGCTGGATCTGCATTTACTGGATCTGCATTGAAACCTGTCCGGACATCAAGGCAGGCGGCGCACGCCCGTCAGGCATCCTGCGCATCATCGCTCCAACGGATGCATTCATGTTAGGACCCGGATCAAAAAAATTGCATGATCCAGGTCAAAAGGAACAGGATGAATATCGCTATCGTGCTGCCGTACGGGGATGCTGTGGGAGACAGGCAGGGGAACCGTTGCGTCTCGATGGTGCATCGAGGCGCAATCGCTGTTCTCTTGCGGCCGCTGCACGAATCAGACGCGGATACCGGCCGGCGACTTCCGGACAGCATCGGCGAGCGCCTTGTCCATGATGTCGATATGCACAGTCAGCCAGGTATGCAGCAACACGACCGCTTCGCGCCCCGGATCCACGTCGCCTTCCTGCACGTGCGGCGCAACGTGATGCAGGGCACTGAGCATGCGCGCATGCTGCTCAAGGTGCGTTTGAAAGGAAGCCAGGCCGACCTCCTCCATCAATTCCTCTTCCTGGCGGAAATCGCGCTCGATGGCTGCGACCAGGGACGGATAGCAGCGGGCGAATTCCTGATCGCAAACCGCTTCCAGCCCGGCCAGTTCATCGAGTAGATGTTGATGCGAATTGTCCATCGAAGCCACTCCCAGTACGGGGTACCCGCGTTTGGTATCGTTTTCCATGACAGGATCTGCCAGTAAATGCATTGCCGCCGACATTGCATCCCTCGAACCGGCGGCTTCTGTACGCTCCCTGTTGCCGCCGGAAGGCGTTGCCGATACGACTCCGTGCACGTGCGTCGACGTCATTGCAATGCGAAAGAAACCGAGTTTCATGTTATGACCCGGCGCAGAAATTTTCTTGATCCAGGTCAATGAAGTCCGAAAGCGGAAGAGAAGCGGGAGGGCGCTACACGGCCGGAATGACATTTGCAAGGCAGGATCGGTGATGCGGTTCGGTCGTCGCTGAAGAGAAAACAATCAGAGCAATCGTCCAACGGAAATCATCTCGCCCGTCGCCATTCGACAACCAACGCTAAGTCCTGTCTACAAACCGTAGCGAGCGGCCCGACTTCGGTCCAACAAGCACAGTCGTACAAGCGCTCCGGCGAACATCACAGGGGCAAAATCGGGCCGCGCAGTAGGTTTGCAGACACGCCCCCGTCAGACCGGAATCTTTTCGAGAGACAGCACATGCAAGTCTCCACTCTTGGGCGTACCAACGCCAGCCTCTACCGGATAGGCTTCCTGCTCGCCCGTTCTGGCGTACCCTCTTCGTTCATAGAACGCCAACAACTCTGGCCTGGAAGACAGCACAAACATTTTCAAACGCCTGGCTGAGCACTGCTCCACCGCAAAGCGCTCCGCATGCTCCAGCATGAGCTTGCCCAGTCCAAGGTTTTGCTGTCCTGGTTCCGTGGCGAGCATGCCGATATAACAGCCATCATCAAACTGTTCTACATGTACGGTGGCAACTGTCTTGTCGTCAATCAGCAGAAGCAGGACCGACGGTCCCAGGCGGAACAGATCGGTTATCTGGGACGCAGATGTACGCTTGCCAGCAACCAATTCAGCTTCGTGCGTCCAGCCTCGCACATCAGTCTCCGGTCTATATGCTCTATTGACCAAGCCTGCAATTTCTTCAGCATCACCCCTGGTAGCCTGCCGGAATTCAATTTCCATACGCAAGAATCTCTGTTGGACAAGACTTGACACTATAAAGGACCGAGCACTTTTTTTGCAGATCTGGTTGAACGACGTGTTGGTGACCATTGATCATCACGCTGAAACCAGTCCATCCGGCTAAAGTCGATAAAAGGATCCTGTGAGGCGCGGTTGGAGTCAATAAGCATTACTTTTGCCGTTACTGCAACGAACCTACTGCTGCTGCCATACCCGGGAAACCACCTCTTGACATCGCCATATGACGGTCATAATATGACGAACATCATATTTTCAGGCACACCGATGCTCTCCGAAACAAAGGCCAGCAAAAAGGAAATCACGCACGAACGAATTCTCGATGCTGCCGCGCGCGCCATTCGACGCGGCGGCCATGCCGGTGCAAGCGTGGCGGACGTGATGAAGGAAGCAGGATTGACCCATGGCGGCTTTTATGCGCACTTCGATTCCCGGGAAGACATGGTCGCCAGCGCCATCGCCCATGCCGGCAAGCAAAGCTCGAACAGCCTCCGGCAAAGCATGGCCGTTTTGCAGAAGAAAGGCGCGTCGCCGTTCCGCGCGCTCATGGAGGCCTATCTGTCGGTACCGCACATGAATGCCACGGAGACCGGATGCGTTGTCGCGGCATTGGGTTCCGAGATGCCGCGCCAGTCCGACGTGGTGCGGCAAGCGGCCGGCGAGCGGGTGCGCGCGCTCATCGGCACCGTCGAATCGGTCCTGCCGGCCGGCATCGCCACCACCGAGGCGCCGCATATTGCCAGCGCAATGGTCGGTGCCCTGCAACTGGCGCGGGCGCTGGGCGGTACGGAAGGCAAAGCCTTGCTCTCGGCTAATCGCCAGGCCCTGCTCGAGCGCTATGAATAGAGAACACTGAAAAACCGTTTCAAGCATGCCGCCCTTTTTCGGGCGGTTTTTTCAAGCCAAAAATATGATGACTGCCATATTTTTGACGATACCAACAACGAAAAGGATTCTGCCATGAAGCTTCAAGATGCAACGGTTCTCGTTACCGGCGCCAACCGCGGACTTGGCCTCGCCTTTGCCAGGGCGGCACTGGAACGTGGCGCCCGCAAGGTATATGCAGCGGCGCGCAACCCGGAACAGGTCAAGCTGGAGGGAACTATCCCGGTGCGCCTGGACGTCCTCGATGAAGAAAGCGTACGCGAAGCAGCGCGGCGCTGCGACGACGTCACCCTGGTCATCAACAACGCCGGCATTGCCAGCGTAGCGAGCCTGCTCGGTAGCGATGGTGCCGCCTCCCTGCGACAGCACCTGGAAACCAACTTCTTCGGCATGTTGCGTGTCAGCCAGCAGTTCGCCCCGGTACTCAAGCAGAACGGCGGCGGAGCCCTGCTCAACGTACTGTCCGTGGTCAGCTTTGTCAACGCCCCTGCCCTCAGTACCTATTCGATATCGAAGACCGCTGCCTGGGGCCTCACCAATGCGCTGCGCAATGAACTCCGTCCGCAAGGCACCCAGGTGCTTGCCCTGCACGTGGGCTTCATCGACACCGACCTGACGCGAGGATTCGAGGTGCCGAAAACGTCGCCGGAAGTCGTCGCAGCACGGGCTTTCGATGCGCTCGAAGGCGATTCCGGTGAAGTGATGGCCGACGAAGTTGCGCAGTTGGTCAAAGGCGGCCTGTCCAGCGTTTCGGCCCCCTACCTCGAGTCGACCGGCAACTGAACTTTTTCAGGAAATACCTCATGACCACGCAAGCCACCCTTGCCACCACCGGAGGCGTCGTTCCGGCAGCCTCACCCTGGCCGACTTTCTGGATCGCCAGCATCGCCGTGCTGCTGGTGTCGATCGACACAACCGTGCTGTATGCCGCGTTCGGGACCCTGCGCCAGGCCTTTCCAAACGATTCGACAGCAAACCTGTCCTGGGTGCTCAACGCCTACACCGTTACCTATGCCGCGATGCTGATTCCGGCCGGCGGCCTTGCCGACGTCCATGGCCGCAAGCGCATATTCCTCACCGGTGCCGCCATCTTCCTTGTCGGCTCCTGGGCCTGCGGCGCTGCCGGCTCCATCGGCTTCCTGATCGCGGCGCGCGTGGTACAGGCGATCGGTGCCGCGCTGCTGACCCCGGCATCCCTGTCCCTGATCCTGGATGCGTTTCCCCTGCAAAAGCGCGCGGTCGCAGTGAGCCTTTGGGGCGCGGTCGGCGGAATGGCGGCAGCGATTGGACCGAGCCTGGGTTCGTTTATCGTCGACAGCATGGGCTGGTCATGGGCGTTCTACATCAACCTGCCGATCGGCGCCGTGTCCCTGGCAACCGGAATAGCGATACTGCGCGAATCGCGCATTCCGGGAAAGGAGCAACATATCGATCTGATCGGCATGCTGCTGCTGATCGTGAGTGTCGGTGGCGCTGCCCTGGCCCTCACCCAGCATGAGTCCGCGGACTGGTCGCGCGCCACGATCAACACCATCGCCGTCGTGGCCGGCCTCGCCCTGATCGCCTTCGTTGCCTGGGCGGCCAAGGCCAGGCATCCGCTGGTCGACCTGAATCTGTTTCGCAATCCGACCTACAGTGCGGTGAACTTCGCCACGCTGTCCTTCGCGATCGCGTTTGCGATGATGTTCTTCGCCTTCTTCTCCTTCATGACGGGAATCTGGCACTACAGCCTGCCCCTGGCCGGCATCGCGGTCACGCCCGGCCCGTTGATGGTTGTGCCCACCGCCATCATCAGCGGCCGCTTTGCCGCCCGTCTCGGGCATCGTCCCGGCCTCGTGCTCGGCTCACTGGTATATGCCGCCAGCGGGCTGTGGCTTGCATTGGTTCCGGGCGCGACTCCCGCCTACTGGACGCAATGGTTTCCCGCACTGCTGCTGAGCGGTATCGGCGTGGGCATGGTGCTGCCGTCGCTGTCCGGCGCCGCTACCGCTCGCCTGCCGCAGCACCAGTATGGCGTCGGCAGCGCGGTCAATCAGGCAGTCAGGCAAATCGGTTCGGTGCTTGGCGTTGCCATCACCGTGGTACTGATCGGACATGCCGGGCTGGCAAGGGAGGACTTCACCGTCCTGTACAGCCTGCATGTGGGATTGGCGCTGGTCACCGGTCTCTTCTGCCTGCTGGTCAATACGCGGCCGAAACCGCAATAACCGCGACTGCCGGCCTCATCGCGCGGGGTGATTGCCCCGCTTGCGCAACGGCTCCAGCAATGAAGACAAGCCGTTGTGGTCCAGTTCATGCATGAGTGCCAGCAGGCGGCCCAGTTCGCCGGGCGGAAATCCTTCGCGGGCAAACCAGTTCAGGTAGTGCCCCGGCAGATCCGCGATCAGGCGCCCCTTGTACTTCCCATAGGGCATGACGCGGGTGACAAGCATCTCAAGGTGTTCGGAATCCATCGCATGCAGGCGCGAAGCGCCATCAAAAAAGTCGTCGCTGAAAAAGTCTTCGCCATCTTGCCCGAATGCGGCGCCCGGCGCACCGATCAACCGTTCCTTGAGCACGCCGGTATCGCTGATGAATCCCGCTTAATGCAGCTCAAGCACATACGGCGCCACGTGCCGGACGATGTTGGTTGAAGCCCGCAAATCTAGTAGTCCGTCACTCTAAAATTTTCGGATTGGTTACGGCTGCACTCCGCATGGTTCCCTCCCCTTTGCAGGGGCGCCCGGATGCAACCAGAAAATTAAAGGTTGACGGACCACGAGGGCGGCAGCGCGCTCCATCCGGCGCGCCCATCGCATACGGAGAACATCATGGATCGTGTCGACGCAGTCCTTCTCTGCTTTCCGGTCATGGTCATCCTGCTTGTCCTTGCCGGTGTATTGCTGGTTCCCTACCCCTGAACGCTCGGTGCGCCAGGCGCAATTGCGCGTTTTGCGGTATAATCCGCAATTCCGATCAGCACTGCTTTCCCGTTCGCCGCAGGCGTGCGGCAAGCACTGAGCTCCCCGAAGCTCTCGATTGCGCCTGCCAATACCGCCGGCGCGCCGACCGTCTTCATTCCATGCCGCAGTGCCACGCAGGTGCGTGCAAACGCGGTTCGATTCACACCGCTTGATTGTGTTCACGTTTGCCGATGCCGGCAGCGTGCAAAAACGTAACGGCCTCTCCCCGGGTCGTCCTCCCATTCACCGGCCGGAATCGCCCGGCCACACGATGCTTGCTCCGCAGCGCACATCCACGCTCGGGCCACATCGACGCGTTTTTACTGGACAGGAAATATGGCTAAAGAAGAACTTCTTGAAATGAGCGGCATGGTTGCCGAAGTACTCCCCGATTCGCGGTTCCGCGTCGACCTCGAGAACGGTCATCAACTGATCGCCTACACCTCGGGAAAGATGAAGAAAAACCATATCCGCATCCTTGCCGGCGACAAGGTATCGCTGGAACTCTCCCCTTACGACCTGACGAAGGGCCGGATCACCTTCCGCCACCTCGAAAAGCGCGGTCCGGTGCCGACCGGACCTCAGCGCCGGCGCTGACGCCTGCCGCACCGAAAACACGCTACGGGACTCTCCAGCCGCCACGCCGTCGCAAGCGGCGGAGATTTCTCCCATGTTCGACATGACAGCGTAAGTTTTTGGCGCACCCTGCCAAACCACCGGCATCAGAATTTCGGACTCTTCTCCAGCTCGCTGCGCGTCATCGCCAGCACGATCTGTCCGTTTTCCCAATCCATCTGCGCGACGCGCTCCGGCGACACCAGCACATTCTTTCCCGGCGACCAGTCGCGCGGATCGACGACGATCCATTCGATCGCCCAGCCCTTGTCGTCGAAACGCAGGTCCTCGACCTGGCCATCGACGTTGTCCTGCGTACGCACTGCGCAACCGATCATTTCCCTGGTGCCGTGCAGGCGAGCGGTTTCGGCATTCTCCCCCGAAGACGCCGCCGCATCCCCGGCCGAGGGCCGTGTCCAGTAATGGGTGTAGCCGTAATGATCAAGGAATTCGGCTTCATCGGTGCGCAAGACCGGCCGCGTGATATCGATACGCGGGCTGTTGCGGATCTGATCCTGCAGCAGGTTGACATAGATCGTGCGCTTTCCCCAGTCGTCGCGCACTACCGCCATCGGCGGTATCAGGATTTCACTGTCGCCGAACCACTCCCCCGTCTCCACCACGAAATAACGCAACGCCCAATCGACGTCGTCAAACAATGCTTCACGGATGCGTCCCGCCGCTCCGTCCAGCGTTTCGACATCGAATCCGTGAAACTGCCTGATGCTGTGCAATGACATGGGTGCAACCCTCGACTTTCCAGGATGGTGGGGCCAGAATAAAAATTTGGACACGGCAGCGCCGGCCGAGTTGCCGCCTGTTGCGAGAAAAACATGGAAGATCGCTATCATTTGCAACGCTTCGTCGATGCGCAGCAGCCTGTCTTCGATACCGTGCGTGCCGAACTGCATGCGGGCAGGAAACGCAGCCACTGGATGTGGTTCGTGTTTCCGCAAATCCAGGGCCTCGGTCATAGCGCGATGGCGCAACGCTTCGCAATCTCCTCGCTCGCCGAGGCCAAGGCCTATCTCGCGCACCCGGTCCTGGGACCGCGCCTGCGGGAATGCAGCAGGCTGGTGGCGGAAATCGATGGCCGTGCGATCAACGACATCTTCGGTTCCCCGGACGACATGAAATTCCACTCCTGCATGACGCTGTTTGCACAGGCCGCAACGGATGAGCCTGTCTTCAGGGAATGCCTCGAAAAACATTTCGCCGGAGAACCCGACCAGGCGACGCTTTCCCGGATTTGACGGCCGGCGCTCCGGTAAAATGCGCGGTCGCGCCGTGTGGCGCAGCAGCCAGGATGAGATCCACGATGCCCCGCCTCAAACTCGAATTCCCCGAAAACCAGTATTACTACTCCACCACCCTGACGGTTCGCGTGACCGACATCAATGGCGCCAACCATCTGGGCAACGACTCGATGATTTCGATGATCTCGGAGGCGCGGGCGCGCTTCCTGTTCGAATTCGGCATCCAGGAAACCCGCGAAGGTGCGGTCGGCATCATCGTCACCGACCTGGCGACCACCTACAAGATGGAAGCGCATGCGCGCGACCAGTTGCTGTTCGAGGTCGGCGTCATGGATTTCAACAAGTACGGCGGCGACATCACCTTCCGCATCACCCGCCCGCAAGATAACACGCTGATCGCAATGGCCAAGTCCGGTTTCGTGTTCTTCGATTATCAAAGCAAGCGCGTGGTGCCGATGCCGGAAGCGTTCCACTGCAAGTTCGAGCGGGTCAACTGGGCGTAATCGGACGCAGAACAACGAAACAGCAGCCCATCACGAAGCGCACGAAGGGCACGAAGAAAGACGCGGTTCTTCGTGCCCTTCGTGCGCTTCGTGGTGCAAGTCTTGTAAGATGTGTTCCATTGTCAATTTCCCGGAAAACACATGGCACAACAGGACATGAACAATCCGCTCTGGAACGAAGACCTGGCGCCGACCACGAGCGAACGCCGCACCTGGACCGCAATGCACTACGCGGCACTGTGGGTGTCGATGGCGGTGTCGGTGCCCGCCTACATGCTGGCGTCCGGTCTGATGAGCGAAGGCATGAACTGGTGGCAGGCGGTGCTGACGGTTTTCCTCGGCAACCTGATCGTGCTGGTGCCGATGGTGCTGGTGGGCCACGCCGGCGCCAAGCACGGCATTCCGTTCCCGGTGCTGGCGCGGGCATCCTTCGGCGTGAAGGGCGCACAACTGCCGGCGATCCTGCGCGCGATCGTCGCCTGCGGCTGGTTCGGCATCCAGACCTGGCTGGGCGGGCAGGCGATCTACACCATCCTCAACCTGCTGTCGGGGAATGCGCTGCAGGGCAATCCGCTGCCCGGCCTCGGCATCAACGGCGGGCAATTGTTCTGCTTCCTGCTTTTCTGGGCGTTGCATATCTATTTCATTGCCAAGGGCACCGAATCGATCCGCTGGATGGAGACAGCGGCCGCGCCGCTGTTGCTGCTGTCGGCACTGGCGCTGGTATGGTGGGCCTATTCCGAGGCCGGCGGCTTCGGGCCGATGCTGTCGGCGCCGTCGCAATTCGTCGAAGGCGGTAAGAAAGCTGGCCAGTTCTGGGGCGTGTTCTGGCCGTCACTGACGGCGATGGTCGGCTACTGGGCGACACTCGCACTGAACATTCCGGACTTCACGCGCTTTGCGCGCAGCCAGCGCGACCAGATCGTCGGCCAGGCGGTCGGCCTGCCGCTGCCGATGGGTTTACTGGCGCTGGTGGCGGTCTTGGTCACTTCCGCCACGGTCGCGATCTACGGCCAGGCGATCTGGGACCCGGTCGCGCTGACCGGCAAGATGAGCGGCGCCTCCGTGGTGATCGCGCTGATCGCGCTGATCGTCGCCACCATCACCACCAACCTCGCCGCCAACGTGGTGTCGCCGGCCTATGACTTTTCCAATCTGGCGCCACGCAAGATTTCGTTCAAGATGGGCGGCTATATCACCGCCGCCATCGGCCTGGCGATGTTCCCATGGAAAATCCTGGAGACCACGCAGGGCTACATCTTCACCTGGCTGATCGGCTACGGCGCTCTGCTCGGCCCCATCGCCGGCATCATGCTGGTCGACTATTTCCTGATCCGCAAGACCGAACTCAACCGCGACGCGCTGTTCACGCAGGATGGCGCATACGGCTACAGCGGCGGCTGGAACGGCCGCGCGGTGATCGCGCTGGTGCTCGGCGTGTTGCCCAACCTGCCTGGTTTCCTGAAAGCCGCCGGTTTCGTCGGCAGCGTGGCGCCGGTGTTCGAGGTTCTGTACACCTACGCCTGGTTCGTCGGCCTGACGTTGTCCGCAGTGATTTATTATCTGCTCATGCCGCGCAAGCAGTGACCTCCACGAAAGGCCGACCATGAAACAAGACCCGCGCTTTCCCCGCCTGCACATCCTCGATCACCCGCTGATCCAGCACAAGCTTACCCATATGCGCGACCGCGACACATCGACGCGCACCTTCCGCGAGCTGCTGCGCGAGATCACGCTGCTGATGGGATATGAAATCACGCGCAACCTGCCGTTGACGACGGTGCGCATCGACACGCCACTGGAAACCATCGATGCGCCCGTGATCGCGGGCAAGAAGCTGGTGGTGGTGCCAGTATTGCGCGCAGGCATCGGCATGAGCGACGGTCTGCTGGAACTGGTGCCGTCGGCGCGCGTCGGCCATATCGGCGTCTACCGCGATCCGGCCACGCACCGCCCGGTCGAATACCTGGTGCGGCTGCCAGATGTGGCCGATCGCAGCTTCATCCTGTGCGACCCGATGCTGGCCACCGGCAACTCGGCGGTACATGCCGTGGACGTGTTGAAGAAACGCGGCGTCAGCGATGACAACATCATTTTCCTGGCGCTGGTCGCCGCGCCCGAAGGTGTGGAGGTTTTCCAGAAGGCGCATCCGCAGGTGCAGGTCTATGTGGCGTCGCTCGACGCGCGCCTCAACGACCATGCGTATATCCTGCCGGGACTAGGCGATGCAGGGGATCGTCTGTTCGGCACGAAATGATTTGACCTGGCTACGGTTCCGTATTTCGGCAAGGTTCCATCGAAAATTTCGGAGAATCTTTTCCGGAATTGACGCTCTCATAACGGACACTACAGCGCAGATTTTCCGCATCGATACAATGATGGATCGACACACGACTCTTCCGCATTACGACCCCAACCGCTTGCTCGACGCACTGATGAAACGGCTGGGGCTTACCAGCGACAAGGCTCTGTCGCGCAAACTGCAAGTAGCCCGCAATGTCATTACCAACATCCGCGCCGGACGGCTCCCGATCGGCGCGTCGATGTTGCTGTGGATGGCCGAATGCGCGGGCACCAGCATCGACGAATTGCGCCGCATCCTCGGTGACCGGCGCGCAAAGTCGCGTCTGCACCGTACCCTCATGCCCGCCTGATTCCGGACAGTCAATCCTCGCCGGCAGCGTTGTCCGGCATGCCGAGATCGATGCCGTCGAGATCGGTCAGCCGGCGCAACGCCACCACATGCCCGACGAAGGGGCTGCGCTCGCTCCAGCCGTTGTTGCGTGCGGGGACCAGCCAGTAGCCGTCCTCGTCATGCACGACCCAGTAACGCGGCTGGCTGGTGTAGGCGTAAATTTCGGAAGCGTGTTTCACGATGATCACAATGGATTTTGCACCCGCCGGATCATTGCCAGAACTGCTGGAGATGTGTTTACCGGAGTCATTTGCACGTTGGGGTGAGCCGCTTGAAATACCCGGAAAACTTCATCTGCAAAACCTTGACCGATTTCATCAACCTCCTTGAAGTCCAGGAGCACTGTCTGAAACCGTTCGAAACGTCGGGTTAAACGCTTGGCCTGTGACCTCGACACCAGTTTTTCACCTTCGTGCTGGGTCAGTCTTACAGGAACGATTGTTTTTGCAAATGAAAATTCTTCGGGCAACGCGAATCGGTCGAATACCTCTTTTGTTGTCCGCTCCGAGTCATTTGCCAGCCGCATTGAAACCATTGTCCCTAGCGCGTCCTTGGGATATTCGATAAGGTAATCCGGATCATCCCCGTCATGAAAAAAATGCAGGCCACCCGACACAATGGAAAACCTGTCGAACATTTTTGAGGAAAAAAAGATCCCTTCCTCTGAATGGTGTTTCGGATCCGTCGTGAATTTTCCTTTGGCAAGCTCCAACAGGGCTTCACGGGGATCATAGAGATTCAGGGATTGCTGGATCTTGTGAAAGATTCCTTCGCCCCGGTCGGTGACCATCCCGTGCACAAGCAAACCGTTACGGGCCATGATGACGCTCATGGTTTCCGAACCCGAGTGATCAATTGCATTGTTGATCATCTTCGTCATCCCGTGATGCCAAATCCCGCGAACGTTCTCAGGAAGATCCCGCACCACCGGAAGACAAAGTTCCCGCCAAAGTTAGATGGCGATAATTGTAAAGCACAGCCTTACAATTAGCTTAAAGAGGTCTTCGGGAACGTTGAAAAGCGCAGCGAGCGGATCGATTTTTCGAATTCAGCGGCCTCAAGTAGTCAACTCTCCTCCGGCGCCGCCTTATACTGGCTCGCCAGCTTCTGCTGCAGCGCGGGCGGCACCGGGTCATAGTGGCTGAATTCCAGCGCGTAGCTGCCGATGCCGCCGGTCATCGAATGCAGTCTCGACTGGTAGCCGTTGAGTTCCGACAGCGGCACCTTGGCGCTGATCACGACCGTGCCCGCCTGCGCATGCTGCATGCCGCTGATCTGGCCGCGCTTGGACAGGTCGCCGGTAATGTCGCCCATGCTCTGCTCGGGCGCGACCACCTCGACATTGACGATCGGCTCCATCACCAGCGGCCGCGCTTTCAGCACCGCATCGATCAATGCCTTGCGGCCAGCGGCGACGAATGCGACTTCCTTGGAATCGACCGGATGGCTCTTGCCGTCGTAGACGGTGACGCGCAGATCCTGCATCGGGAAGCCCGCGAGCGGACCGGATTCGAGCACTTGCCGCACGCCCTTTTCCACCGCCGGGATGAACTGGCCGGGGATCGCGCCGCCCCTGACCTCGTCGACGAATTCGAAACCTTCGCCGCGCTGCAAGGCCTCGACGCGCAGGAACACTTCGCCGAACTGTCCTGCACCGCCGCTCTGCTTCTTGTGCCGGTAATGGCCATCGGCCTTGCCGGCGATGGTTTCGCGGTAGGCGATCTTAGGCGGATGGGTGGCGACATCGAGCTTGTAGATATCGGTCATGCGTTCGAGCGCGCTGCGCAGGTGCAGCTCGCCCAGGCCGAGCAATACGGTCTCGTTGGTACTGATCATGTGCTCGACCTTCAGACACGGGTCTTCGGCGGTGAGCTTCTGCAACACTTCCCACAGTTTCTGTTCGTCGCCGCGTCGCTTCGGCTCGATCGCGAGACCGTAGATCGGCGCCGGGAACGGCAGCGGTTTCAGGTGGATGTGTTCGTCCTCGGCGGCATCGTGCAGCACTGCGTCGAAGGCGATGTCCTCGACTTTCGCGACCGCGCAGATGTCTCCCGGCACGCCTTGCGGAATTTCCACCTGCTCCTTGCCCTGCAACATGTACAGATGCGCGACGCGGAACGGCTTGCGCGCGTCGCCGATGTACAGCATGCTGTCGCGCGTCACCGTACCCTGGTGTATGCGGAACACGCCGAGCTTGCCGATGTAGGGATCGACCGCGACCTTGAACACGTGCGCGAGTACATGCTGCGCGGGATCGGGCACCGAATACGCCTTCTTTTGCTGCGCTTCGGCCTTGACGTCGTCGCGATAGAACAACGGCGGGTTGCCTTCGGTGGGATTGGGCATCAGCTTGACGAAGACGTCGAGCAGTTCCGCGATACCGGCGCCGTTGCGTGCCGACACGAAACAGATCGGCACCAGGTGCCCTTCGCGCAGCGCCTGCTCGAACGGCGCGTGCAATTGTTCCGGCGCGATTTCTCCCTGCTCCAGGTACAAGGTCATCAGCTCCGCATCGACTTCGACCACCTGGTCGACCAGCGCGCGATGGACTTCGGCAACCGACGAGAAATCGGATTCGCCGGCCGGATTGAAAAAACAGTCGACCACCCTGGCGCCGCCCGATGCAGGCAGGTTGATCGGCAGGCATTCCTTGCCGAAGGCTTCCTGGATGCGCGACAGCAGCGCCGGCAGGTCGGTGTTCGGCGCATCGATCTTGTTGACGATGATGACCCGGCACTTGTTGCGCTGCTGCGCCATTTCCATCATGCGCGTCGTCGTCATTTCGATACCGGTCTGCGCATTGACGACGATGGCGGCCGTCTCGACCGCCGACAGCGCGCTGATCGCCTGCCCCATGAAATCCGGGTAGCCGGGCGTGTCGATCAGGTGGATGCGGGTGTCGTCGGTGTCGAGATGGACGGCACAGGAGTACAGCGAGTGCTGGTATTTTTTCTCCAGCGGATCGAGGTCGCAGACGGTGCTGCCGCGCTCGGGGTTCGTTGCCGGAATCATGCCAGCGCGCTGCAACAACGCTTCGGTCAGACTGGTCTTGCCGGAGGCGGTATGCCCAAGCAAGGCGATGGTACGGATGGATTCGGTACTGTAAGGCATCGCCAATTCCTCCCCGATCTCGATTGAACCGCAACGTGTTCCATTATCGTGCCTGACTCCGCATCCCGCAAAGCTTGCCTTGCCCGGCCGGGCGCCGAAGCGGCTGCTGATACGCGGACAGTTGATCCGCATCAAGCAACGACTTTCCTTTCACGGTCTTGCCTCCGTGTACCGGCACAAAACCGGAATGAAGGATTCGATCGCACCGTGCACACACAGGAGAATTGCCGCTTTTTTATCTGATGGCGAAAAAGTGTGTCTATCCAGCAAGCACGATAAATTATAATTTCGACAATTCCGACGCTGATGTCAGGCAGCAAGCCCGACATTGCCCGCGCCTGGCCCACACAAAAGACATCACACACTTTTCACATCGATTTCAGCCAACGTTCACTTAGGAACCGGCTTGACGGAATACCATCTTTTCAACCGAATCTTTCCATGAATACCTTCTTGAACCTTTCAAACCAGGAGAAACACGCATGCGCCATTCTGTGATCATTGGAGGCCTGGTGATGGTCAGTGTGATTGCCGGCGCGGTCGCCTACCTCGCCGCCAGCCGGAAGGATTTTCACTATTCGGGTACCCGGCTGATGGCCGACCTCGCGCGCCCGGACGCCGTGATCCGGACGGCCAGCCTGTCGCAGCTCCCGCGTGATCTGTTGCAGGTGCCGATTGCCCGGGACGTGCTGACGGAAGACCTGGTGTTCTACTACGAACAGCACGAAGACCGACTCGGCCTGAATGGCGCCATCAAGCGTATCGCCTATGAACATCAGCTCGGCTGGACGGACCGGATTCTAGCCAGCGCGCTCAATGAGCCGGCCGAAGTGGCCTTGTGGCGAGACGGCAAAGGCGCATTGCGCCACTTCGCGATCGTCATGCGTCGCAATACCTTGTCCAAAGTGATCCACGAGATCGCAACGGTGGCGCTTCAGGATAGCCAACTCAAGGCAGCGGGAGAGATCGAGACCGGCAACGGCACGGCGAAAGCCTATGCGTTGACGCTAAGTCCGCGCCGCACCCTGCTGCTGCTGGCCGAGGGAGAGCGTGTTGTTGTACTGTCCGACCCCGGCCTGTTGTTCGGCCAGAACGACAAGATGCTGCCGGAAGCCCGTCAAGCAATCGCGGAGTGGCTGGACGAGGAGGGAGCACTCGCCGAAAAATTCGCGCTCGATGATGTGCAGTCCGCGGCGAAGGCCGGCAGGCCACGGCACACGCTCGCTGTCGGCGCATCGACACTGGCGCTTGGCTATGGCGCGTTCATGCCTGGTTTCAAGGGCTTGCGTTTCGATTTCGGACAGACATGGTCGACTTCGGTCTGGATTGATCCGCAAGGTTTGCCCGCGGCCGGCCTCGGCAATACTGCATTGTGGCGTGCCGCTCCGGCCAACCCAAGCGCCTGCGTCGCGCTGCCGGTCGACTGGAAAGTGGCGGAAAAAGTCTTGAAGGCGCAGAAGAAGCCGGTGCTGCCGAAGTCCGACATATTGAGCGCTTTCGATGGCTCCGCGCTGGCCTGCTGGTACGGTCAATCCAGCTTGTATTCGCCGGTGTTCATAGCGCACCTGGCCGACGGCTTCGGCACGCCGGATCGCAATGCTGCCTTGCAAGCTCTTGTGAACTGGGCGTTTGCCAGGGCCGTCAGCGAAGACAGCAAGGCGACGGCAGCGGCCGGCAAGAACGACGTCATGATCTGGCACAAGGCCGACCCGAATGATGCAGATGCCAAAGCGGACCCGTCTGCGCCAACCGTGGCCGCATACGGACAATATGTCGTGTTCTCGCCGGATGGCGCGCTGACCAGCCTGGTACTCGACACCCTGGCACGCATCCACCCCAGCGTGGCCGACCAGATGCCTGCTTCCAACGCAACTCTCATGCTGCTCACGCCGAATCGGCTGGCCGACATGGGCCAGAAGGAAGTGCTGGCTGTGCTGTCCGGTTACGAAGATGCCGCTCTGAAGGCTGCGGCGCAAACGCATCTGCCGCCGCGGATGGAAGCGCTGGCTGCCTATCCGCCTTATCGGCTGGAGTTGCCTGCTGCATCCGGAAAACGATCGGCAAGCTGGCAACGCGTTTACTGGCGCACACCGCAGGAAGGCAAATGAAACGCCGCGCTTTTCTGTCGTGCGTGGCGATGGCCGGCGTTGTGCCGCGCGCCTTTGCTGCCGGCCAGGCTGGCCCTCCTCCGCTGACGCCGGCACAGTCGCGCGTGTTCCGTGCCTGGATGGTGCGTATCGTCTCGGCGCAGCTTGTGGCCGGCCCGACGCCGCGCTGGCTGCAACACGATTGCGCGGGGCTGGTGCGCTTCGCGGTGGCCGAGGCGCTGCGCAACCACGATGAAAAGTGGAAGCGTGCCAACGGCCTGGCCGGCCGGCCGGTGCCGCCCGAGGTGGCGCTGAGCGAAGCCCAGCAGCCGCTGCGGCATCGCTGGCGGCATGCCGACGGTTCCGTATCTGCCTATGTGAATGCGCTGGAGCTGGTCCAGGAAAACACCCGCTTCATCGGCAAGGACTGCAATCTCGCCGCACCCGGCGACCTGTTGTTCTATGACCAGGGCGATGCGCAGCACCTGATGGTGTGGATGGGATCGTTCATCGCGTACCACACCGGTTCCGAGTCGCGCAAGGACAACGGCTTGCGCGCGGTGACGCTGCGCGATCTGTTCGCGTGGCGGGATACGCGTTGGCACCCGTCGCGGGAAAACCCCAATTTTGCCGGCGTTTACCGCCTCTCCTTTCTCTCTGCCTGAGAACACAATGAAAGCAAACCTCTCTCGCTTCCTTGCCGCCATTCTGCTGGGTTTGGCGTTCCTGCCCTTTGCCGCCTCCGGCCAGGAGAGCGGCACGCCGTTCTTTCTGTTAAGCGATGCGTCTTACGGTTCGGACGACATCGCCATGGTCCGCCTCGAAGCGCAAGACCCGGGTCAAGTCGCCGAGTATGGCGGCGTCGACGTGTATGTCTATCGCGTGAAGAAGCCGCTCGATTTCCTGAAGGCGCAAAAGAACCTGCACCGGATCAAGGCTGAAGCCAGCTACACCGGCGCCGGCTTGTCGAATGTGCTGGCGCGCACCTGGGACAACTGGTGGACCGAGTCGCGCCAGGCCTGGCGCGGTTTGTTTTCGGCCGAGGCGCGTCAGGCCATCACGGCGCAGGCGCCGGAAGTGCGTACCCATCCCCTGTCGAAACAACCGACGCCGTACAACCTGAACCCGCAGTACAAGCCGCTGAAAACGCATACGCTGGTCGACAGCTTCCGTTATCCGGTGCACGCGGCCAAGCCGATCCAGCCGCCGGCCGGAGTGAAACTGGACGGCAGCAGCAGCGAATTCATCCAGGTGTCGCAGGGCAATGTGATGATCCCGATTGGCAAGCGCGAGCCGGGCTTGTACCTGGTGGAGGCGATGGTGGGCGACCATCGCGCGGTAACGCTGGTGTTCGTCTCGGATTCGATCGCGGTCACCAAGGTATCGTCCAGGCAAATGCTGGTGTGGGTGGCTGACCGCCGCACTGGCAAGCCGGTCGACAGCGCGGCGACCGCATGGAGCGACGGGCTGGGTGTGCTTGCCAGCGGCAAGACCGATGCGCAGGGTATCGTCAGCTTCCAGCGCGAGGCGCCGGAGAAAACCTATATCTACGGCGAAGATGCGCAGGGCGGCGTATTCGTCGCGGAAAACTATTACTACGACAGCGAGATCTACAACACCAAGATGTACGCGGTCACCGACCGGCCGCTGTATCGGCCGGGCGATACCGTCTTCGTCAAGTTCCTGGGCCGTCAATTCCATTCGGCGCGACAGTCCGCGCCGATCGAGGAAGCCGATCTCAAGCTGCAGGTGTTCGATGCCAACGGCTTTCCGGTGGCCGGGCAGACCCTGCATATGTCGCCCCAGACTGGCGGCGATACCAGCTTCCAGTTGCCGGATAACGCGGCGGCCGGCGGCTACGAATTGCGCTTCGTCTACAAGGGCGATACCTACGGCGCGGCCTTCCGTGTCGCCGAATACCAGAAGCCGCATTTCGAGATCAATGTCCTGCCCGGCAAGCGCGACTTCAAGACCAATGAAGAAGTCAAAGGGCAATTGCAACTGGTCTACCCGGACGGCAAGCCCGTGGCCAATGCCAAGGCGGAACTGTCGGTGCGCGCGCAACGCCTCACCATGATCGAGGGCGATCTTGGCTACGCCGGCCAGTTCCCGCTGCAGCTCGCCACGGCCACGCTGACGACCGACAGCGCGGGGACCGCCGCCTTCTCGCTGCCGGCGGCCAAGGAGCCAAGCCGCTACGTGTTGAGCGTACTGGCCACCGACGGCGCCGCTTACCGCGTGCGCGTCAACAAGGAGATCCTGGTCGAACGCAGTACAAGCACCTACTCCCTCAAGAGCGCGCGCGCCTTTTCCAGTGCCGGCGACAAGGTGGAGTTCGTGTGGCAGGCCGTCGCTACCGTGAGCGACGGCAACAAGACTTCCGTCCCGACCAGTTGGGAATGGGTGCGCCTGGAAAACCAGGCCAAGGAAAAAGGCGCCCTGCCGGGCGGCGACCGTTTCTCGTTGAGCTTTGCCCAGCCCGGTACCTATACCGTGTCGCTGCGCGACGCTGCCGGCAACCTGGTCGGCGCCGCCACGCATTACGTGAGCGGCGCCGGCGTCGGCGCGCCGCAGGGATCGATCGACATGGTGTTCGACAAGCCCGGCTACAAGCCGGGCGACACCGCCAGCGCGCTCATCACCTTCCCGCAGCCGGTGGATCAGGCCTTGTTCACGCTGGAACGCGATCAGGTCGAGAAGACCGCGCTGATGGCCGGTGCGGGCGATTGGGTACGCGCCCGGCGCATTTCGCCGACCCAGTGGCGCGCGGAAATTCCGGTGCAGGAGGACTATGGCCCCAACATCACTTTCTCGGTGGTGTATGTGAAAGGCGGCGACTATGTTTTCCAGAATCTCGGCCTGAAGGTCGCGCAGCCGCGCATCAGGATTGCCGTCACGCCCGACAAGCCGGTCTATGCTCCTGGCGACAAGGTCACGCTCGACCTGGCCGCCGCCATCGACGGCAAGCCGGCGGCAGGCGCGCAACTGACCGTGAGTGTGGTGGACGAGATGGTGTACGTGCTGCAGCCGGAAATTGCACCGGACGTGTTCGACTTCTTCTACCATCCGCGCCGCAACAATGTGCGCACCTCGGCCAGCCTGAATTTCATCGGCTACGACCTGGCCAGGCCGCCGACGCAGGCGGCCATGCCCAGGCGCAGCCAGACGCACGAACGTGCCATCAAGCTGATGGAGCGGCCACGCCGCGAAGACAAGGACACCGCGTTCTGGCAGCCGACCGTCGCGGTCGATGCCAATGGCCATGCCCGGGTGTCGTTTACCATGCCCGATTCGCTGACGCGCTGGCGCGTCACGGTGCGTGCGGCGTCGCCGTCCGGGATCGTCGGCCAAAGCGCGGCGCATGTGCGCTCCGATAAGGACTTCTATGTGAAATGGACCAGCCCGAACTGGATGCGATCGCAAGACGCACCCAATGCCAGCGTTGCCATTTTCAACCAGAGCAACAAGGAAGCGAACCTGGAACTGAGTGCGTCGGGAGCAGGGCTGAAACGACGCGACTCGATCAGGGTCAAACCGGGTGCGAACTTCGTGTCGCTGCCGCTCGATGCCAAGGTCGCAAATGCCGGCATCAACCTCGCCCTGACGATGGGCGGCAAGCAGGTCGATGCGCTGAGCGTGCCGCTGAAAATCGTGCCGCTGCACTGGCAAAGCCTGCGTTCGGTCAGCGTGCCGGTCACCGGCAAGGAGACCGTGCTGAAGCTGCCCGCAGATGCCGCCAATGTACGCCTGCAGTTTGCCGACGGCGCCAGCGCGCAGTTCCGCCGCCTGATGGATGATTTGATCGACTATCCGTATGGCTGCGTGGAACAAACGTCCAGCCGCCTGATCCCGTACAGCCTGGCACTGCAATCGGTGCTGCCGACGGAAGAGCGTCTGGCCGCGCAATTGACGCAGCGTTTGCACAGCCATCGCTTCCGCCTCGCGCAGATGGCCGGGCCGGAGGCGACCTTCGGCTGGTGGAGTACGCCCGGCCGCGACACGGATGCGCTCATCACCGCCTATGCCTATTACGCCGACTGGCATGCCAGCCGCGCGCTCAAAATGACGCTGCCGCCCGGCCACTTCGATCGCTTGCTGGCGGTTTACCGGGAACGCGGCGCGCAGCGTTCGCCCTGGCATCGCGCCTTGATTCTGTACTGGATGCAGGAAATGGGATTGCCGGTGCGCTCTCTGGCCGAAGCGCTGGCCGAGGACGCTGCGCGCGTGGCGTCAACCGCGGCTCAGGGCAAGCCGCATTCGCCGCTGGCCAGTATGGTGCTGACGGACGAGGAAAACGACGTGCAGGCCGCCATGACCCGTTTGCTGGCGGCTTATGTGGTGCGCCAGGCGCAAGGCACGGTTTCGCCGGAATTGGGGGCGACACTGGATGCGGCGGCACAGCGCGTGCAACGCGCGGGCCTGCCTCTGGGCGAAGCTCTGCTGCTGATGACCGGCCGTCTGCCGGCACAGGACGCGGCCGGCATTCTCGAAAAAGTCCGCGCTGAAGGCGCCACCATCGACCGCTCCCTGACCTTGCTCTGGACGTATCGCGCATTGAGCGGCGGGCGCTCCGGCACCAGGGACAGCGTGTTGCGCAGCGCGATCTCTCGCATCGAACTCGATGCGCCGTGGCAGCCGGTGGAAACGGCGACCGGGCAGCGGGTGTTCCGCTGGTCAACCGGTACAGTGCCTGCCGCCATCAAGCTGGCGACGCCGCCGCTGTCGGGATTGACCGCGGTCGCGCAGTTCGACAGCCGTGAACCAGAGAAATCGAGTCTGCCGGTGCAGGTGACACGCCGGCTCTACCGGCTGGTGCGCGGCGAACTTGCGGAGAAATCCCAAACCACCAGCTACAACCTGCAACTGTTGCCCGCCGACGCAGTGCTGAGAACCGACGAGGTGTATCTCGATGAAGTGGTGTTGACGCCGGCTTCGGGCTCCGCGATGCGCTTTGGCATCGTCGAAGTGCCGCTGCCGCCCGGCATGACGGCTGACCGTACGACCTGGGGCATGGCGGTGCGCTTCCCCGGCAAGGATGCGCCCGAGGCCCTGGAGCGTGCCCGTTACGAGCAGACGCCGCGCGGCTACGCCGTCCCGGTCGATACGCTCGACGGCGAAACCGTGATCAGGCATCTGGTTCGGCCCGGCCAAACCGGCAAATTCGCGTTGCCGCCGGTGCGCTACTACCGGATGTATCAACCGGGGCAGAAAGCGTTCGAGGAGAAGCCGCGTGCGCGTATCGAGATCCGCTAAACATCTGGCCGCCGGCGCGGTGTTGATAGTGGCATGGGGCTGCAGCGCGCATGCCGCCGATACCGCAACCGTGGCCTGGCTGCGCGACGGCCAAGTGGAAACGCGGACACTGACAAGCGGCGCCGCATTGGCCGGCGTCGCCAGCATCGCAGGCGGCGATGCAGCCAAGGTGCCGCTCGGCAGTTTGTGGAAGCTGTTCGTGTTTTCTTATCTCGCCGCAACGCGTGCCGAAGAACCGGCTTACACCTGCAGGTCAAAGCGCCCCTTGCCGAACGAAGAACGCTATTGCTGCGAGCCCGGCGAAAGCATCGGACGCAACCAGGCGCTCGCCCATTCCTGCGCCCCCTATTTTTCGCCGGCGCGTCTGGGCATGACGCCCGGCAAATGGCAGACGCATTGGCGCACGCATGCGGCACCCCCGTGGCTGCTCGACATCGGGCGCATGCAACCGGAGACCGAAGTCATGATCGGTGAGCTGCTCGCGACGCTGGCTGCAATCCCGCCGGAGATCCGCGCACAGGCACGCGAGGCCTTACTGGAAACCGGTATCAAGGGATATGGGCGCGAAGCCTGGACTGTGCTTGGCACCGGTATCCGCTACAAGACTTACTCGTGGCATCTCGCCGACGGCAGCGCTTTTGGCGGTGCCGCCGGCTGGCTGGCTGACGGCACACCATTCTGGTTCGGCGCACGCGGGTCGAGCCGGACCGCGCTGACGGCATGGGCGCCGCAGCTGGCCGCAACACTGCCGGCACCGCGCTGGCGCGATACCGCGGCCGCCGGCGACGCCAGTTGTGTCGACGTCGATTTCTTCACGCGCTATCCGTTGCGCGCGGTATGGCAGGCGGACAAAAAAGAAGCGGTGAATGCCGGCGATCTGAACGGCCGCTACCGGCTTGAATTCGCCAACGGCAACTGGCTCCGCGTGACGGCACGCGGCGATCTTTCGCTGACGCGGGATGCGAGCGGCGCACCGGCCATCAAAGGGCGTTTTACGCTCAACGACTATGTGGCGCGCGTGATCGACCGTGAAGGCAGCACCCGGCAGGCGCAGGCTGCGCGGGCACTGGCGATCGCTGCCCGCAGCTATCTGGTGCAGAACGCACGCTTCGAGGCAGGCTGCTGGCGTATCGCCGACTCCAGCCGGACCCAGCGCGTGAGCGCCAATCCACCCTCCGCCGCCGCGCTGGCTGCCGCGTGGTTTACCGATGAAATCATTCTGAACGGCGTGCCGGTACAGTATCACCGCGACAAACCCGGCACGAATCGTCTGGCTTGGCATGACGCGATTGCACAGGCCGGGCAAGGCTGGGACTTCGATCGGATTCTTGCGGCTGCTTATCCGAAAGCCGCCATTGCCACGCTGTCCGGACGTGAAGACTGCAAGCGCCTGCCGGACGCGGAAAGCTGGCTGGCGAAGGCTGCCGGCTCATGGGAAAGGCGCTTGCGCCGCGAACCGGGATTCGAGCCGCTGGAGGTGCCGCCCAGGATTTGCGCGCTATCGGAGGGGCATCCGTATTCCGACCAGCAGCGCCTGCGTATCTACGTACGCGGATGGCACAGCCTCGACGAGCACATCACCCTGGCGCATGAATATCTGCATCTGGTGTTCCGCTTCCATCCGAACGGCGCCAATGAAGACTACATCGAGCAACTGGCTCGACGCTTGACAGAAAGCTGAACATGCACAAACACACAAACCAGCCATTCATCTCCATGCTCGTGACGGCCGCACTGGCGGCGGCAGCCGGATCCTCCGCTGCCCAGGTTTCCCTCGACGCGCCGCGCGGCGGCTGGCGTCACAGCACCGGCGAAGCGGCGGGATTTCAGCAGGAGGTGCATTATCCGGCATCCTCGGTCAATGCCGCCGGCCATTCCCGGCAAGCGCTGATCAAAGGGCGCATCGAGAAAACGCCCAAGAGCGGTCCGGCCACGCTGGTGGTGAACGGCATCGCCATGCCGCTTTCGACCGACGAGGATGGCGGCTTCGAGCGCCCGTATGCATTCGGCCCCGGCTCGAACAGCATCGAAGTGCAAGCCCCCGGCGGCAAGGAAAAGAAGCGCGTCCAGTTCTATGACGCCTATGCCGCCAAGCCGCAGGCGCGGCTGCGGGTCGTGCTGTCGTGGGACAGCGACGGCACCGACCTCGACCTGCACGTGATATCGCCGGACGGCCAGCACGTGTTCTACGGCAAGCGCTCGGTCCCCAACGGCGGCGCGCTCGATGTCGATGTCACCACCGGATACGGGCCGGAGATCTACGCCAGTCCTTCTCCCTTGAAGGGCGTGTATCACGTCTTCGTCAATTACTACGGCAGCGGACCGGACCAGCAGGAAGTCACGACCGCGCAGGTAGCGATCATCACGCAGGAAGGAACGATCTCGGAAAAGCGCGAGATCGTACAGGTGCCCATGCGCAAGGCGGGCGAACTCACCTTGATCAAGTCTTTCAGCTATCCATGAAAACGCACGCTCTTGTCTTGTGCCTGCTCGCCGTCGGTCTGAACGCCCATGCACAGGAGCAGGCCGCCGTTATCGACAGCCCGCGCGGCGGCTGGAATTATTCCGGCCTGACCGACAAATCGAACGAGACGCGCGTCGCCTACCCGACGCCGCCGATCAACCGTGGCGCGCAGAAGAACCGCACCCTGATCATGGGGCACATCCGCGACGCCGGCAAAAGCCGCAGGCCGACTCTGGTAGTCAACGGCAATCCCATGGTGCTCAACACCGGCGAGGACGGGCGCTACGAGCGCCACTATGCGTTCGGCGGCGGTTCCAACAGTATTGAAATCAAGACTGACGAAAAAAGCGCCAAGCGCGTGCAGTTCTATGAAGCGAACCCGGGCCAGCTGTCGCCGCAATTGCGCATCATCTGCTCCTGGGACGCGCCTGAAGCGGAGATCGACCTGCATGTCGTCGCTCCCGACGGACAGCACGCCTTCTGGGCAAAGCCGGTCATGAATGGCGGCGGCGGACTCGACGTCGACAGTGTCGACGGTCCCGGCCCGGAAATGTTTACGACGATCGCACCGCAACACGGCGCTTATCACGTCTTCGTCAATTACTGGGGCAACTACAGTCAGAACGGATACAACTTCGACGAATCTAAGCGCGAACAGCCGATCGTCACCGCGCGCATCACACTGGTTTTCTATGAAAACACGGCAAAGGAAAAGCGCGAGAGCTTTGTTATTCCGCTGCGCAAGATTGGTGAACTGAATCAGGTCAAATCATTCTTGTTTTAGCGGGATGGGGCAGAAAGCTTCTCGCTCCAAAGGGACAGCGCTCCCCCCGGCATGGCTGCGCCGTCACAAATTGTGAATTTATGTAAATCTCCGTCGGGTCATTTTCGCGCCCCGGCACAGCCCGCAAACGGCGTCGCGGCGTCACTTCATGACCTGCTTCAACACCTCTTCGTTCCTGAGCGCAGCGGGTAAGCCGGTCCGCGTTACATTCATTCACACAGTTGCAACAACTTCCGGCACCGGCCCGCGGTCTGTCATTACACCGGAGCCGTGGCGCTGTCCGCTGTCCGGCTCGTCAACTTTTATGGAGGATCAAATGACAAAGACTATTCTCGCGACCGTTACTGCCACATTGATGGCGCTCGGCCTGGCTGCATGCGACGTCGAAAAGACGCAGGAAGGCAATCTGTCGGTGCCGAAGTACCAGGCCGAAAAAACGCAGGAGGGTGACGTCACCCTGCCGAAGTACGACGTGAAGACGCCGGACGTGGCCGTCGGCAAGGAGGAAAAGACGCTTGAGGTACCGAAGGTGACCACCGAAGAAAAGAAGGTCGACGTGCCGACGGTCGATGTGAAGCCGGCGGAGGAAAAGGAAGCGCAAAAGTAAGCCTGTACGAGCAGTGTCCCGCCACGGGAGCGTTGCAAGAGCTGTCCCATTTTGCCGGGATTAACGAACGTCCGCTTGCGCCGGCCCGCATGTTGTTGTGTGCTGAATAGCCGGTTGATCACCGGCTATGCAGCACATGTAAGCACATGTATCAACCGCCGGTTCCCGGTTTCAGCACTTCGACTGCCGCGTTCTGTACGGCCGGCACCGCCTTCACCATCCGCCGCCGCTGCGCAAACACCACCACCGCCAGCAACAGCAATGCCGGGATGAACAGCCATTCCTTGGCGCTACGCTCTGCCGGTGCTTCCACATGAGTGATGCGCCAGCCGCTCTCGATGCCGAGCTTGGCCGCCCTGGAACCGAACTGCACCGTCAGGATCTGCAGCTCGTCACCCTGCGGCATCACGCGCAATCCGGCCTTGGCCAGCCGTTCGCGCGCTGTGCCAGGTTCGCCCAAAGGCAGCAGCACACCTTTCGAGATGCTCTTGCCGTCGATGTTTTCACCGGCGATCCAGATACGCTGAGACGCATTGGCCGGCGCCTTCTCCGCGACTTCCATCAGCTTGGTCGCAGGCGCTTCGACAAAGGGCGGATAGAGCATGTCCCACCAGTAGCCGGGACGGAACAGCGTGAACGTCACCAACAGCAGGGCCAGCGTTTCGTACCAACGGCTGCGCACCAGGAAGTAACCTTGCGTCGCCGCCGCGAATACCAGCATCGCGACGACGGCACTGCTGACGGTCAGGAACAGATGCCAAGCGGAGTCGATGCCGATCAGCAGCAACTGGGTGTTGAAGATGAACAGGAACGGCAGGATCGCGGTACGCATGCTGTAAAAGAATGCGGTCACGCCGGTCTTGATCGGGTCCGTCCTCGCGATTGCCGCGGCGGCGAAAGATGCCAGTCCGACCGGCGGCGTCACATCCGCCATCAATCCAAAATAGAACACGAACATGTGCACCGCGATCAGCGGCACGATCAGGCCGTTCTGCGCGCCCAGTTCCACGATCACCGGCGCCATCAGCGTCGACACCACGATGTAGTTGGCGGTGGTCGGCAGGCCCATGCCGAGGATCAGACTGATCAGCGCCACCAGCAGCAGCATGCCCACCAGGTTGCCGCCCGACAGGATTTCGATCAGTTCGGTCATCACCAGGCCGATGCCGGTGAGCGACACGGTGCCGACCACGATGCCGGCGGCGGCCGTCGCGACGCCGATGCCGATCATGTTGCGCGCACCCATGATCAATCCGTCGAGCAGTTCGCCTGCACCCGTGCGAATCGCCGCCGCATAGTTGCCGCGACCGCGAAAATAGGCCTGGATCGGCCGCTGCGTGAGCATGATGAACACCATGAACATCGTGGCCCAGAACGCCGACAGTCCCGGCGACAGTTGCTCGACCATCAGGCACCAGATCAACACCACGACGGACAGCAGATAGTGCAGACCGGATTTGAGCGTCGGCCCGGTCTCGGGCAACTCGAATACCGGCGAATCCGGATCATCCAGTTCCAGCTCGGGCTGCTGTGCACCGTACCACAGCAGGCCGGTATAAGCAGCCAGCAGGCCGGCGCCGATCACATAGATCGCTGCATCGCCCATCACCTGCTTGATCCAGCCGACGCTCCAGTACACGACACCGCTCAGCACCACCATGCCGCTGACCGTCAGTCCGAGCGAGACCAGCCGTTGCAGCGCGGTTGCATTGCCGCGGCGCGGCAGGCCGATCAGATTGTTCTTGAGCGCTTCCAGGTGGACGATATACAGCAGAGCGATGTAGGAAATGACCGCCGGCAGGAATGCATGCTTGATGATCTGCGTGTAGGGGATGCCGACGTACTCGACCATCAGGAACGCGGCCGCGCCCATCACGGGTGGCATGATCTGTCCGTTGACCGAGCTCGACACCTCGACCGCGCCGGCCTGATCGGGCCGGTAGCCGACCCGCTTCATCAGCGGAATGGTGAAGGTGCCGGTGGTCACCACGTTGGCGATCGAAGAACCGGAAATGACGCCGGTCGCCGCCGATGACAGCACCGCCGCCTTGGCCGGGCCGCCGCGCATGTGGCCGAGCAGCGCGAATGCGGATTTGATGAAGTAGTTGCCGGCGCCTGCCTTGTCGAGCAGCGATCCGAACAGCACGAACAGGAAGATCAGGCTCGACGACACGCCCAGCGCGACGCCGAACACCCCTTCCGTCGTCAGCCACTGGTGCGACATCGCACGGTCGAGCGAGGCGCCGCGATGCGCGATCATGTCCGGCATGTAAGGGCCGCCGAAGGTATAGCCAAGGAAGATCAGGGCCACGATCACCATCGGCAGGCCGAGCACGCGACGCGTCGCTTCCAGCAGGAGAATGATGCCGAGCGCGGCCGTGGCGACGTCCATGGTCGTCGGCTGGCCCGGGCGCGAGGCCAGGTCGGTATAGAACAGGAACAGGTAAGAGGCGCAAAAGGCGCCGGCCAGTGCGAACACCCAGTCGAGGGCAGGGACGCGGTTGCGCGGCGAACGCTTGAACGCCGGGTAGGCCATGAAGGCGAGGAAGATCGCGAACGCGAGATGGATGGCGCGCGATTCGGTGTCGTTCAGCACAAAGATACCGAGCGAGAAAGGCAGCGGCGACGCGATCCAGAGCTGGAACAGCGACCATGCCAGGGATACCCCAAGCAGCAGGCGCGCCACGCGCGGGCCGGGCTTGCGGCCGCCGGTATCGTTGTCGGCCACGAGCTGATTCACATCAACCTGTGGCGCTTGTTTTGCATCGAGAGTGCTCATGATGGAGACCTTGAGTCGTTGGGCAATGCAGCGGGAATGTCGTGAACGGAAAAGCGCCGTCTTCCGGGCCGGCCAGCCATGAGGAACGCCGTGCAGGCGCCCTCACACTATGCAGACCGAAAGAGCGGCGCTCTCCAGTGCCGGATCGCTTACATCCAGCCCTTTTCCTTGTAGTACTTCACGGCGCCCGGATGCAGCGGCGCGGACAGGCCATCCTTGATCATGTGCTTGGGATCGAGGTGGGCGAAGGCTGGATGCAGCTTCTTGAAATCGTCGAAGTTTTCAAACACGGCCTTGACCAGCTCGTACACCGTCGCGTCGGGCACCTTGGCCGACGTCACGAACGTCGCCAGCACGCCGTAGGTCTTGACCGGGTCGGGGTTGCCCGCGTACAGACCGCCGGGGATTTCGGCATAGGCATAATACGGCGCGGCCTTGACCAGCTTGTCCACGGCAGGACCGGTCAGCGGCACCAGCTTCGCGCCGCAGGTCGTGATCGGGTCCTGGATGTTGGCGGACGGATGGCCGACGCCATAGATGAAGCCGTCGATCTTGTTGTCGCACAACGCGGCACCGTGCTCGTCGGGCTTGAGTTCGGCGGCCAGGCTGAACGCACTGGGCGTCCAGCCCATCGCGTTCAGCAGTTCATCCAGCGAGGCGCGCGTGCCGGAACCCGGGTTGCCGACGTTGAAGCGTTTGCCCTTGAGGTCTTCGAACTTGTTGATGCCGGCGTCCTTGCGTGCCAGCACGGTGAACGGTTCCGGGTGCAGCGAGAACACCGCGCGCAGGTCAGTGAACGCACCGTCCTTCTGGAACACCTTGGTGCCCTTGGCCGCGTGATACTGCCAGTCCGACTGGGCAACGCCGAAGTCGAGTTCTCCGGCCCGGATGGTATTGACGTTCACCACGGACCCGCCGGTCGATTCCACCGAGCAGCGAATGCCGTGCCGTGCACGTTCCTTGTTCATCAGCCGGCAGATGGCGCCGCCCGCTGCGTAATACACTCCGGTTACGCCGCCCGTGCCGATGGTGACGAATTTCTGTTGTGCACCGGCTTGCGGAGCGGCTGCCGCGAGCAGCGAACTTGCGGTCAATGCGAGCAGCGTCTTGGAAATACGCATGGTGTTGGTCTCCTCTGTTATTAGACAATGAGATGTTGATGGACGGCTTGCGCCATCCGGGCTGACAGGTCTTCCTGCGATTTGCTGTCAACAAGTGCGACGGCAGCAGCGCGCAGCTGCTCCGGTGCCGTCGATGGTGCCCGCCTGCGGGGCACGATTGCGCGCCCCGCAGTCATGGCAGCATTCCTGGTATTTGCCCCGGCCGGCGGCGCATGGACTTCCCGTGCGCCGCCTTCGCACAACAGGTAGTTCCACAGGTCGGACACGACGCGCTTGCCGGGACGTTGCGCGGTCGGCCGTTCTCGATACAAGCGGATTTCCATGTTCAGTTCCCAATCCGGCCGGCCGCCGTCGGCGCGCGCCAGCTGCTTTTGCTTCACTTCGCGCGCAGCTGCGGATTCGGGCAGGAACACGATGCCATGCCCTTCGAGCGCCATCATCTTCAGGCCTTCGGCCATGTCGGTCTCATAGCGCTTTTCCAGATGAAGCGGGGATTTGGCGTCAGCCAGGATCATCTCGACCATGCGCCCGAAGTAGGCGTTTGCGCTATAGGAAAGGAAGGGCAGCGGTGATTCCTTGCTGCCCGGCAGACGCAGCTCCGGCACGCCATCGCGGTCGCACCGGGCATAAGCACGCAAGGTTTCATGCCCCAGCACCAGCATGTCGTAGCGGTTGGCATCGAGTTGCACCGGCTGGCAAGGATGGTGGTAGCAGAGCAGGAGGTCGCATCCGCCCTCCACCAGGGTTAGCACCGCGTCATGCACGTTCAGCGCTATCAGGCGGCTGTGCAGCGAACCGAAACCTTCATTCAGCCTGGTCATCCACTTGGGCATGTAAGTCAACGACAAGGTATGAGGAACGGCAAAGTCGATCGTGGCTTGTGCGGCAGGCCGCTTGCTGCGCAACAGCATGCGCGCGTTGTTGATCTGCCCGAGCATCTCCACGGCCTGCTCATAGAAGGTCTGGCCAGCGGGGGTTAGATGGGTCGGATAGGAGGTGCGGTCGATCAGATCCGCGCCGAGCCAGGCTTCGAGCGACTGGATACGGCGCGAGAACGCCGGCTGCGACACATGGCGCAGCTCGGCCGAGCGCCGGAAACTGTGCGTCTCCGCGAGGGAAATGAAATCTTCCAGCCATTTGGTTTCCATAAGCAGCTCGGCTCCGGATGGGTCAGAATTACGGGTGTGGAGCGGTGAATTGCAGGAAGCATGCCAATGGCGGCCGGCGTCGACTGGAGCGCGCATGTACCTGATTCGACAGACTTTTTACGAAAAGGGCCGGGAAGGCAGACAAGCGGAGTGGGCGGAGGTCTACACTCCGGACGAAGATGGCGTATGCATCTCCACACGCCCGGCGTAGGTAGTGCGAGCCTTCAGAGCGCCGGCCGCCGTGCCTGCACTACCTGTCATGCCAAACCTTCCAGGCCCGGACCCAGTGCGCATATCCACACTGCCGGCAGCACATCCGTATCGATCGCCGCCCGGCGAGCTGCAGCGGGGGGATGTCAAAGAACGGTAAATATGCCGTCAAAACAGCAGCTTGCCCATTTCAGGAGCAAGTACCCCGGTGCAGGCACGCTCCATGCCTGTCAGGTTCGGCTTCGCCCGGCTGATCGGATCAAAACTGGCACCGAACAGGACGGCCCGCTCATTTTCGAGACGCATTTTCAACGATTATTCATTTAAGATGACTGACTGGACAGCGCCGGCAGCAAGAGAACCCCGCCCGGCGCGGACTGTGTTTTCGAGGTTCGATTTGCGATCATTTCCCTGGTTATCCGCGCTCCGCTCACCCGGCAGCCTCGCCATCTGGCTCGGCATCCTTGCAGTGAGTACGCTTGCGGCGCTTTTCGCGCACACATGGAGCGAACGCCAGGGATACGCGCATCTGGACGAGGTCTCATCTCACCAGCTGGATGTGTATGTCGCCGGTCTGGAAAGCGAACTGGGAAAACATGAGTATCTGCCGAGCCTGATGGAGCTCGATCCCGACGTGCTCGCACTGCTGGAAGGACGCGGCGACGCCCAGTTGGCCGACACCGTGAACAAGCGATTGGCAAGCCTCAACGTGCGCGCCGGCGCCGGCGCCGTCTTCGTCATGGACAACCGGGGCATCGTTCGCGCATCCAGCAACTGGTATCAGCCCCGTTCCTTCGTCGGCCAGGATTTTTCGTCCCTGCCGTACTTCCGGGAAGCGCTGGAAGAAGGTCAGGCGCGTTTCTTCGCGCCGAACAAGGCGCTCGACTCGCCCGAGTATTACTTCGTGAAACCGGTAAGGAATCACGGCCGCGTCGCCGGCGTGGCGGTGGTGAAAATCAGCCTGGCGCCGATCGAGGCAACCTGGACCGCATCGCTGGCGCATGCCCAAAGCGAGAAGTTCCTGGTGATCGATGAAAGCGACAACATCGTCATTTCCTCCGTTCAGAGCTGGAAATACCGGACCACGAGCCTGATTCCGGCCATGCTGAGCGCCAGGCTGGCCAGGCAGGGCAGCCATTCCCGCGAGCCGATCCAGCCGCTCGGCATGGTGATCGAACGCCCGCTCGAGTACGGCAACCATCTCGTCAGGCTACCGCGGCCGGACTCGTCCGCGCGCGGCAAGCTCTACGTCACGCATGAACGGTTCATGGTCAGGACCGGATGGCATCTGGTGACGTTTTCCGACGCTTCCAGCGTCCAGCTCAATGCGCGCTACACGGCGCTAGGCGCAGCGGCGACCGCGGCCTTCATTTGCCTGCTCGGCTTGTACCTGGCGCAGCGCCGACGCGGCATCGCCAGTCAGCTTGCGGCGAGCCAGGCACTGAAGAAGGCGCATGACGAACTGGAACGCAAAGTCGCCGAACGTACTGCCGAACTCAACGACACGAACCAGGACCTGGTCCGCGAGATCGGCGAGCGCAAACGGACGGAACAGGTGCTGCGCGAAGCGCAAGACGAACTGATACAGGCCAGCAAGCTGGCGGTACTGGGACAGCTTTCCACCGGCATCACGCATGAGCTCAACCAGCCGCTGACCGCCTTGCGCTCGCTGACCCACAACACCCGCCTGCTGCTCAAGCGCGGACAGACCGAGCGCATCAACCAGAACCTGCAGTCGATTGCCGGCATCACCGAACGGATGGGCCGCATCACTGAACAGCTCAAGTCGTTTGCGCGCAAGGCGCCGCTCGCGATCGTACCGATTGCGCCGGCGCGCGCCGTCGAAGACGTCCTGCTGCTGCTGGACAACCGCATCCGCTCGGAGCGGATCGAGATGCAGATTGACGTTCCCGCTTCGCTGCAGGCACACTGCGACGGCAATCGCCTGGAACAGGTGCTGATCAACCTGATCGCCAACGGATTCGATGCGATGAAGGACGCGCCTTCCAGAAAGATGTCGATCCGGACGTGGGAAGAAAACGGCCGCGTCATGATCCGGATCACCGACAGCGGTCCCGGCATTTCGGAAGCGGCAATGCCGCACCTGTTCGAACCGTTTTTCAGCACCAAGCCGCAGGGCGAAGGACTGGGCCTGGGGCTGGCGATCTCCGCCGGCATCGTGCGGGAGTTCGGCGGCGCGCTGCGCGCCGAGAACACCGGCAGCGGCGCAGCGTTTGAATTCGACCTCAAATCCACGCAGGAAGGGAACCATGTTTGAAGGCTTCAAGATCGTGTTTGTCGAGGACGATTCCTCGGTTCGTTCCAGCGTCACCGAAACGCTGGAACTGGCCGACTTCGAGGTCCATGCCTGCGAGTCGGCGGAGCTCGCCATCCAGCACATCGCCCCCGGATTTCCCGGCATCGTCATCAGCGATGTGCGGCTGCCGGGCATGGACGGTTTCGGCCTGCTGCGGCATGTGACGGCTGCTGACCCGGCGATTCCCGTCATCATGGTGACCGGCCACGGCGACGTATCGATGGCGGTGCAGGCGATGCAGGAAGGCGCTTACGATTTCATCGAAAAGCCGTTCGCGATGGAGCGGCTGGTCGAAGTCGCAACGCGCGCGATGGAAAAACGCGCGCTGACGCTGGAAGTCAACACCCTGCGCCGCCAGTTGCAGGACAAGTGCGGCATCGAGGCGGTCATTCTCGGACAGTCGGCGGCGGTTGAAACGCTGCGCCGCCAGATCATCAACCTGGCCGATACCTCGGCCGACATCCTGCTTTTCGGCGAGACCGGCACCGGCAAGGAACTCGTCGCGCGTTGCCTGCATGACTACAGCGAGCGGCGCAAGCACAATTTCGTCGCCCTCAACTGCGGCGGTCTGCCGGAAACCCTGTTCGAAAGCGAGATCTTCGGGCACGAAGCGGGCGCCTTCACCAATGCCGGCAAGCGCCGCGTCGGCAAGATCGAACATGCGCACGGCGGCACGCTGCTGCTCGACGAAATCGAAAGCATGCCGCTTGCATTCCAGGTCAAGCTGCTGCGCGCGCTGCAGGAACGCAAGATCGAACGGCTCGGCTCGAACGAGCAGGTCCCCGTGGACTTCCGCATCGTCGCGGCGACCAAGGCGGACCTGAAGGAACTCAGCGAGCAGCAGAAATTCCGCAGCGATCTGTACTATCGGCTCAACGTCGCCGTGCTCGAACTACCGCCGTTACGGGAACGACGTGAAGACATTCCCATCCTGTTCGAACATTTCGTGCTGCAAGCCGCCGTGCGCTACGGACGAGAGGCGCCTGCGCTGGATGGGCATCATGTGCGGCGCCTGATGGCGAACGACTGGCCGGGCAACGTGCGCGAGTTGCGCAACGTCGCCGACCGTTTCGTGCTCGGCCTGCCCAGCGCTCCGGAGCATGCGCTGGACCCGGCTAAGCCGATGACGCTGGGCCAGCAACTGGACCTGGTCGAGAAGGCACTGATCGAACAGGCGCTCAGGCAGCATCAAGGCCGGCCGATGCCGGTCTGCGAAGCGCTGGGGATCGCGAAAAAAACGTTGTACGACAAGATACACCGGCACGGTATCGTGATCGACCAGTACCGGTCGGCTGCGGAATCCGAGGGTTGAATAAGGTAGTGCAGGCCTCCGGAGCGCCGGCCGCCGTGCCTGCACTACCTTTCAAAAAACTCTTGTCTACTTACCCGGCAATCGTTCAATCAGCGGTAAGCCGAAGGATCGGGAGAGTCGGTCGGCGCCGCGATCATGCGCTTGAGCATCGGGTTCATCGGCAGCCCCAGGTTGATCTGGTTGGGCGGGATCGGCGACAGGAACCATTTGCGATAAATCTTCTCGATCTCACCGCTCTTGAACAGGCCGGCGATCGTGTCGTCGGCGATCTTCTTGAATCCCGGGTCGTCCTTGCGCAGTCCGATGCCATAGGGTTCCACCGCCAGGCCGGCTTGCTGAATCCGGAACTCGGCCGGGTTCTTCGCACTGGCCACCAGGCCATGCAACAGGACATCGTCCATCATGAAGGCCGCTGCGCGGTCGGCAACGACCATCAAAAAAGCCTCGACATGATCCTTGCCGACAAGGATGCGCATGCCCAGATCGCGCGACCGGTTCAGGTCCGTGAGCGCCGCGATACTGGTCGTGCCGGCTGTGGAAATCACCGTTTGTCCCTTCAGGTCGTCCAGCGTCCGGACATCGAGCGTCTTCTTGGTCACCAAGCTGCTCGACACGACGAAGGTGGTCAAGGTAAACGCCACTTTCTGCTGGCGCTCCGCGGTATTCGACGTGGAACCGCATTCCAGGTCGACCGTGTCGTTGGTGATGAAGGAAATCCTGTTGGCCGACGTCACCGGCAGGAACTTGATCTCGAGGTTCGGCACGTCCAGCTTCGTCTTCAGCGCATCGACAATCCGCCGGCAGATATCGATGGAGTAGCCAACCGGCCGCTTCCGTCCGTCGAGATAGGAAAAAGGAATCGATCCGTCGCGGTAGCCTATCGTGACGATCCCGGTTTCCCTGATTTTTCTAAGCGTCAGCGATTCCTGCGCGCAGGCATCGCCGGCGAGCAGCGCAAAACCGAGGCCGGCAATCAGTAAAGTTTTCAACGTCATCTCAGAGCAAATCCGATCATGGCAGGCGTATGCCAGGCCCATGGAAAACGGGTTCCTGGCCATGGTGCGCATGCAGGCCAGCTTCTTCCGAACGCATCCTCCCTTAGGCACCGCCCAGGAATCCAGCAGGTTCGACAACGTCGCGGTTGCATTGCGCGGAGACATTATCGCCGATGAAAGCGCGGGTTGATACAACAGCCGTCCGGCATTGCGCTTACCAGCCGGTTCCATTGACTACAAGGAGATTGAACCATTGCTATCGGCAATCCGGACCATGGGTGCTCTTGCTCTATAATGTTGTCCGCCGGCCGCCAAGCTGGTACATCATTTCCTTGGCGGCAAGCCCTTACTTCGTGAAACGCACCAAAGTAGCCTGCAAGATCAGCAGATTAACCCGAGAACAAGAATGCATTGCGCCGCTTGGCCTCCTTCAACGTTTAACTGAACGCACATTGCCGAACAGCGCTTGAGAGCGCTCGCCCGGCGTGCTGCCTTACGCTGGCTCGACATACTCCTGCCGGCGCTTCGCTTCGTCCATATTTCCTCTGATTCACGCATCAGGCAGGTCGAAGCATTCCGTTATTCGTTTGGAGCTCAACATGCAGGTATTGAACACCCTGGCGGCATACGCCACCCCATTACTCCCTCGCGCACTCGTGCACAAGATTTCACGGCGGTACATAGCCGGCGACAAGCTTGCCGATGCGGTGAAACGCATCCGGGATCTCAACGCGCAAGGTTTCTGTGTCACGGTCGACGTACTTGGCGAAACAGTTTCCACCCTGGCGCAAGCTGGCAATACAACGGAGGAATACATCCAGGTTCTCGAAGCCATTCAAGAGCATGGACTCAAGGCGACCATCTCGGTCAAGCCAACAGCGTTGGGATTGCTGCTCGACGCGCAGCACTGCGAGCAAGCGCTGGAGCAGCTTGCCGGTTCTGCGGAACACCACAAGACTGCCGTTTGCATTGACATGGAAGACGTGCGTTGCGTCCAAAAGGAAATCGATCTGTTCACCCGGCTGAAGTCTCGCCACAACAACATAAGCCTGGCACTTCAGGCCTATTTGAAACGTACCTACCAGGACATAGAGCCGCTTTTGTCTGAAGCAGGCAACCTGCGCATATGCAAAGGTATCTATCTGGAGGACAGGTCACACCTCGTGGACGGGGCATTGAATGACCGAAGCGCTATCAATGCGCATTTCCTGCATCACGTTTCCCGCTGCTTTGAAACAGGGACCTTCGTCGGCATCGCAACGCACGACAGCGCGCTCGTCGAGCAAGTGATTGAGCTGACACAGCGGTGCGGTATCGACAGCGGGAAGTTCGAATTCCAGATGCTGCTTGGGGTCTGCGAATCCTTGCGCGACAAGTTGCTGGACAGGGGGTATCGCGTCCGGATCTATGTGCCGTATGGTAAGGACTGGTACGGCTACAGCATCAGGCGGATGAAGGAAAATCCGCAAATTGCCGGTCATGTGTTGAGATCGATTATGGGGAATTGATGTTTCCCATTTCATCGCACTGAACTTTTTTGTGCCTATGAATGCGGCGAGGACATAAGCTGCCGATAGGTAACTTCAATCAAGGTAACGGTAGGCCGGGATGCAATCTCGGTCTACGCTCCTTCGGGTTGCTGCTCGAAGTGACGAGTTGATGAATCATAAAGCGAGCGATTCATAGAACTCCCTGACGTTACACTATCCCTGCCCCCGCGCTCTCGGCAACAAACGTTGCTCACTGATCCGCCAGCCGGTTCGTCGGAAAACGGAACAGATCCCGCAGCAAATACCCCATCGGCATGTTCATGTTGATGCCTTTCGGTGGTATCGGCCGCATGAACCAGCGGTCATAGATCTTGTAGATGTCGCCGTCGTAGATGAGGCGTACGAGTTCGTTGTCGACCACCTTCTTGAACGCCGGGTCGTCCTTGCGCATCGTGATAGCGTACGGCTCCACCGAAAGCGGATCGCCGACAACCGCATATTGAGACGGATTGTCCACGCTGGCGCGCAGTCCGTAGAGCAGCACGTCATCCATCGGGAACACGTCGGCCTTGCCTTCTTTCACCAGCCGGAAGGAGTCCATGTCGTCGTTGCCTTCGACCAGCTTGATCTCCAGCGCACGGACGTTGTTGCGGTCGTTCAGCAACTGGATGGTAGTGGTGTTCTTGGTCGTCGCGACGGTGCGTCCGCGCAGATCCGGCCAGTTTTTGATACCGCGGTCGGTGCGCACCAGCGCGCGCACGCCGGAAAAGAAATAGGGAAGCGAGAACGCGACCTTCTTGCGCCGCTCGGCATTGTTGGTGGTGCTGCCGCATTCCACATCGGCCTTGCCTTCGATGACCGAGGTGAAGCGTGTCACGGAATCGACAGGGAGGTATTTCACGTTCAGGCTCGGCAGCTTCAGCTCGCGCTTGACCGCCTCGGCCACCTTCTGGCACAACTCGACCGCGTACCCGGTCGGCTGCTTGCCGTCGAGATAGGAAAACGGCGGCTGGCCTTCGCGGTAGGCGATCACCATCGTTTGTGTGTCACGGATCTTGTCGAGCGTACCGGCAATCGAGTCAATTGTAGGCAGCAACAGGCATGCCGCTGCGAACATGCCAATCAAGCATTTTTTCATGATGTCTCCCTGAATGAACGGACACGCTCTTGGCGGCGCTTTTTTAACGCTATCGTTTTAACAGTGATCCGCGACAACAAAATATGGAAATTCAGGGAAGGCGCCAATAAAAATTCGGATGAAAAACGGGAGTCGCAGCGTCCGCCACGCATCCGCTCCTGTGTGCAAAGCCGCGATCAGAACGGTATTTCGTCATCTGCATACTGCGGCGTTCTGGCCGGCGCCCGTTGCGGCATGGTCTGACTGGTGTCGCCGGCGGCGTTGGGCACATTGTGCGTATTGTTCGTTTCGTTCGTTTCGCTCCCGGCTTCTTCCGCTGCATGACGTCCGCCAAGCATGCGCATGTCGTCGGCGATGATTTCCGTCGTATACCGGTCGATGTCGTCCCTGCCCGTCCACTTGCGCGTCTGCAGGCGACCTTCGATGTAGACCAGCGATCCCTTTTTCAGATACTGGCCGGCGATCTCGGCGAGCTTGCGATACAGCACGACGCGATGCCATTCGGTCGCCTGTTTCTTTTCGCCGCTCGTCTTGTCTTTCCAGGTTTCGGTCGTCGCCACCGCGAAGTGTGCGACTGCATCGCCGCCGGTTGTCGTTCGCATTTCGGGGTCATGTCCGAGGTAACCGATCAGGGTGGCTTTATTCAAGGTTGTCATGGCAGTTTCCTTTGTGGATTAGCGGATGTCGAGCCGCATGCTTTGCTCGCTGCGGGCGCCGGGCACCGACGCTCCGGCTTTCAGGGCGGCGGCGATGGCCCGCTTGTCGGGTGTCGGCGGCGGCGGTTCGTGACGGACGAGGTAGACCGGCGGTATATCGGCCTCATGATCGATGACGATCTGCGGCGGATTCTTCCTGACCGCGAGCGAGAATAGCGCCGTCGTGACCTTGTCGCGCCGCGATGCCAGCATCAGGTCGAGAATCAGCCTGCGGCCGCGTTCGGCGGCACGCTGCAGCGCGACGTGCCGCGCTTCCAGGCTGGCGATGGTTTTTTGCACACCAGCGTCGGCCGCCTCGATATTGCGCACCATCTTCGCCAGGTTTTCGAGATGCTCGTCGAGCGGCCCGGACATGCTTTCCAGCGTGTCGGCGGTCACCTGTTCATCGTCATGCCGCTCGGCCAGCAACTCGGCGAGCTGCCGGTACTGCGCAGCCAGCTCGAAAGCTTCGAATACCGGGTTCATGCCGCCACTCCGAAGTCTTCGTCGTGGTGCGCTTCGATTTCGGCCTTGCGCTTGTCTTTCACCGTGGTCAGCTCGGACAGGGCTGCCGGGTCGGGCAACACAAGCGCCGCGCGATACGCGGTCGAGAACGCCTTGAACAGATCATCCAGCGAATGCGCGTTCTCCATCGCGTCGATCAGTCCGGCCTTCTGCTCTTCGGGCATGGCATTGCGCTTGATCTCGATGTCTTCGCCGGAATCAAGCCATGCCAGCAGGCGCCGGCCGGTTTCGATGTCGGGTTTGAAGATCTCGCCGTCGAACAGACGGGTGCGGTCTTTCCCGACGTAGGCCACGTGGTGCGCATCCAGTTCGAGGAACGTGGTGAACTCGTATTCGATGCCGTCGCGCATGATCGGCGCAAGACCGATCTTGCGCACCACCTGCTTGCCGGTGCGTTCGTCCTTTTCCTGCACGTACTCGGTCTTGGCGCGCATGGTTGCGATGATGTGGCAGGGGCTCTGCAGCAATGCCTCGACCAGCGCATTGTGTTCCGGCGTGATTTGCCGCCAGGCTTGCCAGCTGTTCCCCGACTTGTCGGCGATCTTGCCCTGCCGGTCGAGCGAACCGCCTTCGCCGGTCCAGGCATGCGTCAGGCTGTCGACGATGATGGTCGACACGCCGGCCTCTTCCAGCGTGTGGACGGCTTCGATGTAACGGGCCGGCGTAAACGGCGGCGTCAACGACAGCACGTCATAGCCTTCCGGCAGCAGGTCGGCGTAGAGGTCGCCGCTGCCGTGCTCGGTATCGATCATGCCGATACGTCCGCCCAGGCCGCTTGCAATCAGCAGGGCGGAATAGGTCTTGCCGCTGCCGGCCGGCCCGGACATGCCGAGACGCAGCTTGGCCCGGCGCTTCGTTGCACGATGAACTTCAAATGTACTCATGATGTATCGCTTCCTTTCCTCTTCCTCGTGTTCAATCTGTTCCAGACGGCCGATCTGCTGGTACCACTGCAAGCCGCCGTCATCCCAACCAGCTTGACTATCCATCACGTCACCTCGATGAGCAGATTCGAGTTACTTCAAATAACTACCAAAATGGTAGTATTCATGGACGCACTCCTTTCGATGCAAAACGCGCGCCTCAGTGCAGATTCTTGAGCAGATTCTTGATCTTCATCTGCGCAATGATCGCTGCTGCGTCCGCGGACGCAACGCCGGCAGGCAGCAACTGCTCCACATGCGCTGCCGACAGGCGGCCCTTCTGCACGGCATCGAGCAGCGCGCGTTCACGGCCCGCGACATCGCTGCCAAGCGATGGCATCCACTGCGCAGGTTTGCGCCGGATGCGGGCATCCAGCACTGCTCTGGCGTAGCTTTCCCGAAATTCCGCACGTGCGCCGCCGGCATCGCCGGCATTCAGCAGCGGCAAGGCATTGCCCCACGCCTGCGCCATTTCCTCGGTCCAGACCACGGACGCAAGTTCGCTCTGCGGCATCATCGCCCACGCTTCCTCCGCGTCGGGCCGGCCGTCGTCGAGACGCGCGAGAATATCGGGCATTTTCAGCGGTCCTTGCAGTTCCATCCGGCAGCGCGCCAAGGCGGCAAGGACGGCGCTCTCATTGAAGTCGCCCAGATCGCACGCCAGCATTTCGGCGGCCACCTCGGACAATGGTTGCCCGCACACTTCCGCAGTCACCGAAATGGCCTCGACCAGTATGCGGTCCGGCGGTTCCCTGCGCTGGCCGGGGCCGAACACATCTTGATTCGTCAATTGCAGATAATCGATTTTCATCTTCATGAAGCCTTGGCTGTCCGGCTCCCGGGCATTGCCTTTTACAATGCTTGCGCACTGGAACGGCGCACGGAGAGCCGTTTAACACATTCAATCTGTCGAGTCGCCTGGCGTTTCCGCCATGCCATCCGAAAAATACGCCCTATTCGGTTGCATAATGCCAACATGAGCATCCCGCTCCTGGGTTACACTCCTTGATGCAGCATCGACAGTTCCACAAAGAACGATGCTGCCACCTTCGGAGGATTCGACATGGCGATGGACAGCGCGCAGATCAGGCATAAAAACTTCAAGAAACTGTTTGTCGGCTTCATCGACCAGCACCCTCACCTGCCGCAACGCGGCATGCTCAAGCTGTTTGCCGAGCGCCTGGAGTTGTCCGACCGTTACCTCAGCCATATCAAGTGCGGACGCAAAAACATCGGGAACCATGTGGCTCGCGCTATCGAGGAACGGCTGGACTTGCCGCACGGCTGGATGGATCGAGAACACGATACGCTCCGCATGCCGACTGACGAAAAAGAAAAACTGTTCATCGAAACGGCCCTCACCCTTTTCCGCGCGCAGCCGAACGAAGCGCGCGAGATGATGATCGATCTGCTGCGCCAACAGCTCCAGGCCACGCCCCAGTCCCCCCGGCAGCGCCAACGGAAAACGGTTGCCAACATCGGTTGAACAGTCGGAATGCAATGGAAGATTGGACAGACTCGGTGCAGGAATCGAGGGGATGCGCCGACGGCGCAATAAGCGCAAACATCGCAGAGGTCAGGATCATCAACTACTGTATATAAACACAGTTTATTTTAACCAAACTTCCAGGCCATTTCAATATCAAATTGGTAGTCTTTTTAAAAAATTACGGCCTGCATTTCCACCATCATTTCGCACACGAATTCAGAAAAAATTGCTTTCCAAGAGGTACTTTTCGAGGAATTAGCGAAATATAACGCCAATAAATAGGCTATCGATATGGACGCTTTCTGGTGTATTTCAAGTATTTAAACTACCAATTTGTACTTATACAGCATGCATTGGACACAGGCGGTGATCCATAGGCAGGTGACAGGAACAAGCGCTGCATGGATCCCCGCCAGCGCGCTACCGTAGCAGGCCGGCTTGACCCCGTGCGCGGATGAGTACCGACGTCAGACACAGAAGTATCTTGCGTTCGCCATACGGGCCGGGGCCGGCTCCTGACTTTCAGGCAGCATCCCCAATGCAAGTGCATTTGACCGGCGGCATGCGCTGTCGCAAGCATCGTGTCGCGACAATATGTCTTCGGCGAACTCATGCACGAGCCGGTGTCTAAAGTGGTGCATCGCCTGCCCTGTCCGGTCCGGCTGCAGTAATGGCCATTGTTGTTCCCTACTGTCACGGCATGCGAGGCATGAGCGGAAATCCCGACGCGGGAGGCGGGCATGCGACTGAAGCTGCGTACGACGATCATGCTTGCTGTCGCCAGCGGACTTCTCCTGCCGGTATCGGTCAGCACGATGCTGACGCTGCGCCAACAGGATTTCATCCAGGAGCAGCAGTTCTCGTCCGACCACCAGCGGCTGGCGGACATCCTCGCCGTCGGCATGCAGACGTCCCTGTGGAACTTCAATCTCGACACCGGCGAAGCGCTGCTCGACTCCGTATCGAGTGACGAGCGGGTCGTTTCCGCGCGGGTCTTCGACGACAAGACCGGTGTGTTCCTGACGCGCAATCACCCGGAGCGGCGCAAGGGGAGGCAGTACACGATCCGGCGCGACATTTCCCACGATGGTGAAAAAATCGGTGTGGTGACGATCGAAATGGACAGTGGTCGACTCGATGCCGCCGCAGCCAGTTATCGCCGCATCCTGATCCTGACCGTCATCGGCCAGTTGCTGTTCAGCCTGATCCTGATCGTCACGCTGCTTCAGGCACGCCTGCTGTCGCCCTTGAAACGGCTGATGCGGCAGTCCGAGCGGCTGGCCAGCCGCGACGCCGGCACTCCCTTCATCTGGAACCGCGGCGACGAAATCGGCAGCCTCGGCAACACCCTGGAACGGACCCGCCAGGCGTTGCAACAACTTTTCCGGGAACTGGAAACGAAGAACCGCACGCTCCGGCACGACATCGAACGACGCACCATGATCGAGCAGGAACTCAAGCGCCATCGTAACCACCTGGAAGACCTGGTCAACCAACGCACTGCCATACTTGCACAACGTTCGCAGGAACTGGCGCGCTCCAACACGGAACTCGAACAACTTGCTTACGTCGCCTCGCATGACCTGCAGGAACCGCTGCGCATGATAGCCAGTTATCTGCAACTGCTGGAAAAGCGCTACAAGGACAAGCTCGACGCCGACGCCCAGGAATTCATTGCCTTCGCGGTTGATGGCGCGCAACGGATGCAGGCGCTGATCAACGACTTGCTGAGCTATTCGCGCATCGGCACCAAAGGAAAGCCATTCCGGCCGGTCGATTGCGAAGCCGTGCTCGATGCCGTGCTGCGCACCTTGCAGATACGCATCGCCGAAACCGGCGCCCGCATCGAACGCCATCCGTTGCCGACCGTTGAAGGCGATGGGGGGCAATTGGCGCAACTGTTCCAAAACCTGCTCACCAACGCAGTCAAGTTTCACGGACAACGGACGCCGCTGGTGGAAATCCGTGCGGAGCCCGAGCCCGAATCCATGTCCGGCTGCGGCTTCTGGCGCTTCTCTGTGCGGGACAACGGCATTGGCATCGCCCCGGAATATTTCGAACGGATCTTCGTGATGTTCCAGCGCCTGCACGGGCGCGACAGTTATTCCGGCACCGGCATCGGCCTGGCGATCTGCAAGAAAATCGTGGAGCGCCACGGCGGACGCATCCGGGTCGAATCGGAACCCGGGAAGGGCTCGATATTCCTGTTCACGATACCGATACCGCGCAAGAAAGAAAGCAATGATGAACCGACAACCGGCAAGCTGCCCAATTGAAAACAAAATGGTCCGGACCATCGAAGCGTTCTGCCTCGCCGTCGTCACACTCTCACCGAAATAGCCTTGGCGCCCCGACATCATGAACGATTTGACTGTTCGCCTGCTGCTGATCGAAGACAACCCGGGAGACGCCAGGCTGATCGAGTACATGCTGGCCGAAGAAGCGCACGGCTTGACGTTCGAGCTGACCTGGGTCGACAACCTGACCGACGGCATCGCCCGCATCCGGTCGCAGCCTGTCGACATCGTCCTGCTGGACCTGGGCTTGCCGGAAAGCAGCGGGCTGGACACGCTGCGGCGTTTGCTCGCGCTTGCACCGAAAGTGCCGACGCTGGTGGTGCTGAGCGCCCTGATGGACGAGGGTATCGCCTTCCAGGCGGTGCAATCGGGCGCGCAGGACTATCTGGTCAAGGGGCAGGTCGACGGATCCCTGCTGGTGCGCTCGATCCGTTACGCAATCGAGCGCAGCCAGGCCGAAGAAGCATTGCGCCAGGCCAGCGCCGAGCTGGAGCGGCGGGTCGCGGAACGCACCGCCGAACTGGCGCGGACTGTCGAAGCGCTGAATGCCGAGATCGTCGAACGCGAGCGTGCGGAAAAAGCGCTGCAGGAAAGGGACGCGCGCATCCGGCGCCTGGTGGAATCCAACATCATCGGCATCTTCTTCTGGGACATCGACGGCGGCATCAGCGACGCCAACGACGCCTTCCTGCAGATGACCGGCTATTCACGCAAGGAAATCGTCGAAAGCGGATTGCGCTGGAATGACCTGACGCCGCCGGAATTCCTGCCGGCCGACGAGCATGCCGTCGAGGAATTGCGCCTGAGCGGCACCTGCACCCCGTACGAAAAGGAATATGTGCGCAAGGACGGCAGCCGCTTCCCCATCCTGATCGGCGGCGCGCTGGTCGAACGCTCGCTGCACAATGGGGTGGGCTTCGTGCTGGACCTGACGGCGCGCCGGCAGGCCGACGAGGAAAGGCAGGCGCGCCGCATCGCCGAAGAAGCCAACCGCGCAAAGAGCGAGTTTGTCGCCAACATGAGCCACGAGCTGCGTTCGCCGCTCAATACCATGATCGGCTTTGCGCGTCTCATGGCGCGGCGGCCGGGATTGCCGCATGAAGTGCAGGACGACATGCGGATCATCCTGCGCAGCGGCGAGCACCTGCACGCCGTGATCAACCAGGTGCTCGACCTGTCCAAGATCGAAGCCGGCCGCATGTACCTGAACGAGGTCAGCTTCGACCTCGATCGGCTGCTGGACGAACTGGAAGACATGTTCACGATGAAGGCGCGCGACAAGGGATTACAGTTGAGTATCGTACCCGACCGCGAGGCTTCGCCGTATATCCACGCCGATCTGGTCAAGTTGCGGCAGGTGCTGATCAACCTGCTTAACAATGCTTTCAAGTTTACTCAGGCCGGACGCGTGGTGCTGCGCGCCCGCCACCTGCGGGCGGAAAATGGCGACTGCAGGCTGGCATTCTCGGTCTCCGACACCGGACCGGGCATCTCGCCGGAAGAACAGCGCCATCTCTTTGAAGCGTTCACACAAGCGAAGGCAGGCAGGCAGGCGCAGGAGGGCACCGGCCTGGGACTGATGATCAGCCGCAGCTTCGTGCGGATGATGGGCGGCGAACTGCATCTCGACAGCAAGCCCGGCAAGGGCGTCACGCTCAGCTTCGACATTCCGGTCCGGGAGGCCGATGCAGGCACCGTGGCGATGGCGGCGTCGACCGTCAACCAGCGCGTCGTGGCACTGGCGCCGGGCCAGCCGAAGTACCGCATCCTGGTGGTCGACGACCGGCGCGAGGCCAGGCAACTGCTGCTGCGCCTGCTGGCGCCGCTGGGCGTCGAACTGCGCGAAGCCTGCGACGGACAGGAAGCGGTCAATATCTGGTGCGCCTGGCGTCCGCACCTGATCTGGATGGACATGCGCATGCCGGTTCTGAACGGACGGGAAGCCACCCGCCGCATCCGTGCCCATCCGGAGGGCGGCGATACCGTCATCATTGCCCTCACCGCCAGCAGCTTCGACGAGGAACGGGCCGAAATCCTCGCCGCCGGCTGCAACGATTTCCTGAGCAAGCCGTTTGAAGAAGCCAGCCTGTTTTCCCTGATGCAGAAACATCTCGGCCTGCGCTTCGTCTATGTCGACGAAACCGAAACCGATGCCGTAAGCGTCGCCGGCCTGAACGCCGCCGGGCTGGCGACGCTTCCCGCCGCGTTGCGCAAGACGCTGGCACAAGGCCTGGTCCGGCTCGACACCGCGGCGGTCAGCACGGCGATCGCGGAGGTACGCGCAGCTGATCGCACGCTGGCCGATGCGCTGCAGCCTCTCGCGGACGAATTCCAGTACGAACGTATTTTGCGGATTCTGCAAGACAATGACGCCGAACCCGGCAACGAGGAGCGAACATGATCACCCCGGACGACGCCAGCGGAAAAAAAGGGCGAATACTCGTGGTCGACGATACACCGGCCAACCTGCGCCTGCTGGTCAACATGCTGAGCGAACACGGCTACACGGTGCATCCGGCAATCGGCGGCAAGTCCGCTCTGCGCTTCCTGCAATCGACCTTGCCCGACCTGATCCTGCTCGACATCCTGATGCCCGGCATGGACGGCTATCAGCTTTGCGGCCTTCTGAAGAAGGATGAACGCACACGCGAGATCCCGGTGATTTTCATCAGCTCCGCCGACCGCGAAATAGACAAGATGAAAGCCTTCGCCAGCGGCGGCATCGATTACATCGTGCGGCCGCTGCAGATGGAGGAAGTGCTGGCGCGGATCAGGACGCACCTGTCGCTGCGCAATCTGCAAAAACACCTGGAAGACCTGGTCCAGGAACGCACCGCGGCGCTGGTCGAATCCAACATCCGCCTGCGGCAGGAAATCACCGAACGCACGCAGGCCGAAGAACGCGTGCGCTATATGGCCCACTACGACGCGCTGACCGACCTGCCCAACCGCTCCCTGCTGCAGGACCGCATCAAGCAGGCGATTGCGCATGCCCACCGCAACGGCGCGCAGGCGGCAGTACTGTTTCTCGATCTCGATTATTTCAAGCATATCAACGACTCGCTCGGCCACCACGTCGGAGACTGCCTGCTGAAAATGGTCGCAGTACGCCTGCAGCAATGCGTGCGCGAAGGCGACAGCGTGGCGCGGCTGGGCGGCGACGAATTCGTGCTGTGCCTGTCCTCGCTGTCCGGCAGCAACGATGCCGGACTGGTGGCGCAAAAGGCGCTGGATGCGCTGGTCAAGCCGTTCACCTGCGAAGGGCACCAGCTGCATGTGAACTGCAGCATCGGCATCAGCCTCTATCCGAACGACGGCGACGACGTTGAAACCCTGATGCGTACCGCCGACACCGCGATGTACCATGCGAAGGAACAGGGCCGCAACAATTTCCAGTTCTTCACGCCGGAACTGAACAAGTTCGCGCAGCAGCGGCTGGTGCTGGCAAGCCGCCTGCGCCAGGCGCTGGCCGGCAACGAACTGGCGCTGTACTACCAGCCGCAGGTCGACATGGAAAGCGGCGAGATATTTTCCGCGGAAGCGCTGCTGCGCTGGCGGCAGCCCGGAAAACGGCCGATTTCCTGCGCTGACTTCATCGCGATCGCCGAGGACAGCGGCCTGATCCAGCCGATCGGGGAATGGGCACTGCGCGAAGCGTGCCGGCAGCTCAGGCAATGGCACGACACCGGCTATCCGGCGCTGCGGATCGCGGTCAATCTCTCGCCGCGGCAGTTTTCCCATTCCGATATCCAGTCCGTCGTCGAACAGGTGCTGGACGAGACCGGCGTGAGCCCGGGTTCGCTCGACCTGGAAATCACCGAAAACATCCTCCTGCAGCGCAGCGACGACAACATCGCCACGCTCAAGCATCTGAGCAACATGGGCATACAACTGTCGATCGACGACTTCGGCACCGGCTATTCCAATCTCGCCTATCTGCAGTTGTTCCCGGTGCACGCGCTCAAGATCGACCGCTCCTTCGTCAGCGGCATCGGATGCGACAACAACGATACGGCGCTGGTCAACGCGATCATCGCGATGGCCAAGAGCCTGCACCTGAAGATCCTGGCGGAAGGCGTCGAGACACCGCAACAGATCGATTTTCTGGTGGCGCACGGATGCCTGGCCGGACAAGGGTTCTACTACAGCGAAGCCGTTTCGGCCGATGCGTTTTTTGATATGCTGCACAATCGACACCGCCGCACGCAGGGAGCTTGAGGGGGGGGCGAGACAGGATGCCGATCTTCCGGCAGAATTTCGTCGTTCCAACCGCCCCCATCATCGACATCATGCGACACTCCCCACTATCGATCCAACCGCCCTTGCCGCGCCTCCGCTTGCGCGGGCTTGCCGCCTTGCTGACCCTGTCCTGCGCAGGCGTCGCAACGGCTGAAGAGCGCGGAAATTTCTTCAACGATCCTTTCCTGCAGGTGACCTCGGCGATCGCGGCCTGCCCGGTGCAGGAAGGCCCGATGATCACGCGCGCGGAAATGCGCGCGGAATCGCATTGGCGCATCGAGCGCGGCACCAGTTGCTACCGCGCCGGACGCTGCCGCCTGCCGAACGCCTATCTGTACGACAAGGAAATCATTCCGCGCGTGAAGAAGGCGATCGACGCCGACGGCCGCTTCACCGATACCAGCGTGTGGGTGGAAGGCCAGCGCCGCTGGGTCTGGCTGAAAGGCTGCGTGCACAACAAGGAACAATCCGCGGCGCTGGAGCAACTGGTGCGCGCGATCGACGACGTCGAGGCGGTGGTCAACGAACTGGCTGTCTTGCCGCACTGACATAGCGACCTCGCGTTCTGCATTTTCCTGTCCGACTGCATCGGCAATACTTGAGAAAACGCAAATCCGCGTCATTGCCGCTAGCAAGGGCGGAACTTGGGAAAAATACGATCCTCTGTCTGCTTGCCCGGTCGTTCCGATCGATGAGGAGGCACAGTCATGGGCGCTGGATTTCGTATCGGCCGCATCGCAGGCATCGATGTTCATCTCGATTGGAGCCTGCTGATCGTCTTTACCCTGATCACCATTTCTCTCGGCAGCGGACTGTTTCCGGTCTGGCATCCCGACTGGAGCCCGGCGCAAGTCTGGATCACCGCGCTCGCCGCGGCCCTGCTGTTTTTCGTCTCGGTGCTGCTGCATGAAATGTCGCATGCGCTGGTCGGCAGACGGTACGGCGTGGACGTGCGCCGCATCACCCTCTTCGTGTTCGGCGGAATGGCGCAGATCGAGAACGAGCCGCCTTCCTGGCGCGCGGAACTGTGGATGGCGATCGTCGGTCCGGTCACCAGCCTGGTCCTTGGTGTCGGCTGCGCGGTGCTGGCGGCCTACCTGGCCGGCCCGCAAACCATCGACCCCGACGATCTCGGCCAGACCCTGTCCGGCTTGCAAAGCGTGCCGACGATGTTGCTGTGGCTGGGACAGGTCAATATCCTCCTGGCAGTGTTCAACCTGGTTCCCGGTTTTCCGCTGGACGGCGGACGGGTGCTGCGCGCGGTGCTGTGGGGCGCCACCGGCAACCTGCAGCGCGCCACGCGCCTGGCGTCCGGTGCCGGGCAACTGTTCGCGTGGGTGCTCATCATCAGCGGCCTTGCGATGATGCTGGGCATGCGCGTGCCGGTGTTCGGCACTGGCTTCGCCAACGGCTTGTGGATCAGCTTCATCGGCTGGTTTCTCAACAACGCCGCGATGCTCAGCTACCGTCAACTGGTGGTCAAGGAATCGCTCGGCAACGTGCCGGTCACCCGCCTGATGCACACCCGCTTCCAGAGCGTGGCGCCGGACCTGCCGGTGGACCGGCTGGTCGACGAGTACTTTCTGCATAGCGACCAGCGCGGCTTTCCGGTTCTTGAGAACGGCCGTGTGATCGGCATGGTGTGCCTTGAAGATGTCCGCAAAATCGATCGCTCGCTGTGGCCGGCCAGGGTCGTGAACGACATCCTGACGCCCGTCGATGCGTTGGTGCGCATCGAACCGGAGGACGATGCCCTCAAGGCGCTGTCGCTACTGGGGGAACGCAAGGTGAACCAGATACCGGTCATGCGCAACGGAGAAATCCGCGGCCTGGTACGCCGCGAAGATATCCTCAAGTGGCTGTCGCTCCATGACCAAGGGGATCTGCCGGCAGGCCTTGTGCTGGAGCGGGACCATTGACACATGCGGTCGTCCCGTCTTGAGACAAAACGCATCGGAAAAGCCCGCGCACCTCACCCTGCTCTCACCTCGCTTGCAACAACCCGCTCTGCATGAACACCTCGCGCGCCAGACGGGTCAGCATGCCGTCGGCCAGCCCTGGTTGTTCCCGCAGGTAGGAAACATAGTAGGTGCGCAGGCTGATCGCAGGTGTGACCTGAAGCGGACGAATCATGCCGGCGTCGACCTGTGCCTGCACAATTGAACGTGGCAGCAGTGCAACCGCATGTCCTGCCGCAACCAGTTGCACCATGAACGATACCGAGTTGCAGACGTTGAGCTTGTCGATGCTGCAGTTCCCATTACGAAACCAGTCGACGACCATATCGTGCAGCGAGGTCTGCGGCGGCGTCACGACGACCGGCAATGACGCCACGTCCGCCGGCGTCAGTGTTCGCCGGGGCAAACCCAGTTGCGGGGACGCCATCCACTGCAGCTCCGCCCTGCCGATCGGTTCGTCGATCACATGCGACGCCGATACCGGGTCCATCAGTATCGCGATATCGAGTTCGCGCGCATTCAGCTTGCGGCTCAGCGCCGCGCCGACATCGATGGTCAACTCCACATGCATGTCGGGATAACTGGCTTTGAGCCGGGCGAGCAGCTCGATCAGCCCGCCCATGGCGGTCGACTCGTTGGCGCCCAATCTCAGCAGGCCGAACATGGGGTTGCGGCGCGTCCCCGACTGCTCGAAGTCGGCTGCCAGCTGAAGCATCTTTTCCGCCTGCGCAAGCATATCGCGCCCCAGCGGTGTGAGCACGGCCCGATAAGCACCGCGTTCGAACAGCTTTGCGCCCAGGATCTCCTCCAGTTCCTGGATGCGGGCCGTGATGGTCGGCTGGGTCAGGTGCTGGTGACGGGCGGCAGCGTGGAAGCCGCCTAGGCGGGCCACCCAGTAAAAGCTTTCGACTTGTTGCAGACTCATGCGCATGATAGGAAAACATTATCAAGTTTTACTGAAATTTTCAATTATCGTCTATCAAGTTGCCGCTCCTATACTGCAGTTCATCGCAGCGATTTCACGATTCACGATCAAGGAGGACATCATGCCGGCAACATCATTCGCATCCCGCCCGCCAGCCGAACTGCGCCATGCCATTCGCAGCGGCGAGTGGGGCAGGCCTACCGCCGGGCTCGCGCCCGGTTACGTGCAGGTCAATGTCGTGATTCTCCCGGCCGACGCCGCGGGCGAATTCCACCGCTTCTGCCAGCGCAACCCCAAGCCCTGCCCGCTGCTGGCGGTTTCCGACGTTGGCGATCCCGGCATTGCCGCGCTCGGCGCCGACCTCGACATACGGACCGACATCCCGCGCTATCGTGTTTTCCGCGAGGGAGAACTGGTTGCCGAGCCCACCGATATCCGCGAATACTGGCGTGACGATCTGGTCACCTTCGCCATCGGCTGCTCGTTTACCTTCGAACACGCGCTGATCGAACACCGGATACCGGTGCGCCATATCGAGCAGAACCGCAATGTCCCGATGTACCGCACGCGTATCGCTACCGCACCGGCCGGCGCATTTCACGGCCCCATGGTGGTCACTATGCGCCCAATGAAAGCCTCCGACGCCATCCGCGCGATCCAGATCACATCGCGTTTTCCGGGCGTGCACGGCGCCCCGGTGCATATCGGCGACCCGGCGCTGATCGGGATTGCGGATCTCGCACAGCCCGACTACGGCGATGCGGTCGATGTGCATGACGACGACATTCCCGTCTTCTGGGCCTGCGGCGTGACGCCGCAGGCGGCGCTGGGCAACGCCAGACCGGACATCTGCATTACGCACGCACCCGGCCACATGCTGCTCACCGATTTGCTCAACAACGATTTTGCGGTGATCTGACGGTGCGGGACCATCGTCCCGGCCTGGCCGATCCATACGGCATTCCCACCATCAAGGAGCACCAGACCATGCATGCAGCGACTGACACCGCGGCAAAAACCTTCGAGCGCATCGTACGCACCTACTTCCGTGCCAAGGACGAAAACCGGCCGCACCTGATGCGCGACGCATTCTCGGCAGACGCCGTGCTGGAGATGACGGTCAAGACGGAAACGATTTCCTTTCCATCGAATGCGACCGGCCTGGCGGACATCAGCGCGCTGCTGGTCAGCCAGTTCAACCAGAAGTACGAGAACATCTACAGCTTTTGCCTCGACCGTCCGCAGCCGGATGCGGGCATCAATCGGTTTTCCTGCGACTGGCTGGTCGGCATGACGGAAAAGGATACCGGCAACGTCCGGCTGGGTTGCGGCCGCTACGACTGGTCCTGGTCCGGCGATCCGGGCCTGGCCGACCGGCTGGCAATCACGATCGAAACCATGCAGGTAATGGCGCCGGATTGCCTGGCGTCCGTCTACGACTGGCTGCTTGCGCTTCCTTACCCCTGGTGCACGCCGGAGGCGGTTGCCCGGGACGTGCCGCGCAACGATGCCGTTGACCAGGTGGTTCGTTACCTCGTCCGCAAGAACCGGGAAAATACTGCGGGACGATGAAAAAACAGGGTACGTCCTGCGTCAAGGTATCCGGCTTTCATCCTGTACGCCGAATCGTTCCAGCATGAAATCGATGAAGGTCGTCATCTTCGGTGTCGCCTGGCGGTCGCGCGGATACACCAGGTGCATCTGCCGCGGCAACGGCACATGCTTTTCCAGCAACGACACCAAACGGCCGGAGGCGACGTCCTCACCCAGCAGAATTTCCGCCTGCATCACAATCCCGTGGCCGCGCAGCGCTGCCATGCGCAATGCCTGGCCGTTGTTGGAACGAAAACGGCTGGCCGGCACTTCGGCGTGGTTCGCGCCGTCATTGTTCAGCTTCCACCGTACGCGCTTGTTCCAGTGCATGAAGTCGAGGCACTGGTGCCGCGCGAGATCGGCCGGCGTGCGCGGCGTCCCGGCCCGCGCAAGGTAGTCGGGCGACGCACAAATCACCATCCGGTACGGCCGCAGCGGACGGGCGATCAGGCCCGAATCGTCCAGCGCGCCGATGCGGACCGCGGCGTCGTAACCCTCCTCCACCAGGTCGATCACACGATCGTTCAGGTTCAGGTCGAGACTGACTTCCTGGTGCAGCGCGAGATAGTCGGCCATCGCCGGCGCCAGCAACTGGGTGCCGAACGACACCGGCGCGCTTAGCTTGAGCGTGCCGCGCGGCGTCGCCCGCATCGCTTCCGCGCCGGATTCGGCGGCCTGGATCTCGGCCAGGATCGCGCGGCAACGCTCGCAGTACTGGCGGCCGATCTCGGTCAGGCTCTGGCGGCGGGTGGTGCGCGTCAGCAGGCGCGCGCCGAGCCGCTGTTCCAGCGCGCGTATGTGCTTGCCGACCATCACCGGCGAAATGTTGAAGGCTTCGGCGGCCGCCGTGAAGCTGCCGGAATCCACCACCGCCACGAAGACTTCCATGCCGCGCAATCTGTCCATTGATTGATAACTATTGGTTTGTAATGTTGTTCATCCTAGCGCATTTATTCCAAATCGGCTTGTATCGATAATGCCCTCACCAACAGCAGCAACCCTTTCACGTTCACAGGAGATAGCAATGAAAGTCATCGTCATCGGAGCAGCAGGTACCATCGGACGCGCCGTCGTCGAGCAGTTCGCACCGCGCCACGAAGTCGTCACGGTCGGCAAGACCAGTGGCCAGTACCAGGTGGACATCACGGACATCGGCAGTGTGCACAGTCTGTTCGATCGCGTCGGCAAGGCGGATGCCGTCGTTGTCGCGGCGGGCAATCTGCATTTCGGCCCATTGGCCGACATCACGCCGGAGCAGTTCAATATCGGACTGCAGGACAAGCTGATGGGCCAGGTCAACGTCGCCCTCGCGGCGCAACGCAGTCTGAACGACGGCGGTTCGATCACGCTGGTCAGCGGCATCGTCGGCGACGAACCGATCCGCTACGGCGTCAACGCCACCACCGTCAATGCCGCGGTCGAAGGCTTCGTGCGCGCGGCGGCCATCGAATTGCCGCGCGGGCTGCGCATCAACGCGGTCAATGCCTCGGTGCTGCAGGAGGCGATGGACAACTACGGGCCGTACTTCACGGGCTTCGAACCGGTGCCTGCGAGCCGGGTGGCGCTGGCGTATGCGCGCAGCGTCGATGGATTGCAGACGGGGAAGGTGTATCGGGTCTGGTAACAAAACCTCGAGTACCTCGGTCATCCCGAGCGCCCTTCGCGCGCTCGGGACGAGTTTGCTTCTTTTGCTGATATTGCCCGCCCGTGAATTGGCCCAGTCCGGCATAAGGGCCAGTCACACGAACGAAGGAGCAACTGTGCATGGGTGCGTCGGTGCTTCCCATGCAACAATGCACGGCCCGCTCGTTTCCCTCCACCGTTCAAATCACGCCATGTCACTCGCCAAGGATTTTTCGCTGTCCGCCGTAGCCGCCGGCTTCGTTACCGTGCTGGTCGGCTTCAGCAGTTCCGCCATCATCGTTTTCCAGGGAGCGACCGCGCTCGGCGCCGGCCCGGCGGAAATCGCGTCCTGGCTGTGGGCGCTCGGCCTCGGCATGGGCCTGACCTGCATCCTGCCTTCGCTGCGATATCGCGTTCCGGTCGTCACCGCGTGGTCGACGCCGGGCGCGGCGATGCTGATCACCGGCGCGGCCGGCGTGTCGTTGGGCGAGGCCACCGGCGCCTTCCTGGTGTCGGCGGCGATGATTGCGGTCAGCGGCTATTCGGGCTGGTTCGAACGGGTGATCAATCGCATCCCGGTATCGCTTGCGTCCGGCATGCTAGCCGGCGTGCTGCTGCGTTTCGGGCTCGATGTGTTCGTCGCGATGAAGACACAATTCGCGCTGGCATTCGCGATGTTCCTGACCTACCTGTTCGGGCGGCGGCTGTTTGCGCGCTATGCGGTGATCGCGACGCTGGCGGTCGGCGTCGCGACGGCGGCGGGGCGGGGCTTGCTGCATTTCGGCGGCGTGACGCTGGAAATGGCGCATCCGGTATGGACCACGCCGGTCATTTCCGTGGCATCGCTGATCGGCGTTGCCCTGCCCTTGTTCATCGTTACGATGGCGTCGCAGAACGTGCCTGGCGTCGCGGTGATCCGCGCGTCCGGTTATGCGGCGCCGATTTCGCCGGTCATCGGATTGACCGGCGCAGTAAATTTCCTGCTGGCGCCGTTCGGTGCGTTTGCGTTGAACCTGGCCGCCATCACGGCAGCAATCTGCATGGGCCGTGAAGCGCACGAAGACCCGAAGCGGCGCTACGTGGCCGCCATCGCCGCCGGCTGTTTTTACCTGCTGATCGGCTTGTTCGGCGCGACGGTCGGCGCGGTCTTCGCGGCATTCCCGAAGGAACTGGTGCTCGCCATTGCCGGCCTGGCGCTGATCGGCACCATCGGCAACGGACTCGCATCGGCGCTCATCAATGAGCGCGAGCGCGAACCGGCGCTGGTGACCTTCCTCGTCACCGCTTCCGGCGTCACCCTGTTCGGCGTCGGCTCGGCATTCTGGGGCCTGGTTGGCGGCGTGATCGCGCTGCTGGTTCTGCAGACGCGGAAGACCTGATTGTTTCGTTCTCCCCGATCGCACAAGGCAGCGCTCTTCCGCCGCAGGCGTAGTCATGGATGCAGTTTAAATTCCGGTAAAAACCGCCTTGACGGATGGAGCCACCCTACTTAATATTGCATTAGGGAAACTAAATTTCCCGTACAGATAATACAGATAATTAAGGAGACATAGATGCGCTTTCTGAAGTTTGCCGGACTAGTCCTAGCAGCCCTTACCTTTTCGACAAGTGCACTCGCTGACGATGCAGCCGATGCAATCGCAATGGTCAAGAAAGCAGTGAATTACATTAAAGAAAATGGGAAAGACAAGGCGCTCGCGGAGTTTAATAATCCTTCAGGTGAATTTAAAAAGGGAGACCTATATATTTTCGTGACAAACGTACAAGGAAAAATGCTTGCACACGGCGCAAATGCGAAACTCGTCGGCAAGGATCTGATGGGCTTGAAGGATTCCGATGGCAAACTTTTCGTCAAGGAATATACCGAAGTCGCCAATACAAAAGGCAGTGGCTGGACCGACTATAAATGGGTTAACCCTGGTACCAAAGCCATTGAGCTTAAATCTACCTATGTGCAAAAAATCGATGACCTTGTAGTCGGTTGCGGAATCTACAAGAAGTAAGGTTTGCGATAGAGGTAATGCCTGAGATTCTGTGTGTAAGCTTGTGGGTCTGCTCGTTGCGACGCACGTTGCTCCGGAGCCTGGCAGACCCTTCAGATAAAAACGTGTAGGGCGCATCACGATGCGCTCTGCTTCTTTATTGATCCGCTTCGTCCAGGCATATCATCAAAAGTCTCTTTTAAGATGACAGGTGGTGCAGGCCTCCGCGCCTGCAGGGAATGCAGGCACGGAGACCTGCACTACTATCAAAAAACTTTTCCATACTTGTTTGGTAGCAGTATCGACGCCAACGATACGGGAGAACTCCATTGGAGACGCTATGTACTCCCGGCGACCGCTGTGCCAATCTCCCCGGCTATCCGTCAATCCAAATGTAATTACATTGGACTTACATACTTCAAGGGATGCAGCGGGTTCCGTCGACGCGTGCAGATAAAGCGCGGGCAACCGGATTTGGCAATCCGGATTACCATAGCGCAATGAAATTGCGCCGTTTCCTCAACAGTATCGTGACCCGCGTGACCCTATTGGGTCTGGTCATCGTCCTTTCCGGAACAGCGTTGCGCTTTGTCGTGTTTTCCGACTTCCTTCGTGAAGACATCGCCACGCTCGCGGCCTCGCAGCAACTGGCGCTGGCCACCTATGTGGCGCACGACATCGACCGCAAAATCACCGAGCGCGAGCAATTGCTGCGCCGAATGGCCCGCTCCCTTCCGGCGGAGCTGCTCACACGGCCGGAAGAACTGCACGCATGGCTGGGGGGGCCGGCAAGGTAACGGCGGTACTCGTCGGTGTTACCACGCTGGGCGCACCGGGGTTTCTCAATCTGCTGCAATCGAGCAGGATCGGCCAGACCGGGAGCTTTCTGTTGATTTCGCCGCGCGACCGGGTATTTGTCGGCGCCGGCGATCCCGACATGGTGCTGAAGCCGACGCCGCCGCCCGGCGTGAACCTATTGCATGACCGTGCGATGGCCGGTTATCGCGGCACCGGCATTACCGTCAATGCGAAAGGCGTGGAAGAACTGTCCGCGATGGTATCGGTGCCGAGCACCGGCTGGTTCGTCGTCGCGCGCCTGCCGACCGCCGAGGCCTTCGCGCCGGTGTCGCGGGTGCAGCGCTTCATCCTCAAGTTCAGCGGATACGCCATCCTGGTATTCGTGACGCTGGCATGGACGGTGCTCTTTTTCACCTTCCGCCCGTTGTTCAATGCGGCCCGGCATGCCGACCGCATGACACGCGGAGAAATCCCGCTTGAACCCTTGCCGATCGCCCGCAACGACGAAGTCGGCCATCTCACCGCGGCCTTCAACCGCCTGCTGGTCAAGCTCTCGGACAGCTAGGCCGAACTCGACAGGCGCAAGGCCTGACAAAGCATCCCGATAAACATACCCATTCCGGCCTGCAAAATCATCCGGATGCGCTCGTCAGCCGAACCGGCATCGTCCGGCTTCAGCCCGGCCTTCGGAAGCCGTTCTCCACCCAGGCCGTCGCGCTTTCCTTATTCAACCTGAACGTCGGCGCAACCTGCACGCGTGCCAATTGGTTGCCGTCGGTATCGAGCGCCGTCAACAGCGCATAGGGATCGTCATCGTCGGGAACGATGTCGAGCAGGACGCGATACGTCGTCGACAGCACGTCCACCGAAATTTTTTTGTGCAATTGCGCGTGCAGTTGCTGTTCGTGCCGGCGCAATACTTCCGATGCGGTCTTCACCAACGTATGAAACGACGGCGCGTCGAGCGGCTTCGGATTTTTCTTGTCGCGCCCCATCGTCCACGGACCGACCAGGGCCGGATCGGATTCGCCGTCCATGATCATCTCCACTGCCCAGCCGTCATCTTCCTCGTTCTTGATCACGCGCGCGGTCCAGCCGTCGTCGCGCCACAGGCGCGCCTCCTGGATGGTGGTCTGCGCTTCCGGCGCTTCATCGGTGGTCTCGTCAATGATCTCGTCGATCGTCAAATCGAACAGGTCGTTCATGGTGGATGTCACTCCGGCAGGGAAAGCCTGGGCGGCTGGTCAAAAAAAGGGCGAACTTGCCGGTGGAATTATACTGTATAAAAACACAGCTTAGTTACATACGATAAAAACGAAAAGAAGCATTTCCATCTCGAAGAACACGAAGTGCACTTGACAATCCTCCGATCGCAATTAAACTATTAACGAATTAGTTAATTGCTTAATCATGTCCCCAGATAAAGTATTTGAAGCCCTTGCTTCCCGCCCCCGTCGAGAAATCCTTGCTTATCTTTCCCATGCCGAGTTGAGCACGTCAGAACTTGCCGAGCGGTTTTCCATGACGGCGCCGGCAATATCGCGACACCTTTCCATCCTTGAAGATGCCGGCCTGATCACCGGTGAGCGCCGAGGACAGTTCGTGCTGTATCGATTGAATCGCGACAATCTGGTTAATTCGCTGACCGGTTTCGCATTCGAACTTTGCCCGGTTGCGAAACCGCTTAAACGTGAATCGAAAGCGCTTGCAAAGCAAAAGAAATAGCGTTCAATTCTTTGGGAGGCATCATGCAGAATCGACCGGCCAGCCTGGATGCACATCGCGTGACTGGCGCCACGGCGGAAGATGTATGTATCGGGGAAGTACATTATTCGCCGGCGAAATCCTTGTGGTTTCTCGTCATGGCATGCGGCGGCGTGTTTGGCGGCATGGCGACTTTTACCTGGCCTGCTTTCATCTTGTTTTTCTGCACGACCGGGACAGTGCTCTTGTTCGGCCATTCGCTTGGCAGCCATCGCAAACTGATTCATAACAGCTTCGACTCTCCCAAATGGATCGAGTATCTACTTGTCTATCTCGGGGTGCAGGTAGGATTGGCAGGTCCCCTGGGACTGCTTCGCCAGCATGAGTTGCGGGACTATGCCCAACGTCTGAGTGACTGCCACGCCTATCTCCGCCATGGCCGCCGCTTCTGGATTGACGCATGGTGGCAATTGCATTGCGAGCTTCGGCTCGCCAATCCTCCTGCCATAACGATCGAATCGCGAATTGCGGACAATCGCTTTTACGGATTTCTGGAACACACATGGATGGTTCAGCATGTGCCGGTAGCGATGCTCTTTTACCTGTGGGGCGATTGGGCATTCGTTTTCTGGGGTGTTTGCGCACGCGTTACGGCAGGAGTGTTCGGCCACTGGCTGATTGGATACTTCGCGCATAACCACGGCGATGCACATTTTCATGTTGACGGTGCCGCGGTTCAAGGCAAAAACATCCGTTTTACGTCTCTGCTCACAATGGGCGAGTGTTGGCACAATAATCATCACGCCTATCCTGGGTCCGCACGACTTGGCCTCCTCCCGGGAGAATGGGATCCGGGCTGGTGGGTGCTGCTGACGTTTAAACGCTTTGGCTTGATCTGGAATATACGTCTGCCGGAGCATCTTCCGCATCGGCCGGAACTGCGTGTGGTGAAAGAAGGTCCCGTGTGCCTGGACCGGAGTTTGACTTCGATAAGCGGTCGGCCAATTCACCACGATGTCCATATTGGGTAATTTTGTCCAATACTTCCGCTACCTGACTGGGTATCGTTTGCGCCTGCATTTTTCAATTCCGTATGGAGGGCGCGACGATGAGCATCTTTTTTTCCATGGCTGCCTTTGCGTTGGCGGCGTCGATTTCCCCCGGCCCGGTCAATATCGTGGCGCTGAGTTCCGGAGCCAGGTACGGGCTCCGCGCCAGCATGCGGCACGTCACGGGAGCGACAGTCGGCTTCACCTTGTTGCTGGTGCTGACCGGTCTCGGATTACATGAACTCCTGGCGCGCCTGCCGCTCCTTGCCAGCACGATTCAATACGCGGGTGTGGCGTTCCTGTTCTTCATGGCGTGGAAACTGGCGAGCGACGATGGCAGGATCGACCCGAAGGAGAACGGCAAGGGCCCCTCGCTGATGCACGGTGCGACGATGCAATGGCTCAATCCGAAAGCGTGGCTGGCCGCGGTCGCCGGCATGGGGGTCTTTGCGGCGAACGGCGAGGCGACGCTGGTGTGGCAGTTCTCGGCTGTCTATTTCGCGGTCTGTTACGTCTCGATCGCCTGCTGGGCGTATGCGGGAAGCTTCCTGCGGCACTACTTGAACAATCCTGCAGGCATGCGCTTGTTCAATCGGGCGATGGCCTTGTTGCTGGCGGCGAGTGCGGCGTATCTGCTGATGCAGGAATCATGAGCCGCGGTACTGTCCCGGCGTGGCCGCCAGGTATTGTTTGAACACGCGCTGGAAATGCGCCTGGTCGGAGAAACCGACATCGAGGGCGACGTCGGCAATCGCGCTGCCGCGCTTGAGCAAGTTGCGCGCAAGCTGAATGCGGCGATTCAACAGGTAAGCGTGAGGCGTCATGCCGTAGCGCTTCTTGAACGCGCGGATCAGGTAGGACATCGAGATATCGGCTGCGCTGCAGATCTCTTCAAGTTTCAGTGAACGGCTGCAGTTGTCGCTGATGAATTCCGCCGCCCGTTCGAGCTTGCGATTCTCTTCCTGGTCCGCAAGCGGGGCCGGGTCCAGCATTTGCTGCATTCCGGTGAAGAACGCGATTGCGGCGGATTGCTTTTGCAATGGCTCGGTATGTCTGTCGGTCAGAATGTCGTAAAACCGATTGAGTCCCAGGTACAGTTCCGGCGCCGTGCTCATGGTCGTGGCAAAGGACCGGAAATCCACGTTCCGGCTGAAGCCCCATTCATGCTGAAGGCCGCCAAGCCAGGAGGTGTCCACATACAGCATGCGATACGACCACGGCTCGCCGTCGATCGGGTTGCAGGCGTGGACATCGCCGGGATTCATCATCACGACGGTCTGCGGCCCCACGCGCTCGCGCGCCGTCTTGTTGACATAGACGGTCCGGCCGCCGGTAATCACGCCGATCGAGAATGCCTCGTGCGAATGCATGGCATAACAAACCTTGCGTCCGTCCCGGATCGAGCGCGCTTCGACGAAGGGAAGATCGGCATCACGCCAGAACTGCGGCGCGGCGAATTCCTTCGGCGCGGAAAGAGGGTGGTTTTCCTTGTTCATTTCTGGCACTTCCATGCGGCATCGGCTGCCGGCAACTCCGTCGGGATATGCATGCCCGAAGCATAACGCATATCTCACTCCGGATGACGCGCTCCCGCCTCGGCGCCAAAACTCTCGACCAAGCCCGCCACCCCGGCCGCCTTCAGCGCCGACTGCCGCACCAGGACCCCGATCTCCCGGAACAGGGGCTTGCCCGGCAGTTCGAACACCTGCACCCCCGGCGTCGTCTCCAGCGGCACCAGTTGACCGGGGATGATCGCGCAGCCCAGCCCTTCGCTGACCATGTTCAGGATGACGCCGGGCTCGTCGAGTTCCATGCCGTCCCTGACCCACAGGCCGTGCTGCTTGAGGAAGCGGTCGACCAGTTGCCCGCCGTGCGAACCGCGGCTGTAGCGGATGAAGGGCAGCGCCGACAGCAGTTCCTGCAGGTCGGCCGGCGCGCCAGTCGGGGCGATGCCGACGTAGCGTTCGCGCATCAGCGTGATCCAGCGCAGGTCGGCGGGGATGCCGAGACGCGGCTTGATGATGACGGCAATGTCTAGCTCGCGCGAGTCGACTTGCGCGAGCAGCTGGATCGACGTGCCGGGGATGATGTTGACGTGGATCGCGGGAAAGATTTTCCGGAACGCATGCAGCACCCTTGGCAGCAGCATCGATTGCACGGTGGTGATGGCGCCGAGGTCGATGGGGGCGGCGCTGCCGCTGTCTTTTCCCTGTTGCTTCATGCCCTGATACAACTCAACGATGCGCCTGGCGTCGGGCAGCAGCTTGCGTCCTTCGTCGCTGAGGCTCACGGATTTTCCGGTGCGGTCGAACAGCAGGCAGTCGAACTCCTCCTCCAGCCGGCGTATCTGCGTGCTGACCGCCGATTGCGTCAGGCCGAGCCTGGCGCCGGCAGCGGAGAAGGACGCGGTTTCGGCGGCGGCCAGGAAGGTGCGGAGGTTGCGGATCATATATAGAAATTTTTGATGCTCAGTACTTAAATTATTCGTTTCATATTAAAACTTTCGCTGCATATAATCAATTTTCATGCCCCGGTGTCTTACCCGGAACGCATGCAACAAAAACACAAGGAGTTGAACTCATGGATCTAGGATTGCGCGGAAAGACGGCACTGGTATTCGGTGCCGCCGGCGGCTTGGGTGGCGCGATGGCGCAGGCATTGGCGGCGGAAGGCGCGAACCTGGTGATCGCTGATGTCGCCGACGAGGCGCTCGCGGCGAAGGCCAAGGAATTGATGGCGACCGGTGCGTCGGTGATGCCGCTGGCTTGGGATCTGGCCGACCTGTCGGTGATCGACGGGCACTTCGCGGTGATCGAGCAGCGCTTCGGCACGGTCGACATCCTGGTCAACAACACCGGCGGGCCGCCGCCTACCACCGCGTCCGGACAGCCGCAGGAACTGTGGAGCCAGCACTTCCAGTCCATGGTGCTGTCGGTCATCGCAATCACGGACCGCGCGCTGCCGGGCATGCGCGCGAAGAAATGGGGACGCATCATCACCAGCACCTCGTCGGGCGTGGTGTCGCCGATTCCGAACCTGGGGATTTCGAATGCCTTGCGCATGTCGCTGGTGGGCTGGTCGAAGACGCTGGCGCGCGAGGTGGGCCGCGACGGCATCACCGCCAACATCGTGCTGCCGGGACGGATCGCGACGCAGCGCATCGCCTTCCTAGACGAGCAAAAGGCCAGGCGCGAAGGGCGCAGCGTGGAAGAGGTGGCGGCGGAAAGCACGGCTGCGATTCCAGTGGGTCGGTATGGACGCCCGGAGGAATATGGCGCCGTGGTCACCTTCCTGGCGAGCGCGCAGGCAGCCTATGTGACGGGGTCGGTGGTGCGGATCGATGGCGGGTTGATTGCCAGCGTGTAGCGGACAGCTGCACTCTCGTTTCGAAATAACGAACCGCTGCAGCAAAGGCGGCAACAAGGTCCAAGGACAATTCAGCGATGCATCAGCAAGGCACACCAATGACAACCGAATCCCTCCCCCTCGATCCTGCCATCGTCGACAGGCTCTCCCGCATTTCCACGGCGACACTGACCACCGTGCTGCTCAAGAAAGGCCTGCGCAACGTCTGGATGCGCGGCACCATCCCGATCGACGCTAGCCAGAAGCGCCAGGTCGGCCTCGCGTTCACCTTGCGCTTCGTGCCCGCACGCGAAGACCTGGCGACGCCGGAATCCTGGTCGTCGCCGATCTCCACACGCGCCGCCATCGAAGCAATGCCGGCAGGCTGCATCGCGGTCGTCGATGCCATGGGCGTGACCGACGCCGGCATCTTCGGCGACATCCTGTGCTCGCGCATGAAGAAGCGCGGCGTCGCAGCGTTGGTGACCGACGGCGTGGTGCGCGACATCGAAGGCGTCTCCGCCACCGGCCTGCCGGTCTGGTGCCGCGGCACGGCAGCGCCAGCGTCCGTGGCCGGGCTGACCTTCGTGAACTGGCAGGAACCGATCGGCTGCGGCGGCGTGGCAGTGTTCCCCAACGACGTGGTCGTGGTCGACCGCGACGGCGCGGTGCTGATCCCGGCCAAACTGCTCGACGAGGTAATGGCCGTGGCGGAAGAACAGGAGCGTTTGGAAAACTGGATCATGCAGGAAGTCGAAAACGGCGCCGCCCTGCCCGGCCTGTACCCGCCCAACGCGGAAAACAAGGCGCGCTACGAAGCGTCCAAGTCCAAGCAAGCGTAACCGGCCGATCAACCTGAATACGGAGCCTGATGTGAACAAGCTGGATACCAACGCCAAAGGCGTCTATCTCATCGCGGTCACGCCTTTTATCGACAGCGGCGCGCTCGACCTCGACAGCACCGACCGCATGGTCGACTTCTACCTGGAGCACGGCGCGACCGGCCTGACCATCCTCGGCATCCTCGGCGAAGCCACCAAGCTGACCGCGCAGGAATCGCGCGACTTCGCCAAACGTGTACTGGCGCGCGTCAACGGTCGCGTACCGGTGGTGGTCGGCGCCTCGTCGCCCGGTTTTGCGCCGATGGGCGAATTGACGAAAAGCGTGATGGACATGGGCGCGTCCGGCGTGATGGTGGCGCCGGCGTCCAGCGTGCGCACCGACGAGCAGATCCTCGCCTACTTCGACATGGTCAATGAAACGCTCGGCGATGTGCCCTGGGTATTGCAGGACCATCCGGTGTCGACCAGCGTGAAGATGTCGAATTCGGTGCTGCTGAGCATCCTGAAGAATTCGCCGAACTGCGTGATGCTCAAGCATGAAGATGCGCCCGGACTGGGCAAGCTGTCGGCGATTCGCGCGGCGAACGAACGCGGCGAGGTGAAACGTGTGTCCATCCTCACCGGCAACGGCGGCGGCCTGTTCCTGCCGGAAGAACTCACGCGCGGCGCGGACGGCGCGATGACCGGCTTCGCCTATCCCGAGATGATGGCTGGTGTGGTCCATGCCCATGCGGCCGGCGACATCGAACGGGCACACGACATCTTCGATGCCTACCTGCCGCTGGCGCGCTACGAGCAGCAGGCCGGCATCGGCCTCGCGGTACGCAAGCACATCATGGCCGAGCGTGGTGCAATTGCGAACGCTGCGCTGCGCAAGCCAGGCCCAAAACTGTCGGCGGCCGACATTGCCGACATCGCGCGACTGACGAAACGGCAGGAGAAACGCCTGAAGGAACTGGGACTGCAGTAATAAATAAAATCTCTTGATTTATTAATCTATGGGGTCTATATTTCATGTCAGCGAGACAGCAATGCCGCTCCCACCGCAAAAAAGCGCCATGCCGTCAGCTATATTCATTCCCCCGTTGAGGAGACATCCAATGAAACTGAAACATTGCATCACCCTGTCCGTTCTGGCTGCCGCATCAAGCGGCGCGTTCGCCGCCGACCAGCCTATCGTGGGTCTGATCACGAAAACCGAAACCAATCCGTTCTTCGTGAAGATGCGTGAAGGCGCACAACGCTCCGCCAAGCTGAAAGACGCCAAGCTGCTGAGCGCCGCAGGCAAGAGCGACGGCGACAATGCCGGACAGGTGACTGCCATCGAAAACATGGTGGCGGCAGGCGCAAAGGCGATCATGATCACGCCGAGCGATTCCAAAGCGATCGTGCCCGCCATCAAGAAGGCGCGCGACCAGGGCGTTCTGGTGATTGCGCTGGACAGCCCGACCGATCCGATGAACGCTGTCGATGCCCTGTTTGCGACGGACAATTTCAAGGCCGGCCTCCTGATCGGCCAGTACGCGAAGGCGGCCTTCAACGGCAAGCCGGCCAAGATCGCAACGCTCGACCTGTTCCCCGGCCACCCGGTCGGCATTCTCCGCCATAACGGCTTCCTCGCCGGCTTCGGCGCGTCCGGCGTCGATGCCAAAACGCCGACCCTGGCAAAGACCGATAGCGTGGTGTGCATGGCCGATGCGTTCGGCGACCAGGCCAAGGGGCAGACCGCCATGGAAAACTGCCTGCAGAAAAACCCCGACATCAACCTGGTGTACACCATCAACGAACCGGTGGCGGCAGGCGCTTACAGGGCGCTGAAGGCAGCCGGCAGGGAAAAGGACGTGATGATCGTGTCGGTCGACGGCGGTTGCCAGGGCGTGCGCGACGTCAAGGCCGGCATGATTGCCGCGACCTCGCAGCAATATCCATTGAAGATGGCAGGCCTCGGCATGGAAGCCGGCGTCGAATACGCGCGCACCGGCAAGAAGGTTTCCGGCTATGTCGATACCGGCGTGACGCTGATCACCGACAAGTCGCAGAAGGGCGTTGAAAGCCGCGACACCAATCACGGCCTAGATGCTTGCTGGGGTCAGAAGTAAGCATGACATCGGAGAAGGCAGGCGCTGCCTGCCTTCTTGTTCCTCTCAGTTTGGGAAAACAGCATGACGTCTCCATCTATGAAAGACATCCAGGCCCCTGCCGCCTTGCCGATGTCGCTGAAGCCGCGTAGCTTCAAGGATTTTTTTCCACCCATTTCGGTGCTGGGCCCGCTGGTTGCGCTGATCTGCGCAAGCATTTTCTTCAGCCTGCAGTCGGACCGCTTCTTTACCGGCCAGAATTTTTCTCTGATCCTGCAGCAAGTCACGGTCATCGGCGTGATCGCCATCGGCCAGACCCTGATCGTCCTGACGGCGGGCATCGACCTGTCATGCGGCATGGCGATGGCGCTCGGATCGGTGGTGATGACCAAGTTTGCAGTCAGCCACGGCGTCCCACCCTATCTCGCCATCCTGTGCGGCATCGGCGTGTGTGCGCTGATCGGCCTGATCAACGGCTCGCTGGTGACGAAACTCAAGCTTCCATCCTTCATCGTCACGCTCGGCACGATGAATATCGCGCTCGCGGTCACGCAGGTATATTCGGAAGCGCAGACGGTAACCAACCTTCCGGACGTCATGACCGTCCTCGGCGGCACCTTCCGGATCGGGCACACCTCGATCACCTACGGCACGCTGCTGATGCTGGCGCTGTATGCGGCGACCTGGTTCGCGCTGCGCAGCACCGCGCCGGGCCGGCACCTGTACGCGGTCGGCAATAACCCGGAAGCGGCGCGCCTGACCGGCATCCCGGTGCACAAGGTGCTGCTGGCGGTGTACACATTGGCCGGCGTGTTCTACGGTATCGCGGCGCTCCTGTCGGTGGCCCGCATGGGTGTCGGCGACCCCAACTCCGGCCAGACGGACAACCTCGACAGCATTACCGCAGTGGTATTGGGCGGCACCAGCCTGTTCGGCGGACGCGGCATGATCGCCGGCACGCTGATCGGTGTCCTGATCGTCGGCGTGTTCCGCAACGGCCTCACCTTGATGGGTGTGCCCTCCGTGTACCAGATCATGGTCACCGGCGTGCTTGTCATCCTCGCGGTAGCCACCGATCAACTCACGCACAAGAAAGGTTGAATCATGTCTGCCAATATTGCTCCCACCATTTTCCAGGCGCGTGGACTGGTCAAGCGCTACGGGCACGTCACCGCGCTGGACGGCGCCGACTTCGAATTGCGTGCCGGCGAGATCCTGGCCGTCATCGGCGACAACGGCGCAGGCAAGTCGTCGCTGATCAAGGCCTTGTCGGGCGCCGTGGTGCCGGACGAAGGACAGATCGAACTCGACGGTAAAGCGGTGCATTTCCAGTCGCCGATCGATGCGCGTCGTCATGGCATTGAAACCGTCTATCAGGACCTGGCGGTCGCGCCGGCCATGTCGATTGCCGAGAACCTGTTCCTCGGCCGCGAAATCCTGCGTCCCGGGATCTTCGGCAAAATGTTCCGTCTGATCGACAAGAAGGCGATGCTGTCGGAAGCGATACGCCACATGCAGGACCTGAAGATCGGCATCCGTTCCATGAGCCAGGCGGTCGAAACGCTGTCCGGCGGACAGCGTCAGGGCGTCGCCGTCGCGCGTAGCACCGCGTTTGCAAAACACGTCGTGATCCTCGACGAACCGACTGCGGCGCTGGGCGTCAAGGAAGGCAACATGGTCCTGGAACTGATCCGCCGCGTGCGCGATCGCGGCCTGTCGGTGATCCTGATCAGTCACAACATGCCGCATGTATTTGAAATTGCGGACCGCATCCACATCCAGCGTCTCGGCCGCCGCGCAGCGGTGGTCAACCCGCACAACATCAGCATGTCCGACACCGTCGCGGTGATGACCGGCGCCATGCTGCCGGAACAATTGTCTCGGGAGGCCCATGCTTAAAGGTATCGATCCCCTCCTGTCGGCGGAGTTGTTGAAGGTGTTGTGCGAAATGGGCCACGGCGATGAAGTGGTGGTGGCTGACGCCAACTTCACCGCCGCCTCGCTGGGGCGCGGCAAACCGATCATCCGGCTTCCCGGCGTCGGACTTGCGCGCGCCTGCAAGGCGGTACTGTCGGTGTTTCCGCTCGACGCCGCAGTCGCGCAGCCGGTGGCGTTCATGAAGGTCTGCGATACGCCGGCCGGTTACACGTCCGAGTTGCAGCAACAGGTAATCGACCTGCTCGCGACATCCGGTCATGCCGGTCCGGAACAGTGCGACGCCACCGAGCGCTTCGCGTTCTATGAACGTGTGAAGAATGCTTATGCGATCGTGCATACGGGTGAAATGAAACCGTACGCGAACTTCCTGTTCAAGAAGGGTGTGATCACGGACGCATTGTTCTGACGTATTCAAACCCTGCATAAAAGGCCTGCCGCTGATAGAGCGACAGGCCTTTTTGCTTTGCGGATCGGCGGCTTGCTCGTGATGGTTGAACTGTCGCTACCTGTCACCCGTCGGGGGTGATGTATAGCGCGAACCAGCCACCGATACCCGCCTGCGGGAGAAGGCATTCCTTCTGACGCAATTGTCAGCAACAACAAGATGTGTAGATACCTATGCTCCCACCGATGGGCTGAGGTTTACCACATCTCTTTGCGCACGCACATGCCGGACTCCCCCTCTCCCGTGGGCGGGAGAGGGGCTGGGGGTGAGGGAGATTGTCAAGACCGGTGGAGTTCGAGTACAAATTCCACATGATACGAAATACCATGTCGATCACATTTTTTGAGGATCTCGCTCTTGCTGCCGCCCTCACCCCTGGCCCCTCTCCCGCTCGCGGGAGAGGGGGAAATATGCAGCAACGGACTTATGGGTATCCTCAGCACTGATGGGAGAGGGAGCTGTCATGGGCCACACGTTGCGCGTTGCATGTACAACAAGCCCATGCCGGCTCAATCATATGGTGTGTTCGAAGGGCGGTGCGAGTCGATCGCGCAGGCAATTTCACCACGCGTGACGCTGGACACGATTTTCTACGCCAGGCAATTCATGCCCTGGCTTGCCGCACTGCCGGATCTTCCTGCGGATCGCTCAAAAAAACGCCGCTCAACGAGCGGCGCGAATGTCAATGTACTTCTCTCAACGGGTCAGAGACAGGGAACACGCTGAACGGCAGAGAAGTACATCGCTGGTCGATAAACGCTTCAGGTCCAGGCTGATCAGAATTTGTGGAAGATGCCGACGTCGAATGCGTTCGTGTCGTTCGTCGCGCCGGCAACACGGGCCGACGTGCGAGCGACGTCTGCGAACAGCAGCGTGCGCTTGCTCATCGTATGCCAGTAGCCGAGGCCCACCTTGTTTTCACGATCGGACAGATCGGTGTTCGCCTTGTAGTTGCCGTAGGCGGCCTTGACCACGCCGACCGCGCTGACCGGAACGGCGACGCCGATCTGCATGTTGCGCGCATTGCCGGCACCCGTGTTGGTGGAGCGCGTGTAGCCGGCGAACAGCTTGGCCGGGCCGAAGTCGTAGTTGCCGGAAAGGCTGGTCGACTTGACGTCGTTGGCGGCGTTTTTCACGTAACCGAGACCGACGGTGGCGGGACCGTTGGCATATTTCAGGTTGAATGCGAACGGCGAATGCGTGGCCGGCGCAGCATCGGTGGTCGAGCTCTCGTTGGTGGCAGCGTTGACCGCGAAGGAGAAGCCGCCGAAGTCGGGCGAATAGTAGCCGACTGCGTTGTTCCACTTGGTTTCGCCGAGCGCGTTTTCATGCGCCATGTTGGCCACGGTTTCGCCGAATGGATCGCCGATGCCGTTGACCGCGTCGTAGGCATTGGCGAAACGGCCGAATTGCACCAGACCGAAATTGCCGCTCAGGCCGACTACCGATTTCTCCGCCCAGAACGAGGAACCGACTGCGCCGGTATCGGCGTCGAAGCGGTTTTCGAGATGGAAGAAGGCGGACAGGCCGCCGCCCAGATCCTCGCTGCCCTTGAAGCCGATGCCGCTGCCGAAGCCGGTGGTGTTCAGTGCGGTCGAGCTGCCGGATGCCTTGGTCAGCGACAGCGACACCTGGCCGAACACGGTGACGTTCGTCTGCGCGGATGCGGATGTTGCCATCCCTAGTGCCGCTCCCAGCACTGCGGTTGCGGAAATTACTTTCATGTGTTTTTTCTTGTTCGCCATACCTCACCTCTCTCCTTGATTATCCGGGCAGATCTTGCGGCCACCCGATGGGTCCCACACTGATTCAACAGTGCTCTCACATGCCACGAACGTGACAATTCGTTCGCCGGAATGGCGTCGCCATCCGGCATTGGCCGGTGCTCAGTCCGGCATCTTTTTCTTGAAACTGCAGGTCTCCTCCCAGGTCGCCGGGTCGCATCCGACGCGCGTGATGTTCAGGCTGGCCGCGGCTATTGCGTGACGCAACGCATCGCGCAACAAAATCTTGTCAAGCTGCTCAATACCCTGTGTGGAGAGACGGCCGACATGGCGCAGGTACGCGATCAGTCCGGCGTGGAAACAGTCGCCCGCGCCGACCGTATCGGCGACCGTCAGACCGTCCGGGGCAGCCATTTCGACGCAGGCATCGCGCGTCATCAGGGTTGCACCGTCGCCGCCCCGCGTCAGCGCAACCAACCGCGTCTGCGTATCCTCGAAGAAAACGGAAGCAAGCTTGTCCGGCGTGGCATTGCCGAGGCCAAGATGCCCGAGATCCTCGTCGCTGACTTTCACGATGTGCGCATGGCGGAGGGCTCGCAACACGCCCTGGATGTATTTCTCGTGTTCGCGGACGGCGATCAGGCGCAGATTCGCGTCGATCGACACCAGCGCATCGAAGGCTGCGGCAGCACGTACCGCGGCCAGCGTCTTGTCCAGGTCTTCAGGGACGAGGGCCAGGCCGCCGGTATGCAGCAGTTTCAGGTCCAGCGGGAACTGCGCAATGAGGGATTCGGCGCTGATGTCGCGGTCAGCCACTGCCTGGCGATGGAAGGAGTAGCTCGCCGAGCCCTGCTCATCCAGGCTCACTATCGCTATCGCAGTCGGGCACGGACTCTGCACGCCACTGGCAAGAATGACCCCGCTTTCCCTGAAGCGGACCGAGAAGCGCTTGCCGAAACGGTCCGTGGACAATGGGTTGAGGTAGGTCGTCGGCTCTCCCTGGCGTGCCAGGCCGATGGTGAAATTACAAACCGAGCCGCCCAGGCAGGCATCGAAATACCCGTCCTCCTGCTCCAGTAAGTCAACCAGTGCTTCTCCAATTGTTGCAATCATCACGCTCTCTATCAGGTGAGAAACACCGCGTACCGGTGGTCATGCCCGGGTCATGTTTCTGGTTAATGTTGTTTTAATAAATAATGTGATTTACTTTATTTATTAGCTCAAAAAATTTTTGGCTGAAAGCAGTTGCCGCGCCAAGCCTGCCCATTTCCCGGACGAGCTTGGGCTGCGCCTGCAAGACCGATCCTCCTGTCAGGAAGCGCTTGAACGCGGGCGGGAAACCGTGATGCCTTCTCAACAAGACCGTATTCAGGCTCGGATATCGACTACGCACAGCACGCTCCTTTGCGCCAGGTATCACTGCATCGCAGGGCGCCCTCCTATCCGGGTTCTTCCCCGTTTTCAGCGCCCATAATTAATAACTTCATTTGATTTATTAATTGGAATATAGCCCGAATCGAAGACAGAGTAAAGCGGTAGATTACGGATAATCCGCCTGCCGCCCGTACAGCAGATGCTTGGGAGGCAACGCCGGACAGTACCGGGCGCGGCGGCCCTGCCCCCGCCTTCACCGGACGCGCACCATGATGCGCACTGGCCTTTTCATGGGCGGGTCACCAGATCGCGGACACTTGCCCGCCGGCGCCTGTCATTCGCACGCGCCACCTCGAACAGAAGGTGGCCATGATTTCTTTTTTTCCGGCAACCGTTACAATCGGTCAAGGAGCGCAGACAAGACCGTCCGCTTCGTCCCGAGAAAAAGATCATTCCGCCATGCCTTTGGATTTGAACCGCATACCGGCACTCGCAAAAATCGGCCCGCTGATGGCTCTGCTGGCTGCCTGCCTGTTTTTTGCATCGCAGTCGGACCGGTTTCTCACAAGCCAGAACTTGTCGCTGATACTGCAACAGACGATGGTGGTCGGGGTGATCGCCATCGGCCAGACGCTGATCATCCTGACGGCCGGCATCGATCTTTCCTGCGGCGTAGCCATGGCGCTCGGTTCCATTGTCGCTACCAAGTTGACGGTCGACCATGGGATGAACGTCTACCTCGCCATGCTGTCCGGGGTGCTGGTCTGCGTTGCGATCGGCTTCGTCAACGGCGCGCTGGTCTCGCTCATCAAGCTGCCGCCTTTCATCGTGACGCTGGGTACGATGAATGTCGTGTTCGCGATCGTGCAACTGTATTCGGAAGCGCAAACCGTCACCGGCCTGCCCGCGCCCCTGACCGTTCTCGCCGATACCTTCCGCATCCACAATGCCGTGTTCACCTATGGCACAGTGATCATGCTCGCCTTGTATGCGGCGTTTTCCGGGTACCTGAGCGAAACCGCGCCCGGCCGGCATATCTATGCGGTCGGGAACAATCCCGAGGCGGCGCGCCTGGCCGGCATCTCGACCGTGCGCGTACGCATCGGCGTGTACATGCTGGCCGGACTGCTGTATGGAGTCGCCGCCCTGCTGTCGGTGGCGCGCATGGGTGTCGGCGACCCGCAGTCGGGACAGACCGAAAACCTGGACAGCATCACGGCCGTGGTGCTCGGCGGCACCAGCCTGTTCGGGGGACGTGGCATGCTCGCCGGCACACTGATCGGCGTGCTGATCGTCGGCGTCTTCCGCAATGGCCTGACGCTGATGGGCGTGGCTTCGGTCTACCAGGTGCTGGTCACCGGCGTCCTGGTGATTCTCGCGGTCGCAGCCGACCAACTCGCGCACCGGAACCGATAACTCCAGGCAGTGTGGTCGATTCCGCGGCAAGCAATTGCGGGCGAGTTTCGGCGACCACTATCTGGCATAATCCCCGCATGTCATATCCCCGAATCGAACCCTCTTTAACCGGCCCTACCGAAGGCGACATAGAGCGGATCAGACCGCGCGGTTCCAACCAGATCGGGATGAGCCAATTCAATGAGCGCGTCGTATTGCAGGCCATCCGGCTGCACGGCGGAATGCCGAAAGCCGATCTCGCACGCCTGACCAACCTCAGCACCCAGACCGTCTCGTTGATCATCAACCGCTTGCTGGAAGAAGGCATGGTGATCAAGCTCGATGCGGTGCGCGGCAAGGTGGGCCAACCGTCGGTTCCGATCGCGCTCAATCCGGACGGCGCTTTTTCCATCGGCATCAAGATCGGCCGGCGCAGCCTGGATGTGCTGCTGGTGGATTTTCTGGGCCGTGCACGCGAGCGTTCGTCGCTCAACTATGCATCGCCCGACCCGGAAGTCGTGTTCGATGAAATCCAGCGTCAGCTTGAAAGCATGCGCATCCTGCTCGGCCCGAAGCGGGCACCGCGCCTGAGCGGCGTCGGCATCGCCGCGCCGCTGGCACTGGGCGGCTGGCAGAAGCTGCTGGGCATCCCGTCCGAGCAGGCGGACAAGTGGAATCACATCAATATCCGCGAGCGCGTGCAAGCCATGACCAATCTGCCGGTCACCTTCGCCAAGGACACCGCGGCCGCCTGCGTGGCGGAACTGGTCGCCGGCCGCGGCCGCAGCATCAAGAGCTTCCTGTACCTGTTCGTCGATACCTTCATCGGTGGCGCACTGGTCCTGGACAGCCACTTGCGTGGCGGTCTCCACGGCAATGCCGGCGCCGTCGGCTCGCTGCCGCTGGACCTGGCGCGCAGCGAAAACGGCGGGACACCCGAGCAGCTGCTCGGCGCGGCCTCGCTGTTCAACCTGGAGCAACTGTTCATTGCCGACGGCCTCGACCAGTCCGCCTCGACCGACGCGCGCGCATTGCAAACGCCGTGGGTGACCCATACCACTGCGTGGCTGGACGATGCTGCGCGTGCGATCGCGTTTTCCATCACCAGTGCCGCCTGTCTGCTGGATCTGGATAGCGTGATCATCGATGGTTCGTGTGACCGGGCGCTGCTGGAAAGGCTGCTGGCGGAAGTCGAAACATCGCTCGGCTATTACAACTGGGAGGGCGTATCCCGCCCGTCCGTCCTGGTCGGCACCATCGGCTCCGATGCACGCGCGATCGGCGGCGCCATGCTGCCTCTCTATGCGAATTTTGCGCCCGACCGCGACCTGTTTCTGAAGCTCGACAAGTAATGCCTCAGTGCGGATCGGCATGATCCGCTACCTCATTCCCCGGCAGCGTCGCCGCTGTCCAATGCCAACGACAAAGAAAGACCGCAAACAGCATTGCGGGCATCACCAGCAGAAGGACAGGCATCGCGCGAACTTCCAGCAAAAAAGGCAATATGCCGATCACTCCAGCGATCGACCCGACGACAGGCCAGCGTCTTGAAACAGCTGTGTTACCGATCCAGCCTACGCTCATATGCGCCAGTGCAAGCCATGCAATCCAGCCCCCGCCAAACGAAACGGACAAGAAAATGACGCCTGAAAGTTCGCGCAGGCCGCCGCGTATCGGGCTTTTTCCTGACAGTAGTGCCAGGGTCATCAGCAGGTAGCCTGCCAACGCCGGTACACAGGTCAACAAGATCAGAGCCGACACGACAAGTCTGCGTTGCATTTGTTGGAGTCCTAAGAGAAATTGCGGACCAGTGCAAGGGCCCGCACCAGCCGCGACCAATCTCGTGCCTGCGGTGCTCTGCATACCTCACATACGGTGGCGGGGAGAATTCGAATTGCATGCAGTCCGGGAGAGGCAAAGGCTTGCAAGGGGGCGCTCCCTCCCCCTCCTTGGGTCCCTTGCACAGACCCGCAAACCACTCGCTTCAGGCACTGTTCAGAAACAATTTGCGCACTTTTTCTGAGTTGTTGCGACCGATCACAAACGGAAGCTGTCTTTTTACCATGTTTTACGACAATCCTTTAGTTCTCCAAGCCAAGGTGCTACGCTGAAGTCATTCTTCTTGTTCGAACTGCCATTTCCTTGACTTCATGGCGGACGAAGACAAGCAAGAATCTTAACTCCTGGCACGCGTTTTTTCTGAACGCGATGCGTGTCTCGAACCGCGTGGAATCATTACCAGGCCGATATCTGCAGGATGGCGACGGCAAGGGGACAACAATGAGAATCAACGCAGGATGGTTTCCCGCAACAGGCGCAATCCCTGTCGCTCTGAACGAAAAAAGGCGACCGTTCTGGATAGTCATGAAACGGTGCATCCAGATCGCTGCCGCAGTGGACTTGATGTTCTTCGTCATTTTCTCCGCGGTAGGATCGCCTATCCTTGCCTGGATCAATGTCATCAGCATTGCGATGTATGCGGGTGCCTATCTATGCCTGATGCACCGGAAAAACCTTGCCGCCATATGTTTGATATGGATCGAGGTTCTTGGACATGCAGCGCTGGGCACGCTGATGGTCGGGTGGGACAGCGCGTTTCACTACTATCTGCTGATGTTCATCCCCGCGATTTTTGTCAGCACGAAGACGCGCAAGGCAGTCGCCGCGGTGTTCGTACTGTGGAGCTTCTATGTAGGACTTGATGCAGCGATGCATTTCATCCGCCCTATCGAGCCGCTTGCTCCTGAAGCCCTGGCGATGCTGCGCTACTTCAACATCAGTGTTGTGTTCCTGATGTTTTCCTACCTGTCCTCTTACTACTACCGCATGGTGTTGGCGGCACAGAGCCGTCTGAGCAAGCTGGCAATGACCGATCCGTTGACTGGCCTGTACAACCGCCGCCATATCATCGACGTCGCCAACTATGAGGCTACCCAGCAAGGACGAAATTCCAGCCAGCTGTCTTTCATCATTGCCGACATCGACCACTTCAAACGCATCAACGATACCTACGGCCATGAAACAGGCGACGCGATGCTGGTTGCGGTAAGCCAGGCCATCAGAAGTTCCGTGCGGGAGCAGGACAGCGTGTCGCGGTGGGGCGGAGAAGAGTTCCTGATCGTATTGCCCGATACAGGGCTGGAAAACGCTGTCCTTGTTGCCAACCGTATCAGGGAAAAGATCGCCGCGATCAACATTGCGGTTGAGAAGAAGACGATCACTGCTTCCGTCACACTTGGTGTGTCGTCATACCACCCGGGCGAGAGCATCAGCAAGGCCATTGCCAGAGCGGACGAACTGCTCTACAAGGGAAAAGATGCCGGGAGAAACCGCGTTGTCGCGGACTTAATCACCTCCTGACGACGCCCATCTCCTTCGCAAGCGCTTCGTAGCGGGCCTTGACCCGGCCATGAACTTCGGCATGTCGGCGGGCACCAGCAAGGCATCCGGCGTGAAGTGGAACCAGTAGACGGTATTGATCTCGTCGATCTTGTAGCCCACTTCTTTCTGCAATGGTTGCAGCACGATGTGCGGCAGATATCAAAAACTTGCGTCGGTCATTACGTCGTGCGCGTCGTCGCAAGCATCTGATTTTTGCAAGTATTGCAACGATATGCGCATACGGCAGGAGTTCGGGCTGAACGTGATCGGAATCGCCCCTGCCGGCACAGAACCCGGATGACTCCTTTTCCGCGGCCATCGACACGATCCGCATCGAACTCGGCATCCGTTGTTGTTGTCTGAAACTGATACGAAGTCGACTGGCGGCGCTGCTTTTTGGCAGCGTCTTTACCCTACACAACGCGAACCGAAGGAATTCATATGCTAGGCAGAATCGTTACCGCCGCTGCCATTGCCGCAGGCGGCGTCATCCTTTCCAAGAAATTCAGGAAATCGCGCGAGCAAGACATGTCTTCCACCGTGGAAGAATCGATCGACGTCAACGTGCCGCTCAGCACTACCTATAACCAGTGGACGCAGTTCGAAGACTTTCCAAAGTTCATGGAGAGCGTGCAAGAGGTACGGCAGCTCGACAACACGCATCTGCACTGGCGCGCCACCGTGGCCGGCAAGGAAAAGGAATGGGATGCGGAAATCACCGAACAGATCCCCGACGAGCGCATTGCATGGCGTGCCATCGGCGGCGTACGGAACGGCGGCGTCGTCACCTTCCATAAACTGTCCGATACGAAAACGCGGATCATGCTGCAGATGGATTACGAGCCGCGCAGTGCAGGAGAAAAGGTGGGCGATGCATTCGGTCTGGTGAAGATGCAAACCAGGGCGAACCTGAAGCGCTTCAAGGAGATGCTCGAAGGGCGCGGCACCGAAACCGGTGCGTGGCGCGGGACGGTGGCACGGCACTGAACGTCGCCGGAATTTCCGGCAGCGGCACGATGCATGCATCGCCTTTTCAATGTTTCGGTACGCGCGGCCACGCTGCTTCTGATTAAGCAGTTGAAGCGGGCCGGTCGCGTCGAGAAATCCGCGATGCTGATCATCGGGTTGACGTCGGCCGCGCTATTCGCCTTTGCCGAGCTGGCGGACGAAATGATGGAAGGCGACACGCGCCGCTTCGACAGGCTCGTGTTGCTTGCGTTTCGCAATAACGCCGACCTCTCCGATCCTGTCGGCCCGAAATGGCTGGAGGAAATGATGCGCGATTTCACCGCGTTGGGCGGAGTGGGCGTGCTGACAGCGGCCACGCTGGCGGTCGTGGGTTTCCTGCTGCTCAAGCGCAAACGCCACGTCGCTGCAATGGTCGCCGGCGCCGTGAGCAGCGGCGCCTTGCTCAGCAATCTGCTGAAGTGGGGATTCGACCGGCCACGACCGGAACTGGTGCCTCACCTCAGCGTGGTGTATACGCAAAGCTTCCCGAGCGGCCACGCAACCTTGTCCGCTATCGTGTACCTGACGCTCGGTGCGCTGCTGGCGCGTGTGCAGACCGAGCGAAGAGTGAAAGTTTATCTGTTGAGCATCGCAATCGGCGCCACGATGATTGTCGGCATCAGCCGCGTCTATCTCGGTGTGCACTGGCCGACCGATGTCCTGGCAGGATGGGCGATCGGCGCGGCATGGGCGCTGATTTGCTGGGCAATCATGCTGTGGCTGCAGGCGCGCGGGACAGTCGAACCGTCAGGCAGTTGAACCTGGTCACGCCGTCCGGCGTCAACTGGTCCGGAAAAACCGACAATCTGATCGTCGGCCGAACGCCACCGGCGTTACCGGCCGGCAATCGCCCTGTTCAGCCGGACAATATACTCGTCCGGCACCTGCCTGCTGCACATCAGGTAACGCTTTTCTCCATCCGGCATGTCGGCAAACCTCAGAATGCGCAGGTTCCTGCTGTCGAGTCCGGCCTGGCCGATCAGATAGTTGGCCTCCTCTTCCGCAACGAACATGAAATCCGCACGGTCTGCCAGAATCATTTGCACCATCTTGAAGTTTTCGCCGGTTGTATTGACGATCTCGGGACGCAAGGCCGCCAGCATGCGGTCTATATAAGGGCCATACGAAAAATGGTCCTTCACCAGAACGCGCGCGCGCCCAAGAGACAAGACTGTCCCCAATGCGCTTCCTTCCCTGACGGAAAACCCTCTGTTGGCCAGCGCCACCGTCGGCTTGTCCTGATAGATTGCTCCGGCGAACTTGGCAAATTGCTCGCGCTCCGGATTCTTGAACCAGCCGAGCGCACAATTCATGCCGGTCGACTCCTTGACCAGCGACAGTTGCCGGTTGGTCGGTAGCTTGACCCATTTAAATGGAATCGCTGCTGACTTGAAGGCATTGGCGGCCGGCGTTGCCGTCAATCCCTCGACCGATCCATCCGGTTGCGAGACCGCATAGGGCGGGCGGTCGTTATACAGCAACGCGATCGGCATCTGTGCGCAGGCCGCACCGGACAACAGGCCAAGAAGGAGCAACCAGCTACGGCAAGGAATATTCATGGGGATACGATGGGCTCGGAACATCGGACTGGATAGGCGGAATACGGGGGAAGGCCGGATCGGTGCAATCCGCCGCGAAATCAGACAGCACGATATAGGCTGTTGTTCACAATTGCAATCCTGACAGTGCACACGCAGCCGGGAACCGCGACCGGCGTTGCAAGTCGAAAATCCATCTGTACGTTTTTCCATATCGACTTCAGGGCGCACATGGTGCAAGCCAAAGCAGGCCATCCTGTCCGCAACGACGCGCCGGATCCCGGGTTCCAGGCAGCGATCTTCGACATGGACGGCGTCGTGACGCAAACCGCGCGCCTGCATGCGGCAGCATGGAAGGCGCTGTTCGACGAATTCCTTGAACACCGGGCCAAGGAACGGGGCGAGCCGTTCCGGCCCTTCGACCAGGAGACGGACTACCGCCGGTATGTCGATGGCAAACCGCGCCACGAAGGCGTGCGCGCCTTCCTTGCCGCTCGCGGCATCCAGTTGCCTCAAGGTAGCAAGGACGACCCACCCGATGCAACAACCGTGCGCGGCCTCGCGCGGCGCAAGGATGGATTGTTCGAACAGAGGATACACGACGAAGGCGTGCAGGTGTTCGATTCCACGATAGCGCTGATCCGCGCACTGCGGGCGGCAGGCGTCAAGACCGGCATCGTCACGTCCAGCCGGCACGGCCGCGACATCCTCGAGTCCGCCCATCTCGCGTCACTGTTCGACGCACGGCTGGACGGCGTCGACCTCGACGAGCGCGGTCTCAAGGGCAAGCCGGACCCGGTCATGTTCCTCGATTGCGCGAAGTCGCTCGGTGCTGCGCCGGGCCGGACGATCGTGTTCGAGGATGCCCTTGCCGGCGTAGAGGCGGGCAAGCGCGGCGGCTTCGGACTGGTGGTGGGAGTCGACCGCGGCGGCAACCGGCAAGGGCTTGAACGCGCCGGCGCCGACATGGTGGTGCAGGACCTGGCCGAACTCGACCTGGAACGGCTGGATGCGGCATTCCGTGCGCTGCGGGAAGCGAGTGCCTGGCGGGTCGAACAGGAAGGCTTCGACCCCTCGCGCGAACACCAGATGGAGAGCCTGTTCACCGTCGGCAACGGTTACCTCGGCGCACGCGGTTCGCTCGACATCCTTGTGCCCGCATCGCAGGCCGACTTGTTTGTCGCCGGCATCTACGGCGCGAAGCATGTCGAACTGCCCTACTCGGAAATCGAGTTTCTCGCCCCCGACCGCGGCGGCGAGCTCTACGTCGAACTGGCGTTGCTGCCTTTCCCTTTCCGACTGGAGATCCGCGTCGACGGCGCAACGCTGGGTACAACCGGACCGCAGGAATTGCGCCGCACGCTCGATCTGCGGCGCGCGATCCTTCACATGGAGGCGGTCTACGGCAAGCCCGACGAACAGCGCACCGCCGTACGCACCCGGCGCTGCGCGTCGCTGGCCGATCCGCACCTGCTATTGCAGGAGGCGATCGTCACGCCGGAAAATCACCACGGCAAGCTTGCATGCACCGCGCTGCCGGCCGACGCCGATATCCCGTTCAGCCACCCGCACCTGGAGCTGCTGGAGGAGGAAGAAACCTCGGGAATGCATGTGATACGCTTCGCAACGCGGCGCTCGCGCTTCGAGATCTGCGTTGCATCGCACAGCAGCTGCAGCGGTAGCGGCGCCGACGGCGCACCGCTCGTGATGCGCCGCCTCGTCACGATCTACACCAGCCGCGACGCCGGCGATCCGCGCATGGCGGCAATCGCGCACCTGCAGTCGCTGCACATCGACGACTTCGACCGCCTGCTCGCCGTGCACGCCGGCCAGTGGGAAACCTTCTGGACGGCCGCGGACATTCGCATTGCCGATCATCCCGCCGTCGAACAGGCATTGCGTTTCAATGCCTATCATCTGCGCATCGGCGCCAGCGAGGATCCGCGCGTGTCGGTACCCGCGCGTTCTCTCAGCGGTCGCGGCTACGAGGGACACGTGTTCTGGGACACGGAAATATTCATGCTGCCGTTTTACCTGCATGTCGCGCCGGAACTGGCGCGCAGCCTGCTCCTCTACCGTTTCCACACGCTCGACGGCGCACGTCGCCGGGCGCAGGAGCAAGGGTACCGCGGCGCCTGCTTCGCCTGGGAATCGACCGTCACCGGCGCCGATACCACGCCGCACGAGATCGTTCTCAAGAGCAGCGGCACCGTGATTCCGATCTTCACCGGTATCCAGCAAATCCACGTGACGGCCGATATCGCCTACGCAGTGTGGCGTTACCGGAACGCGACCGGCGACGATGATTTTCTGGCCGGCGCCGGCGCCGAACTGCTGATCGAGACAGCGCGCTTCTGGGCCAGCCGCGTGACGCGCGATGGCGATCATTGCCATATCCGCGGCGTAGTCGGCCCCGACGAGTACCACCATTCCGTCAACGACAACGCCTATACGAACTGGATGGCGCGCTTCAATCTCGACCGTGCGGCCTGGGTTGCACAGTGGCTGTCGCGCGGGCGTCCGCAGCAATGGGATGCGCTGCGCCAGCGTCTTGCACTGGGCGATGACGAGCCGGACATGTGGGCCGGGATCGCGGCGTCGCTGTACTGTCCGCAGCCGGGAGCGGACGGCGTGATCGAACAGTTCGAAGGTTTCTTCCAGCTTGAGAACTATTCGCTCAATGGCGAGGAATGCTTCATCGCGCCGGTCAAGCGCCTGTTCGACTGGGAGCAGGTCAACCGGCACAAGCTGATCAAGCAAGCCGATGTGCTGATGCTGCCACTGCTCTTTCCCGAGGCCTTTTCCGATGAGGTGGTGACGGCGAACTACCGATATTACGAACCGCTGACCGACCATGCCAGCAGTCTGTCGCCGCCGGTGCATGCCGCGATCGCCGCGCGCATCGGCTTGCGCGACGATGCCGAGCGCTACTGGAAACGCAGCCTGTGGCTGGATCTGTCGAACGCGATGGACAACAGCGCGCTCGGTGTGCATCCGGCCTGCATGGGCGCGACCTGGCAGGCACTGGTGTTCGGCTTCCTCGGCGTTCGCCTGGCCGATACCGGCCCGCAAATCAATGCACATGCCGCGACAAGATTGCCGCACCAATGGCATTCGGTCGCCATGCAACTTGCCTGGCGTGGCCACAACCATGCTCTGCGGGTGGGAGAAAATTCATGAGACGTTTCATTTCCATCCTTGTCCCTCTGGACGGCTCGCCCGAAGCGGCGAAGGTCCTTGGTTGCGCATGCTGGCTCGCAGACCGCCTCGGCGCGACGCTGCACATCCTGAACGTGACGCCGCAGCCGCTACCGCCCGGCGAGGCTCTGGACCGCCTGCATGTGCCAGGCAAGCAGCGCAATCGCATGCTTCTGCACCAGATCGAAGGCGACGCCGAATCCGCCGTCCTGGCCACGCTGTCGGAGCATGCGCGCGGCCTGCTGGTGATGAGCGCGCGCGGCGCATCCGCGAGCCTAGGCATCGACCAGGACAAAGCGTTGGGCCGCGTCGCGCGGGCCGTGATCGAACGCACCGAGGTACCTGTGCTCCTGTTGCCGGCGCGCTATCGCGAAATCCTGCCGTGGGAGTCGATGATGGTGGCGGCCAGCGGCGAAACCTCCGCCGATCAGGCGCTGAACATCGCAGTACAGCTCGCCACCGAACTCGGCATCAGGGTCGCCGTTGCGCACTGCATCGAAGACCGCACGCAGTCGGACACGCCGCCGCTGGGCACTTACGCCGACGCACCGCATCACGAACACGCGGAACGTCTTGGCGAGATTCTCAACCGCGGCCTGTCGTCCTGCTCGCACGAACAATCGCAGAGCGTCGACAATGTTGCGCTCTGCCTCGGGGAACCCGCGACCGAGCTCGCCAAAGTGGCACGGCAGCGAGGCGCGAGCGTCATCGCCCTGGGCTGGCACGGCGCGCTCGGCGCCGGCCGCGCGCCTGTTCTCAAGCACCTGCTGGACAAGGCGGAATCGCCGATCCTGCTCTTCAAGGAAATGCCGAAGACGCAGGCCCGGCTCAAGGTCGGGGACGAATTCAATCATGGGTGAAGCCGCCAGGATCGCCATCGCCGGCGCCGGCCGCGTCGGCAGCATGCTGCCTACTCGCTCGCCGCATCCGGCACCGCGGAAGAAATCGTGCTGGTCGATGCCAACCGCGACCACGCGGAAGGTGAAGCGATGGACATCGCGCATGCAGTGCCCTTCTATCGTCCAGTGGAGATCATCGTGGGAGAAATCCAGGATGTCGCCGGTGCTGCAATTACGGTGATCTGCGCCGGCGTCGCGCAGCGCGAAGGCAAAACCCGCCCTGCCCTGCTCAAGCGCAACGTCGACGTGTTGCGCGATATGGTCCCGGTCATCGTGCGCGCCAATCCCGAGGGCCTGCTGCTGATGACGACGACCAATGTCGCATGACACCATGAAGTGGGCGCCATGCAGCTTGCGTCGCCGGCCCTGATCGCTGTCGACAATGTGGTGCGCGAACTAACGCCTCTGCCGTTAGTTCGTTTCTGTATTACGCGGGCGTTTGAGCTGCTGCACGTCTTCTCCGTCGGCATGACCTGCTTTGCACGCAGCGTCAAGGACGCGCCGGAGCTGACTGCCTTGCTGATTGCCGCACAACCGCTGAATGCGAAAAGCTCGGTACTGCTGATCGCTTACTCCCTTCGTTTCCGACCGCAGGAGTTTGCGCAGCCACAAGATCGGCGTTTCGGCACTGGGATAGTTTTACCGATGGCATGCGAAACCATGCCCTTCCGGTTGCCGCCGCTCACTCTTGCTCCCGATCGGCAGCTTGTCCATTGCCTTCTTGAACAGGGATGCATTCCATTGCAGGAACACCCAGACAGATGAACTTGCGCAAGAATCTCGCTGCCGGCACCTGCGGCCCGAACGCAGTGCAGCGGAACAGAATGCGCATGCAAGCGGCGCTGGCGCTGTCTCTTCTGTTTCATGCATTCCTTCTGTTGTTACAGTTCGGCACACGCGGACTGGGGCTCCCCGGACTGCACATGCCATGGGAAGAACGTCGTGCACAAACGCCCGGCATCACTGTGCGCATCGCCGATGCACGCCGTCACCAATCGGCTGCCGTCAAAAGCACAACTGCGCGACCGGCAACGGAAGGCGCGGCCGCTACCGGCATGCCGGTTCCGCCGCCGAAGAACGCTTCCGCCGACATCGCACAGGCAATGCCGCCGCACAGCTCTCCGCGAATGAAAGTTGTTCGGCGATCCGAAGCACCTGTTGCCAAGGCGCGCACCAAGGAGCGCAAGGCAGCGCCGGAAAAGCCTCGCCACAAGACACGACCTCACGCGCGGCGCGGCGCACAGCGTCCGGCATCGCGTGCCAAATCGCATCCGCCAATCGTCATGAAGAAGCCTGCGCAACCGGATAGCTTTGTACTGCCGCCCCCGGACGAATCCGCCGAGCCGCTGGCCGCTGCCATCCCGCTGCAGGACCCGACGGAAACAGCCCGGATGCGCATCGAGGAAGAAGCGCGCCGCGCTGACGAGATCGCGGCGAAGAAGCTGGAAGAAGAACGCCGGATGATGGAATTCGAGGCACAGCGCCGGGCAGAAGAGATCGCACGGCAAGCGGCGCAACGTCAAGCGGAAGAAGAACAGGCGCATCTCGCCGAGCAGTTGCTGGCCGAAAGGCTGGCGCAAGAAAGCGCGCAACGCAAGGCAGCGGAACTTGCTGCAAGGCGGCAAGCCGAAGAGGCCGCCAGGGAGGCAGTCGAAAAGGCGGCACGGCAAGCTGCTCAATGGGCAGAGGAAGAAGTGCAGCGTCAGGAGAGACTGCGTGTCCAGCAACGGCAGGCGCAAATGCTGGACGAGGAAAACGCCAGGCGCCGGGCCATGGAAGAGGAAGAACACCGGCGAACGGCGGAGCGACTCAGGGAAGAAAGCGAGCAGCGCATCCGGCTGGCGGAAGCACAACGGCAGGAGGCTGAGCGTGTGCAACGTCTCGCAGAGGAGCAGGCGGCACAACGGCAGGCCGAAGAAGCGGCCCGCCGGCAAGACGCCGCGACCGCCGAACAGCAAGACCGCGGTACGGAAGGAGGCGGGGAGGCGCAACGGCGGGGAGCATCCGGAACGCAGTACGGCGAGACCCCGGATACAGGGCAAGCGGAGCTTGCATATGCGCCTGCGGAAAGTCCTGCGCGGGTTCCCCCCATCGAGGACAAAAACAGCAATGCCGGTAAGGTCGACGACGGACCATTCGAACTGTCGGACGAACAGATGGCCGCCGCGCACGTCGTGCAAGTACGCAAGGTCGACGTGACGCGCCTGGAACCGCAGGCCGCGCGCGAACTGGTCGACGCTGCCCCGGAGTCACGGCGGCGCTCGATCTTCGGCGGCGCCGAAGACGATATCGTGTTGAAAATGTACATCGCAGAATGGCGTCAGACGGTCGAGCGCAACGGCAATCGGGATGACGAGGCATCTTCAATGGACAAGCCGTTCGGCGATTCACTGGTCACGGTGGCCCTTCGAAGCGACGGCCGCATCGAGAGCGTCACCATCCATCGTGCGAACGGACACACCGGGCTGGGTGATGCGGTGCGGCGTATCGTCCAGGCCGAAGCGCGATACAAGGACTTTCCTCCCGACCTCATGCGCAGATACGACGTGATCGAAATCCGGCGCGTCTGGCAATTCGGAGACGGACTGCGCATTCTGGAAGAGGCACGTTGAAGGTCGTCTTCCCATCGATTGCCGAATGAAGATCCGGTTTGGGGGAAGCCCATCGGATCGTGGCTTTCAAGCTGGGATGAAAAGTCTTGTCGCCCATAGTGGAGGCACGAAGCCTGCACTACCTGACGATGCCGCCAGCCACAAAATTCCCTCCAACAAATGACGAACTGGTGTTAACCTTCGTCCATTGTGCTGCGCAGGTAGAATTGCGATCCTATTCCGCAGGCTACGAACCAGCAACAAGGGAAGGGTCATGGACAAGTTCGATCTTTGCATCCGGCCGCGTGCGCCGGATACGACTGACGCCGACAAAGCGAGCCGGTTTTCTTTCCGGCGTCTCTTCCGGTTCTGTGCAACTGCAGTAATTTCCTGCCTGTTCGCTTTCCCTGCATACAGTCAAGGCCATCCGGAAGAGATGAGCGCAGACGATGCGGCCTTTCAGGCGCAAGCGCGGCAGATTGTCACCGATGCAACATCGCGCGCCGTCCGCTGGACCGGGCCGGAGACCGGGGCCGCCCCCCCCCCCCCCGCCACCACCCCACAAAAAGGCCACAACATTCGCCCACCCCGGCGGGGGGGACCCGCGTCACCCGCGCGCTTGGGCCGCCCTGCGCGCGCGCGTCCTCGCCCCGCGCGCCGACGCGCTCGCGCAGCGAGGCGCCGAACGCGACCGCGCGCGGATTCATGCCCGGCGGCAGGCTGAGCGCTTCCGCGGCCTCC
>CBIHRJ010000012.1:0-111999 GCA_966212445.1 uncultured Noviherbaspirillum sp. | reverse complement strand
GCTGCACCTTCTGCTCGATCACCGAGCACGAAGGCCGCATCATCCAGAGCCGCTCTGAACCGTCGATCCTGCGCGAGATCGAACTGATCCGCGACAAGACCAAGGGCTTTACCGGCACCATCTCCGATCTTGGCGGGCCCACCGCCAACATGTACCGTCTTGCCTGCAAGGACAAGAAGATCGAGGAATCCTGCCGCCGCCTGTCCTGCGTCTACCCGACCATCTGCTCGAACCTGAATACCGACCACGGCAAGCTGATCCAGTTGTACCGCAAGGCGCGCGCCATTCCCGGCGTGAAAAAGATCCTGATCAGTTCGGGCCTGCGCTACGATCTGGCCGTGCGCTCGCCGGAGTATGTGAAGGAACTGGTCACCCACCACGTCGGCGGCCTGCTGAAAATCGCGCCCGAACACTCGGAAGACGGTCCACTGTCGAAGATGATGAAGCCCGGCATGGGCTCGTACTACAAGTTCAAGGAACTGTTCGAGAAGTATTCGAAGGAAGCGGGCAAGGAGCAGTACCTGATCCCCTACTTCATCGCCGCACATCCCGGCACGACCGATGAAGACATGCTGAGGTTGGCGCTGTGGCTGAAGCAGAACAAGTTCGAACTCGACCAGGTGCAGACCTTCCTGCCGACACCGATGGCCATGGCGACCGCCATGTACCACGGCCGCAAGAATCCGCTGCACAAGATATCCGCCGATTCGGAAGCCGTGGAAACGGTCAGGGCCGGCAAGATCAGGCGGCTCCACAAAGCCTTCCTGCGCTATCACGATCCCGAGAACTGGCCGATATTGCGCGAAGCATTGAAGCGCATGGGGCGTTCGGACCTGATCGGAAACAGCGATCGCCACCTGGTGCCGCGCTACGACACGCCCGGCACCGTCTCAGCGGTGAAGGAAACGCGCAACGCTGTGGTGCGGAACCATGCCCCGGCAAATCGCGGTCAACGGAAACAACCGTTCAAGATGGCCATGAAAGCCGGGCGCAAGTAGACTGCATTGCAACAGCAGAGGCGAAGCCGCTCGCATTCAATACCGGATCAGAAACAAGTCAGTGCGCTGGAAAAGACATGCCGCCTGCCGGCGGCAGCAGCAGCGGCTGTTTTTCCCGTCCGCGTTCGTTGTTATACGTAAATCGCATATCTGATATTGCCACAATAAAGCAGACGGCCTGACGACGGTTCGCTATAGTGAACCTGTCTCCTCCAACTCTTCTTGAATTGGATTCGCCCGCAGCCGCAAGGCCTGCGGGCTTTTTTTATGTGCACTGCGCTACGGCCCGTTCAATCGTCCATCCTGCGTACGGATTGAGCGGATCGTCTACGTGACGCCATTCTGTCTCGCAGTTCTCGCAGACATATCGGGTCACCCAAACGGCCTTCAGTTTTCCCGGCCGCGGAATACGTTCGGTGATGCCGACCTGAACAAGGCGTTCGTGGCGCTTTGAGGTCCGTGCATCACGAGGCATCGACGCACACAATTTACAAGTCATCTTCGTCCCCCGAGTCGTCTTTCACTTCGTTGAAAGACCGCCAAGGATTTCGACGGTTCATTGCTTCTCGTAAAAAAGTGTTACGTTTCGCATGGCGAGCGAGGCTGCCACGATTTTGATCAACAAAAAAAATCATTATAATTCATATAGTTACCGTATTAATATGGAAGTTTTCCACAGGATTAACCACAGGAAATGTGGGTAACGCCACGGATTTTCCCAACCGGAACGCCGCTTGATTTTTCTCAATGAAGATATGTCGAAAATTGCCGTACAGACTATTGATTCGTAGCACACGTCCTATACAATGGCTTCAGGCAAGCAATTGCCGGAACTCAACGGAGACATCATGAAGAACGCCAGACAGGACGCTGCCGTCATTCAAGCAAAGACCCAATTCAACTACAACAAACTGCAGGCGGTCGCATGCATGACCTCCTCCGCGGCGCTCAGCATCGGTCTGCTCTACCTGGCTATCCGCTGGCTCGCATAGCCCCCCCTCCCGTACCTGCCTCAATGCTCCACCCAGGTCAGGTACAGATAACTTGCGGACAGCACTGCAAGCACCACGCAGGCAAAGGCAAAGCCAATCCCTGCGCTCACACACAGGAACGTTGCCCAAGCGTGGTCGGTACTCCTCGCCGCACCTTCCGACATGATGCCGGACAGTATCCGGGTCAGCTGCAGCAGGCATATCGCAATGCCCACCCACTTCCCCATGTAAAAAGGCAGCACCTTGCGCTGTGCCCGGTTGTAGCGGTAATTTGCAATACGCTGTTCAGCCGTGCCGTGGCCGGCGTCGCGAAACATCCAGAACGGGATCGCCAGACGCCACAAGTATTGAAGAGAACTCAACAGCGCTTTGCGCGACATCCTATCGTCTCTATCCATCGAGCAGTACACCTCCTGAAGCTTAGTCCATATTCAGGAAGGCGCGTTCATGCACCGGTAAAAGCGTGCAAACGATGAAAATCCGCCGAACGTGTTTCGAACGGGATTTGACGCAAAATGTGTGGGGGAAGGGATTGGTGGACAGTACTGGGATTGAACCAGTGACCCCCGCCGTGTGAAGGCGGTGCTCTACCCCTGAGCTAACTGTCCCGGGAAGCTGCGCATTATCGCACAAATGGTGCGACGAATCAATTTGCAGTTGCGACCGGTTCAGTACGCCATACACAAGTACCCTTGACCTCTTTGTCGAGGCGGTCGAGCAGCGCTTCGTGCTCGACCAACTCCTCGTCGCTTGCCTGCAATACGATGATGTCGGCCAGCGGCACCGCCTCGCTTCCCGCGTCGCTCGATGCTCCGACATCCGCTACGGCAAGGTCGATCGTCAGGCTGTTCTGGCCGCGCGTCATTGCCAGATAGACTTCCGCCAGCAGTTCCGCATCCAGCAAAGCGCCGTGCAATGCGCGGTGTGCATTGGAAATGCCGTAGCGGTCGCACAGGGCGTCCAGCGAATTGCGTTTGCCGGGGTGCATTTCCTTCGCCTGCACCAGCGTGTCTGTAACCTTGTCGACGTGCTCGACGAAACGCGGAAAACCCAGGCGGTCGAATTCTGCGTCGAGGAAGGCAAGGTCGAACGGCGCGTTGTGGATGATGATTTCCGCATCGCGCACATAGTCGCGAAGTTCGTTCGCGATTTCCGTGAATTTCGGTTTGTCGCTCAGGAATTCCGTGGTCAACCCGTGCACCGCCAGCGCGCCCTCTTCCGAGTCGCGCTCGGGATTGATGTAGGTGTGAAAATTATTGCCGGTCAGCCGGCGGTTGACGATTTCCACGCAACCCACTTCGATGATGCGGTCGCCGGAGCGCGGATTCAAGCCTGTGGTTTCAGTATCGAGGACGATTTGGCGCATGGTTATTTGGCTGTTGCAGGAACATGCGCGGCTTCCGCCGGGGCGGATGCTACCGGCGCATGTTCCTTTTTACGGGAAAAGAAAGTATAGAAGGTCGGCACGACGAACAGGGTGAGCAGCGTGCCGAAGGTCATGCCGCCGACGATCACCCAACCGATCTGGATGCGCGACTCGGCGCCGGCGCCGGTCGCCATTGCCAGCGGCATGGCGCCGAGCACCATCGCGCCGGTGGTCATCAGGATCGGACGCAGGCGCAGCACGGCGGCTTCCATGATGGCATCGTGCATCGCCTTGCCCTGCTCGCGCAACTGGTTGGTGAACTCGACAATGAGGATGCCGTGCTTGGTGATCAGGCCGACCAGCGTGATCAAGCCGATCTGGCTGTACACATTGAGGGTGCCGCCGCTCCATTTCAGTGCCGCCAGTGCGCCGGCCATCGACAGCGGCACGGTCAGCATGATGATGAAGGGGTCGACGAAACTTTCGAACTGCGCCGCCAGCACCAGGTAGATGAAGGCCAACGCCAGGAAGAAGGTCAGCACCAGGCTGCCGCTGGAGGCGCGGTATTCGCGTGAGGAACCGGAGAGGTCGGTCGCATAACCCGGCTTGAGAACGCGCCTGGCGGTGTCTTCCATGAAATCGATCGCCTCGCCCTGGGTATAACCATTGGCGAGGTTGGCCGAAATGACGACCGCGCGACGCTGACCGAAGTGGTTCAGTTCGCGCGGCGCAACGGTTTCGCGGACCTTGAGCAGGCTGGACAACGGGATCATCTGGTCCGGGCTGCCGTTCTTGCCGGTGCCCCGCACGAAGATGTTGTTGATGTCGTCCGGGGCGTCACGTTCGCCGTTCTGAATCTGCACGACGACGTCGTACTGGTCGCTGCCCTTCTTGAAACGGGTGACGTTGCGCCCGCCGAGCATGGTTTCCAGCGTACGGCCGACGGTCTCGATCTGGACGCCGGCATCGGCCGCCTTGTCGCGGTCGACCTCCACGTTTACTTGCGGCTTGTTCAGCCGCAGGTCGGTGTCGATGTTGGCGAGACCGGGATTCTTGCTTGCTTCGGCGACGATGTCCTGCACCACTTCCTGCAGTTCCGCATACGAGGCATTGGTCATCACCACCAGGTTCACCGGGCGTTCGCGGATCGACAGTCCGAGCGATGCCGGTGCATTGGGGAAGGCGAGCACACCCGGGATGGCGGCCATCTTGGGCTGCATCTCGCGGATCATGGCCAGCGTATTGCGGTGACGGTCGGCCCAGTCGACGGTACGGAAAATGGCAATGCCGCGCTCTACCGTCGGGTTTCCGGCAATAATGAACATGCGATCGATTTCCGGGATGTCCTGTGCGATCGCTTCCAGGCGGCGCGCGTACTTTTCGGTGTACTGCAGCGATGCGCCGTCCGGTCCGGCAATCGAAGTGAAGATCGTGCCGCGGTCTTCGATCGGCGACAGTTCCTTCTTCATGCTGGTGCCCAGCCACGCCAGCGCGCCGATGACTGCGAGATAGACCAGCACTGTCAGCCAGCGCATCGACAGGGTACGCGCGAGCGCGCGCCGGTATCCGATCGTGATGGCGTTCAAGCCGTTTTCAATGACGCGGTAAAACACGCCATGTCTTTCCTGATGCTTGAGCAGCACCGAACACATCATCGGCGACAGCGTCAATGCGACGAAACCCGAGACAAGCACCGCGCCCGCCAGGGTCAGTGCAAATTCGACGAACAGCCGTCCGGTGCGTCCCGGCGTGAAAGCGACCGGTGCATACACCGCCGCCAGCGTCATGGTCATCGCAATGACGGCAAAGCCGATTTCCTTCGCCCCTTTCAATGCGGCGTCGAACGGTTTCATGCCGTCTTCGATGTGGCGATAGATGTTCTCCAGCATCACGATGGCGTCGTCGACCACGAGGCCGATCGCCAGTACGAGCGCCAGCAGGGTCAAGGTGTTGATGGAAAAGCCGGCGAGCGACATCAGGGCAAAAGCACCGATCAGCGACACCGGGATCGTGACCAGCGGAATGATGGATGCCCGCAACGAGCGCAGGAACACGAAAATCACCAGCGCCACCAGGATCACCGCTTCGCCTATGGTCTTGTAGACCGACTTGATCGAACGGTCGATGAACAGGGTGTTGTCGACCGAAATCATGATCTTGACGCCTTGTGCTTCGAGCTCCTCATTCAGGCGCGGCAGCTCCGCCTTGACGTAGCCGGCCAGTTCCAGCGGATTGGCGGTGGCCTGGCGAATCACGCCGAGCGCCACGGCATTCTTGCCGTTGAAGCGCACCGACGAGCGCTCCGCGGCCGGGCCGACCTCGACGCGCGCGACGTCCTTCAGCCGCACGGCATAACCGTTCACCGTACGGACAATGATGTCCTCGAACTGGCGCGGCGTTGTCAGATCGGTTTGCGAGACCACGGAAAACTCGCGCTGCTTCGACTCGATGCGCCCGGCGGGCACTTCGACGTTCTGGCGGCGCAGCGCGTCTTCGACGTCGGCGGGTGTCAGCCGGTATGCGGCCAGCTTGTCGCGGTTGAGCCAGATGCGCATTGCGTACTGGCGCTCGCCGCCGATGCGCACGTCGGCCGCGCCCGGCAGCAGTTGCAGACGCGGCTTGACGATGCGGTTGGCGATGTCGGTCAGGTCCAGTTGCGACATGGTGTCGCTGGAGAACGACAGCCAGATGATGGGACTGGCATCGGCCTCCACCTTGGCCACCGTCGGTTCATCGATCGTCTGCGGCAGCTTGGAGCGCACGCGCGACACCCGATCGCGCACGTCGTTGGCGCCGGAATCGGGATCCTTGTCGAGACGGAAGCGCACCGTGATCTGGCTTTGCTCGGCACGCGAAATCGAGGTCAGCACGTCGATGCCGTCGATACCGGCGATCGAATCCTCGAGCGGCTTGGTGACTTGGGATTCGACGATCTCGGAACTGGCGCCCGGGTAATTGGTACGGACGGTCACTACCGGTTCGTCGATCTTCGGATATTCGCGCACCGATAGCCGGTCGTAGGACACCAGGCCGACCAGCACGATGATGAGCGACATCACCGTCGCGAAGACCGGACGGCGGATGCAGATATCGGACAGGACCATGATGTGCTCCGATTAGCCCTTAGGGGCGGCAGCAGCCGGTTTTGCGTCCGGCGCATCCTGCACCATGCGCACCGGTGTGCCGTCCCGTGACAGGCGGATCTGGCCCGCGGTGACGACCATATCGCCATCCTGCAGGCCCTGGGTGATTTCCACCCGTGCGGCGCGCCGCAGTCCGGTCCGGACTTCCGTCTTGAGCGCCTTGCCGTCGACCACTTTCCACACCATCACTTTGCTGCCCTGCGGCACGATCGCTTCTTCCGGCACCACCAATGCGTTGGCACGCTCGGCGAGGATCAGGCGCACCCGCGCAAACATCCCCGGCTTCAAGCGCCCTTCCGGATTGTCGATGCGTCCGCGCAGCAAGGCGGATCGGCCCGAGCTATCGACCTGGGGGTCGATCGCGTCGACCCTGGCGCGGAAAGGTTTTCCCGGCAAGGCGTCGACCTGCACCTCGATCGCCTGCCCCGTGCGTACCAGGTCCGCATATTTTTCCGGCACACGGAAATCAACCTTGACGCTGGAAATGTCTTCCAGGTTGACCAGGTCGGCGCCATCCTTCACATAATCCCCGATGCTGACATTGCGGATACCGACGATGCCGGAAAACGGCGCTTTGATTTCCAGCTTGGACAAACGCGCCTGCGCCAGCGCCAGCTTGGCTTCCAGTACCTGCACGTTGGCGAGCGATTCGTCGCGCGCGCGGTCGGACATGAATTTCTGTCTGGCCAGGTCCGCCGTGCGCTCGAAGTTCGCTTTCGCGATGCCGAGTTCTGCTTTCGCCTGCTGCACTTCTGCCTGGTTGACGGTCGAGTCGAATGCGACCAGCACTTGTCCTTTCCGGACTTGCTGGCCGTCGTTGAAGTTGAGCTGGGTAATGCGTCCGGCAATCTCCGGGCGGATCATTACCGACTCGTTGGAGCGGATGGTGCCCACCGCGTTGATGTCGTCGACCAGGCTGACGCTCATGACTCTGGCGACGTCGACCGTCGCCGGCGTCCCGGAGGCGGTTTTCGCGGTAACGGCCGAACGCGCCACCGCCGGCGATCTGCCCTGTTCGACCGGCGCCGGTTGCTGACGCTGCGCCTGGTAAGCATAAGCGCCAAGCGCGCCGATGCCGACTGCGGCGATGGCCGGATAAAGTAATCTCCGTGCGTTCATTTGCTCTCTGGATCAGGTGATTGTGGGGTGTTGCAGGCCGATGCCGGCAGGCGAATGTAGCACAATGATGCCGTTACGACACGGTGGAGACTCCGAGGTTGGCGAGCGCGTCGGCACGCTCGTTGCCGTCATGTCCCGCGTGGCCTTTCACCCAGCGCCACTGGATGCTGTGCAGCGACTGCGCCGCGTCCAGCGCCTGCCACAGGTCGACGTTTTTCACCGGCTCCTTTGCCGCGGTTTTCCAGCCGCGTGCCTTCCAGCCGTGGATCCATTCGCTGATGCCTTTCTGTACATACTGGCTGTCGGTATGGACCACGACTTCACAGGGTCGCTTGAGCGCAAGCAGCGCTTCGATCACAGCCTTGAGTTCCATGCGGTTGTTGGTGGTATTGAGCTCGCCGCCGTACAGTTCCTTCTTGTGTTCGCCGGCAATCAGCAGTGCTCCCCAGCCGCCGCGGCCGGGGTTTCCCTTGCAGGCGCCGTCGGTAAATATTTCCACTTTTTCCATGCTTTATTTCTGCTTGTGAATTCGATTGGCCGCGGGCACGCCTTGCGGCACCGTCGCGGTCTTCCGGCTCCATGCCGGGCCGATCAGCCGCATGCCGCGGATCCGCTTGATCGCTTGCACGATGTATACGGCGCCGAGATAAGGCCACCAGCGGTTGCCTGCCTGCTCCATGAAACGGAAGCGGTTCAGCCATTTGTCGGTGCTGCATGGCGGCGCATAACAGCCGAAATGCCCGCGGTTGACTTCCATGTTGAGCAGCTTCATCCAGTCCTTCAGCCTTGGCACGCTGATGAACTCGCCATTCTCCGGCAGGAAATGGGCGCCGCTCAAGCGGCCCGCAACCTGGCGCAGTCCCCACAGACTGGCAGGATTGAAGCCGCAGACGATGAGCTGGCCTTCCGGAATCAGTACGCGCTCGACCTCGCGCAAGACCTGGTGCGGCTCCGCGGCAAATTCCAGTACGTGCGGCAACACGATCAGGTCAAGGCTTTGCGAGGCGAACGGCAGCTCCGCGAAATCGTGCACCACGACGATCGGTGATACCTTGCCGCTCTCATCCTTCGGCGGCAATTGCGTGTCGGTCAGCCATTTGTTGGGCATGCGGTTCGCCTGCAGCGCATTGATTTGCGGTAGGCCGATCTGCACCGCATTGAACCCGAAAATGTCGGCGGTCAGCATGTCCAGCCGCTGCTGCTGCCACGCGCGCACGTAGTTGCCGGCCGGCGTTTCGAGCCAGGGGCCGACAGCTATAATGGGTTTTTCAGGCGAACCTTGTTCCATCGTATGTTGAACGTATTGACTATTCCCGCATTCCAGGACAACTACCTGTGGCTGATTCACGATGGCACGCATGCCGCCGTGATCGATCCGGGCGACGCTCAGCCTGTGCTCGATGCCCTCGCCGCGCACGGCCTGACGCTGGCCGCTATTCTACTGACACATCATCACCCTGACCATGTCGGCGGGGTTCCGGCTCTGCTGCAACGCTTTAATGTACCCGTGTTCGGGCCGGGCCGTGAGCCGATTCCCCGGATTACCCGCCCTCTTGTCGACGGCAACGTCATCACGATACCCGAATTGCAACTCCGGCTCTCCGTTCTGGACGTGCCCGGCCACACACTTGGACATATCGCCTACTTTGCGCCAGAACAGCAGTGGCTGTTTTGCGGCGATACGCTGTTTGCCGGCGGCTGCGGGCGCCTGTTCGAGGGAACGCCGGAACAAATGGTTGATTCCTTGACAAAACTCGCTGCTTTACCTGACGAAACGCAAGTCTTCTGCGCGCATGAATACACATTATCGAATCTGCGATTTGCTCATGAAGTCGATCCGCACAATGATGCGCTGAAAACAAGGATAGCGCGCGATCAGGCACGGCGCGACCAGGGGCAGCCGACGGTGCCATCGACGATAGGGCTGGAGAAAGCAACCAATCCGTTCTTGCGGTTCCGCCGGCCGGAAATAGCCGACCGGCTTGTTGCGACAGGACATCTTTCTTCTAGGGAACCAATTGCCGTTTTTACTGCCTTACGGCTTTGGAAAAATTCCTATCGTTAAGCTGTGCGGCGCTTTGTTGAAAACCATTCGCAATAAGCCTTGACGCGAGGAAACGCCATTACGTAAACTCCACCGATTAATCGGGCGCCTGACGAAGCCCCCGCAGTTCAACACCTAGCGAGGACCCATGCATCCGCTGAAAATAAGAAATTTTCCATTTACAGCGCTCCTCCTTCTCGGCGCCACGTGCGCCACCCCAGTTATCACCCAGGCCGCAGATCTCTCCCTCCCGCTTTACAACTGGTCGCAGGTTTCGGCGATGGAGCGGCCGTACGATCCGAACGACCCGCTCGCGCAGATCCTCTCGATGGAAGAAGTGGACGTGTGGGCGCGCATCCGCAAGGGTTTCGGCATTCCCGACCTGGACAATCCGCTGGTGCAGAACCAGCTGCAGTGGTACACCTCGCGCCCGGACTATATCGATCGCACCACCACACGGGCGTCACGTTACCTGTTCCATGTGGTGCAGGAACTGGAAAAGCGCAACATGCCGACCGAACTGGCGCTGCTGCCTTTCATCGAATCGGCGTTCAACCCGCAGGCCTATTCCAGCGCGCATGCCGCCGGCATGTGGCAGTTCATCCCTTCGACCGGGCGCGACTTCAACCTGACACAGAGCATGTTCAAGGACGAGCGACGCGACGTGATCGCCTCGACCGATGCGGCGCTGAGCTATCTGGAGAAGCTGTACGGGATGTTCGGCGACTGGCAACTGGCGCTCGCCGCCTACAACTGGGGCGAAGGCTCGGTGCAGCGTGCGATCAACAAGGCCCGCGCCGCCGGCAATTCGACCGATTTCAACGGCCTGTCGCAGTACATGCCGGCTGAAACCCGCAACTATGTGCCCAAGCTGCAGGCCGTGAAGAACATCATTGCGTCGCCGGCAAGCTATGGCATTACCCTGCCGAAGGTCGACAACCAGCCCTACTTCGTCACCATCGGCAAGACGCGGGACATCGACATCAAGGTCGCGGCACAATTGGCGGAATTGTCGATCGACGAGTTCAAGGCGCTCAATCCGCAATTCAACCGCCCGGTGATCGCCGGCAGTTCGGACACGCAGATCCTGCTCCCGCAAAGCAACGCGGAGAAGTTCAAGACCAACCTCGCCAAGTGGGGCCATGCGCTGTCGTCGTGGACCGCCCACAAGGTGACGAGCGCGCGCGAACGGATCGAAACCATTGCAAAGAAATTCGGTACGACACCGGAAGTGATCCGCGAGGTGAACAATATCCCACCGCGCATGGTGCTCAAGGCAGGATCGACGGTGCTGGTTCCCAGGTCCGAACACGCGCCGGAAAAGGATATCGCGCCGGAACTGGTCGAGAACGCCAGGCTGGTCGCGGTGCCGGAGGTGGCGACGCGGCGCATCTATGTGAAGGTAGGCCGAAGGGACACGCTGTCGTCGATTGCACGCCGCAACCGTGTGTCGGTTGCACAGATCAAGGACTGGAACAACCTGAAGCACGACAAGGTGGCAGCCGGCCAGCGACTGCAACTGAACGTGCCGTACAAGAAGCGCACGGCGCGCAAGGCGGTGCGCCGCACCGCGGGCAAAAGCACCTCTTCGCACCGCAAGGCAGCGCCGGCCCGCAAGCCGGCAAGGAAACATTCTAGCTGACCGTGCCGCCTGCACGGCGGCGTGTCAGTACAAGGTCGAATAGTTCGCCGCGGCCAATAGACGCTGCGTGTAGGTCTGGCCGGGGTTGGACAACACCTCCTCGGTCGGCCCGCTTTCGACCACCTTTCCGTCTTTCATCACCATCACGCGATGTGCCATCGCGCGAATGACTGCAAGATCGTGGCTGATGAAGACATACGCCATTCCGTACTTGCGCTGCAACTCGGCCAGCAACAGCAGCACCTGCTGCTGCACCGACACATCGAGTGACGACGTCGGTTCATCGAGCAGAATCACTTCCGGCTTCAGTACCAGCGCACGGGCAATCGCGATACGCTGGCGCTGACCTCCGGAAAACTCGTGCGGATAGCGCGACATCATCTCCGACGCCAGGCCGACTTCCGTCAAGCCCCGGGCTACCGCCTGCCGCAGTCCATCCCGGCCCAGTTCAGGCTGATGCAGCGCCAATCCTTCACCGACGATCTGTTCGATTGTCCGTCGCGGCGACAGCGACGCAAACGGATCCTGGAACACGACCTGCATCTTGGCGCGCAAGGGCCGCAGCGCCTTGCTGTCCATTTCGCTGATCGGATGGCCGATGAAGGAAATCTGTCCGTCGACCTTCGCCGGAGACAGGCGCAGCAAGGCCATCCCCAGCGTCGACTTGCCGGAACCGGACTCGCCGACGATACCCAGCGTCTCATGCGGCTTCAACTGCATGTCGACGTTGTCGACCGCGACAAACGGCGTCCGTTTGAACCAGCCCCGCTTGATGGGAAATTCGCAACGCATCCCCTGTGCGGCCAGCACCGGCAGCACGTCGCTTTCCACTTCATTCACCACCCGTTGCGGGTGGCTGGCGAGCAGCTTGCGGGTATAGGCCTCGCGCGGCTGTGCGAACAGGTCGGCGGTGGTCGCCGTCTCGATCAATCGTCCCTGCTCCATTACTCCCACGCGGTCGGCGAAATGGCGCACCAGGTTGAGGTCGTGCGTGATCATCAGCACCGCCATGTTCTCTTCGCGCTGCAACTGGTTCAGCAGTTCGAGAATCTGCACCTGGATCGTGACGTCGAGCGCCGTGGTCGGCTCGTCCGCGATCAGCAGTTTCGGCTTGCACGCCAGTGCCATGGCAATCATCGCACGCTGCCGCTGGCCTCCGGAGAGCTGATGCGGAAACGCAAGCGCGCGTCGCGCCGGTTCCGGGATGCCGGTCTTGTCCAGCAATTCCACCGTGCGCTTTGCGGCCTCCCTGGCGTTGATGCCTTCATGCAGCATCAACACTTCCGCGATCTGGTTGCCGATGGTGAACAGCGGATTGAGCGCGGTCATCGGCTCCTGGAAAATCATCGCGATGTCCTTGCCGCGCACCGAACGCATCGCCGCTTCCGGCTTTTGCAGCAAGTCCTGGCCTTCGAACAGGATCCGGCCACCATACCTGGCGTCCTGGTTCAGCCGCAGCACCGACAGCGATGTCACCGTCTTGCCGGAACCGGATTCGCCGACCAGTGCAAACTTTTCGCCGGGAGCGATGGAAAAACTGACATCGTCGACGACGGTGGCCGGACCGAAAGCGACCTGCAGGTTCTGGACGTCAAGCAGGCTCATGCTTTCCTCCGCACATCCAGCGCATTACGCAAGGCATCGCCGATATTGGTCAGCAACAGCAGCAGCGTAGTCAGCACCACGAAGGTCGACACCGCAATCCACCAAGCGTCGAGATTGTTCTTTCCTTGCGCCAGCAGTTCGCCGAGGCTGGGCGTCGACGGCGGCACGCCGAGGCCGAGGAAGTCGAGACTGGTGAGCGCGAGAATCGCTGCGCTCATGCGGAACGGCAGGAAGGTCACTACCGGCGTCAGGCTGTTGGGCAGGACATGGCGCCAGATGATCTGGCGGTTGGACAGGCCGAGCGCGCGTGCCGCCTGCACGTACTCCAGGTTGCGATTGCGCAGGAAGTCGGCGCGCACGTAATCGGACAGGCCCATCCAGCCGAACAGCGACAGCAGGACAAGCAAGAGTCCCAGGCTGGGCTGGAAGATCGACGCGAAAATGATCAGCAGGTAGAGTTCAGGCATCGAACCCCATATCTCCATGAAACGCTGGAAGAACAAGTCGGTCTTTCCGGCGAAATAGCCCTGGACGGCGCCCGTCACCAATCCGAGCATCACGCCGGTGATGGTCAGTGCCAGCCCGAACAGCACCGAGACACGGAAACCGTACAGCAGGCGTGCAAAGACATCGCGCCCGCGGTCGTCGGTTCCGAGCCAGTTGTCGGCGGATGGTGGTGCCGGATTGGGTGACTTGGCGAAGTAGTTCAGTGTGTCGAAGTTGTAATGGTTGATCGGATAGATCGCCCAGTTGCCGTTGCGCTGGAACTGGTCCTGGATGAACGGATCGAGATAGTCGGCGGGCGAATCGAAATCGCCGCCGAATACCTTCTCGGAATAGGTCTGCACGATCGGGAACATGATCTGCCCGTTGTAGCGCACCACCAGCGGCTTGTCGTTCGACACCACTTCCGCCAGCAGGCTGATGCCGAACAGGACAAGAAAAATGATGAGGCTCGCATACCCGCGGCGATTCTGGCGGAAACGCAGCCAGACCCTGCGGCCCGGGGAAATGGAGATGTTCGTAGCGGTCGAATTCATCGGTTCAAGCTTTCAAATTGCACGCGCGGATCCGCCCACACATAACAAAGATCTCCCAGCAGCTTGACCACCAGGCCAATCAGCGTAAACAGATACAGCGTTCCCATCACCACCGGATAGTCGCGCCGGATCACCGATTCATACGACAGCAGTCCGAGACCGTCGAGCGAGAACAGCGTTTCGATCAACAGGCTGCCGGCGAAGAAGGCGCCGATGAAGGCCGCCGGAAAACCGGTCACGAGCGGAATCAGTGCATTGCGGAACACATGCTTGTACAGCACCGTCTGCTCGCTCAGCCCCTTGGCGCGCGCGGTCAGCACATACTGCTTGCGGATTTCATCAAGGAAGGTGTTTTTGGTCAGCATGGTCATCACCGCGAACGATCCGGCAACCGACGCGGTGACCGGCAGCGTGATATGCCACAGATAGTCCATGATCTTGCCGAACCAGGACAACTGTTCCCAGTTGTCCGAAGTCAATCCGCGCAGCGGAAACCATTGCACGAAACTGCCGCCGCCGAACAGCACCAGCAGGAAAACACCGAGCACGAAGCCGGGAATCGAGTAACCCACCAGCACCGCGATACTGGTAGTGACATCGAAGCGGGTACCTTCGCGCACGGCTTTCGCAATGCCGAGCGGTACCGAGATGAAATAGGTGAGGAAGAAGGTCCACAAACCGATGCTGATGGACACCGGCAGCTTGGACTTCACCAGCCCCCACACATCCTCGTGATGGTAAAAACTCTTGCCCAGATCGAAAGTGGCGAAGCCCTTGAGCATCTGCCAGAAGCGCTCCAGCGGCGGCTTGTCGAAGCCGTACAGTACCTGTATCTCCTTCACGCGCTCGGCGTCGATACCCTGCCTGCCGCGATATCCGGCGCCACCGCCACCGGACGCCTCGCCACCGACAACCTGTCCTTTTTTCAGTTCCATCAACGCCTGCTCGACAGGACCGCCGGGAACGAACTGGATCACGGCGAACGTGATTGCGATGACCCCGAGCAGGGTCGGCACCATCAGCAGGACCCGCTTTCCGATGTATGACCAGAGATTCATGTGTCGCCTCCTATCTCGGCTTGCGCTGCCACCAAGTGGAAATCACCCAGGGATCGGCCGCGTAGTACAGAGGCATCACGGCCGGAATGCCGAAGCGACTGCGGTAGGCGACCCGATGGGTAGAAGAAAACCAGTGCGGCACAACAATGTACTTGTTCAGAAGAACGCGGTCGAGCGCACGCGCAGCGGACACCAGTTCGTCGCGCGTCTGCGCCGCCACCAATGCGGCCACCAGCTTGTCGACCGCCGGGTCCTTCAAGCCCCATGCATTGTTCGATCCTTTCACGTCGGCCGCCTTCGAGCCGAACATGTCGAACATTTCATTGCCGGGGCTGGTCGTGTCCGGAAAACGGATGCTGGTCATGTCGAAGTCGAATTCTTCCATGCGCTTCTGCACCAGCGCATAGTCGGCGGTACGCTGATTGACCTGGATGCCGAGCTTTTGCAGGTTGCGCACATACACGGTGATGATGCGCGACAGCGCCGACTGGTCGTCGAGGATCTCGAAGGTGAACGGTTCGCCCTTGGCATTGCGCAACGCGCCGTCGCGGTACTCCCAACCGGCTTCCTTGAACAGCGCCTTGGCCTTGAGCAGGTTGGCGCGCAAGGACGATGGCGGGTCGGTGCTCGGAGGAATCGGTGCGGGGCCGAAGACGGCGGGATCGAGCTGGTCGCCCAAAGGCTCCAGCAACTTGAGCTCGCCGTTCGTCGGCAGACCGGTCGCCGCCAGTTCGCTGTTGTTGAAGAACGAATAGATGCGCTTGTACTGGTTGTAGAACAACTGGCGGTTCATCCATTCGAAGTCCAGCGCGAGCCCAAGCGCCTGGCGCACGCGGATATCCTGGAACTGCGGCCGCCGCAGATTCATCACGAAGCCTTGCATGCCGGCGCCGTTCGAGTGCGCGAACTCGCGCTTGACGATCTCGCCGCTGGTGAATTTCGGGCCGATGTAGCTGCGCGCCCAGTTCTTCGAACTGTATTCGACCACGACATCGAACTCGCCCGCCTTGAACGCTTCCAGCCGCGCCACGTCGTCCTTGTAGAAGCGATAGACGATACGGCCGAAGTTGAACATGCCCTTGCGCGACGGCACCTCGGTGCCCCAGTAATCCGGATTGCGCTTGTAGCTGATGGAGCGGCCGACATCATAGTGCTCGATCAGGTAGGGGCCGGTGGCGATCGGCGGTTCGAGCTGGATATTGTCGAACGAGGTATTGGCGCCCCACTTGCGCGAGAACACCGGCACGCCGCCGACGATCAGCGGCAGTTCGCGGTTGAGCGACTTGAAATCGAAACGCACGGTGCGGTCGTCGACGATCACGCAATCCTTGACGTCGGCAAAGATGATCTTGAACTGCGGCGCGCCTTTGGCGAGCAACGTGTCGTAGGAATGCTTGACGTCGGCCGCGGTCACCGGATCGCCGTTGTTGAAGCGGGCTTTCGGGTTGAGCCGGAAGGTCATCGACAGCCGGTCCGGCGCCAGTTCCATGTCTTCGGCCAGCAAGCCGTACATGGTCGCCACCTCGTCGGACGACGTGGTCGCCAGTGTTTCGAACATCAGATTCGATACTCCCGCCGCGGCGACCCCCTTGAGCGAGAACGGATTGAACTTGTCGAAACTGGTGCGCCGGTCAGGATTGGCGAGGTAAAGTTCGCCGCCGCGCGGCGCATTCGGATCGACATACGCGAAATGCTTGAAGTCCGGCGGATACTTCGGCGTGTCGTACAGGGAAAACGCATGGGCAGCGAATGCGCTGCCACCGGCGGAAAGACAACTGACAAGCAGCAGGAAGGATAGTAGTTTGCGCATTCGCTATGGATGAGAAATGCCGCGCAGCACACCTGCGCCGAAAAACCGGGCTATTGTACAGAAAGGGATTTCGAATGGCGTCCTATTTTTGCATGATCATCGACATTTACCATCCGTTAAACGGTTTTACGTGTTTTATCACGGCAATTAACTGCAAGAATTGACATTGGCCAGATTTCGTCCCCGGGCCGGCAAGCTGCGACAAGTTGCCCTTCGCACCAAGTCTCCCTACAATCCTGCCCAGTTTGAACATGAAGCGCCAGACGGCGGCGACAACCGGCACCGGCCACCAATCTTGCCGCCGTAGACCGCCCGCTTCCGCTAAAGCGTAAAATACGACAAATTCAACTGGAGTCTTCCATGGCGTTCCTTCAAGGTAAAAAAATCCTGATCACCGGACTCTTGTCCAACCGTTCCATCGCCTACGGCATCGCCAAGGCATGCCAGCGCGAAGGCGCGGAGCTCGCATTCACCTATGTGGGCGAGCGTTTCAAGGACCGCATCACCGACTTCGCAAAGGAATTCGGCAGCGAACTGGTGTTTGACTGCGACGTCAGCAGCGACGAACAGATCAACGCCTTGTTTGCGAATCTCGGCAAATCCTGGTCCCAACTCGATGGATTGGTGCATTCGATCGGGTTTGCCCCGCGCGAAGCGATCACCGGCGACTTCCTCGAAGGTTTGTCGCGCGAAGCCTTCCATACCGCCCATGACATTTCGGCGTACAGCTTCCCGGCGATGGCAAAGGCCGCCCTGCCGATGCTGAGCCCCACCGCGTCGCTGATCACCCTCACCTACCTGGGCGCCGTGCGCACCACGCCGAACTACAACACCATGGGCCTGGCCAAGGCATCGCTGGAAGCCAGCGTGCGCTACCTGGCGGAATCGCTCGGCCCCAAGGGCATCCGCGTCAATGGCATTTCCGCCGGCCCGATCAAGACGCTCGCCGCCAGCGGCATCAAGGACTTCGGCAAAATGCTCAGTGTCGTTGCCGCACATGCTCCGCTGCGCCGCAATGTCACGGTCGAGGACGTCGGCAACACGGCCGCCTTCCTGCTGTCCGACCTGTCCGCGGGCATCACCAGCGAAATCACCTACGTCGATGGCGGCTTCTCGCATGTGATGTACGCGCCGGAAGAATAAGCCGTCCCTCCCAAAGGGGAGCCAGTCAACGCTCCCCTTGTCATTTTGCGCTGCGAAAATAAGTCGGGCACCGATTTCCTTTCGTCTGTATAATGCGGCGCTGTGCATCGCAGCAAGCATGCATTTCGCAGCATCGCAAACCCTTTAGCAATAAACGATAAAGCCATCCCGCCTTTTGGTGTCGCACCTCTGACACCGTCCCGGCGCAAAGCTTTTGTGCCGAAATTTCTCAGAAGAATTCTTAGCTGTTTCGTTGGTTGGCGTTGCCTTTTTATTACGTTCGCGCCGTTGTGCCCGACATGGTCGCGGCGTTGAATTTCAGGAAAGAAACACAATGACTTTTGAAGCACTAGGCCTGCACTCGTCCATTCTCAAAGCCCTGACGGACGCCGGCTATACCAAACCCACACCGGTTCAGGAACAGGCAGTTCCCGCGGCGATGCAAGGCCGCGACCTGATGGTTTCCTCGCAGACCGGTTCCGGCAAGACCGCGGCATTCATGCTGCCGGCCCTGCACAAGTTCGCTGAAGCCGAACAGCAGTTCCAGCCGGGCGCCAAGACCGCCAACCAGGAACGCCAGTCGGCACGTTCACGCGGCGAGCGTCCGCGCTTCCAGCCGGCGACGCCGAAGATGCTGGTGCTGACCCCGACCCGCGAACTCGCGCTGCAGGTCACGACGGCGACCACCAAGTACGGCGCCAACCTGCGCCGTGTGCGCGCCGTATCGATCCTGGGCGGCATGCCCTATCCCAAGCAGATGCAGTTGCTTGCCAAGAATCCGGAAATCCTGGTGGCAACGCCGGGCCGCCTGATCGACCACATGGAATCGGGCAAGATCAACTTCTCGGAACTGCAGATCCTGGTGCTTGACGAAGCCGATCGCATGCTGGACATGGGCTTCATCGAAGACATTGAAAAGATCGTCGATGCCACACCGGAATCGCGTCAGACCATGCTGTTTTCCGCTACCCTCGATGGCACCGTCGGCACCATGGCCAAGCGCATTACGCGCGATCCGCTGGTGATCCAGATCGCCAGCGCCGGCGCCAAGCATGAAAACATCCAGCAGCGCGTGCACTTCGTCGACGACCTGTCGCACAAGAATCGCCTGCTCGACCACCTGCTGCGCGACGCCTCGCTCGACCAGGCCGTGGTGTTTACCGCGACCAAGCGCGATGCCGACACCATCGCTGACCGCCTGAACATCGCCGGCTTCGCTGCCGCCGCATTGCATGGCGACATGCACCAGGGCGCACGCAACCGCACGCTCGACGCGCTGCGCCGCGGCCAGGTGCGCGTGCTGGTGGCAACCGACGTCGCCGCGCGCGGCATCGACGTCCCAGGCATTACCCATGTCGTGAACTACGACCTGCCGAAGTTCCCGGAAGACTACGTGCACCGCATCGGCCGCACCGGCCGTGCCGGACGCAACGGCCAGGCAATTTCGCTGGTCAACCATGCGGAAAACATGAACATCAAGCGCATCGAACGCTTCACCAAGCAATTGATCCCGGTCGACGTGATCGAAGGCTTCGAGCCGAAGAAAACCGCTTCCGCTCCGCGCAGCAACCGCAAGCCGGGCGGCTGGAAGCCGGGCGACAACCGCAGCGGCAACGGCGGCAAGCCGGGCCAGCGCAGCTTCAGCAAGCCGGGCGCACCGCGCAAGGAAGGCGGCGGCTACGGCAGCAAGGGCTCGCGCTTCGGCGACAGCAACGGCGGACGCCGCACTTTCGGCGATCGCTGATCCCCGATCTGCAAGGAACAACGGCCGCCCGGAAAACCGGGCGGCCGTTTTTTCATGGGCGACCCTACAACGCGCAGGTGCGAAACCCGATAAACATGTCGTTGCGTTCGGGCAGGCAGAAATTGCGGAACTTCGGCGAGCGCAGGTGCTGCGGCGTCGCGAACGATGCAGCGCGTACAGCCTGGTGACTCCCGAACTTCGGCTCCGAATATTCGCGGAACGCATCCGCTGAAAATCCGGGATACGGCTCGAACGGCGAGCCCGTCCATTCCCACAGGTCGCTCCAGCGCAATGCCGGATGGCCGGACAACGCGGCGAATTCCCATTCGGCCTCGGCAGGCAGACGCCGGCCGGCCCACACGCAATAGGCCTGTGCTTCATACAAGCTGAGGTGACGCACCGGTTCGCGTGCCGGCAGCGCGATGTGACGGTCGAAACGTATACAACGCCAGCGTCTGCCGTCACGCAGCCAGTCGCGGGGCGCCGAACGCTCTTGCGCCATCAGCCACGCGCTTCCCGCCGGCGTCCAGAAACGCGGCTGCTGGTAACCGCCGTCGGCGACGAATTCCTCGAACTGGGCATACGACACCAGTGTCGAATCCATGGTGAAGGCGGGTACGTAGCATGGATGCGCCCACTTCTCGTTGTCGAATACGAATCCGAAACCGGAACGGCTGCCCAGTTCGATGGTACCGCCGGGGAAACGTATCTCCCCCTGCGCCCAGCCCGGAATCGCGGACTCAGCCAGGTGCGGCGGCAGCATGATGCCGAGCGTCTGCATTCCCTGCAACATCGCTTCTCCGCGCAAATCCTCGTAAGCCAGTGCGAGCCGGTAGGGATACAGGGCATCATCATCGTCCTCCGTGCGGCTCAGTTTGTCGAGCGCCCGGTCAAGCACTTCGTGGCAATAGGTTTTCATGGCGCCTGGGCTCGGCAGGTCAAGCGTCCAGCGCATGCGATGCGGGACGGTATTGGCATCGAACCAGTCATCCCCCTTGGTCAGCATCGACGTGCGATGCGCAGCAGCCGGCGCGCTCGATGCGGCCTCGCGCAGGATATACCACTCGGCAAACCAGGCAATATGGCCCAGTTCCCAGAGTGGAGGATTGAGCCATGGCAGCATCGGAATCCGGCCTGCCATGTCGAATCCATCTGCAGCATAACTGTCGAACAGGGCAAGCGACCGCACACGCGCATCCTGGAGTGCGACGGCCAGGTCATTCGGTCCGGCGGTACGAAAAGAAAGGTTCATGGAGCCTCAGGCGGGTTTCGTAAAAAGCATCATTCATTATCGATCCGGCCCCGACAAAAGCCAATGAGATCAAGCTTCTCAACATGATCGAACATGATCGGCGCGCTTGACAGCCATGCTGCTCTTCTCCTACATTAGCCGAATGTCAATCGCGCAAGCACAATTCTCCTCCCTGCTTTTCATCGCCGGCCTGCTACCGGCGCTGGCGCTACTGCGCCTGGCGCGCTAATACTCCTCCCCCTCCTTGTCGTCGTTTTTTCCAGTGCACCATGGGCTGCACGGACAGCATTTTTTTCATAAGGCCATCGATTCATGCATTTCAAGCGGATACCCGTAACGTTCATCCAGGGCGATGTCATCGCCCTGATGATCTTTGCGCGTTCGCTTTCGCTGCTGCCGCTACCGATCGGTTGCCTGGCCTCGCGCTAGTGGCAGTCAGGCAGCCATCCCGCCACATCTGAAGTTCCCGACAATCAAGCAAGAGGAGTCATCATGATGTTGCAAAACCCCGCGGCGAAATATCGCCCCTTTCCCCAAGTGCAGTTGGACAAGCGAACGTGGCCGGACACGGTCATCGCCACACCGCCGATCTGGATGAGCACCGATCTGCGCGACGGCAACCAGGCATTGATCGAGCCGATGAGTCCGGAGCGCAAGCTGCGGTTTTTCGAGACGCTGGTCCGCGTCGGGCTGAAGGAAATCGAGGTCGCGTTTCCATCCGCGTCGCAGACCGACTTCGATTTCGTGCGCAAGCTGATCGAGGAAGACCGTATTCCCGGCGACGTGACGATCGAAGTGCTGACGCAATCGCGCGAGGATCTGATCCGGCGCACCATTGATTCACTAGATGGTGCGCGGCGCGCAATCGTCCATTTGTACAACCCGGTGGCGCCGACGTTCCGGCGCATCGTGTTCGGCATGACGCGTGAGGAAGTCAAGGCAATCGCAGTATCGGGTACGCGCCTGATCAAGGAACTGACCGATGCGCGACCGCAGACAGAGTGGGTGTTCCAGTATTCGCCCGAAGTGTTCAGCATGACCGAACTCGACTTCGCCAAGGAAGTGTGCGATGCGGTGTCGGAAGTCTGGCAGCCGACTGCGGAGCGCAAGATGATCGTGAACCTGCCGTCGACCATCGAGGCCAGCACACCGAACATTTACGCCGACCAGATCGAATGGATGCATCGCCATCTCGCGCGCCGCGACGCGATCGTTCTCAGCGTCCATCCGCACAACGACCGCGGCACCGGGGTGGCGTCGGCGGAACTGGCCGTGATGGCCGGCGCCGACCGCGTCGAGGGCTGCCTGTTCGGCAACGGCGAGCGCACCGGCAACGTCGACCTGGTCACGCTGGCGCTGAACCTGTACACGCAAGGCGTGCATCCGGGGCTCGATTTCTCCGACATCGATGCGGTCCGAAAGTGCGTGGAAGATTGCAACCAGCTTCCGGTGCATCCGCGCCATCCGTATGTGGGTGACCTGGTCTTCACCGCGTTTTCCGGTTCGCATCAGGATGCGATCAAGAAGGGCTTCGCGCAACAGCGTCCCGACGCGGTCTGGGAAGTGCCCTATCTGCCGATCGACCCGGCTGACGTCGGGCGCAGTTATGACGCGGTAATCCGCGTGAACAGCCAGTCCGGCAAAGGCGGCATGGCTTGGCTGCTGGAGCAGGAATATGGATTGAAGTTGCCGCGCCGGCTGCAGATCGAACTGAGCCGCGCGGTGCAGCAGGTCGCCGACGCAACAGGAAAAGAAGTCGCGGCAGACGACATCCATGCGATTTTCCAGCGCGAATACCTGGATCGTGCATCACCGTATGCATATCGCATGCATGAACTGCGGCAAGCCGGGGCCACAGTGGAACTGAAGGCCGAACTGGTGCATACAGGTCTCGCGCTCGCCGTTGCCGGCAGCGGCAATGGACCGATCGATGCATTCATCCACGCGCTCGGACTTGATATCACGCTGATGGATTACCATGAACACGCCGTGGGCGCCGGCGCCGATGCGCAAGCGGCGTGCTATGTGGAACTGCGGGTCAACCAGGGGCAGACACTGTTCGGCGTTGGTATCGACAGCAATATCGTCACTGCGTCGTTTAAGGCGGTGTTGAGCGCGGTGAACCGGCAATTGCGGATGGAGCGCTCGCTCGACGCCGCTGCGGCCTGACCGATGAAGCGCGGGGCGTCAATCGTCCCGCGCTTCATATGCCGTGTCATTCCTTACATTCGTTCGGGATGATGGAAAGTTTGACGTGCCGGTCAGATCGACTTCGCCAGCCGAATTCCCGAGAACTGCCAGCGCGCGGTTGCGGGAAAGAAGTTGCGGTACGTGACACGGGCGTGCCCGGCAGGCGTCGCGCAGGAACTTCCGCGCAACACATACTGGTTGGACATGAATTTGCCGTTGTATTCGCCGATCGCGCCTTCCTGAGAGCGGTAGCCGGGATACGGCGCATAGCTGCTGAGCGTCCATTGCCAGTTGCTGGCGAACAGTTGCAGCAACTCGTTTCCATCACCAATACGCGGTGCTGATGGATGCAATCCCTCATTGCCGAAATCGTTCACGCTTCGTGCAGCATGTTCCCATTCCGCCTCGCTCGGCAGGCGCGCTCCCGACCAGCGTGCGTAGGCGTCGGCCTCGAAAAACGAGATATGCGTCGCCGGCCGCTGCGGGTCGAGCGGCTGCAGGCCGTATAGGGTGAACTCCTTCCAGCCGTCGTTGTCGCGCTGCCAGTACAAGGGCTGCGTGATGCCGTTACTCCGGATCCAGTCCCAGCCTTCCGATAGCCATAACGCCGGGTTCGCGTAGCCTCCCGCTTCCACGAACGCGAGATACTCGCTATTGCTTACCAGCCGCGATGCGAGCGCATAGCTCTCGACGAACTGACGATGGCGCGGCAATTCATTGTCGAAACAAAAGCCGTTGCCGGCATGCCCGACTTCAATGATGCCGGCGTTGAAGTTGCGCCAGGCGAGCGGCACCATCGTTCCCCGATGCCCGATGTCACCGTTCGCATATGTGGGGCACAAGGGATTCGTCGACAGCAGATGCTTGACGTCGGTCAGCATCAATTCCTGGTGCTGCTGTTCATGATGCAGCCCCATCGTCACCAGCTCGGTCAGCGCGTCGTCCTCCGCCTCCTCGTGCTTCGACAACAGCTCCGCCATGCGCTCATCGACATTGCGGCGGTAAGCCATCACATCGCCGAGCGAAGGCCGGGTCAGCAGGCCGCGTTGCGGGCGCGGATGCTTTTCGCCGACACCGTTGTAGTAGGAATTGAACAGCACGCGGAAGGCCGGATGAAAGGGGCGGAAGGCGGATTCAAACCGTTCCAGCAGGAAGGTCTCGAAAAACCAGGTCGTGTGCGCGAGATGCCATTTGATCGGACTGGCGTCCGGCATCGATTGCACGCAGCAATCTTCTTCCGACAGCGGTTCCGCCAGTGCACGGGTATGCCGGCGCACGGCACGGTAACTATCCAGCATGTCTTTCGTCATGTTGTTGCGGGTCTATGCAACGCGGGCGTGACATACCATGAACCAGTTGCGTTCATCGGTCCAGCTTCGAACGGCCCCGAACCCTGCCCGTTCGAGAAGCTGCAGGAATCCCTGGCGGGTGTACTTGTAACTGTTTTCGGTATGAATGCGCTCGCCTTGCTCGAACTGCCGCTGCCCGCCCTGCCAGTTCACGGTGAGGCGACGGCGCGCTTCGAGGTGCATTTCAACACGTCCCAGTTCTTCATTGAAATACCCGAGATGACGCCAGTCGCGCACATTGAAGTCGGCGCCGAGCAAGACGTTCAGGTGCAGCAACAGGTTGAGGTTGAACGACGCTGTCACACCCAGCGCATCGTCATAAGCGGCATCGAGAATCGCTTTTTCTTTTACCAGGTCGATACCGATCAGCAGTCCGCCGTCAGCGCGACAGGTGTCACGCATTCTCCCCAGCAAGGCGGCTGCCGCGTCCGGAGTAAAGTTGCCGATGGACGAGCCGGGATAGAAAAACAGGCGCTTGTCGGGATGTACCGATGCCGGCAATTCAAGCGACGCCGAAAAATCCATGCCGATGCCGGTCATTCGCACCTGCGGGAACCGCTGCCGAAGGCGGGTGACCGCGTCCTTGAGGAAATCGACCGAAATGTCGATCGGCACGTATTGCGCAGGTTGCAGCACCGGGAACAAGCGTGCCGCCTTGGCGCAATTGCCGGCGCCGAGATCGATCAGCGTTACGCCGCGACCGACCGAGCGCGCTATTTCAAGCAGGTGCATGTCGAAAATGCCGGCTTCGGTGCGCGTCGGATAGTACTCCGGCAGCTCGCAGATCGCCTCGAACAGTTTCGAGCCGAGTGCGTCATACAGGTACTTCGGTGAGGCGAATGCTTGCGCGGCCATCAGGCCGGCGCCGAGTTCAGCGCGAATGGCGGCATCGTCCCTTTGGTAGATTTGAATGAATCCGCTTTGCGGAATGTCGGGTATCGATAGTGGTGCCATGAATGGTGGAAAGCCGGTTTGCTTTAAAGCCAGTTTAAGCCAGATTAGACGGCTTGCGCTGAATGGCAAGGTTTTTAGTTATCATATTGGACAATAACAGGCGACACTTGAGGCGACACAAGCGCCCTGCGCTTGGAGATTCGCCGCTGTTGGCGCCGCTTCCTTACTACAAAGGCAAGCTGTTTTTCCATCCGAAACAAGGTGCCGGGCCGGCAAGCAGTATCCGGATCCCCGGCTCCGCACCTCCGATTGCTCCTCATGCTGACCTTGAGCGATGTCACGAAATCGTATGCCAACGGCCGGCGCGTCCTCGACCGTCTGAACTATTCGCTCGGCCCGGGCGAATATGTCGCGGTCATGGGCGAGTCCGGCGTCGGCAAATCGACGCTGTTGAACCTGATCGCGGGCCTCGATTCACCCGATGCCGGCCGTATCATGGTGGACGAAGTCGACATCGCGGCGCTCGGCGACGACGATGCCACGCGCATGCGGCGCGAAAAGTTCGGCTTCGTGTTCCAGGCCTTTCACATCCTCCCACATCTCAGCGTTGCGCAAAACGTGGCACTGCCGCTGCTGCTCAACCGCAGTGCGCCCCGGCGAGCGCAGGAAATGCTGGAGGCGGTCGGACTCGGTGCGCGCGCAAGGGATTTTCCGCGCCAGCTCTCGGGCGGTGAACTGCAGCGCGTCGCCATCGCTCGCGCACTGGTGCATCGTCCACGTCTGATCCTTGCCGATGAACCGACCGGCAACCTCGATCCCGACACTGCCAACGAAGTGTTGCGCCTGCTGCGCGACGAAATCAAGCAGAACGGCGCATCCGCCATCATCGTCACGCATTCGCATGCGGCAGCCGCCACCGCCGACCGGGTGCTGGTCCTGGACAAGCATGGCTTGCAACCGACGGCGGCCGCACAACCCGCATGATGGCAGACAAGGCATCCGGACTCGGTCGCTGGCTGCTGTTCGCCGAATGGCGCGCGCATCCGCTACGCGCGCTGATGGCGATAGGCGCCATTGCGATCGGGGTCGCGCTCGGCTTTGCGATTCATCTGATCAATGCTGCCGCCTACAATGAATTTTCCGCGGCGATCAAAAGCCTGTCGGGCCAGGCCGACCTGCAGGTGCGCGCAACGCAGGCGTTGTTCGACGAATCCTTGTATGAAGATCTGGCCAGGCGCCGGGAAGTTGCGGTTGCCAGTCCGGTGCTGGAAGTCGACGCGGCGCTTCCGGAGCGGCGCGACACCCTGCACATCCTCGGCATCGACGTGTTCAGCGCGGCGCAGATTGCCCCCGACCTGGTCGGCGTTCCGGCTGAAGACCACCCTTTCGATACGCTGGCGGACGATGCCGTTTTCCTGTCGCCGGCGGCGATGGAGTGGCTGGGTGTGAAGCAGGGAGAACAATTGACGTTACGTTCCGGAACGGATGCCGTTGTGCTGCGCATCGCCGGCGGCCTGGTGCGTGCCCGTGCCGGTCAGCGCATCGCGGTCATGGATATCGGCGCCGCGCAATGGCGCTTCGACCGGATCGGGAAATTGTCGCGCATCGAACTCAAGCTGGCCGATGGCGTCGATCGTGCCGCATTCAAGCGCCAACTGGCAAGCGAACTCCCGCCGCAATATCTTGTCACCGAGACCAGTGACCAGGAAACGCGCACCGCGAACATGTCGCGCGCCTATCGCGTCAACCTGAACGTGCTGGCGCTGGTGGCGCTGTTCACCGGCGCGTTCCTGGTGTTCTCGACGCAAGCCCTGTCGGTGATCCGGCGCCGCGGCCAGCTTGCCTTGCTGCGCGTGGTCGGCATGACGCGCCGGCAGGTGCTTACGCAAATCCTGCTGGAAGGCGCATCGCTGGGTGTCATCGGCTCGCTACTCGGGCTGGCCGCCGGCTACGCGATGGCGGCCCTTGCGCTGCGCTTCTTCGGCGGCGATCTCGGCGGCGGCTACTTCCCGGGGGTGCAGCCGTCCGCGCGCTTTGCGCCGGTCGCGGCCGTTGTGTTCTTCCTGTTGGGCTGTGTGGCGGCGATACTCGGGTGCCTCGGCCCGGCATGGGAGGCCGCACGCGCAAAGCCTGCGTACGCGCTGAAGTCGGGCAGCGAGGACGTGGCGCTGGCAAAGTTGTCCGCCCCCTGGCCCGCCCTTGCCTGCCTCGCACTTGGCGCGCTGCTGACGCAATTGCCGCCGCTGTTCGAGCTGCCCGTCTTCGGCTATCTCGCAATTGCGCTGCTGCTGGTCGGCGGCATCGGCCTGATGCCGCGCCTGGCGTCGATCGTGTTTTCATCACTGGCGCAGCGGCGCGCCGCTTCCTCCAATGTGACGAGCGCGCTGGCGCTGGCGCGCCTCGCCAATGCACCGAACCAGGCGTCGATCGCGCTTGGCGGCGTGCTGTCGAGCTTCAGCCTGATGGTGGCGATGGCGATCATGGTGGCGAGTTTTCGCGTGTCGGTCGACGACTGGCTGACGCATCTCCTGGCGGCCGACCTGTATGTACGCACTGCGGCGGGTAACAGCGGCACATTGTCCGGACAAGAACAACAGGCGATCGCAGCCTTCCCGCAAGTGCAGCGCGTGGAGTTCCTGCGTTCGTCGCAACTGGTGCTCGATCCGGCGCGTCCGCCGGTGGCCTTGATCGCGCGCCCGATCGATGCCACCGATCCTGGCAAGCGGTTGCCGATGGCGGGCGAAGCACTTCCACCGAATCGCTTCGCACAGGGCGAGTTGCCGATCTGGGTGTCGGAAGCCATGGTCGACCTGTACGGTTACAAGACGGGTTCTCGCGTCGCATTGGCGGTTGGCGGACAACTGCGTGACTTCATCGTTGCCGGCGTCTGGCGCGATTATGCAAGACAGTCGGGCGCCATACAGATGCGCCTTTCCGACTACCGTGCGCTGACGGGCGATATGAGCGTCAGCGACGCCGCGCTGTGGTTGCGCGAAGGCGCCACCGCGGAGCAGGCGAGTGCCGCGTTGCGAACGCTGCCCTTCGGCACCGCGCTCGACATTGCACAACCGGGTGAGATCCGGGCAATCAGTCTGAAGATTTTCGACCGCAGCTTCGCCGTCACCTACCTGCTCGAAGCGGTGGCGATCGTCATCGGCCTGTTCGGCGTCGCGGCGACCTTTTCCGCGCAGACGCTGGCGCGCGCGAAGGAGTTCGGCATGCTGCGGCATATCGGTGTGCTGCGCAGCCAGATACTGGCAATGCTCGCCATCGAAGGCAGCCTGCTGACCCTGCTGGGGATCGCGACAGGATTCCTGCTGGGCGGCGCGATCAGTCTGATTCTGGTGTTCGTGGTGAATCCGCAGTCGTTTCACTGGACCATGCGCCTGCACATGCCGTGGGAATTGCTTGCGGCGGTTGCGCTGGTACTGCTCGGTTCGGCGGCGGCGACAGCGCTGGTAGCGGGACGGCATGCGGTGTCAGGCGATGCGGTGCGCGCCGTGCGGGAGGATTGGTAATGATGCGGACCATCTTGCGGTACTGCCTGAACACGTCGATGGCAGCGGTTACGATGATGCTTGCCCTGCCGGCGATGCCTGCATGCGCGGCGCCGCCCCAACTCTCTTCGGTCGTTCCCGGCAAGCCGCTTAAGTTCCCTGCCGACTTCGGCGCGCATCCGTCCTTCCGTACCGAATGGTGGTATGTCACCGGCTGGCTGGAAACGCCAGACAGGAAGCCGCTCGGCTTTCAGGTGACCTTTTTCCGCTCGGCCACCGACCATGACCGCGGCAACCCCAGCCGGTTTGCGCCAACCCAGTTGATCATCGCGCATGCGGCGCTCTCCAATCCATCGCAGGGCAAGCTGCTGCACGGCCAGAAAATTGCGCGGGAAGGCTTCGGTCTTGCCTTTGCCAGGCAAGGCAACACCGACGTCAAGCTTGGCGATTGGCGTTTCGTGCGTGAGGCTGATGGCGCTTATCGTGCGCATGTCGACGCGCGCGAATTCAGCCTGGACCTGCGCCTGCAGCCGACGCAGGCATTGCTGCTGCAAGGCGAACACGGCTATTCGCAAAAAGGACCGCGCCCGGAACAGGCAAGCTACTACTATAGTGAGCCGCAATTGCGCGTATCCGGCAGCGTGACGCGCAATGGCAAACCGGTGACGGTTACCGGCACCGCGTGGCTGGATCACGAGTGGTCGACCAGCGTTCTCGACCCACAAGCGGCCGGATGGGACTGGATCGGCATCAACCTCGACGACGGCGGCGCGCTGATGGCGTTCCGGATTCGCGGCAAGGATGGCAAGCCGCTGTGGGCGCATGCAACATTGCGCAGTGCCGACGGACAGGTACGGCAGTTCTCGCCGGATGAGGTACGCTTTACCCCGCTGCGCACCTGGCGCTCGCCACGTACCGGTGCGTCCTATCCGGTCGCGATGCGCGTCGAGACCGGCGCCACCGTGTGGGAACTGACGCCCTTGCAGGACGACCAGGAACTCGACTCGCGGCAATCCACCGGCGCGGTGTACTGGGAGGGTGCTGTGCGCGTCACGCGTGACGGCCGCCCGGCCGGACACGGTTACCTTGAATTGACCGGCTATACAAAACCAATGAAACTATGAACGCTAGCAAACCAACAGAACCGAAAAAAGGCAGCCTCGCCACCCTCAAGGGCTTGCTGCCCTTCCTCGCCCCCTATCGCCGCGAATTCGTGCTCGCCGGCATTGCGCTGGTGGTGGCGGCTGCCGCGACCCTGGCGATACCGTATGCATTCAAGATGATGATCGACGTCGGATTCGGCGCCGCCGGCGCGGGCGACAGCCGCCATATCGACCTGTATTTCCTGGCCCTGTTCGGCGTCGCCAGCGTGCTCGCGGTCGCCACCGCCGCGCGCTTCTACATGGTGTCGTGGTTGGGCGAACGGGTGACCGCCGACCTGCGCAGCGCAGTCTACCGTCATGTCGTCACGCAGAGCCCGCAATTCTTCGAGACCACGCAGACCGGTGAAGTGCTGTCGCGCCTGACCACTGACACCACGCTGATCCAGTCGCTGGTCGGCACCAGCATCTCGATGGCCTTGCGCAATTCCCTTCTGTTCGCGGGCGGTATGGCGATGCTGTTCGTCACCAGCGCCAAGCTGTCGTCGATCATCCTGGTGATGCTCGCGGCAGTGGTGCTGCCCATCGTGTTGTTCGGCCGCCGCGTGCGCAAGCTGTCGCGCGCATCGCAGGACCGGGTCGCCGACGCATCGGCGCTGGCAGGCGAAATCCTGAATGCAATGCCGACCGTGCAGGCATACACGCATGAGCAGGCGGAATCGCAACGCTTTGCCGCGTCAGTGGAAAACGCGTTCCGCACCGCGATGCAGCGCATTCGCGCGCGGTCGCTGCTGACGGTGATGGCGATCCTGCTGGTGTTCGGCGCCATCGTGTTCGTACTCTGGCTGGGTGCGCACGCGGTGATCCGCGGCAGCATGACCGGCGGCGAACTCGGACAATTCATCCTGTATGCATCGATCGTCGCCGGCGCCATCGGTGCACTCTCGGAAGTGCTGGGCGAGGCGCAACGCGCCGCCGGCGCGGCCGAGCGCTTGCTGGAACTGCTGGCTGCACGCTCGCCCATCCAGTCGCCGCCGGCGCCGGAAACGCTGCCGCCGCGCACCGCCGGCGGCGCCGCGCTAACTCTTGAGCATGTCAGCTTCCACTATCCGTCGCGGCCGCAATCGTCGGCGCTGACCGACCTGACGCTGCAGATCCGCCCCGGCGAAACCGTCGCCGTGGTCGGCCCTTCCGGCGCCGGCAAGACCACGCTGTTCCAGTTGCTGCTGCGTTTCTACGACCCGCAGAACGGCCGCATCATGCTCGACGGCGTCGACATCCGCCAACTGGACCTGCACACGCTGCGCGATGCGATCGGCATCGTGCCGCAGGACACGGTGATTTTTTCCACGGATGCGATGGAGAACATCCGCTACGGCCGCGCGGACGCCAGCGACGAGGAAGTCATCAAGGCTGCCAGGCTGGCCGCCGCGCATGAATTCATCGAACGGCTGCCGCAGGGATACCGCTCCTTCCTGGGCGAACGCGGCGTGCGTCTTTCCGGCGGCCAGCGGCAACGCATCGCTATCGCCCGTGCCCTGTTGAAAAATCCGCCGTTGCTGCTGCTCGACGAAGCGACCAGCGCGCTCGATGCCGAATCCGAACGCCTGGTGCAAGGCGCACTGGAAGCCGCGATGGCAGGCCGTACGACCCTGGTGATCGCCCATCGCCTCGCGACCGTGCAGCGCGCGAATCGCATCCTTGTGATGGAGCACGGGCGCATCATTGAAAGCGGCACGCACGCAGAACTGACCGCCCAAGGCGGCCTGTATGCAAGCCTCGCAGCACTGCAATTTTCACAACATTGAACGAGCCAGCACAGTCAATAACAGACCAAACCACATAGGAATGATTCGCATTTTCACATGCTACAATTCCTGCGCATCACTTCTTCTGCCCATAACCTGTTCAACAAGGAAAAACCATGCGCAAGCTCCTGATCCCCGCCCTGCTGCTGTCCCTCTCCGGCACCGCCTTCGCCGGCGCAAAATGCGCCGCGCATCCGAAGGAAGAGTGGATGAAAGAATCCGATGCCAAGGCCAAGCTGGAAGCCGAAGGCTACAAGATCAAGAAGTTCAAGGTTGACGGCAAGTGCTACGAAATCTACGGCCACAACAAGGAAGGCAAGAAGGTCGAGATCTATTTCGATACCAAGACGCTGGACGTCGTGAAGGCGGAAATCGAGAAGTAATCCTTCCCGAGCATCAATGAAGCAATGATTCAAGTCTGGGACCGTCTCGTACGCATCGTCCACTGGAGCGTGGCGCTGGCGGTCCTTGCCAATTTCCTCAACGAGTCGGGTTCGACCTGGCATCGTTACGGCGGCTACTTCGCGGTCGCGCTGGTGCTGGGGCGCATTGCCTGGGGATTCCTGTCGAGCGGCTACGCCGGCTTCGCAAGCTGGTGGCCCGGTTTTTCCCGTGTCATTGCCTATGTGCGAGCCATGTTTTCAGGCACCGCGCCGCGCTACCTGGGCATCAATCCCGCCGGCGCCTGCATGGCCATCCTGATCTGGCTGCTGCTGATCGCGCTCGGCATCAGCGGCTGGATGATGGGCCTGGATGCATTTTGGGGCGAAGAGTGGCTGGAGGACACCCATGAAATCATCGCCTACGTACTGCTGGGCTGCGTTGCCGTCCATGTCGGTTCCGTGATCGCGGTCAGCGTCCGGCACCGGGAAAATCTGCCGAAGGCCATGCTCACCGGGAAAAAGCGTTCGACATAGCCCGAAGATTTACCCGGTAAAATAGCGCATCTCACGGAAAATCCTCCCATGCGCCAATACCTCGACTTCATGCGCCATGTGTACGAACATGGCACCGAAAAAACCGACCGCACTGGCACCGGCACCCGCTCTGTGTTCGGCTACCAGATGCGCTTCGACCTGCAGCAGGGTTTTCCGCTGCTGACCACCAAGAAGCTGCACCTCAAGTCCATCATCCATGAACTGATCTGGTTCCTCGCCGGCTCGACCAATACCAAATACCTGAAGGACAACGGCGTCTCGATCTGGGACGAATGGGCCGATGCCGACGGCAACCTCGGTCCGATCTACGGTTACCAATGGCGCTCGTGGCCGACGCCCGACGGCCAGCACATCGATCAGATCGCGCAGGTGATGGACCAGATCCGGAACAATCCCGACTCGCGCCGCATGATCGTGTCGGCCTGGAACGTGGCCGATATCCCGCAAATGAAGTTGCCGCCCTGCCATGCGTTCTTCCAGTTCTATGTCGCCGACGGCAAGCTGTCCTGCCAGTTGTACCAGCGCAGCGCCGACATCTTCCTCGGCGTGCCCTTCAATATCGCTTCCTATGCATTGCTGACGCACATGGTGGCCGAGCAGACCGGCTTGCAGGCCGGCGAGTTCATCTGGACCGGCGGCGACTGCCACTTGTATTCGAACCATATAGAACAGGTGCAGGAACAACTGTCGCGTACACCGTTCGCATCACCCCGGCTGGTGATCAAGCGCAAGCCGGAGTCGATCTTCGATTACCGCTTCGAGGATTTCGAGATCACCGGTTACGAAGCGCATCCGCATATCAAGGCGCCGGTGGCGGTGTAGATGATGCAACCCCAATTGACCATCGTCGTCGCCGTCGATGCCCAGCGCGGCATCGGCATCAACAACACCCTGCCCTGGCGCCTGCCGGAAGACCTCGCGCACTTCAAGCGCACCACGATCGATCACCCGATCATCATGGGCCGCAAGACCTTCGACTCGATCGGCAGACCCTTGCCAAACCGGCGCAACATCGTGATCACCCGCAATCCGCAATGGCGGCATGAAGGCGTCGAAAGCGCAGGCTCGCTGCAGGAGGCAATCCGGCTGGCCGGCGATGTGCCGGCCTGCATCATCGGCGGTGCCCAGATTTTTGCCGAAGCGCTGCCGCTGACCGACCGGCTGGTCATTACGGAAATCGACAAGACCTTCCACTGCGACACGTTTTTCCCGGCCATCGATCCGGCCCAATGGCAGGAAGTGGCGCGCGAGACGCATCATTCCGAACAGAACGGGTGCGATTACGCATTCGTTACCTATCAGCGCATCCGGGCGTAAATCCGGCGTGCAATAACCGTTACCGTTCGAGCAGCAACTTCGCGCGCTCTGCGACAGCGGACAATCCGCCGCGTTTTCCAACAGGCATGCAACGTTTGCATGCCTGTCCTGTCAAATCACTCATCTGTTCCCTTCCCGGCTTCAGTTTGTTTGAAGAGCAGAACATGTCGAGTTCGCCATTACAAGAATTGGCGAGCATCGCCTCCGGTCCCGTCACGATAGAAGGCATGCTCGAACTGCCGGCCAATCCCGCCGGCATCGTCCTGTTTGCTCACGGCAGCGGCAGCAGCCGGCTGAGTCCGCGCAACAATTTCGTCGCGAACGTCCTGCGCAATGCCGGCTTCGGCACGCTGCTGATGGATCTCCTGACACCCGAAGAGGATCGCGCGCCGCAGAACCGCTTCAACATTGCCCTTCTCACGCAGCGCCTGCTTGCCGCCTCGCACTGGCTGAGGCAACACCCGTCAACCCGCGACTTGCGACTCGGCCTGTTTGGCGCCAGCACCGGTGCGGCGGCCGCCTTGCAACTGGCTGCCATCCCGGATGTCGGTGTCGCTGTTGTTGTGTCGCGGGGCGGACGTCCGGACCTTGCGGGACAGGACGCGCTCGACAAAGTCAGCGCGCCGACGCTGCTGATCGTGGGCGGACTGGACGATGTTGTGATCGGGCTGAACCAGAGCGCCTATGCGGTGCTCCGCTGCAACAAGCGGCTGGAGATCGTTCCCGGAGCAACGCATCTGTTTGAGGAACCCGGCACGCTGGAACGCGTCGCCGAGTTGGCCGCCGACTGGTTCGGCGCGCATCTGGCAGGGCCGGCAGCCGTTACTTGAATCAACACAACAACAGGAGATGGTCATGGACGAGCAAACACGCAGGAGGACTTCGGTATCGATCTGGCTCGCGGGAGCCGCACTTGGCGCAGCCGCAATGTATCTGGCGGACCCCGACCGCGGCAGACGGCGGCGTGCACTGGCAAGCGACAAGATGCGCAGCATGGCATACAGGACCAGCGACGCGATCGACGTCGCGCGGCGCGATCTGGGCAACCGCGTGCAAGGCTTCCGCGCGCAAACAGGACGATTCTTTTCGCAATCGCACGGGACCAATGACGACGACACGGTCGCCGCACGCGTGCGCAAGGAAATCGGACGCTCGGTGTCGCATCCTCGCGCCGTCAAGGTCGACGTGCAACAGGGCTATGTCACACTGCACGGACCTATCCTTGCACATGAAAAACAGGGGCTGCTCGAGCGCGTGCAATCGACCGACGGCGTAACCGACCTGGAAGACAGGCTGGAAGTGCATGACAGCGCAACCGGCATTCCCAGCCTGCAAGGCGAAGGCAGGCGACGGACCGCAGGCTATGCCATCATGCGCGAATCCTGGCCGCCGGCCTTGAGCGCACTCGCAGCCGTCGGCGGCAGCGTGCTTGGGATTTACGGCCTGACGCGGCGCTCCGCCACCGGCATTGCAGCGACCGCGATCGGACTGGGCTTGCTGGCGCGCGGACTCGGCAACCAGCCATTCAGCCGCTCACTGCGCAACGGCGGTGCGGAGATCGACCTGCATAAAGCAATCTACATCGATGCCGCCCCCGAAACCGTCTTCGGCATCTGGACAAAATACGAAAGCTTCCCGCATTTCATGTCCAACATCAAAGAAGTGCGCGACCTCGGCAACGGGCGCTCGCATTGGGTGGTCAACGGACCGGGGGGCACGCAGATCGAATGGAATGCAGTGACGACCGAGGCGAGGTCGCCGGAAGTGCTGGCATGGAAGACCGAGCCGGACGCGTCGGTACAGCATATGGGCGAAGTCCGCTTCGAGCGCGCCGGCGACGGCACGCGGGTGAACGTGCATCTGCGCTACCGCCCGCCGGGCGGGATAGTCGGACATGCGGTAGCCTCCCTGTTCAACGGCGATCCCAAGCGGCAGATGGACGAAGACCTGATGCGCATGAAATCCTTTGTCGAAAGAGGCACTCCACCGCACGACGCGGCCCAGCCGACAATACCCGCAAGCAAAGAACTGCATTAAGGGACCGCGCAGAAATAATCTGCACATTTTTGCTGGCCGTAGCGGGCACGCTGCTGCGTTGCCCGTCCCTAGCAGTGCTCGCACTGCTAGGGACGGGCGCCTTGCATCGCATCCCGCTACGACCGCCAAAATGCACATCTTATTCCTGCGCGGTCCCTAAGCCCCACCCGGGGCTGGAGCATCCGCCCCAATCATCGACTTGCCAAAACGATATCACCGCCGGCCGTCTTCCTTTCCGGAAGCGCGCCGGCGCGATCGCGCAAGTTCGCTTTTTCCCACCGTCACCCGATATCTGCGAAAATTCGTCTTTTCCAATTTTCGGCGCGCAAGCGGTTGTTGCCACGACTGACCCAGGCGTCTCTTCCAATCAGGAGACCTCGATGAAATTCCGCTTCCCCATCGTCATCATTGACGAAGACTTCCGCTCCGAAAACTCCTCCGGACTCGGCATCCGTGCGCTCGCCGCCGCCATGGAAAGCGAAGGCATGGAAGTCGTGGGCGTGACCAGTTACGGCGACCTGTCGCAATTCGCGCAGCAGCAATCGCGCGCGTCCGCCTTCATCCTGTCGATCGACGATGAAGAGTTCGGCGGCGGCACGACCGAAGAAACCGATGTCGCGCTCAAGGCACTGCGCGCCTTCGTCGGCGAAATCCGGCACAAGAACGCCGATATCCCGATCTATCTGTACGGCGAAACCCGCACCTCGCGCCACATCCCGAACGACATCCTGCGTGAACTGCATGGTTTCATCCACATGTTCGAAGACACGCCGGAGTTCGTTGCGCGCCATATCATCCGCGAAGCGAAGTCCTATCTCGACTCGCTGGCGCCGCCCTTCTTCCGTGCGCTCGTGCATTATGCACAGGACGGGTCGTATTCCTGGCACTGCCCCGGCCACTCCGGCGGCGTTGCCTTCCTGAAGTCGCCGATCGGCCAGATGTTCCACCAGTTCTTCGGCGAAAACATGCTGCGCGCCGACGTCTGCAACGCGGTGGAGGAACTCGGCCAGTTGCTCGACCATACCGGCCCGGTTGCCGCGTCCGAGCGCAATGCCGCGCGTATCTTCAACGCCGATCACTGCTACTTCGTCACCAACGGCACCTCGACCTCGAACAAGATGGTGTGGCACTCGACCGTCGGCCCCGGCGACATCGTCGTGGTCGACCGCAACTGCCACAAGTCGATCCTGCATTCGATCATCATGACGGGCGCGATCCCGGTGTTCCTGATGCCGACCCGCAACCATCTCGGCATCATCGGTCCGATCCCGCTCGAAGAGTTCAAGATCGAGAACATCATGAAGAAGATCGAGGCCAACCCGTTCGCGCGCGAAGCGCAGAACAAGAAGCCCCGCATCCTGACGATCACGCAGTCGACCTACGACGGCGTGGTGTACAACGTCGAAACCATCAAGGACATGCTGGACGGCGAGATCGACACCCTGCACTTCGACGAAGCCTGGCTGCCGCACGCGACCTTCCACGAGTTCTACAAGAACATGCACGCGATCGGCAAGGACCGCCCGCGCGCGAAGGAATCGCTGATCTTTTCCACCCAGTCCACCCACAAGCTGCTGGCCGGCCTGTCGCAGGCATCGCAGATTCTCGTGCGCGACTCGCAGACCGTGAAGCTCGACCAGGACATGTTCAACGAGGCTTACCTGATGCACACCTCGACCTCGCCGCAATACGCGATCATCGCCTCCTGCGACGTGGCGGCAGCGATGATGGAGCCGCCGGGCGGCACCGCGCTGGTCGAAGAGAGCATCCTCGAAGCGCTCGACTTCCGCCGCGCGATGAAGAAGATCGACGAGGAATGGGGCCAGGACTGGTGGTTCCAGGTCTGGGGCCCGGACAGCTTTGCGGAGAACGGCATCGGCTCGCGCGAGGACTGGATGATCCGCGCCGAAGACAACTGGCATGGCTTCGGCAACATCGCGCCCGGCTTCAACATGCTGGACCCGATCAAGGCCACCATCGTCACGCCCGGCCTGTCGATCGACGGCCAGTTCGGCGATACCGGCATTCCCGCTTCGATCGTGACCAAGTACCTGGCCGAACATGGCGTCATTGTCGAAAAGGCCGGCCTGTATTCGTTCTTCATCATGTTCACCATCGGCATCACCAAGGGCCGCTGGAACACGCTGCTGACCGCGCTGCAGCAGTTCAAGGACGACTTCGACAAGAACCAGCCGATCTGGCGCATCCTGCCCGAGTTCGCCGCCGCCAACCCGCGCTACGAGCGCGTCGGCCTGCGCGACCTGTGCCTGCAGATCCACGACATGTACAAGGCCTACGATGTCGCACGCCTGACCACCGAGATGTACCTGTCCGACATGCAGCCGGCCATGAAGCCGTCGGACGCGTTCGCGAAGATGGCACACCGCGAGATCGAGCGCGTCGCGATCGACCAGCTCGAAGGCCGGGTCACCGCGATCCTGCTGACGCCCTACCCGCCCGGCATTCCGCTGCTGATCCCCGGCGAACGCTTCAACAAGACCATCGTCGACTACCTGAAGTTCGCGCGCGATTTCAACGAGAAATTCCCGGGTTTCGAAACCGACGTGCACGGTCTGGTCACGCAGGAGCTTCCGGGCGGCCGGCGCGGTTACTACGTCGACTGCGTGAGGTAAACCCATGATGACTGCACTGGAAGCGTTGGAGCGTCTGCGCGAAGGCAACCGCCGTTTCGTGTCGGACGTCAAAAACCTGAACTCGATGCCCAGCCATGCGCGGCGCGTGGAGCTGACCGCCGGCCAGGAACCCTTTGCCATCATTCTCGGCTGTTCGGATTCCCGCGTGCCGGCCGAACTCGTGTTCGATCAGGGACTGGGCGACCTGTTCGTGATCCGGGTCGCCGGCAACATCGTTGCACCGTCGCAGATCGGCAGTGTCGAGTTCGCCGCCGGCCAGTTCTGTACGCGGCTGGTGGTGGTGCTCGGCCATACCAACTGCGGCGCCGTCACCGCTACCCTCAATGAGTTGCAGCGGCCGAACGCAAACCAGTCGCGCAACCTCCGCTCGATCGTCGACCGCGTGCGGCCGGCGGTCGAAACACTGCTCGAAACCGAATTGCGCAACGACCCGCACGCGCTGCTGCATCAGGCGGTGCGCGCGAACATCCGCGCATCGGCCAACCAACTGCGTCATGGCTCGGAGATTCTCGAACACCTGATCCAGCATGAAGGCCTGCTGGTGGTCGGCGCCGAGTATTCGCTGGAAACCGGCGAAGTGGAATTTTTCGACGCGGTGCCGGAAACGCGCTGACGATCGCGATTCCCCAATCTCGTAAAGCTGCACCCGAAGACCCGCCCGTTCAAAACGGCGCGGGTTGACCGCGCTTACATCTCGCAACATCTTTCGCATTCCTGAAACATGCAATAGCAAGATTTCGTTGCATGATCCCAAATAGTTCCCGGTGGCAATATTCAAATCAACGCAATTCCGGCCCGGCGTGTGACGTCGAAGCCGTCCGGCTCCTGAGGAGGGCTGCTTCCCTTTTGCCGGGGAAGCTTGGGTTGGGGATCGCGTGCGTGAAGTACCCGGTATCGCAAGCACGCCAGCCCTTACCTGTCCCACCCCCTGTCATCGGGGGTGGGCTTTTTTATTCAGAAAATGGACCGTGCGGTGAGCGTGGTGAAGCGCTCCAGTGCATAGGTACCGGCCAGGGAATTGCCTGTTGCGTCGAGCCCGGGCGACCACACGGCGATCGACGCCTCGCCCGGCATCAGCGCGAGGATGCCGCCGCCCACGCCGCTCTTCGCCGGCAAGCCGACACGATAGGCGAAGTCGCCGGCAGCATCGTAGGTACCGCAGGTCAACATCAGCGCATTGAGGCGCTTGGATGAACTCGCATCGAGTATCTGCGTGCCGTTCCAGGGAATGGTGCCGTGCTGCGCCAGGAAACTGCCCGCCTTTGCCAGTTCGGCGCAGGTCATCGTGATCGAGCATTGACGGCAATAGTTATCGATCACAAGATCCACCGGACTGTGCAGGTTGCCGAAGTCCTTCATGAAGTACGCGATCGCGCTGTTGCGGTTCGCCGTCTTGCGCTCCGACAGCGCGACCGTCGGATCGAAGTCGATGGAGACTTCATCGGCCAGCATGCGCGCGAACTGCAGGACCGCGATGTCGGCCTGCACGAAGCGCGATGCGAGGATATCGGTGATCACCAGTGCGCCGGCATTGATGAACGGGTTGCGCGGGATGCCGCGTTCATATTCGAGCTGGACCAGCGAATTGAAGGGGTTGCCAGACGGCTCGCGCCCAACGCGCTTCCAGACCGCATCGCCCTCGCGGGAAAAGGCCAGCGCCAGCGCGAACAGCTTGGTGATGCTCTGCAGCGAAAACTTCACTTGCGCATCGCCTACCGAGTAAGTGCGGCCATCGAGGCAGAATACCGCCATGCCGAAATGGTTTGGCGATACCTTGGACAGCTCGGGAATGTAGCTGGCGACTTTGCCCTTGCCAAGGAGCGGTTGAACTTCGGCCTGGATGGTTTCCAGAATGTGCTGGTAGTCGGGGAGCATGGGATGCGCGTTCGGGCTGTTGACCGGAAACGGCATTGTAGAGCAGCCGCTTCCGAACGTTGTTCGGTGTGATGGGCTGACAAGATTGGCGGGTGGGGCCCGCCCTACGAAAAAAGCATACGCCGTAGGGCGGGTCCCACCCGCCATCTCATTCACCGAAATCGCCTTCGTCCGTACCACCCGCCCAATCCGGGCCATATATCCCGCTTTTCACATATCGATGAAAGCTTGAATAAGGCCAATCCGCGACGCGCGCCGCAAGGCCGTGTTTGACCGGGTTCCAATGGATGTAATCGAGATGCCGCGCAAAATCATCGTCATCCCGAATCAGGTGTTCCCAATACCGGTTTTGCCACAACGTGCTCTGTCTCTTTGCCGCCCGGCGCGCCGAAAGCAGATTGCGGTTCTGCAGGCGATCACGGCATGCTTGCGTGACAAACGTCTTTATCAGCCGCCAGCGCATTCCATACTCGTGGTCGTTCTCCGGCAGCGTCCATACGCAATGCAGGTGATCGGGCAGCAGCACGAATGCATCGATGTGGAACGGTGCGGTTTGCCGCACACGCTCAATGGCCTTGTGCAAAGCACGACGGACATCTGCATCGAGCAGAAAGCGCTGACGTCCGTGAGTGACGACAGTGAAAAACCAGGTGTTGCCCTCGATCGCTCGTCGGTAATTGGGCATGCGTTTTGGCGGGTGGGACCCGCCCTACCGGTCTTCCATAGTTTCGGTCAGGTTTTCGGCAAGGTCACGCCGCACTGTCCCTGGTACTTGCCGCCGCGGTCCTTGTACGAGGTCTCGCACACTTCGTCGCTCTCGAAGAACAGCACCTGCGCGCAGCCTTCGCCGGCGTAGATCTTTGCCGGCAGCGGCGTGGTGTTGGAGAATTCCAGCGTCACGTAGCCTTCCCATTCCGGTTCGAATGGAGTGACGTTGACGATGATGCCGCAACGCGCATAGGTCGACTTGCCGAGGCAGATGGTGAGCACGCTGCGCGGAATGCGGAAATACTCGACAGTGCGCGCAAGCGCGAAGGAGTTCGGCGGGATGATGCAGACGTCGCCCTTGAAGTCGACAAACGACTTCTCATCGAAATTCTTGGGATCGACGATGGTGCTGTTGATGTTGGTGAAGATCTTGAATTCGTTCGCGCAGCGGATGTCGTAGCCATAGGACGAGGTGCCGTAGCTGACGATCTTGTGGCCGTCGACGTGGCGCACCTGGCCCGATTCGAAGGGTTCGATCATGCCGTGTTCCTGCGCCATGCGCCGGATCCACTTGTCGGATTTGATGCTCATTGTTTTCGCGGAGTGGGTAAGGGTCTGAGCGACGCATCGAAAGCCGGAAAACCGTTCTTTTTCAGCGCATTGACCCGCGATTTTACGCGAAAACACTTGCCCGGAAGCGATTCTCTGCAGGTACCGGACAATACGAGTCGTTGCCGTTTTTACTACAGCGAGTGGCGTACCGTTTCGGGATGGGAACCATGGGGCGCGTGGAACGCCGATGCCTGGTGCACATACTGCCGCTGTACGCATTCGGCGTATGCCTGCTTCAATTGGGTCGGATCCTGCAGCAGGCGATCCTTCCATTCGCCCAGCCGTACCTGATGCTGGATCAGCCCGCGCAGGATGCCTGCATGTTCGGTGACGCCGACCGTATTGCAGCCGATCAGGATGTCGCGGCTGAACTCCAACCGCAGGTACTTGAAGCTGCGTTCGTCGGCGACCTCGACCCACTGCCCGCCGCGTATGCCTTGCCACTGGCCGAACGATGACGAGATCAGGCCCATGGTGTCGAGTACGTCGATCTGCCGCACGCCGCGCTGGAACGCATGCTTGCCGCTCATGTTGAGCGCCGCGCAATACGCCTGGTCGGCGGCGTTCGGCTGCACGCCGGAAATGATGCTGCGGCCGCTCGCGCTGTCGAAGCTCTCCGCACAGTCGCCGGCCGCATAAACGCCCGGCACGTTGGTCTGCATCGATGTGTCGACGATGACTCCCTGCAGGCAGCGGATGCCGCTCCCTTTCAGGAAGCCGATATTCGGCAGGGTGCCGGTCGAGTAGACGATCAGGTCGGCCTGCAACTGCACGCCGTTCGACAGCCGCGCGATGCGCGGCGACCCGATGTCCTGCAGGCTCCTGCATCCGATGCCGGTGACCCGCGTCGAGGTATGAATCTTCACCCCTCTTCTCTCGCACCAGCGTTTGACCACGTCCCCCGCGCCCTTGCCCATCAAGTTGGGCAGGATGCGATCGCGTTTTTCTATCACGGTCAGGTCGACGCCGCGCGCGGCGAGCGCTTCCATGACGATGCAGCCGATGAAGCCGGCGCCGATCAGGATGACGCGCGCGTCCGGCCGGGCCAGTTGCAGGATGCGGCGCGCATCGTCGAGCGTCCAGCAGGCGTGCACACCGGGAAATTCGATGCCGGGAATGACAGGAATGCGCGGTGAAGCGCCGGTTGCGATCAGTAGCTTGTCGAAGCCGATGATGTTGCCGTCCTCCATCTTGACCGTGCGCGTCCTGCTGCTGACGTGCACCGCACGTCCGGTCTTCTGCGCGATCTTCAGACGTGGGAAATAGTCCTTTTCGCGGCGCTGGTGAGTGCCGGCTTCATTGATCTCGCCAGCCAGCAAATGCGGTATGGCCATGCGTGAATACGGTGGCTCTGCTTCGTCGCCGACCAGGACGATGTCGTCGGCGGGCGCATTCTTGCGGAGGGTTTCGGCGGCGATCACGCCGGCGGGGCCGTTGCCGAGGATGACGTGCTTCATGCGCGTGCTCCCCAGTGGCTTGCGCGGCAGGCCGCGTCGACGCCGTTGCATTCCTGCATTTTCTTCTCCCGTGTTGGACGAGGATAGACAGAAACGACTTTATCCGGCGGCGATTGTTATCCGTTGAACAATATCAACCCGGCGCATGACGTGGAACAAAGCTTGGTCGCAGGCCGCGCGATTGTTACACGGCAGTCAGAAGTTTTGCAGGCATACTCTAACGCTGCATTGACTCCCAAACCTTCTGCAGACGCTTCACGGAAACCGGCATCGGCGTGCGCAGTTCCTGTGCGAACAGGGACACGCGCAACTCTTCCAGCAGCCAGCGGAACTCCTGCATGCGCGGATCGGCGCTCTTCTGCCGGTCCTTCTGCGCGCGTTGCCAGGGCGATGCAACCTGCATCCACTCGGCCATCAGGCGGGCGTCGCGGGCGGGGTCTGCGCGCAGCTTTTCCAGCCGCACGTTGACCGCTTTCAGATAACGCGGGAAATGCGTCAATTGCGTGTAGCTGTTGTCCGCGATGAAGCGCTTGCCGACCAGCGCCTGCAGTTGCGACTGCATGTCGGCGACGCTCTGCGCGTGCGCTTTCGCGCCTTGCAGCTTCTTCGGCAGCGTGATGTACTCGGCCAGGATTTGCGCGGCAAGACGCGCGATTTCGTTCGCCAGCAAACCGAGACGCGACTTGCCCTCGTCCTTGCGCCGGTTGAACTCCTCGGCGTTCTTCGGCAATGGCTCCTGCAGGCAGGCGCGGTCCAGCCCGGCGTGGATGATCTGGTCGCGCAACTCTTCCTGAGAGCCGAGCGACATGAACTGCATGCCCATCTGCTGCAGGCCGGGAATGTTTTTTTCCAGGTACTTCAGTTGCTCCTTGAGTTGCAGGGAGAACAGGCGGCGCAGGCCGATACGGTGTACACGCGCCGCTTCCGCCGGGTCGTCGAACACTTCGAGGTCGCAATGCGTGGTCTTGTCCGCCAGCGCCGGGAAACCGATCATGGTCTGCTTTCCCTGCTGGATTTCAAGTAACTCGGGCAGCTCGCCGAAAGACCAGGTCATCAGCCCCTGGTATTCGCCGGCAGTTTTGCCTGCCGCCTCGACTGGCTTCATGTCGGCAGGACTGTTGTCGGCAGGCCGGCTCTGTGACGCATTGCTGGCAACAGGAATCGGCGCCACCTCGGCCAGCCGCTGAAAGCTTTCGCGCGCCTTGCCGCCGAACTCCGCCTGCAGTCCCGCCAGGTTGCGCCCCATCTCCAGTTGCCGTCCGTGCTCGTCGACGATCTTGAAGTTCATGAAGTGGTGCGCAGGCAGTGTCTCCAGCTTGAAATCCGTGGTCTTCGTCGCGATGCCGGTCTGCTCCCGCACGTCGGCGATCACCGCATCGAGCAGGTTACCCTTGCCGAAATCGGCGCGCTCGCAGAAGCCGGCCGCATAGTCCGGCAGCGGCACGCAATGGCGACGCAGCTTTTGCGGCAGCGACTTCAGCAACAGATGCACCTTTTCCTTCAGCATGCCCGGCACTAGCCATTCACAACGGTCGGACGATACCTGGTTCAGCGCATACAGCGGAATCGCCAGCGTCACGCCGTCGCGCGGACTGCCCGGCTCGAAGTGATAGGTCAGGGTCATCGCTACGCCGGCCACCGTCATCGTCTTCGGGAACAGGTCGGTGGTGACGCCGGCTGCCTCGTGGCGCATCAGGTCGTCGCGGTTCAGGTGCAGCAGCTTAGTATTCTTCGCCGTTGCTTCCTTCAGCCATTTTTCGAAGGCGATGCCGTTGTGCACATCCTGCGGCACCAGCTTGTCGTAGAAAGCGGCAATCAACTCCTCGTCGACCAGCACGTCCAGGCGGCGCGACTTGTGTTCGAGATTCTCGATCTCGCGCACCAGTTTCTGGTTGTGCGCGAGGAAGGGCGCGCGAATGTCGAATTCGCCGCCTACCAGCGCGTCGCGAATGAAAATCTCGCGCGCCTCTTTCGGATTGATCTTGCCGAAATCGATGCGGCGCTGGCTGTACACAACCAGGCCGTACAGGGTCGCCCGTTCGGAGGCGGTGACCTGTGCCGTGCGTTTCTCCCAGCGCGGTTCGCCGTAGGACTTTTTCAGCAGATGGCCGCCGACGCGCTCCAGCCATTCGGGCTCGATGCGTGCGACGCAGCGCGCATACAGGCGCGTCGTGTCGATCAGTTCCGCCCCCATGATCCAGCGGCCCGCCTTCTTCGCCAGGTGCGAGCCCGGCCAGATGTGGAACTTGATGCCGCGCGCCCCCAGGTAGTGCGGCTCGTCCTCGGACTTGAAACCGACGTTGCCGAGCAAGCCGGTGAGCAGCGCCGTATGCAACTGCTCATAGGTTGCCGGTGACTCGTTTAGACGCCAGCCCTGCTCCCGCACCAGCGTCAGCAATTGCGAATGCACGTCGCGCCATTCGCGCAGGCGCAACTGCGACAGGAAATTGGCGCGGCAATTGTCCATCAACTGCTTGTTGGATTTCTTGTGCTCGATCGCGTCTTCGAACCACTTCCAGATTTTCAGGTAGCCGAGGAACTCGGACTTTTCGTCGGCGAATTTCCTGTGTGCGCTGTCCGCGGCTTCCTGCGCTTCCAGCGGCCGGTCGCGCGGATCCTGCACCGACAAGGCGGAGGCGATGATCAGTACCTCGGTCAACGCGGCATTGTCGCGCGCCGCGAGTATCATGCGGCCGACGCGCGGGTCGAGCGGCAGTTTCGCCAGTTGCCGGCCAAGCGGCGTCAACTGGTTGCTGTCGTCGACCGCGCCCAGCTCCTGCAGCAACTGGTAGCCGTCGGCGATCGCACGGCCCATCGGCGGTTCGATGAAGGGAAAGGTTTCGACGTCGGCCAGGCGCAGCGATTTCATCCGCAGGATGACCGCCGCCAGCGAAGAACGCAGGATCTCCGGATCGGTGAACTTCGGCCGCTGCAGGAAATCCTGCTCGGTGTACAGGCGGATGCAGACGCCGGCGGCAACACGGCCGCAACGGCCGGCACGCTGGTTGGCCGCGGACTGCGCGACCGGCTCGATCTGCAGTTGCTCGACCTTGTTGCGATAGCTGTAGCGTTTCACGCGCGCCAGGCCCGCATCCACCACATAGCGGATGCCGGGCACGGTCAACGAGGTCTCGGCGACGTTGGTCGCCAGCACGATGCGGCGCGCATTGGACGGCTTGAACACCCGCTCCTGCTCCTGCGCCGACAGCCGCGCGAACAGCGGCAGGATCTCCACATGCGGCGGATGATGCTTGCGCAGCGCTTCCGCCGCGTCGCGAATCTCACGCTCGCCCGGCAGGAATACCAGCACGTCGCCCGAACCGATGCGCGCCAGCTCGTCGACTGCGTCGACCACCGCATCCATCAGGTCGCGCTGCTCCTTCTGCTGCGACGGCCGGGACTCGTTCCTGTCGGCTGGCTCGACCGGGCGGTAGCGCAACTCGACCGGATACAGGCGGCCCGAGACTTCGATCACCGGCGCCGGCTTGTCCGCCTTGCCGAAATGCCGCGCAAAGCGGTCGGCATCGATGGTAGCCGAGGTGATGATGAGCTTCAGGTCCGGACGTCGGGGCAGCAGCTGCTTCAGGTAGCCGAGCAGGAAATCGATGTTCAGACTGCGTTCGTGCGCCTCGTCGATGATGATGGTGTCGTACTGCTTCAGCAGCGGATCGGTCTGCGTCTCGGCCAGCAGGATGCCGTCGGTCATCAGCTTGACCGATGCCCCTTTCGACAGCGTGTCGGTGAAGCGAACCTTGAAGCCGACATGCTCGCCCAGCGGCGTACCCAGCTCCTGCGCAATCCGCTTGGCCGTGGACGAAGCGGCAATGCGGCGCGGCTGCGTGTGGCCGATCAGTCCCTTCTCGCCGCGTCCGAGTTCGAGACAGATCTTTGGCAACTGGGTGGTCTTGCCGGACCCGGTTTCACCGCTGACGATGACCACCTGGTTGGCGCGCAGGGCATCGGCGATTTCTCGGCGGCGGCCGGAAACCGGAAGCTCTTCGGGAAAGCTGATCGGGGGCAGCGGGTTGCGGACCGCGGGTGCGGAGGATTTGCCCTGCGGATGGCGGGGCTGTGGCGGGGTTTTCCGGGCTTGTTCTGGTGCTGACATATCGGGGCGCATTATACAGAGGCGACCGCAGCGGTTTTCCGCCGGTGCCTGAAGGGCGCTCTGTATATAATGCGCATCATGGAAAATCCAATACAGTTCGTTCAATGGCTGCGCTCGGTTGCGCCGTACATTCACGCGTTCCGCGGCAAGACCTTCGTGGTTGCGTTCCCGGGCGAGCTGGTGATGTCCGGCGCATTGCCGGTGCTGGCGCAGGACTTGTCCTTGTTGCATGCGCTCGGCATCAAGGTGGTGATCGTGCACGGCTCCCGGCCGCAGGTGGAAGAACAACTCGCACTGCGCAACCTGAAGGCGAGCTATCACAAGGGCCTGCGCATCACCGATGCCAAGGCGATGGAATGCGTGAAGGAAGCCGCCGGCGAATTGCGCCTCGATATCGAGGCCGCGTTCAGCCAGGGCTTGCCGAACACGCCGATGGCGCACTCGGCGATCCGCATCATCTCCGGCAATTTTGTCACCGCCCGCCCGATCGGGGTGATCGATGGCGTCGACCTCGAATTCACCGGTGTTGCGCGCAAGATCGCTTATGAGACCATCCATCCGATGTTAAGTGCCGGCGGCCTGGTGCTGCTGTCGCCGCTCGGATTCTCGCCCACCGGCGAGGCCTTCAACCTGACGATGGAAGACGTCGCCGTCGCGGCAGCGACCGCGTTGCGTGCCGACAAGCTGATTTTCATCACTGAAACGCCGATGATGACCGATGCCGAAGGCCATGACGTGCGCGAACTGACCGCTGCGCAGGCGGACAGCCTGCTCAGGACCAACACGCTTCCGCCCGACACCGCGTTTTACCTGCAGCATTGCGTCAAGGCATCGCGCAGCGGGGTGCCGCGGGTACATATCGTCCCCTTCGAAACCGACGGCTCCACATTGCTGGAAATCTTCACGCACGACGGCGTCGGCACCATGGTCAGCACGGAAAACCTGGAAACCCTGCGCGAAGCGACCATTGAAGACGTCGGCGGCATCCTCAAGCTGATCGAACCGCTGGAAGCCGACGGCACGCTGGTCAAGCGCGGACGCGAACTGATCGAGCGCGAAATCGACTATTTCTCGGTGATCGAGCACGACGGCGTGATTTTCGGCTGCGCCGCGCTCTACCCGTTCCCTGCGGAAAAGATGGCCGAAATGGCATGCCTGACCGTCAATCCGGAAGTGCAGAGCCAGGGCGACGGCGAGCGCATCCTCAAGCACATGGAAAACCGTGCCCGCGCTGCCGGCTTCAACAAGCTGTTCGTGCTGACCACGCGCACCGCGCACTGGTTCAAGAAACGCGGCTTCGTTACCGCCACCGTGGACGATCTGCCGAAAGACCGCCAGCACATGTACAACTGGCAACGCAAATCACTCGTATTGATCAAGCAACTTTAATCCCCCTGTCTGCCGCCAACACGGCGGCACCCACGAACAAACAAGGAGTAGAAAATGGCCCGCATGGTCCACTGCATCAAGCTCAACAAGGAAGCCGAAGGCCTGGATTTCCCACCGTATCCCGGCGAACTCGGCAAGAAGATCTATGAAAACGTATCGAAGGAAGCCTGGACCGGCTGGCTCAAGCACCAGACCATGCTGGTCAACGAAAACCGCCTGAACTTGGCGGATGCACGCGCCCGCAAGTACTTGGCGCAACAGATGGAAAACCATTTCTTCGGCTCCGGCGCCGATGCTGCATCCGGTTACGTGCCGCCAACGGAATAAGGATCGCGAGCCGCAATGAAAAAGCCCGCCGAAGCAATTCGGCGGGCTTTTTTTTTGCCTGAGAGCCCCCTCTGTCAGAACTTCAGCGTCTTCACACCCTCGGCCGTACCCAGCAAACCAACATCGGCGCCCCGTTGCGCGAACAGGCCCACCGTGACAACACCGACGATGTTGTTGATCTGCGCTTCCAGTTCGGCAGGATTGGCAATTTTCAGTCCGGCCAGGTCGATGATCAGGCAACCGTTGTCCGTGACCAGCGGCTTGCCGTCCTTCATGCGCAGGCGCGGCTCGCCGCCCAGCGTCTTCAGCCGACGCGTAACGGCCGCTTGCGCCATCGGAATGACTTCAATCGGCAACGGAAATGCGCCGAGCATGTCCACCAGCTTCGAACCGTCGGCGATGCAGATGAACTTGTCCGCCACCGACGCGACGATCTTTTCCCGCGTCAAGGCGGCGCCGCCGCCCTTGATCATCGCGCCCTGCGCCGTGATCTCGTCGGCGCCGTCGATGTACACCGACATCGATTCCACCTCGTTCAGGTCGAGGACCGGGATGCCGTGCGAGCGCAAACGTGCCGCCGTCGCCTCGGACGACGCCACCGCGCCCTTGATGCGATCCTTGATCTTGCCGAGTTCATCGATAAAGAAATTGGCGGTGGAACCAGTGCCGACACCGATGATCTCACCCGTCGGCACATATTCGATGGCTGCGCGCGCAACCGCTTGTTTCTGTTCGTCTTGAGTCATGATGGATTGCCAGGAAAATGGGAGTCGCTATTTTAAGCGCGTGCCGCATAGAAAACGGGCTTTTTTCTCCTGTCCGTGACCGAGGCGAGGCAATCGAATGGTAGACTTGCATCAGAGAATTATTCTGCAAAAACCGAATCCAGCGATGTGAAAATGACAACCATACTCGTAGTTGACGATAGCAAGGTATCTCGCCTCCTCTCCAGGCAGTACATTCTTGACAAGCGTCCCGACTGGATCGTCGCAGAAGCGGTCAGCGGAGAAGAAGCCATCGACAAGGTGCAAGCCGTCAATCCGGATCTCGTACTGCTCGACCTGAACATGCCCGGCATGGGCGGCCTTGCTGCAGTAGAACAGATCAAGGCCAAGTGCCCGACCGCCCACATCACCCTGCTCACCGCCAACGTCCAGGATGCGACCCGCGAAAAGGCACGCGCCATGGGTATCGGCTTTGCCGAAAAGCCGATCACCGAAGCCCGGATCGACCAGATCCTTGCAATATTCGAAAGCCGGTGATGTTCAAGTTGACCGACCTTCAGCACGATGCACTGGTTGAGATTTTCAACCTCGGCGTCGGGCAGGCCGCTGCGGCCATGAGCCGTATCGTCAATGAAGAGGTCACGATGTCGGTCCCGATGATCGCGTTCCAGAGTCGCGCCGAAGTCGCAAAGACGCTCGGCAGCAGCGAAGGCCGCCGCATCTGCGCAATTGCGCAACACTACGACGGTGCGTTCAACACCGAAGCCTTCCTGATGTTCCCGGAAGAAAAAAGCCTGGAAATCGTGCGGCTGATGGTCGGCCAGAGTCTGACGCTGGAAGAGCTCAGCGAAATGGAACAGGAAGCGATGAGCGAGATCGGCAACATCATCCTGAACTCCTGCATGGGTGCCTTTGCGAATGCCGCCGGCAAGGAGCTGCACGGCTCGCTGCCGATGTATCACGTCGGAACCGGCGACAACATCCTTGGCACCTCGGGCAAGGAATGGGACGGCGCAGTGCTGACGCTGAAAATCGATTTCAATATCGAGCGCCATCATATCTACGGTTACGTAGCCTTCCTGCTCGACGTACCTGCGCTGCACGACCTGCAGCACTACATCGACGGCTATCTCGCCAAGCTGTCCGGCTGAACGCCCACCGAAAGATCCGTATGCAACTCGGCTTGCTACAAAGTGTGTTGAAGGCGGTACGCACCGGCATTATCGTTTTCGATCACGAGCAGCGCATCGTCTTGTGGAACGAGTGGATGGAACAGCATTCCGCCTTTCCCGCAGCCGCCATCCTCGGCAAGACCTTCACCGACGTCTTCCCCGACATGACCGATGGCCGCACCCATGTTGCCATCGCTGCAGCGCTGCAGAACAACTTTGCTTCCCTGCTGTCGCAAACATTGAACAAGGCCCCCTTCCCGCTGTTCGCCACGCCCGCCGACGCCGGCAACGGCGTACGCATGCAACAGGCCGTCCACGTGATGCCGCTGGAAGTCGCCATGCTGCCGCGTCACTGCATGGTGCAGATCACCGACGTCAGCATGGCGGTATCGCGCGAGCGCAAGCTGAGGGAACTGGCCGTCGAGCTGGAATCGCAGACGCTGGTCGACGGCCTTACCGGCATCGCCAATCGGCGCCGTTTCGACCTGCATCTTGAAGACGAATTCCGGCGCGCCAAGCGCAATGCATCGCCGATCTCGCTGATCATGATCGACGTCGACTACTTCAAGAACTACAACGACCACTACGGCCACCAGCGCGGCGACGAATGCCTGATGCAGATCGCCGCCACGCTCGGCGGTGCATTGAACCGTTCGCGCGACCTGGCGGCCCGCTACGGCGGTGAAGAATTCACGGTGATCCTGCCGGACACCAACGAAGTCGGCGCCTTGCAGATGGCCGAGTCGATGCGTGCGGAAGTGGAAGCGATGATGGTCGAGCACGCAGGATCAGGTATCGGCCAGTATGTGACGATCAGCCTGGGGCTCAGCACCCTGATACCCGAGATCGATACCGAATCCGGCGGCCTGATTCGTGCCGCCGACCGCGCGTTGTATCAGGCCAAGCGCTCGGGCCGCAACTGCGTGGTGGTTTACGCCGACAGCAAGCAGAAGGCCGGTTATTGAGCGTTCCATAATAAATGACAGTCAGAACGCTCAATATCCCTCACCCCTGCCCTCTCCCGCAAGCGGGAGAGGGTGAGAACTGCCGTATTCGCTGTCGCGAATTACGGAATGATCAATAATGAGAAGCCGGAAATCAAGACGCCAAAAGCAAGTTGACCACGAAGCCCACGAAGAACGGCAACTATCTTCGTGGGCTTCGTGCGCTTCGTGACTCAAGCTTTTTGTTCACTCAAAGGGACGGACGCAACTTGCTCGCCGCCGCCGCAAGCGCGGTGATCCTGCTCCAGTCGCCAGCCTGCAACGCATCCTTCGGCGTCAGCCACGATCCCCCAACGCAGGCAACATTTCCGCACGCCAGGAACTGCCCCGCCGTCTCCTGCGAGATGCCACCCGTCGGGCAGAACGTCACATCCGGCAAAGGTCCGGAAATCGCATTCAGCATGCCGATGCCGCCTGCCGGTACCGCCGGGAACAGCTTCAACTGGCGGAAGCCGGCTTCACGCGCCGCCATCACCTCGGACGGCGTCATCACGCCCGGCAGCAGAGGAAGGCCGCTCTTCTGCGCCGCCTCGATCAGACTTGGCGTCAGGCCGGGAGAAACGCCGAATACCGCGCCGGCATCGCGTGCAGCAGCAAATTCCTGAGACTGCGTCAGGGTACCGACGCCGACGATCGCGTCCGGCACCTGCTCCGCCATCGCGCGGATGGCCGGCAATCCGTGCGCGGTGCGGAGCGTGACTTCGAGTACACGAATGCCGCCGGCGACCAGCGCTCTCGCGAGCGGGACCGCATGGTCGATATTGTCGATGGCGATGACCGGAATGACCGGCGAGGTACGCATGATGTCGAGGAGAGTCATGATTTATTTTCGTGTTATGAGGTAATCTTCATCGGAGAAGGAATGGCCTTCGGGAACGGCAAGCTGGTTGTCCTGTTCTTCAGGCAGGTGCAAGGGTGGCGGCAGGCTGAACGTCACCGCGCCCTCTTCCGCTTCGCTGACGTTGGCACGGAACATCGCGAACAGTTCGCGTCCCATGCCGACATGACTGGCGGAGAGGTCGGCCGGTTCGATGCCGCGCTGCGACCATTCGGCGTCATCCACCAGTGCCTCCAGTACGCCGGTTTCGGCATCAAGGCGGATCATGTCGCCAGTGCGCACGCGGCCGAGGGGGCCGCCTGCCAGCACTTCCGGCGACACGTGAATCGCGGCCGGCACCTTGCCGGAAGCACCCGACATCCGTCCATCGGTCACCAGCGCCACGCGGCGTCCAGCATCCTGCAGGCTCGCCAGCGACGGCGTGAGCGCGTGCAGTTCCGGCATGCCGTTCGCACGCGGTCCCTGGTAGCGCACCACCGCGACAAAATCGCGGTCGAGCTGACCGGCCTTGTAGGCATGCATCAGCTCTTCCTGCGAATTGAAGACGATGGCCGGCGCTTCCACCACGCGATGCTGCGGCTTGACCGCCGACACCTTGATGACTGCGCGGCCCAGGTTGCCCGACAGCAGCCGCAGGCCGCCGTCGGCTGAAAACGGTTCCGACGCCGGACGCAGCACCGCAAGGTCGCCGCTTTGTTGCGTCGCCGGTTTCCACACGACCTCCGAGCCTTCCAGGAAGGGTTCGGCGCAATGCGCGCGCAAGCCATGCCCCAGCACCGTCGTCACGTCGTCATGCAACAGTCCCGCATCGAGCAGTTCGCGGATCACGAAACCGGTACTGCCGGCGGCGTGGAAATGGTTCACATCGGCATCGCCGTTCGGATAGATGCGCGTCAGCAGCGGCACCACCGAAGACAATGCGTCGAAGTCGTTCCAGTCGATCACAACGCCCGCGGCCTTCGCCATTGCTACGAGATGCAGGGTGTGATTGGTGGAACCGCCGGTCGCCAGCAGCGCGACGATCGCATTGATGATCGCCTTTTCATCGACCACCTTGCCGACCGGAATGTAGTTGCCACCCTGCTCGCTGATTTCCACTGCGCGACGCGCACCGGCCGCGGTCAGTGCATCACGCAGCGGCGTGCTGGGCGTAACGAATGCGGTGCCCGGCAGATGCAGACCCATCACCTCCATCAGCATCTGGTTACTGTTGGCAGTGCCGTAGAAGGTGCAGGTGCCCTCAGCGTGATAGGACTGCGCTTCGGACTCCAGCAATTCCTCGCGGCCGACCTTGCCCTGCGCATACAACTGCCGGATCCTGGCTTTCTCGGCATTGGACAGACCGGTGGTCATCGGGCCGGCCGGGAGGAACACGGCAGGCAGGTGACCGAAATGCAGAGCGCCGATCAGCAGGCCGGGTACGATCTTGTCGCACACGCCCAGATATACGGCGGCGTCGAACATGTTGTGCGACAACGCAATCGCCGTCGCCATCGCGATCGCATCACGCGAAAACAAAGAAAGCTCCATCCCCGGCTGACCCTGAGTGACTCCGTCGCACATCGCAGGCGTTCCGCCAGCGAACTGCGCAACCCCGCCGGCTGCGCGCACGGCTTCCTTGATGATGTGCGGAAAGCGTTCGAAGGGCTGGTGCGCGGACAACATGTCGTTGTAGGCGGACACGATGGCCACCGATGGCGCTTTCAGTTGCTTGAGCTTGAGCTTGTCGTTCGTCGGAAAGGCTGCGAAACCGTGGGCGAGATTGGTGCACGCCAACGTGCCTCGATGTACGCCATTCAGCCGCGCGGCCTCGATGCGTGCGAGGTAGGCCGAACGATACGGCTTGCTGCGCGTGATGACACGCTGCGTGACGGAATGGAGGACAGGATGGATCGTCATGACAGGGTTCCCGGAAAATTTTCTGAAATTTTACTACGTATTTTAAAAAAATGCTTCTCCAAATAACACACCGGGAGGTGCGCCGGAAAATCAGTCCGCACAAAGGAAATCATCGCCAAATTGCACTGTGCGCGCTGAGAAATCGCAAAGGAGTATAGAACTGCGCAAAAATCGTATGTAGTGAATTTACCAAAAAGAATCCAATTGGTGTATAGTTGGCCAGGTTGATCGACTTCAGAAATCCATTCGCCATGCAACAAGCCACCCTGTCCGCATCCCCTGCCTTTCAGGCGCTCGCCACGCATTATGCCGAAGCCAAGGAATGGCAGATGCGCGCCCTGTTTGCCGAACAGCCGCAGCGCTTCGAACGTTTTTCCACCGAGGCCGCCGGCCTGTTGCTGGATTACTCGAAGAACTGCATCAACGACAAGACTCTGCAATTGTTGCTGCAACTCGCGCGCGAACGCGGCATCGAGCAGCACCGGGACGCCATGTTCGCCGGCGAACGCATCAATACCACCGAGGGACGCGCGGTACTGCACACGGCGCTGCGCGCGCCGCGCGGCAGCCAGGTATTTGTCGATGGACAGGATGTGATGCAAGAGGTTCATGCGGTGCTCGACCATGTGTGCGCGTTCGCCGAGCGCCTGCGTTCAGGCAACTGGCTCGGCCGCAGCGGAAAACCCATCACCGATATCGTCAACATCGGTATCGGCGGCTCGGATCTTGGCCCGGCAATGGCATGCCGCGCCCTGCGCCCGCTAGTGCATCCGCGCCTGACCATGCATTTCGTTTCCAATGTCGACGGCCATGACCTCGACGCTGTGCTGACCAAGGTCGCCCCCGAGACGACTCTCTTCATTATCGCGTCGAAAACCTTTACCACAAGGGAAACCATGATGAACGCGCAGTCCGCGCGCGAATGGTTCCTCGAAACCGGCAGCGAGGCGGACCTGGCGAAACATTTCGTCGCGGTATCGACCAATACGCAAGCGGTAAGCACTTTTGGCATCGACCCCGCAAACATGTTCCCGTTCTGGGACTGGGTCGGCGGCCGCTACTCGATCTGGTCCTCCATCGGCCTGCCGCTGGCACTGGCGATCGGCGCCAACGGCTTCCGGGAGTTTCTTGCCGGCGGCCACGCGATGGACCAGCACTTCCGCACCGCACCGCTGGAGCACAACATGCCGGCCATCCTGGCGATGCTCGGCATCTGGTACCGCAATTTCTTCGGCACATCCTCCTTGTCGATCGCGCCCTACCATCAGGACCTGGGACGTTTCCCGGCCTATCTGCAGCAACTCGACATGGAAAGCAACGGCAAACGCGTGCGCACCGACGGCACCCCGGTCGAGGTCGCGACCTGCCCGGTTGTCTGGGGCGACGTCGGAACCAACGGGCAACATGCATACTTCCAGTTGCTGCACCTCGGCACCGATATCACGCCAGTCGATTTCATCGCTGCGCTGAAGCCGGCGCATGCGCTGCCGGGCCATCACACGGTATTGCTGGCCAACTGCTTTGCTCAATCGGAAGCCTTCATGCGCGGCAAGAGCGCCGCGGAAGTGCGCGCCGAAATGCAGGCGCAAGGCGCCGCCGAAGCGGACATCGAAGCACTGCTGCCGCATCGCACCTTCCCCGGCAACCGTCCGAGCAATACCATTCTGATGGATACCCTGGCGCCATCAACACTCGGCGCACTAATCGCGCTTTATGAACACAAGGTGTTCGTGCAAGGCGTGGTATGGGGCATCAACAGCTTCGACCAATGGGGTGTCGAGTTGGGCAAGGTACTGGCAAAGAGCCTGGAATCGGAATTGACCGGCAGCGCGCATCCGGAAGCGCACGACGGTTCAACCAACGGTTTGATCGCGCGTGCGAAAACTGCGCTGTCGAGTTAAGACAAATCAAGACCAGGAGCGTCCCATTTACCGGCAGCACATGTTTCACGAAAAAAGTTAAGGTGATTTCCGTGAATGAATATCCCATTGGCGTGGTGCAGACTGGATGCGCTGCAAGGCGCAACGAGTGCCGTGGGCGAGCCACACAAACGAGGAGCAACGCGGCAGCGCGCCCGTCTGCGCCGCGAAAATGGGATATTCGTTCCCGGAAATCGCCTAAGTCCCCGCCTGAAGACAGGCATTTGTTTTACCGTTTATCTCTGCGAAATTCACATCATGGCTCTTACCGATTTTGATCTCGTGCTGTTCGGCGGCAGCGGCGACCTGTCGATGCGCAAACTGCTTCCCGCACTCTATAACCGCGAGCAGGCGAAGGATCTTCCGCCGACGGCGCGCATCATCTGCGTCGGCCGCCACGCCTGGAGCCGCGAAGAATTCCTGGCTGAGATGAACCGCAGTTCGAAGCCGCACATTCCGGCAAACATGCTCAAGGCGGACACCTGGGAAACGTTTTGCGCACGCATCGATTACGTGATGCTGGATGCCGACGATAGCGCGACCTACCAGGCGCTGGTCGATGCGACGCGCAAGAATACCGATGCCAAGGTAACCCGCGTGTTCTACCTGGCCACGCCGCCCAGCCTGTTCGCAAAAATCTGTCATAACCTGGCTGCCTGCGGCCTGGCGACGCCGGATTCGCGCGTGGTGCTGGAAAAACCGCTCGGCCGGGACCTTGCCAGCGCACGGCAAATCAATGAAGAAGTCGGCCGTGTGTTTTCCGAATCGCAGATCTTCCGTATCGACCATTATCTCGGCAAGGAAACGGTGCAGAACCTGCTGGCGCTGCGCTTCGGCAATGTGCTGTTCGAACCCTTGTGGCGCCGCGAATGGATCTCGGACGTGCAGATCACCATCGCCGAAGAACTCGGCGTCGGCAACCGCATGGGCTATTACGAGACGGCCGGCGCTTTGCGCGACATGCTGCAAAACCATCTGCTGCAGTTGCTCTGCATCGTCGCCATGGAGCCGCCGGTGTCGGCGACCGCCGACGCAGTGCGCGATGAAAAACTGAAAGTCCTGCACTCGCTCAAACGCTTTACCGCACATACACTGCGCCAGAACGTCGTCCGCGGCCAATATCGGTCCGGCCATGTCGACGGCGTCGCCGTACCCGGCTACCGGAAAGAAGCCGAAGCCAATCCGACATCGCGCACGGAAACCTTCGTCGCCCTGAAGGCGGAGATCGACACCTGGCGCTGGGCCGGCGTGCCGTTCTACCTGCGTACCGGCAAGCGCATGGCCGACCAGCTGGCGGAAATCGTGGTGCGCTTCAAGAGCATCCCGCACTCGATCTTCGCGCAGCCCAACAGCAGCTTCCAGCCGAACTGCCTGATCATCCGCCTGCAGCCCGACGAGGGACTGCAACTCAACCTGATGGCGAAGACGCCCGGTGACGGCATGCGCCTGCGCCCGGTGGAGCTGGAACTCGACTTCCGCGAAACCTTCAAGATGCCGCGCATGGACGCCTACGAACGCCTGCTGCTCGACGTGCTGCGCGGCCAGCTTACGCTGTTCATGCGCAGCGACGAACTGGAAGCGGCATGGGAATGGGTCGAACCGATTCTCGACTTCTGGGAGCAGGAAGGCGACGATCCGCTGCCCTATACCTCCGGCACATGGGGACCGGCTGCGTCGAGCGCACTGATCGGCCGCGACGGCCTGCAATGGCGCGAAGAAGCGCTGCCGGAGCTGTAAGTCACCATGCTGCTCGATTCCATCCGCACCCAACTCGATGCGCTGTCCAAGTCGGAAAAGAAAGTCGCCGTCGCCGTCCTCAAGAACCCCGACCTGGCAGTGTCGGGCAACATCACCGCACTCGCAAAAAATGCACAGGTATCGGAGCCGACCGTGGTGCGGTTTTGCCGCGCGCTGGGCTACGACGGCTGGCATGAATTCAAGCTGAAGCTGGCGCAGACCCTGGCGCTGGCGCTGCCACAAGCAGACGAACTGCTGATGCAGGACGACCTCGCCGCGGACCTGGTGAACAAGATCTGCAGCCGTTCGATCAACACGCTGCTCGACCTGCGCAACAACCTCGATCCGTCCGCCATCGAGCGTGCGCTCGATGTACTCGCGCGTGCCAGCAAGATCGAGTTCTGGGGCCAGGGCACCTCGGGCATCGTCGCCGCCGATGCCCAGCACAAGTTCTTCCGCTCCGGCGTCCCGACGGTTGCCTATGCCGACCCGCATATCCACGCGATCTCCGCCGCGCTATTGAAGAAAGGCGATGCCGTCGTCGCCATCTCGCAGCGCGGCAACAGCACCGCACTGCTGCACAGTGTGCAACTGGCGCGCAAGGTCGGCGCCGATGTGATCGCGCTGACGCCCAGCGGCACGCCGCTGGCCGAACTGGCGACCGTGCTGGTGCCGATCGACCTCAGCTTCAACATCGACCCCTACACCCCGATTTCCGCCCGGCTCGCGCATCTTGTGGTGATCGACATCCTTGCGGTCGGGCTGGCATTAAAGGGGGGACCGGAGTTCCGGAAAAAAATGCAGAACGCCCAGAAGGCGCTGCAGAAGCTCGACATGCAATTCGATTCCTTCCTCAGGCATCCGCCGAAGCTCTAGCAGGCCGCCAAGCGGGGCGGCAAAAGCCTTTTGACATGATAGGTAGTGCAGACGTCCGGAGCGCCGGCCGCCGTGCCTGCACTACTGTCAAAAAAAGTTTTGCGTACTTGCTTAGCATGATCAGGCCCGATTTCCCGAAAACATCAAATACAACTGACGCATATCGAACCTGCACAGGATGATCCGGTTATCATTCCGGTTTGCCTCTTCCCTTTCGCTCCGCTCATGAACCAGCTCGAACAACTGAAGCAGTACACCACCATCGTTGCCGATACCGGGGATTTCCAGGCAATGAAGGCGTTCACACCGCGTGACGCGACAACCAATCCGTCGCTGATCCTCAAAGCCGTCCAGAAGGAAGAGTACAAGCCTCTGCTCGAAAAGGCGGTGCGCGACCATGGCAGCAAATCGACCACCGAAGTTGTCGACAATCTGCTGATTGCATTCGGCCTGGAAATCCTCAAGCTCGTTCCCGGCCGCGTCTCGACCGAAACCGATGCCCGCCTGTCCTTCGACACCGAGGGCACCATCGCCAAGGGCCGTGCGCTGATCGCGCTGTACGAAGCCGCGGGCATTCCACGCGAACGCATCCTGATCAAGATCGCATCGACCTGGGAAGGTATCCGCGCGGCGGAAGTGCTGGAAAAGGAAGGCATCCGCTGCAACATGACGCTGCTGTTCGCGCTGCCGCAGGCGATCGCCTGTGCCGACGCCCAGGTTCAGCTCATTTCGCCCTTCGTGGGGCGCATCTATGACTGGTACAAGAAGTCCACCGGGCAGGAGTACACCGGCGCGGACGACCCCGGCGTGCAGTCGGTCAAGCGCATCTACACCTACTACCGCAAGTTCGGATACAAAACCGAAGTGATGGGCGCCAGCTTCCGCAACACCTCGCAGATCATCGAACTGGCCGGCTGCGACCTGCTGACCATCAGCCCGGATCTGCTGCAGAAACTGGCGGAAAACGATGCGCCGGTCGCGCGCAAGCTGAGCCCCGAACAGGCACAGTCCGCCGACCTGCATAAACTCGCGCTCGACGAAAAGAACTTCCGCTTCATGCTGAACGAAGACGCGATGGGCACCGAAAAACTGGCCGAAGGCATTCGCCTGTTCTGCGCGGACGCGGTGAAGCTGGACAAGATGGTCGACGCGCTGCGCTGACTCGCCGCGCAACGCTCCAGCATCAGCGCTGTGCTACCGCCTCGGCCATCGCGGCCGCAGTATCCCCTCCCTGCGCGCGCAAGCCCTGCACCACGCCGGCACGATTCACCGCCGGCTGGTTCTGGCTGACCTTCCACTTGCCGATCAGCCGCACGATCGGTATTTCGATGCCGACCAGCACCGGCAATAGTTTGCCGATGAAGTCCGCGGGTGCGTCCGACACCTTCCAGGGCTGTGCGCTCCCCCTTTCATGCCGGTTGGTCAGCCGCTCCAGGTGTGCATGCACCCACTCCGGGTCGTCGATGACGCGCAAGGGACCGTAGGCGTGCACCACCATGAAGTTATAGGTCGGCACCACCCGTTCATCATCCTTCTTCGTGGCGTACCATGAAGGACTGACATACGCCTGCGCACCCTGAAACACCACCAGCGCATCGACCTCGAATGAGCAATCACGCCATACCGAATTGTTGCGCGGCAGGTGGGCACGCAATACTCCGAATTGCTCCGCCTCCGTGTCGATCTCGAACGGAACATGGTTCGCTTCCAGACCGGTGCTCCCCAGCGTCACCAGCGTTCCCAGGGAATGTTGCAGCATCAAGCGATGCATGACCTCCGTACGTGTTTCCTGAAAATGCGATGGGACATACATGTTTTTTCCTCTGCAAGCTTTATTGTTATTGCGGCGGCTCGACCGTCACTTCGGACTTGATCGAGTTGGCGATGAAACACTGCTCATGCGATTGATGGTGCATATCGTCAAGCTCCTCGGCGGAGGGTTCGCGCCCGCCGCTGAAAGCGATCTGCGGCCGCAAAGTGACACGCGTGACCGCCACCCTGCCCTCGTCGTTCTTTTCCATCACGCCGACCGCACGGTCGGTATAACTGTCCACCACAAAGCCGCGCCGTCCGGCAATCCATAAAAACGTCAGCATGTGGCAACTGGAAACCGCCGCCACGAAGGCTTCCTCCGGGTCGACATTGGCGGCCACCGACATCGGTTCCGGCACCACCTGCGGCGACGAGGAGGCCGGCACTGTCACGCCGCCGTCGAAGCGCCAGTCGTGCGCGCGGCTGTAGCGGTTGTCGGTGAACGGCTGCTCCCCTCTGCGCCAGGTAATGGTCGCTTCGTAAATATGCATGGTCTGTCCTCGCAAAATGATGTTCGACTTGGGCGCGCAAGGTTTCAGGCGGCCCGCTTGATGATCCAGCCGTTGGCGACGGCCTCGAATCCTATTTTCGGGTAGTACGGCATTGCGTCCGGTGCGGCGAGCAGCAGCAACATGGAACGCTCGCCGATCGCCGCGCGAACCTGCTCGACCAGCTGGCGGCCGATCCCGCGCTTCTGATGGCGTTTATCGACTGCCAGATCCGACAGGTAACAGCAGTAACTGAAATCGGTCAGCGCCCTGGCAACGCCGACCAGCACCTCCCCGTTCCAGGCCGTGACCAGCAAGCTGCCATGTTCCAGCATCTTGGCCAGCCGCGGCAAGTCGTCGACAGGCCGGGTGATCCCCGAGGCGATGAACAGCTCGGCAAGTTGCTGCGGCGTGATCCGTACATCGTCACGGTACTGAATTCCTTCCATCCTGGCACTCCTGTTATTGAAGTCAGGGATAGACTATCGGGCAATTTGGCTTTTTTAAAGTACCAATAAATGGTATTTTTAAAATACCAATTCAAACTCAATAACGATCATGCATGTCGCCCAATCCCTCGCGACCCTGAGACTCGACCCTGCAGCACGCACGCCGATGTTCCGCCAGCTTTACGCGGCGATCAAGCAGGCGATACTGAGCGGCGGAATCGGTCCCGGAATGCAACTGCCGCCGACGCGCGAACTGGCGCAGTTGTTCGCCGTCTCACGTCAGACGGTGCTGAATGCGTATGCGCAACTGATGGCCGAAGGCTATCTGTCCGGCGCCGTCGGCAAGGGAACCTTCGTCAGCGCCCGCCTTCCAATTCGTTCCGGTGGCATGCCGCACGCCGCGCCCCGGCAAGCGCTTCGCCCCTTGTCCGCACGCGGAGAACATTTCGTCGGCCCGCGCGCCGTGCTGAACATCCACCAGGAAGGCATGCCCAAAGCCTTCCGCATCGGCATGCCCGGCCTCGACGTTTTTCCGTCCGATGTCTGGGCGCGATTGGAGGCACGCTGCTGGCGGCGTCCCGCGCATCATCTCGGATATGGCGATCCGGCCGGCTACCGGCCCTTGCGCGAAGCGCTCGCCGCTTACCTGCGTGCCGCGCGTGGAGTCCACTGCGAACCGGAGCAAGTAATCATCACTTCCGGCTCGCAGCAGGCCTTGTACCTGATCGCCACCCTGCTGCTGGCGCCCGGCGAGCAGGCCTGGGTGGAAGAACCGGGATACCGCGGCATCAACGCTTCGTTGCATGCCGCCGAGACAAGCGTCTGCCCGGTTCCCGTGGACAGCGAAGGATTGAGCGTGTCCGACGGCATCGACCGCTATCCCGATGCGAAGCTGGTGTACGTCACGCCGTCGCACCAGCTTCCGCTCGGTGTCACCATGAGCCTGCAACGGCGGCTTGAACTACTGGCCTGGGCAGCGGAAAGAAAGGCGTGGGTGGTGGAGGACGACTACGACAGCGAGTACCGCTACACCGGCCCGCCTCTGGCATCGCTGCAGAGCCTGGACAAGGCGGATTGCGTGATCTATGTTGGCACGCTATCGAAGGTGCTGTTTCCAGGATTACGGCTGGGCTACGTCGTAGTGCCGCCGGCGCTGGCCGAACCCTTCGCCCAGGCCAGAGCCATCATCGACCGCCATAGCGCGATCATGCCGCAGATGGTGCTCACCGATTTCATCACGGAAGGCCATTTCGGCCGCCACATCAAGCGCAGCCGGGAAGCTTATGCGGAGCGACGGCTTGCCCTGCTGGACGCCATCGACCGTCATCTTGCCGATGAAATCGAGGTTGGGCCGAGCGACGCGGGATTGCACTTTGCGGTCGGCTTCCGCCAGCGGCGCGACGACACCATCGTATGCCGCCACGCACAGCAGAAAGGTCTCGAACTGCGTGCGCTTTCGCAGTTCTACAACGAAACCGGCACACCGCATCGGCTATCGGGCCTGCTGCTCGGTTTTGCGCCGATTTCAGTTCCCGACATCCGGCGCGGTGTCATTACATTGCGGGACGTACTGAAGAGCAGCTAGTTTTCAGGCAAGACCAACCAGCAGATACATCCCTGCAGCCGCAAAACCCGCGCCGGCGGTACGCACGGCGATCGCGCGACGCGCGATGAGTGCCGCTGACAAGCCCGTCAAATGCAGGAGCAAGGTGGCGGTGAGGAAGCCTGCGCCATACAAGCCGATCGAGGCGCCGGACGGTGTTTCGATGCCATGCGCATAGCCGTGCAGCACCGCGAACGACGACACCACCATCGCCCCGGCCCACACCGGCATCCGTACCGCGAACGCGACCAGCAATCCGAGAACAAGCACCGACGCCGCAATGCCAGCCTCCGCCACCGGCATCGCCAGCCCGGCGAACGCCATCAGCGCACCGAATGCCATCATCGACGGGAACAGGAACGGCAGCACCCACTTCAACGCATGACGCTGCTGCGCGGCCCAGATCCCCACCGCCAGCATCGCCAACAGGTGATCCCAACCGAACAAGGGATGCACAAATCCCGAGGAAAAGCTCGCCGCCGGGTGGTGTGCGCCAGGATGAGCGGATGCGGATGTGGCGAGAAGCGCGGCAACGATGCCGATCGCCGCACGCGCGATACGTTCCGTGGATGAACGGTTCATGTTTTCCTCCGTGATTTGCTTGATGGTTGTTCTAACTTGGTGCACAAACGCACCGAGAAATCGGAACATGCGTCCGACTTCGTGCACGCGCCCATTCCGGCACCGGAAAGGTGCGAGAAAACGGACGATAACCACCTTAGCAAGACACGGGCCTGCGCCTTTTACATTTTCTCCGTCTCGCCGGACTTCGGCTGCCACTTCATCAGCCGGCGCTCGATCAGCCCGACCAAGGTGTCAAGGACTAGCGCAAACACCGTCAACACCAGTATCCCGGCGAACACCGTATTGATGTCGAAGCTGCCTTCCGCCTGCAGGATCAGGTACCCGACACCGCGCGCCGAGCCGAGGTATTCGCCGACGATCGCGCCGACGAAGGCCAGCCCGACCGAGGTATGCAGGCTGGAAAACACCCAGGACGTCGCCGACGGCAGGTACACATGGCGCAGCAACTGGCGCTGGCTGGCGCCCAGCATGCGTGCATTCGCCAGCACCACCGGACTCACTTCCTTCACGCCCTGATAGACGTTGAAGAACACGATGAAGAACACCAGCGTGACCGACAGCGCAACCTTGGACCAGATGCCGAGGCCGAACCACATGCCGAAGATCGGCGCCAGGATCACGCGCGGCATCGAGTTGGCTGCCTTGATGTAGGGATCGAGGATGGCGGACGCGATCGGCGACAATGCCAGCCACAAGCCGAACACCAGCCCGAACAGCGTACCGATGCCGAATGCCAGCAGCGTCTCGGTCAGCGTCACCAGCAGGTGCGAATAGATTTCTGCCGGAAATCTCAATGTAAACCATGTCGTGTCGCCCAAGCCGACTTCAAGGCTGCCGCTACCGACGGTGAACCATTCCCAGATGCGTACCAGCACCTTGAGCGGCTCACCGAAAAAGAACGCCGCCTTCGGATCGCGCGTAGCGAAGTGCCAGATGGCGAAGAAGACAATCAGGACGAACGCCTGCCAGGTGCGCAGGTTCTTGTGGCTGGGTTTGATCGCGCTCCACATATTCAAGCCTTCCGCTTCTGTTGCTGATACCCCTTCAGCACTTCTTCACGCAGGACGTTCCAGATCTGCGCGTGCAGTTCCACGAAGCGCGGATGCGAGCGGATCTCGGCAACGTCGCGCGGGCGCGGGAGATCGATCGTGAACTCGCCGATCGGATGCGTCTGCGGTCCGGCCGACAGCACCACCACCCGATCCGACATCGCGATCGCTTCGTCAAGATCGTGCGTGATGAACAGGACCGCCTTCTTTTTCGCACTCCACAGATCGAGCACTTCGTTTTCCATCAGTTGGCGCGTCTGGATGTCGAGTGCGGAAAACGGCTCATCCATCAGAATGATGTCGGGATCAAGGATCAAGGTCTGTGCCAGCGCTACCCGCTTGCGCATGCCGCCGGACAGTTGATGCGGATAGCGGTCGCCGAAACCCTGCAGGCCGACACGCGCCAGCCATTCTTCGCCCAGCTTGCGCGCCTCTTCCTCACCGGCACCCCGGAACTGCAAACCGGCCGTCACGTTCTGCAAGGCGCTGCGCCAGGGCATCAGCGCATCAGCCTGGAACATGTAGCCGGCACGCCGGTTGATACCGTTCAAGGCCTCACCGAATACGGAAACGTTGCCGGTAGATGGCGGGAGCAGGCCGGCGCCGACGTTCAGCAGCGTCGATTTCCCGCAGCCGGTTGGCCCGACTACGGAAACGAATTCTCCGGGCGCAATGTGGAGAGTCGTGTCGGCGACCGCCGTATAACGCTGCGAACGGTCGTCTCTGGAAATGAAAGTACAGGTAATGTTGTCAAGCGCCAGCGCAGGGATCATCGTTCATCATGCCCGCGAACGCGGGCATCCTTCGGACTTGTCGGACAAGGCAGATACTGATGCGGGAAAGACGCGCTGTTTCCTCTACTTGTATTTCGCGTTGGCCTTTTTCGCCAGCTCGTTGGTGTAGGTCTTCGACAGGTCGATCTTCTTGCTGGCCAATTGCGGCTCGAATGCCTGCAGCATCTTCAGCGCGGTCACCGGGCCGGCTTCCGGGAAGATGCCATTCGGCGAAATCGCCTCGCGCACCTTGAGGAAGGCCGCGATATACAACGCACGGTCGCCGAGCAGATAATTTTCCGGCACGACCTTGACGATGTCTGACGGGCCCGCCTTCTGCAGCCACTTGAGAGCGCGCACCATGGCGTTGGTGAGCGCCTGCGCAGTGTGCGGATTGTTCTTCAGGAAGGCTTCCGTGGTGTACAGCGTCGCTGCCGGCATCGGTCCGCCGAATACCTCGTTCGTATCCTTCAGCGTACGCGTATCGGCGACCACCTTGATCTCGTTCTTCTGCTGCAGCATGGTGATTACCGGATCGAGATTGGCGATCGCATCGATCTGACCGGAACGCGCTGCCGACAGGGCGCCCGCAGAGGCGCCGACGCCGACGAAGGACACATCGGTCGGCTTGAGTCCTGCTTTCGCCAGCACGAAATTGGCCATCATGTTGGTCGAGGAACCTGGCGCGGTGACGCCGATCTTCTTGCCCTTCAGATCCGCGACGGACTTGAAGTCAGGCATGGTCTTGTTCGATACAGCCAGCACGATCTGCGGTGCACGCCCCTGCAGCACGAACGCAGTGATCGGCAGCCCCTTCGCCTGCATGTTGATCGTGTGTTCATAGGCGCCCGATACCACGTCGGCACTGCCGCCCACCAGCGCCTGCAAGGCCTTGGAGCCGCCCGCAAAATCGCTGATCTCGACCTGCAGGTCTTCGTCCTTGAAATAGCCGAGCTGTTCGGCGATCGTCAACGGCAGGTAGTAAAACAGGTTCTTGCCTCCAACCGCGATCGAGACCTTGGTCTTCTCGATATTCTGCGCAAAAACGGTGTCGTTGAATCCGGAAACGGCAGCAAGGAACGCACCGGCGACAATGAGCCGCCTGCGGAAATTCTTGTTCATGTTTGTCTCCTCAAATGACGTGATCGCGTCTTAACTGCGCGATGTGCTCGTCATCATAACCCAGCTCGCGCAAGACTTCAGCGCTGTGCTCGCCGAGCGCGGGACCGAGCCATTTGGTCTCGCCCGGCGTCTCCGACAACTTGGGCGTGATCGCCGGCAACTTGATCGGCGTGCCGTCGGAAAACGCGTGCTGCTCGAACATCGCGCGCGCCAGGAATTGCGGATCGCCCATCATGTCGCGCACCGAATAGATCTTCCCGACCGGGACGTCCGCCGCCTTGAGAATGCGCAGCGCATCGTCGATGGTTTGCGTAGCGCACCAGGACTGGATCGCGCCGTCGATCTCCTCCGTACGCGGCACCCGGCCATCGTTGCGTGCGAGCTCCGGATCGGTGGCCATGTCGCTGCGCCCGATCGCCATCATCAGCCGCTTGAAGATCGCGTCGCCGTTGCCGGCAATGACGATGTTCTCGCCGTCGCCGGTGGTATAGGTATTCGACGGCACGATGCCCGGCAGCGCGCCGCCGGTACGCTGGCGCACCACGCCCGCATAGTCGTATTCCGGCACCAGCGATTCCATCATGTTGAACACCGCCTCATACAGAGCGACATCCACCATCTGCCCTTGTCCGGCAACGCACTCCTCGCCGCGCTTGCCGTTCCAGCGGCCGCCGGTAACATCGCGGTGGCGCAGCGCCATCATCGCGCCGATCACGCCATGCAGGGCAGCCAGCGAATCGCCGATGGAAATGCCGATACGTACCGGCGGACGGTCCGGATGACCGGAGACATAACGCATGCCGCCCATCGATTCGCCGATCGCACCGAAGCCCGGCAAGTCCTTCATTGGCCCGGTCTGGCCGTAGCCTGACAAGCGCACCATGATGGTAGCGGGATTGATCTTCTTCAGGTCCTCGTAACCGACACCCCACTTTTCCAGCACGCCGGGACGATGGTTCTCGATGATGATGTCGGCCTCCAGCGCAAGGCGGCGCGCGATCTCCTGGCCGCGCGCATCCTTCATGTTCAGCGTCACGCTTTTCTTGTTGCGCGACTGTACCGACCACCAGAGGGAAGTGCCATCCTTCAGCACCCGCCATTGCCGTATCGGATCGCCGCCGTCCGGCGACTCGATCTTGATCACCTCGGCGCCGAATTCGGCCAGCATGCGTGAACAGAACGGTCCGGCGATCAGCGTACCGAGTTCAAGGACTTTGATGCCGGCGAGCGGGCCGGAAGACGTTTTTTGCGTCATGTTTTCGACATTCGGAAATGAACAAGGGATACGCTTAGTAAACCGACCCGGCGCCGATAGACTACGTCGCCCGCCGGTCCAGCATGGCGCGCGCAATGGTGCCCGCGTCGACGTACTCAAGTTCGCCGCCGACCGGCACACCGCGCGCCAGGCGGCTGACCTTCAAGCCGCGCGCCTTCAGCGTCTCGCTGATGTAATGCGCGGTCGCTTCGCCTTCATTGGTGAAGTTCGTCGCAAGCACCACTTCACCGACTTCACCGTCGGTCGCGCGCGCAATCAGCTTTTCGAGATGGATGTCCCTGGGGCCGATGCCGTCGAGCGGCGACAAATGTCCCATCAGCACGAAGTACAAGCCCTTGTAGGTCAGCGTCTGCTCGATCATCAACTGATCGGCAGGCGTTTCGACGACGCACAGGAGACTGGCGTCGCGCTCGCTGTCGAGACAGGTCTCGCAGACATCGAGTTCGGTGAAGGTATTGCATTTGACGCAGTGATGCACCCGTTCCACTGCCTGCGACAGTGCGCGGCCGAGCATCGCCGCACCGTCGCGGTCGTGCTGCATCAGGTGATAAGCCATCCGCTGCGCCGATTTCGGCCCGACGCCGGGAAGCCGGCGCAAAGCTTCGGTGAGGAATTCAAGACTGGAAGGAGATTTCACGAAATTTCTCTGTCACCGGCATCCTGCGAAAAAATCAGAACGGCAACTTGAAGCCGGGCGGCAGCGGCAAACCGGCAGTCATGCCCGCCATTTTTTCCTGCGAAGTCGCTTCCGCCTTGCGCACCGCGTCGTTGAAGGCGGCGGCAACCAGGTCTTCCAGCATGTCCTTGTCATCGGCCAGCAAGGAAGGATCGATCGTCACGCGCTTGACGTCGTACTTGCAGGTCATCACAACCTTCACCATACCGGCGCCGGACTCGCCTTCCACCTCGATCATGGCAAGTTGCTCCTGCATCTTCTTCATGTTGTCCTGCATCTGCTGGGCTTGTTTCATCAGCCCTGCGATTTGGCCCTTCATCATGGTCGTACTCCTGATTGTTGGTTAAACCGGTTTGATCGATCCCGGCACAATGGTCGCGCCGAATTCGCGCATCAATGTCTGCACGAACGGATCGCTCTGGATATTTTCTTCCGCCTGACGCTGACGCGCCTCGCGTTCCGCCACTGCCTGTGCATTGGCGGTCTGCTGCACCGCGCCGATCTCGGTGCTTACTTTCACGGTCTTGCCGAAGTGTTCTGTTAGCGCGGCGCCGAGCTTGTCGACCGCACCGGCCGAACGCAACGTTTCCAGCGGAATGCGCAAGTGCACCACGACGCCGCTGCCATTGTCTTCGCATTGAAGCAATTCGCTTTGCTGCGCCAGTTGCTGCGCCACGCCGCGCAACGGCAAGGCCGCTGCCAGCGCAGGCCAGTCGCCGTCCCAGTTGAGGGAAGGCATCGGCGTCATCGCGAGCGGCTCGGCCTTGATGACCGGCATTTCCACCACTGGCGGCGCCTCGACTACTGCCGCATCTCCACCGGATTCGACTTGCGATTCAGTTTTTTTTTGAGCCGCTGTCTCAACAGAATCGGACGCGGCGCGCTCGCGCGCCTGCGGCTTCTCGTCTTCCCATGGCGGCGCCGATGCCGGTGCGGACCGAGCCGGGGCAGCCTGCGGCGCCCTGCCGCCATTGCGCGCCGCCTCCAGCGCCGCACGTGCCGGGCTCATGCCCGCAGGCGGACGTGCAGCGGGCGCACTCGCGGTTGCTGTGGCAACGGCTGCGGCCCTTGCCGCCGGCGGCGTCGATGCCGATGCAGCGACCGGCGCCTGGACGACCGGCTTTGCTTCCGCGCCGCCTACTCCCGGGCGGAACGCCAGCATGCGCAACAAGGTCATCGAAAAGCCGGCATACTCGTCCGGCGCCAGATGCAATTCATTGCGTCCGTGCACCGCGATCTGATAAAACAACTGCACTTCCTCGGCATCGAACATGCCTGCCAGCCGCAGGATATCTTCGCGTTCCGGCACATCATCCGGCAAGGCCGCCGGCACGGTCTGCGCGAGCGCAATCCGGTGCAGAAGCGTTCCGAGGTCCTGCAATGCGGCGTTATAGGACAGGCTGCGGGTCGCCATGTCGTCGGCGACGGCCAGCAGCGCGGCGCCATCCCTGGCGGCAAGCGCATCCAGCACACGGATCAGGTAAGACTGGTCGAGCGCACCGAGCATGCCCTGCACCGCTTCCAGCGTCACCTTGCCGGCTGCGTACGCAATCGCCTGGTCGGTCAGCGACAGTGCATCGCGCATCGAACCGTGCGCACCCTGCGCAAGCAGGCGCAAGGCCGGCGCATCGAATGCAATGCCCTCCTGGCCGAGAATGTTTTCAAGATGGCCGACGATGTGGCCGGGCGGCATCTGCTTGAGATTGAACTGCAGGCAACGCGACAGCACCGTGACCGGGATCTTCTGCGGGTCGGTGGTCGCAAGGATGAACTTCACATGCTCCGGCGGTTCTTCCAGCGTCTTCAGCATGGAATTGAACGCATGGTTGGTGAGCATATGCACTTCGTCGATCATGTAGACCTTGAAGCGCGCATTGGACGGCGCATAGATCGCCTGCTCCAGCAATTGCGCCATTTCATCGACGCCGCGGTTGGACGCGGCATCCATTTCAATATAGTCAACAAAGCGGCCGGCATCGATTGCCGTGCACGCTTCGCACGCGCCGCAAGGTTTGGCGGTGATGCCTGTCTCGCAGTTCAACGATTTCGACAGGATGCGCGACAGCGTCGTCTTGCCCACGCCGCGCGTGCCGGTAAACAGGTAGGCATGGTGCAGCCGCTGCTGATCCAGCGCATGCGTGAGCGCCCGCACGACGTGCTCCTGCCCGACGAGCGTATCGAAGCTCTTTGGGCGATACTTACGGGCGAGAACTTGATAGGACATGGTGGTGCCGGATGTTGGTCGTAGCTCGCATTTTACCCGACCTGCCTCCGGTTATAGACTTGGATGATCGAAACGGACAGATGGATATCCGCAATGGCTGGAACATACGCCACCGGCGATAGCCGATGCCTTTATCAGCAGCCGGACGCCGAGAGCGGACGTGTATATGGAACGCTGACGGCCCCGGCCTTGCAGCAGGACATCCTGAGCCGCGCCTAGCCTGAATAAATACGAGGGGAATGAAAAAGGGAAAGGGGCGAGCCTTGTCTGCGGCACTTGCGGGAAATGGCTGTGGCTGCTTCGTTCCCGACCTGACCAGGTTGGCCATGCCACAATGCGCAGGGGCCCGCCTGGCGCAATTTTACCAGTAAAGCCCCGGTCTCACTGCAGTATTTGGAGCAGTTGCCAAGCGAACATCCGCGAAGCAAGTTCAGATTCCCAGTTCCTGCCAGATCCGGTCGACCTTTGCCCTCACCTCATCCGTCATCGCGATCGCGGTGCCCCACTCACGGCTGGTTTCACCCGCCCACTTGTTGGTTGCGTCAATCCCCATCTTGCTGCCCAGCCCGCTGACCGGGGACGCGAAGTCCAGATAATCGATTGGCGTGTTGTCCACCAGAGTCGTATCGCGCGACGGGTCTACCCGCGTCGTGATCGCCCAGATCACTTCCTTCCAGTCCCGGATGTTCACATCGTCGTCGACGACGACAATGAACTTCGTATACATGAATTGCCGCAGGAAGCTCCACACCCCGAACATCACGCGCTTCGCATGGCCAGGATAAGCCTTCTTCATCTGCACCACCGCCATGCGGTAGCTGCAGCCCTCGGGCGGCAGGTAGAAATCGGTGATTTCCGCGAACTGCTTCTGCAACAGCGGAATGAACACTTCGTTCAGCGCCACGCCAAGGATCGCCGGCTCGTCCGGCGGTTTGCCTGTATACGTGGAGTGATAAATCGGGTCGCGTCGCATCGTGATGCGATCAATGGTGAACACCGGAAACCAATCCTGTTCGTTGTAATACCCGGTGTGATCGCCGTACGGTCCTTCGAGCGCATGCTCGTAGCCGCTCGGATGCGATTCGTCGGGATAGATATGCCCTTCCAGCACGATTTCCGCCGATGCCGGCACGCGCAGTTCACTGCCGAGCGCCTTGACCAGTTCAGTGCGGCTGCCGCGCAGCAGCCCGGCGAACTGATATTCGGAAAGACTATCCGGGACCGGCGTCACGGCACCGAGTATGGTCGCCGGATCGGCGCCAAGCGCGACTGCAATCGGATACGGCTTGCCGCGATTGACGATGCCGTGCTCGCGGAAATCCAGCGCTCCGCCCCGATGCGCGAGCCAGCGCATAATTACCTTGTTGCGCCCGATGACCTGCTGGCGGTAGATGCCGAGGTTCTGCCGCTTCTTGTGCGGTCCTTTCGTGATCACCAGTCCCCACGTGATCAACGGCGCGATATCACCGGGCCAGCAGTGCTGTATCGGCAGTTTTCCGAGATCCACGTCATTGCCTTCCCACACCACATCCTGGCATGGCGCGGAACGATGTTCCTTGGGTGCCATGTCCCACAGCGACTTCAGCATCGCGCCCATTCCCAACGCATCGCGCAGCCCCTTCGGCGGTTCCGGTTCCTTCAGTGAAGCCAGCACATGACCGATCTTGCGCAGTTCGGTGATGTCCTCCGCCCCCATGCCAAGCGCCACACGGCGCGGCGTGCCGAACAGATTGCCGAGGACTGGAATCGCATGGCCCGCAGGCTTCTCGAACAGCAGTGCCGGGCCTTCGGAACGCAATACCCGATCACATATTTCGGTCATTTCGAGATGGGGAGAAACAGGTACGGAAATCCGTTTTAGTTCACCAAATTGTTGCAATTGAGAAATAAAATCCCGCAAATCCGAATATTTCATGATTTTTCACAATGTCCGTATTTCGCATTCAATTTTAGAATACGAAGGCAAGTTGCTGATTTTATTGATTTTCTGCTGCATTGCAGCGAAATATTTAGATTCAAAAGTTATAAAAGAACGATTTGATAGTATTGACTGGGTATAAACAGCCCCCTAAAATTCGCGCAACTTGATGAGGAGGCGGCCCTGGGGCTTGGGGAACCGCGACACAAATTCTCGTCACTCACGGGATCGGGGTCCCACATGACATTTTAAGGAGTGTTTTCAAAAGGCGTCCGCCTTATCCCCGAAAACATTGTTCGCCACTGCTACGGTGCCCGCAGCAGCCGCCAGACCAAGGCGAACAATTCCGACGTCTGCAGTACGCGCCGCGCGCGAAAGCAGACGATGTTCTGATTCACGGCAAGTACAAGGATCTACAGGGTTTCGTGGTGGATTCTTCGCGTGCCGCGAGATTTCAGGAGGTTCAATGTTAAATCGATTCATGCGGATGACATCCGCCTTCACCCGTCAAAAGACGAGCCAGTCGGCAGCATGGGTGGTCTTCGTTCGCGACACCGTCAGCGGCTTCATGACAACCGCGCATCATGCGTTGATGATGCTTGGCATCGTCGCCATCGGTGCGCTTGCGCTCATGTTCGTCAAGCCGGAAGTCGCTGACCAGCTCAAGGAACTGTCACCGTTCGCCGTAGCAAACGCCGACGAACTCGATGCCGCCACGCCGGTCGCCGCAAGCCTGCTGGAAACGCCCGCCCGGTCAATTACACAGGCAGCGGCAGCCGACAGCGCCAAGCCCGCTGCCGCCAAGGATGATGCCGGCATGCTCGGCAACTCGCGCCAGCAGCAATGGGTAACAGCCTGGCTGTCCAAACGCTACCGCGTCGCCAGCGATGCCACCAACATGCTGGTTTCCGCAGCCTATCTGACCGCAAAGGAACTCAAACTGGATCCCTTGCTGATCCTGGCCGTCATGGCGATCGAGTCCGGCTTCAATCCTTTTGCAGAGAGCCCGGTCGGCGCACAAGGCCTGATGCAGGTAATGTCGAAGGTTCATCACGACAAATTCCAGGAACTCGGCGGCGTGAAGGCAGCGTTGAATCCGGTTGCCAACATCCGGGTCGGTTCGCTGATCCTGAAAGATTACGTAACGCGTGGCGGTTCGGTAGAGGCAGGCTTGAAGCTGTATGTGGGAGCAGGCGCGCTTGACACCGACTTCGGCTATGGCGCCAAGGTACTCGCCGAATACCGTCGCCTGAAAGAAGTGGCGATGGGAAAGAAAGTCCCTGTGTATGCAACCTCGGTCGCCAAACCGCGCCAGGATGACACCAAGAATACGCCCGCTGAAACGCAAGCAGTTGCGCCGGAGGCAAGTCAGCCTGTAGTCAAGGTTGAACGGGTGGCAGCACTGTAAAGCTGCAACAGCGCCATCAATAAAAAAAGGAGCCGCAGGGCTCCTTTTTTTATTGATGGCGCCAGTTATCGACGCATTGCGAAAAATTCCTCAAGCCGGCGTACCGCCTCCTGCAGGTTCTCCATCGAAGTGGCATAGGACAAACGTATGTACCGGCGTGCGGTGCAAGGTCCGAAATCGAGCCCCGGCACCAGCACCACGCCTGCTTGATTCAGCATGTCGATCGTCAGGCGATCGGCATCGTCCGACAAGGCAGAGCAATCCGCGTAGACATAGAAGGCACCGTCCGGCTTCACCGGCACCCTGAAGCCCAGCTTGCCCAACGCCGGCACGATGTAATCACGACGACGCCGGAACTCGGCCTTGCGTTGTTCGTATATTGCGATCGACTCCGGTGCGAAACACGCCACCCCGGCATGCTGCGCGATGCTGGATGGGCAAATGAACAGGTTTTGCGCCAGTTTTTCGATCTGCGGCACCATCGCTTCCGGCACCACCAGCCAGCCGAGCCGCCAGCCCGTCATGTTGAAATACTTGGAAAAACTGTTGATGACAATAACATCGTCACCCAGAGACAAGGCGGAGAACGGCTGCTCGTCGTAGGTCAGGCCCTGATAGATCTCATCGACAATGGTAAAGCCGCTCTTCTCGCGAACGGTACCGACGATTTTCGTCAGTTCGTCATGAGGAATGGATGTGCCGGTCGGATTCGACGGCGATGCCAGCAACACGCCGCGCGTAGCGGCGGTCCACTGCTCGCGCACCGTGGCATCGGATAACTGGAAACGCTGTTCGGGTCCGCTCGGAATCATCTTCGCGACGCCGTCGAAGGCCGCGACGAAATGGCGGTTGCAAGGATAGGAAGGATCAGGCATCAGCACTTCCGCCCCCTTCTCCACCAGCGCTGCGCACGCCAGCAGCAAAGCCGCGGATGCGCCAGCGGTGACGACAATCCGTGCCGGCAAAATATCCAGGCCGTAGACGTGCCGGTAATGCTCGGAAATTGCCTCGCGCAATGCGGGTATGCCGGTCGCCGAAGTGTACTGCAGCTTGCCGTCCGCCATTGCCCGCGACGCCGCCTCGATCACCGGCGGGGCAGCGGTGAAGTCGGGTTCGCCGATACCCATGTGGATGATCGAGCGGCCTTGACGCTCCAGTTCGGCCGCCATTTTGGCCAGTTCCATCACATGGAAAGGCGCAATATTGGCAAGGCGGGATGCCAGTATGGGGTTCATGCAGTTCAGTGAAGCAACGGAATTTACGCGTCCAGCCGCTTAACGCTTCCTGGCGTCATCCACTTCGACGTCGCGCACTTTTGCCGCAAACTTGTCGAGGACGCCGTTCACGTACTTGTGGCCGTCGATGCCGCCAAAGGATTTGGTGAGTTCAACCGCTTCATTGATCACCACCTTGTAGGGGATTTCAATGTGGCTGCCGAGCTCGTACGCGCCGATCAGCAGCGCCGCATGCTCCACCGGCGACAACTGGTCGATCGGCCGGTCGATCAGCGGCGCCAGCCCTTCGCGCAGTTGCGCGGCCTGGCGGATGGTTCCATGCAACAGTGCATCGAAATGTTCAGCGTCGGCCTTGTCGAAGCCATGCGCCTCGCGGATATGGGCATCGATTGCACCGGCATCTTCATTGTTCAACAGCCACTGATACAGGCCTTGCAGCGCAAATTCGCGCGCACGGTGGCGCGGCGTGCGATTCTTGTTCGGATTCGCGTGTACGGTCTTTTGCGTCATTGCTTACTCTTCCTCGGTTGCTTCGGCGAGCTCATCGAGCGCCAGCGCGAGATTGGCCATTTCGATGGCGACACGCGCCGCATCGGCGCCCTTTTCCGCCATGCGTGCTTCCGCCTGTTCATCGGTATCCGTGGTCAGCACGGCATTGGCGATGGGAATGCCGAAGTCGAGCCCGACACGCGTGATGCCTGCGCCCGACTCGTTGGAGACCAGTTCGAAATGATAAGTTTCGCCTCGAATCACAGCGCCGATCGCCACCAGCGCGTCGAACTGCTGGGTTTCCGCCATTTTCTGCAGCGCCAGCGGAATCTCGAGCGCGCCAGGTACCGTGACGTGCAGCACATCCTCGTCGGCCACGCCGAGATGCTTCAGTTCGGCCAGGCACGATGACAGGAGGCCATGGCAAACGTCCTCGTTGAAACGGGCCTGCACGATACCGACACGCAGGCCTTCGCCATTCAAGTTCGTTTCGTAAGTTCCTACGGTCATGATGTTTCCTTCATGCGCGACTGCGCTCTTTTGTATCGACACAATATATACGCTCCGACGAACGCCGGAAGCGCTATCTTGTGTCATTGTCGTTCGAAATTCTTTGTGGCGACTGCCCTGCAAAGCAGCTTCAGTTGTCAGGTTTGGCCTGATAACCGACGACTTCAAGATCGAAACCGGTCATCGAAGGCATTTTGCGCGGGCTGGCCAGCAACTTCATCTTGCCCACGCCGAGATCCTTGAGAATCTGGGCGCCGATACCGTAGGTACGCAAGTCCATGCGCGAACCGCGCGGTTGCGGCTTCTGCTCCGGGGTAATGAGCGCCTCGAATTGGGCAAACATCTGCTCGGCCGACTCTTCGCAGTTGAGCAGGACCATCGCGCCTCGCTCGGAGGCCTTGATGGCCGCCATGGCCGACGCCATGTTCCAGGAGTGAGTGGTGGCCTGCGTTTCCAACAGGTCGAGAATCGACACCGGCTGATGCACACGCACCAGGGTCTCCAGTTCCGGAGCAATATCGCCATGCACCAGCGCCAGATGCGCGCCCCCGCTCGGCTTGTCGCGATAGGCGATCGCCTTGAACGGTCCATGCACGGTCTGCATTGTACGCTCGGCGATGCGCTGGACGATGCTTTCGTTCTGACTGCGATAATGAATCAGATCCGCAATGGTGCCGATCTTCAGACCGTGCTCTTTCGCAAACTCGATCAGGTCGGGAAGGCGCGCCATGGTGCCGTCATCCTTCATGATCTCGCAGATCACCGCCGCCGGGGTCAGTCCGGCCAGTTCGGCGAAATCGCAGCCAGCCTCGGTATGGCCGGCGCGCATCAGCACACCGCCTTTCTGGGCCTTCAACGGAAAGATATGACCCGGTTGCACGATGTCGGACGGCTTTGCGTGCTTTGCAACGGCGACCTGGATAGTCTTCGCACGGTCGGCCGCCGAAATACCCGTAGTCACGCCCTCGGCGGCCTCGATCGACACCGTGAAGTTCGTGCCGTACGAGGTGCCGTTGCGGGTCGTCATCATCGGCAGGTTGAGCAGATTGCAGCGCTCTTCGGTCAGCGTCAGGCAAATCAGGCCGCGCCCGTATTTCGCCATGAAATTGATGGCTTCGGGCGTCACGAATTCCGCGGCGAGGACAAGATCCCCTTCGTTTTCGCGGTCTTCCTCGTCGACCAGAACGACCATGCGGCCGGCACGCAGCTCGGAAACGATTTCTTGAGTTGTTGAAATAGCCATGACTTGAATCCTATGTAGCCCGCTATTTTAAAGGATTTGTGCCTGCCCCAACTTTCAAGAGTGAAACTATCGCCGAGCAGTCGCAACCCGCTTCATTCTATGGCTTCAGGCTGAGCATGCGCTCGACATAGCGCGCGATAAGGTCGATTTCCAGGTTGACCCTGGTTCCGGCCTTGAGATGCTTGAGCGTCGTCACCTCGACTGTGTGAGGAATCAGGTTGATCGAAAATTCGCATTCGCTTTCCGTATCGACGACCCGGTTGACCGTGAGCGACACCCCGTTGACGACGATGGAGCCTTTGTATGCCAGATATCGCGCCAGATCGCGGGGTGCTTCAATCACCAGTTCCATGGACTCGCCCACCGGCTCGAACTTTTTGACGGCACCCAGCCCATCGACATGCCCGGATACCAGATGACCGCCGAGGCGATCGGCCAGGGTCAGTGCCTTTTCGAGATTCACCTCACCCACCGCATCGAGTCCCGCCGTGCGATTCAGGCTTTCCCGCGACACGTCCACGGTAAAACCGGTATCCGTCTTGGCAACCACGGTCATGCATGCACCATTGAGCGCAATCGAGTCGCCCAGCGTCACGTCCGCCATCGGCAGGCCCCCGGCATCGACACTCAGGCGCACCCCGGCATCAGGCTGGTTGCCAAGAGGAACGATGGAAGTGATTTTGCCGACGGCGGCGACAATTCCTGTAAACATGATGAATTCCGATCAGAGGAAACGAGCAAGGATACGCAAATCCGGGCCGATTTGCTTAACCTCGTGATAGGACAATTCCTTACGCTGGTCGAGGCTTTCCAAGGGAGGAAGATTGAACATTCCCTGCGCGTCCCCAAGCAGGCTGGGCGCCAGGTAGAGCAGAAGTTCATCCACGCAGCCCTCCCGGATCATGGAACCGTTGAGCTTGAAACCGGATTCCACGTGCAGTTCATTGATCTGGCGTCGTCCCAGTTCGAGCATCAAGGCGGGCAAGTCGACTTTGCCGTGCGCATTGGGCAACATGATCACTTCCGCTCCGAGGTCCCGCAGTTGCGCTTCCTTTTCCGGATGCGGCTCGGCGCCAACAATCCAGGTGCCGCCGCCAGCGAGAATACGCGCCTTCGGGCTGATCTGAAGCCGGCTGTCAATCACGATGCGCCTCGGCTGTCGCGGCGTGTCGACTGTCCGGACATTCAGTTGCGGGTCGTCTTCCTGCACGGTGCCGATGCCGGTCAGGACCGCGCAGGCCCGGGCGCGCCACCAATGCCCGTCGTCACGCGCCTTGGATGAGGTAATCCATTGACTGCGTCCGTTGTACAATGCCGTCTTGCCGTCCAGACTGGCAGCGGCTTTCAACCTGACCCACGGCCTGCCGCACTGCATGCGCGAGAAGAAACCGATGTTCATCTCGCGCGCCTCGTCCGCAAGCACGCCGCAAGCCACGTCAATACCCGCCGCCTTCAGACGGGCGAGGCCTTGGCCGGCGACAAGCGGATTGGGATCCGTCACCGCCGCGACGACCCTTGCGATACCGGCGCGCACCAGCGCATCAGCGCACGGCGGCGTACGTCCGAAATGGCTGCACGGTTCCAGCGTCACATATGCCGTTGCGCCACGCACGTCAATGCCGCGACGGGCCGCGTCGTTCAAGGCCTGCACCTCCGCATGTGCCTGACCGGCAGGCTGGGTATACCCCTCGCCGATCACATGCCCGTCTTTCACGACGACGCATCCTACTCTCGGGTTCGGTGCGGTGCTGAAAAGGCCTTTTGATGCCCACTGCAACGCCAGCTGCATCCACTGCGCGTCGTTGATTGCTTTCACGTTATTCAAGATGTCCGGTCCTTAATACGGCTGGCGAAACCAAGTCGCACCGTTCCGGCACATTTTATCGCGGCGGCAAGGATCGGCGTCGACTAACAACTCTCCTCATCGGCTTTCGGCGTGCAGACGCGCGTTCGCCCGAGCATGTTGATAACGATGTTCCTCTTTTCCTTGTCCAGCCTGAAACGAAACGATCCGTACTGCGGCTGCAGAGGATTGACATTGGTGCGGGTGCGCCCGGTGCCGTTGTAGGCAAGGTATGTTCCTCCGGAGTCGGTCAGCACGGACGTGATCGTCATTCCAGCCGGCACCGCTCCATGCATGTAGATGACTTGCTCGCCCTCGTCCGGCTTCTGGTTGCCGTCACCGTCGACGAAAACAAGCCATCCGTTGTCCCAATCTCCGTCAACAGGAACCAGATCGACACGCGTTCCGCGTTGAACCGCCTCCGACCGGGTCAGGTGGATGGCGGCGATGAATTCGTTTGCAGCGGTAATGATCTTCTGGCGTTGTATCAGCTCGCCGAAAGCCGGCGCGCCAATACTTAACAGGATAGCGGCGATGGCGAGCACGACCATCAACTCGATCAACGAAAATCCGTGACAGATGACAACACGGCGCATATGGCGTTCGGCAAGCATGTTTGTCATTTCCAGCATTCCGCGGTTTCGGGTGACTGTATACCCGTACTTGACAGCTTCAACGTACCGCAAATCGGATCCTTGAAGCCGGAATCGACTTTTTCCGTACCCGGCATCGCCGACAATTGCACGCAGTTGACAATCGACTCGCCGGTGCACGCCTCGGCCTTGATTTCGTATGAGCTCGATTCCGGGTTGTCGCCGGAAAACCATTTGAATTGATCCTTGTTCTCTGACGATGACGAAAATGCGACATAGCTGTTTTGCCGGGAGTAGTAGCCTTCTTGCAGTTGCATCAGTTGCATCAATGCGGTCCGGCCTTGCGCACGCTTCGCTTTACGTACAGATTCCAGATATGACGGGTAGGCAATTCCCGCCAGTATTGCAACAACGACCACAGCCACCATCAACTCAATCAGTGTGAAGCCGCGGTGGTGGCGCGGAAGCCCGCTATTTTTTGGAAAGGGCATTGCGCAACTCCTGCCAGTTGATTATTTCGCGCCAACTGAAACGTCCTGCCGGCACGGCCAAGTCGGCGCTTTCTCCCGATGCGGCGCTGCCATCCTGCGACGATCCGCCGGTTCCAAAATTGACGATGGTGAATTTTTTTCGTATTGCGCGCCGGCCGATCGCGTTCCTGTCGCTCACTTCCGAACTCGTTTCGAAGGGAACCGGCGCACTCAGCATGCCGACCACGGACAAGTATCCGGTCTTGCGGTCGGATTCGTTCGAAGCATTGCCGGCGGGCAGGCCGGTCAGCGTATTCAGTACATAGGAACGCCCGCCTCCTGCCGCGCATGGATCGCTTCCGGGGATCAGCGTATTGAAGAACAGCAGTCCGTTTGACACGAGAGGATTGGCGACGCTCCGTTCGCCGGTTTTGGCAGCATTAAGGAAATCAAAGTACCAGCCCTTGCCGCCCCCGTCCTCACTCCCATACGGCACTGCGTCGCCGCTAATCTGAAATGCGTTTCCGCTGGCAGTCAAACTCCGCGGCGTCAGATCATCCCGCCCGGATACCGTATAGCCGGCTTTCACCGTATCGAGAATGCCGTAAAAGGACTGCGCTGAAAAACTGCCGCTCGCCGTGTCGACGTCTTCAACAAACTTGCCGGTACCGAACAACACGACGAACCCGCCACCCGGCGCGAACACAACCCTGGGCTGGACAGTGATCGGCTGCCGCGCGTTTTTCGGTCCCTTGGCGACAAACAGAGGTTTGGAGCCCGACAAGGCGTTTTCCCATGGCGCCGCTCCGTTGAAGTCGAAGCGCCAGAGATTCCCCTGCAAGTCCCCCGCATACGCGTAACGTACGGCGCCATCGGCGTTCAAGACCAGGCCTGGAGGGCTCAATCCGTTCTGCATCGTCGCATCGGTATTCGGCGTCCTGAACTTGAAGTAGTTCACCCCTTCCTTCCATTTGGATGACGAGGGCTTGTCGAGCGAAAGCAGGAACAGGGCGCCTGCGCCGTCGGCGTTGAACCGCCCCTCCCCGTCATCCCGGTAGTTGTTCAATCCGCTGCACACGACAATGAAGTACTTGTACAGCGGAGCACCGTCCTTGCTGCCGGTCCTGAACTTCGCAATGACCGGCGGCCCCATCACATTACCCATGTCGGCATCATCGGCATCCGTGAATTCGAAGATTGCGCCGCTGCCGGATGCAAAGCCGGCAGGATTACTGACGTCGAGCGCAAAAACGCCTTGTGCACCGCCGCCCAGGCCGGATGCCAGAACCGATTTCCAGCTTCCGTTGACAAGCGCCTCTGCAACGACGATTGAGCCGTCCGCGTAGGCTTGATGCGTATATGAAGTGGAAGTCAGGCGATTGAGATTGGCGAAGAGCGCTCCTGGCACGTAAGCAAAAAGCTCCTTGCCGTCGTTCGTATCGAACGCATGCAGCATGCCGTCATTTGCCCCCACGTACACCGTCTTGACACGGTTTTTTTTCGCGTCATAGAAATCCTGATAGGCCTTCCCTCGTCCGTTCCCGGACGGTGCGCCGACGTAGACGAGGTTGCTGTTCACGATGTCGCCCAACACCCGCTCGCGAACGCGGAAAATACCGTCCTTCTGGCTTGACTCCAGATCACGCTTGCCGCGAAGGAAATCAAGGCGCTTTTCACCAAGATCGTCGGCGGCGCCATCGGCCGGAGACTTGTTCAGCGCAGATTTTTGCGCATCGCTCAAAGCATCCCATTTGAATTCGATGGTGGACATCGATCCCTCGGCATCGTACGTCGAGGTAAATATCTTCCTGGCATCCGCCGCCGGAGATGCAGGCGATTCGCCGCTACCGGTCAGAACGATGCCTGCGTCCCATTCTGGCTTCTTCGCAATGTGAATCTGTCCGTCGTCGTCGACAGTCAGTTTCAGCTTCTTCAGACTGCCGCCCCATTTCGACGAATCGAAGCCAGGCTGATAGATGTAAGCGCCATCCGTGGACGTTTTCGATGTCGAAACCGCGACCCCGGATATCGTGCCGCTTTCGCTGCCGATCGTGGCGAACACCTTGCGGATCGACTGGATCATTTTTTTCGGCTGGCCGGCAAGAAAGTAGTTCGACGGCACTGCCGTGGCATCGCTACCCTCGCTCCAGGGGGCATAGCTTCCGTCGACCTTGACGCCCGTGGGTGAAAGTGTAATGAACGGATTGTTGTCGTCGGTCTTTACCTCGAAGCCGCCATACTTTGCGGCGAGATAAAGCTGGCTGTCGCGCGGCTGCAGCGAGCGCGAATTGCCGTCGATCTGCCCGTTGCCTCCCTCGTCCACGTCGATCGCAAAGGTTTTCACCCGCGTCGCCTTGTCCAGCCGTATGTCATGCGTGTTTGCCCAGTACGCGAGACCAGCCATATAGTAGGTGCCGTGTTTGCCCGATCCGGTGTCCTTGCTTTCCAGGCCGGCCAGATTCCCGTTCTTGCTCGGGTTCGTGTAAGTGCCGCCTGCGTCGCTTTCCATATCGCCGACTTTTTTCGTCCATGCACCGACGTCGAGCGCCGGCGTCTTGCCACTCACTTCCGTATCGGCGGCGCGTGCCGTATCGTGCGCATCTTCCCCCGTTCCGAACGTCGTCCGTGTGTTCCCCGGAATATAACGATCCCAGTGCGTATTGACATCGGCGATGGTAACGATGTAATTCCTTTGACACGACGCGATAACGGGGTCTTCCCATTCTTCGATAACAGGGAAACCATCCTTCATCGCATCCGTCATGCCGGTGGTCGCAGCGGGAGTCGGCTCCTTGCCCTGGAAATAGCGGATACCTTCGTAATACAGTTCACCGACCGGGTCGTAACCCTTGTACACGCCAGAGCGGCCGAACTTGTTCAGGTAATTGATCACACCGCTGTTGGCTGCGCCGTCGCGCGCCGCAGGATCGTCCGGGTTGTGATAGAAGACACCGGTCTTCGGGTTCCATTCCAGCCTGTCGTTGTCGGCGGCCACGAAGTCGGGGACCGTTATCTTTTTCGGTCCGACATACTTGACCGGCGCCCGCAGCACACCGCCATAACGTTCCGCGGAATCGTCCAGCAGATAACCCATCGCGCCGACGCGCAGCTTGTCCGCATGCCGCTGGATCTCGCCCTCCGGTTTGTATCCGCTCTCGTAACGCGTACACAAGTCCTTGCGCTGTTCCGCTTCAGCGCTGTCGCACACCTTGACCCGGACGAGATATTCACCGAGCTTTTTGTCGACTGCGTTACTCGGCAGTTTGCCGGTCCCGTCCCATTTCGACGTACAGTATTCGCTGCCCTTGTCGCCAGAAACTCCACTATTGGCATCGCTGAAGAGTATCCGGTTACGGCACGACACGACATAGAGCGTGTCGACCTTGAATGGCGTTACCCGATCCGGTGCGCTGACGTTGCCGCCCGCAACGATCTTTCGTCGCGGGAAGTAAGTACTGTTCGCATAGAAATTTCCGGCACCGCTGTCGCGCAAAAAGGCACGCTGAAGAATGGTTTCCGAAGGCGTGTCGACGACCCGGTCTCCACCTGTCAGCGCATAACGGAGCATGTCGATTGCCGACGACGAGGCCCAATTCATGAAGTTGCCGCTGAACGCCTGACCGTCGCACTCGTGCGAAGCATCTGCATCCGAGCCGATGTGAAAATAGAGGCCGGCGGCATCCTCCTCCGGGTTCCTGTTGCTGCCGCTATAGAGATAACATTTGTTCGGGTTGAAATATCCCGTGTATTCAATCGTGCGATCGTATGTGCCGTCATTACCCCGGTATGCGACACCGACCGTCGGAAATTCGACGGAAAGACTCAGCAACATGTTCGGATGCACATTGGCGCGGCCGCTGAACAAAGGAATATGCGAAATGTTCACTTCGGGAACTTCGCTGGCCGCGGCAATCAAGGACAGGCCGCAAAGCAGGAAAGCCGCGAGCCCATGCACAATACGGTGTCGTTTACTCAAGTAAATGTTCATGCGCCGCCTTTTCTGTAAAACGTTTGCAAGACCACCTGTGTCGTCTCACGAACGCCGAAGCCGATTGCGGTAATGCGATAGAAATAGCTCGGCTTGTCCGCGGCCTCGCCTTCCTTTGTGTACAGCAGTTGCTCGATGATGTAACGGGGCGGCCGCGCCGGAAGCGATCCTTTCCCGGCCTGAAATGCATACCCTGTGAACCGGCCGAACGGCACGGTTGTCGCGTTGTCGGAGGTATCGATGAAATCGACGGTCTGCCATACCGGCGGAGCGCCCTCCCCGGCATGCGCACAGAGGCCGACAAAATTGCCGGCGGATGCGCATCCCGCATCCGGAAAGCCCAGTCCGCCTTCCGAGGAAAAAATCTCGCTACGCCCCTTCTCTTTATCGGGAGATCCCTCTATGTCGAGCTCCGCGTCCAGCAGTCCCGCTTCGGCCGCCTGCAACGCAATCTGCCGGTCGCGATCGTTGCGTGACGCCTTTTCTCCCTGGATTGCGATCCGGGCCGCCGAAATGCCAAGCATCAGCACCATGACCAGCATGAGAAGCGAGACGAGCAACGCAGCGCCCTTCTGCTTGTTCACATCAACGCGTCCAGCTGGTCTTGCCGTCTCCGCACGCGGACTTGTCGACGCAATGCCGATCATGCTCCGCTCCCCGCCGACTGATTGCGCAACTGGATCGTCGATACATAAATCTTCCGCGCCTTGTGCTTCACCGCCTTCGCGAACGTGTCCGCTGAGAGATGCACCCCGGCATCGTCTGCAGCATGAGCGTCGGAATAATCCTTTCCGAAGAGATCGTAGACGGCATCCGCTGTTCCGGGCTGCCAATTGCTCATGCCGCGTACAAGAAGCGCGATCTTGACGGTAACAACCTTCTTCCAGTACGACACTTTGGCAACGCCGCTTCCATCGGATTCCGACTCGGCGTCCAGGTCGTCAACCGTGGTGGCGTTCACTATCCGGTTTGGCAAGCCGTCATCGTCGGTGTCGATTCCGTATAGAACCTGAAAGGATTCGACGCCGCCTACAATAGCGGCAGTGGCCCATGCAGTGCTACCCATGTACTTGCAGTACAGCTGCGGTTCTCCTTTCGAATCGGCGGCAACATAGAAGATGCTCCACCCGCGGTCACCGTCTGCGGTCGTCGGCGACTGCGCTGCCGCGACTCCGAAACCTGCGCAATTGATCACCGTGCCGTCGCCATGCTCGCCGCTTCCGGAGCCAAAAAAACGTACCGCCAGGACGTCGCTGCCGTTGACCGAGGCGGACGAAGGCGATGAGATCCCCGGAGTGCCGCCGGCAACCCTGCTTGCATCCAGTCCAAGGATGTTCGGGCTGGAAGATGCCGTGGCGACAATCGGAGCTTCGGATCTGTCCCAGTTGACGTAGGCGGCCTGCCTGATCGCACGGGCGATGCTTTCGATTGCGTAGCGCCCTGCATCGTCCATGCGCGAGTCGTCGTCCTGGGAGAGGTACCCCTGCTGGCTCGATATCAGCAGCGCCGTGGCGGCCACTACGACAATCAGGCCGATTGTCATGGACACCATCAACTCGACCAGAGTAAGCCCCGCCTGCGTAGCATCGATGCGACGCCGTGCGGGGTTCTTCGGGAGAAAACGGCCTGAAGCAGTCATCGGATGTACGGCTCAACCGCGAGCGCGACGACAGGGGCGAACTGCTTGTCCGCGTCCCGTATCAGGGTGCCGTCAGGATTTTTCCCTTGCCACCCGATCTTGATGAGAAACACGCTGCCGCCGCCTGCGCCGGACTTGCAGGCCCATGAAAGCGAATGCTTCGTACTGTCCCACGGTTCGGTATCACGGCACACAAGCACTCTTCCGTCCGGCAGGGCCGCCTTGACGCGCTTCTCCCATTCGTAAATATCGAAATCCGCAAGCTCCGCCGGATCGCATCCTTCCGCAAAACACAGCTTGGACGGCTGCTGCGGCTCTGCGTCGGCATGGTAGTCGATGGCAAGAAAAGGGTTGGCGCTATCGTCCTGCCGCATCTGGCTGTCGTTTGCGCGCATCTTGTCCGCCAGTTCGGATGCCAGCTGGACCGCGGCCGATTGGAATCCCGACTGCTGGTTGGTACGCAGCGCATGCAACTGCATGCCGGCAGCGCCAATGACCCCAAGGGCAAGCACCAGGATCGATACCAGCACTTCGATCATTGAGAATCCGTTGCGATACGAATGGCCCACTTGCCCCTCCCAATTCAGAAAGAATTAACGTTGTTAATTGACTAATTATTAATATAACAACATTTCTGCCACAAGAATAGCCTTGAGTCGCTACTGTGGCAATTCCGTTACTTGGCGGGGATTTTTCGTTCGCGTCCGACTTCAGCGATTGCATCCTGGAATTCCGCGACGTCTTCAAAGCTTTTGTAGACGGATGCAAAGCGGATGTAAGCAATCTTGTCGAGACGCTTCAACTCGCGCATGACCAGTTCGCCGAGATGGCCGGAAACAATTTCACGGGCGCCGCTGGTCAGGAGTTTTTCTTCGATGCGTTGAATGGCTGCGTCCACGGCGTCGGCGGGAACCGGACGCTTGCGCAACGCAAGCATCAGGCTTGCGCGCAGCTTGGCGGGATCGTAATCGGTTCGGCTGCCATTTTTCTTGACGATGACCGGCATCGAGAGTTCGATGCGCTCGTAAGTGGTAAAGCGCTTGTCGCAATGGGCGCAGCGACGGCGACGGCGGATCGTGTCCCCTTCCTCCGACACGCGAGTGTCGATGACCTGGGTATCTTCATGGTGGCAGAAAGGACACTTCATTGCGGTGGCGGCACGCCGGATAACGCTGTGGATCGGGACGATCGATGTCCAGCGGGATGATTAATCGATGGAATTGGCAACACTGTAACGTGTCCGCACATTTTCCCACATCCGTTGGCCGAGCGGCGAGCCGCCCGACCAACGAAAGGCACTGGAACCGTTCCGAGTCCCGGCCTGGTCCTGCAGAATTAACCGTAGACCGGGAATGCGTCAGTCAGTTTCTTGACTTCCGCCTTGACGCGTTCGATCGTGGCGGCATCATGCGGATTGTCCAGCACGTCGGCGATCAGGTTGCCGACCCTGACGGCTTCCGCCTCCTTGAAGCCGCGCGTCGTCATTGCCGGGCTGCCCAGACGGATGCCGGAGGTGACGAAGGGTTTCTCCGGATCGTTCGGAATCGCATTCTTGTTGCAGGTCATGTGAGCCGAACCCAGGATCGCTTCGGCCTCCTTGCCGGTGATTTTCTTCGCGCGCAGATCGACCAGCATCACGTGCGACTCGGTGCGCCCCGAAACGATGCGCAGGCCGCGCTCGATCAGCGTTTTTGCGAGGGCGTCGGCGTTCTTCACCACCTGCTGCTGGTAGACCTTGAATTCCGGCGACAGAGCTTCCTTGAAGGCCACTGCCTTGCCGGCGATGACGTGCATCAGCGGACCGCCCTGAATACCGGGGAAGATTGCCGAGTTGATTGCCTTCTCATGCTCCGCCTTCATCAGGATCACGCCGCCGCGAGGTCCGCGCAGGGACTTGTGCGTCGTCGAGGTGACAAAATCGGCATGCGGCACCGGGTTCGGGTAGACGCCCGCCGCAATCAGGCCGGCGTAATGCGCCATGTCGACCATGAAGTAGGCGCCAACGTCTTTCGCCACCTTTGCGAAACGCTCGAAGTCGATGCGCAACGCATATGCCGACGCGCCGGCGATGATCAGTTTCGGCTTCTTCTCGTGCGCCAGGCGCTCCATCGCATCGTAGTCGATTTCTTCCTTGTCGTTCAGGCCGTAGGAAACGACATTGAACCACTTGCCGGACATGTTCAGCGCCATGCCGTGGGTCAGGTGGCCGCCTTCGGCAAGCGACATGCCCATGATGGTGTCGCCCGGCTTGAGCATGGCGAAAAACACGCCCTGGTTTGCCTGCGAGCCGGAGTTCGGCTGCACGTTGGCGGCTTCGGCGCCAAACAGTTCCTTCAGGCGATTGATCGCCAAGGTCTCGGCCATGTCGACGAATTCGCAGCCGCCATAGTAGCGCTTGCCCGGATAGCCTTCGGCGTACTTGTTGGTCAGTTGCGAACCCTGCGCTTCCATCACGGCCGGAGACGTATAGTTCTCGGATGCGATCAGCTCGATGTGGTCTTGCTGACGCTGGTTTTCCTGCTGGATGGCGGACCAAAGTTCGGGATCAACTTTGGCGATGGTTTGGTCTTTCGAAAACATGAGTAACTCCAATCGATCAAGGTTTTAAAGGGGTTGCCTAAATCGAATGAGGGCCGATAGAAAAAGACAGGCAGCCTCAGTCGTGCATTCCATTTGGGCTGCCCAGGCGAACGGCTATGGAAATCTCACGTTCCCCGGTGGATGTCCACCTTGTCGCCGGGAGCTGCGTCCCGGCTTTTCGCCAGTTACGTGAGATGAAATGGAGCTAGATTGTAAGATAGGGCTCGGAATTCGGCAAGATCGCTCCAATCCCTTTGTTTTGGATGCCGTGGAGGAATGCGGGAAGCGCCTTTCGGCTACAATTTTGCAATCCCGGCATTATTGAAAAGGACATTGACATGATCGCTCTGGTTACCGGCGCAACATCCGGCTTCGGCGAAGAAATTGCACGCAAATTCGTCAAGAATGGTCACAAGGTCATCGCGACGGGCCGCCGCAAGGAACGTCTCGACGCGCTTGCCGCCGAACTCGGCGCCGCACTTCTGCCTGTCGTCATGGACGTCAGCGACAAGGCCTCGATCACTGCGGCACTGGCGGCATTACCCGCGGAATGGAAGGAAATCGACGTCCTCGTCAACAACGCGGGGCTTGCATTGGGAATCGAGCCTGCGCACAAGGCGTCGCTCGACGACTGGGAAACGATGATCGATACGAATTGCAAGGGTCTCGTTACGGTGACGCATGCCATTCTTCCCGGCATGGTTGCCCGAGGATGCGGAACGGTCATCAACATCGGTTCGATAGCGGGCACCTATCCTTACCCGGGCGGTAACGTCTACGGCGCCACCAAGGCTTTCGTGGATCAATTCACTCTCAATCTGCGGGCCGACCTGGTCGGAACCGGGGTGCGCGCAACGAATATTGCTCCGGGACTCTGCGGCGGCACGGAATTTTCCAATGTGCGCCTGAAGGACGACACGGCTGCCGCCAAGGTCTACGAAGGCACTGTGCCGTTGACGGCAGCGGATATCGCGGAAAGCGCATACTGGATCGCTACCCTGCCCCCTCATGTCAACATCAATTACATTGAAATGATGCCAACATGCCAAGGGTTCGGCGCGTTCAACATCAAGCGGAATGCCTCGTGATCCGGAACAAGCCATTGTCCCGGTACGACAGCAGGCATCCGCAATGATTTCCGATTTCGCCTGGGGTATCCGGGTCTATTACGAAGACACCGATGCCGGGGGGGTCGTCTTTTATGCGAACTACCTCAAGTTCTTCGAACGCGCCCGCACCGAATGGCTGCGGGCCGCCGGAATCGGACAGCAGCAATTGACAGAATCACATCATGCAATGTTTGTCGTCAAAAGCACCGCAGTCGAATATCATTCCCCGGCGAAACTAGATGATGAACTGAAACTCACGGTTGTTGTCGAAAGGCTGGGACGCGCTTCGGTAGAATTTGCACAAGAAGCCTGGCGCGTTACGGGAAGCCAAACGCAACGGCTCGCCAGCGGACGCATCAAGGTCGGCTGCGTGGATACCGGAACATTTCGCCCGCGGCCGATACCGTCCGAGGTATTGGCCCGGATAAAACAGACAGATTGAATCCCTGAAATCAGTGATGATGCCGGGCGCGCAAGCGCAATTCGGCATTGTCGACCGACTTTGCCCATTGAACAGAGACCGATGACCGTTACCCAAGATCTTTCCTTCATTTCACTGATCAGCAATGCCTCCTTGCTGGTGCAACTCGTGATGGCACTGCTGCTCCTGGTCTCGATCATGAGCTGGACCTACATTTTTCGGAAAATGTTCGCGATCAAGAGTGCGCAGACGCAGACCGAGGATTTCGAGCGCGCATTCTGGTCCGGCGGCAATCTGAACGCACTGTATGAAGAAGCAACCTCGAACCGGCGTCATGGCACCGGCAGGAGCGGCTCACTGGAGCGCATCTTCGAAGCCGGCATGGGAGAATTCATCAAGGCCAAGGCGACTTTTGCGGGCAAGGGCACGGTCGACCCGGGCAGCATGATCGACGGCGCGCGACGCGCAATGCGAGCTGCATACCAGCGCGAAATGGATGCGCTGGAATCGCATCTTGCCTTCCTCGCTTCGGTGGGTTCGGTCTCTCCTTATGTGGGCCTGTTCGGCACCGTGTGGGGTATCATGAACGCATTTCGCGGCTTGGCCAACGTGCAGCAGGCGACGCTTGCCGCAGTGGCGCCCGGCATTGCCGAAGCGCTGGTAGCGACGGCAATCGGCCTGTTCGCGGCCATTCCGGCGGTGGTGGCGTTCAACCGTTATTCGCACGATATCGATCGCCTTGCCATCCGCTTCGAAAGTTTCATCGAAGAATTCTCCAACATCCTGCAACGGCAGGTCCGCTGATGGCGAACCAGAGCACGATGCGCGGCGGACGCAGCCGCAAGTTCAAGTCGGAGATCAACGTCGTTCCCTATATCGACGTGATGCTGGTGCTGCTGGTGATTTTCATGGTGGCCGCACCGCTGACCAATCCCGGCGTCATCAATCTTCCCACGGCAGCCAAGTCGGCCTTGCCGCCGACCGAGTACATCCAGATTTCGCTCAAGCCCGATACCAGCGCCAGCATCGGCATCACTGGCGGAAAAGGCGGCGGATCGGCAGACAAGGTGGGCGGCCGTGCGGCTCTCCTGCAAAAACTGCGGACGATGCATGAGGCCAATCCGGAGTTGCCGGTGATGATCTCCGCTGACAAGGACATCAAGTACGACGAAGTGATCCAGGTGATTTCGGAGGCGAAGAAGATCGGGATCAATCGGGTGGGGCTGGCTACGAAGCAATGACCAACGAGACTCCCTATACCGTCCCGAAGGAACCCGGACGCTGGCGTGCGCTGACATTTGCGGCGCTGGTCCACGCCGCCCTGCTCGCCTTCCTCTGGATAGGCGTGCACTGGCAGAATGATACGCCGACGACGATCGAGGCAGAGGTGTGGAGTCCGCTGCCACGGGAGGCGGCCCCGGTTCCCGAACCGGTGAAGGCGCCTGAGCCCGAACCCAAGCCGGAACCGAAGCCGGTGGTACAGGAGCCTCCGAAACCCAAGGTCGAAGAGCCGCCGGTCGTAAAGCCCGACATCGCGCTGGAACAGGAAAAGAAACGCAAGGCCGAGGAAAAGAAACGCCTGGAAGAAGAACAGGCCAAGGAGAAGAAGCGGCGCGAGGAAGAAGAAAAACTGGCGAAAGAGAAGAAGCGCCGTGAAGAAGAGAAAGTACGGCAGCAGGAAGAAGCCAAGCGTATTGCAAGGGAAAAGGAAGAGAAGGCGAAGAAGGAAGCCGCCGAGAAGAAGCGCAAACAGGAAGAGGCCGAAGCGCAGATGCTGGCGAAGCTGCGCGAGGAAAACATGCAGCGCATTACCGGCAGCGCAGCGGGCGCCGGCGGCAACGGCGATGCGGCGAAAACGCAAGGCGGCCGCGCCAGCGGCGAATATGCGGCCAAGGTGCGCGCCAGGATCAAGAGCAACACGATTTATGTCGCTCCCGAAGATCTCGGTGCGAACACACCGGTCGAGTACCTGGTCGAACTGCTTCCGGACGGTAGCCTGCGTTCGGCGCCGCGCAAGTTGAAGTCCTCCGGCATTGCCGCCTTCGACGAAGCCGTGCTGCGCGCGATCGACAAGTCGCAACCGTTCCCGCGCGACGACAAGACCGGCGCCGTACCCTCCAGTTTTATTGTTTCGCATAAACCGAAGGACCAATAACCCATGACGAAGACTGTTTATCTCCGCGGCATCGCGGCCATCGGACTGATGCTTGCCACGCTCGCCCATGCGCAATTGCGGGTCGAGATCGCAGGCGTCGGCGCAAACCAGGTTCCGGTTGCCATTGCGGGATTTGCCGATGAGGCTGTCGCGCCGCAACAGGTCACCGCGATCATCAAGGCCGATCTGGCGCGCAGCGGTTACTTCAGGATCATCGACACCGGCAACGTGATGTCGGAAACGACGCAGGTCAACCTGCCCGACTGGCGCGCGCAAGGCGCCGACGCGCTGGTGGTCGGCAGCGTGCAACGCCTGGCGGATGGCCGCTACGATGTGCGCTACCGCCTGATGGACACGATCAAGTCGGCCAACCTGTCCGGCTTTTCGCAGGTCGCCGGCCCGGACCGCTTGCGTGTCGCCGCGCACAGGATTGCCGACGACATTTACGAAAAACTGCTCGGTATTCGCGGCGCTTTCGCAACACGTGTCGCTTATGTCACCAAGTCCGGCAAGGAATACCGTCTGGAGGTGGCCGATGCAGACGGCGAAGATACGCAGGTTGCGCTACGCTCGAATGAACCGATCATTTCTCCCTCCTGGTCGCCGGACGGCACCAAGGTGGCGTATGTATCGTTCGAAAACAAGAAGCCGGTCGTCTACGTGCAGAACCTGACCAACCGTCAGCGCACCGTCATTGCCAACTACCGGGGCAGCAACTCGGCGCCATCGTGGTCACCGGACGGCAGCAAACTGGCACTCGCACTGTCGCGGGACAGCTATACCCAGGTCTATGTCGCCAATGCCGACGGCAGCGGCTTGCGCAAGCTGACCAATACCAATGGTATCGAGACAGAACCGCAGTTTTCTCCCGATGGCCAAACTATCTATTTCACCAGCGACCGCAGCGGCGGGCCGCAGATCTATCGCATGAGCGCGAACGGCGGCAGTACCCAGCGTGTTACATTCAACGGTAGCTATAACATCAGCCCGCGCGTTTCACCGGACGGCAAGATGCTGGCTTACATTTCGCGCCGGGACGGCCGCTTCCAGTTATATGTGCTCGATCTGGCCAGCGGCGAGGAACTGCGCCTTTCCGATACGGCAAAGGATGAGTCGCCGAGCTTTGCGCCGAACGGCAAATACATCATGTATGCGACCGAATCCGGTGGACGCGGGACATTGGCCGTGGTTTCCGTGGATGGCAGGGCAAAAAGCCGCCTGACAACGCATGCTGGCGATATCCGGGAGCCCACATGGGGCCCATTCATGAAATAATGTAGTCCTGCAGCAACATTAACCTATTCATCCAGGAGGAATTTCAATGCGCACCACGACGTCTTTGGCCCTTATCCTTACCAGTTCCCTGCTGCTTGCCGCTTGCGCCTCGTCGGTCAAACTTGACGACAATGCTGCCAAAGTCGAAGACCGCTCCGCCACTCCGGTAGCCAGCACTGCCGATACGCGCACGATCGAGCCGGTCACTACCGCCTCCGTCGATCCGTTGGACGACCCGAAAGGTGTTCTGGCCAAGCGCAGCGTCTACTTCGATTACGACAGCTTCATCGTGAAGGATGAGTTCAAGCCGGTCGTGGAAAACCATGGCAAGTACCTGTCGTCGCACAAGGATCGCAAGATCATCATCCAGGGCAATACCGATGAGCGCGGCGGGCGCGAATACAACCTCGCGCTCGGCCAGAAGCGCGCGGAAGCGGTACGCAAGGCACTTTCGCTGCTCGGCGTATCCGACCAGCAGATGGAAGCCGTCTCCTTCGGCGAGGAAAAACCGAAGGCAACCGGCAGCGACGAGGCCGCATGGGCCGAGAACCGCCGCGCCGATCTCGCCTACCAATAAACCATGAACAAGATTATTCGATCTTCCATTGCTGCGGCCGTCATGGCCGCATTTTCTTTCGGCCCGCTGCAGGCGCAGGCTGCATTGTTCGAAGATGACGAAGCGCGCAAGGCGATCCTCGAGATCCGCGCCCGCCTCAACAACATGCAGAGCGAAATCAACGCCAAGGCGGACAAGAGCAACAGCCTCGACCTCAACAATGAAAACGAGCAGTTGCGCCAGGAAATAGCAAGACTGCGCGGCCAGATCGAAGTCCTGGCGAATGACCTGGCAAATACACAGAAGAGGCAGAAGGACTTTTACATCGATCTGGATGCTCGTCTGCGCAAGCTGGAGCCGCAAAAGGTCACGATAGACGGCAAGGAGTTTTCCGTCGGACAGGGCGAGCAACGTGCATACGACGCGGCCCTGTCCTATTTCAAGACAGGCGACTATCGCAGCGCCGGCGCGTCTTTCTATGACTTCACGCGCCGCTATCCGGATTCAGGCCTTGTGCCTTCCGCTCAGTACTGGCTCGGCAATACCTATTACGCGCAGCGCGACTACAAGAATGCGATCACGGCACAACAGGCCGTCGTGAAAAATTATCCGGACAGTCCGAAAGCCGCGGATGCATTGCTGAACATCGCAAGCTGCTATATGGAACTCAAGGACAAGGCTGCCGCAAAAAAATCGCTGGAAACGCTGATTGAACAGTATCCGGAATCCGCAGCGGCACAAACCGCGAAGGAGCGTCTGGAGGCGTTGAAGTAAGCATTTCCGTAGTGGCTCGGGCAATATGCTTGTGCATGAAATTGGTCGCGGAAAAAAGCTTTTGCGAAATTGCACTCTGACATTTGACAGCCACTGCAAATATTCTCTATAATCTTGGTCTTTCGGGTCGTTAGCTCAGTTGGTAGAGCAGCGGACTTTTAATCCGTTGGTCGCAGGTTCGAGTCCCGCACGGCCTACCAGAAAAACAAAGGGGTTCAGATGAAAATCTGAACCCCTTTCTGTTTTTTGCGGAACAAAAAACTCCCTCGATCGTTCTTCGATCACGCCCGCGCGGTATGCAAACGCCCCTCTCCCTACATCATCGGACCATCCACATGTAAGCCACGATCGCCGCGCTGCATACGAAGGCGTGAAATGCATACCAGAGGATTTTCCTTATATGACTTGAATGCCCTTCCACCTTTGCCTTTGATCCACCCGCCGGGGTAAATGGCGATGACGACTCGGTCGTGGTATCTGGCAGCACAATCGCGCTGATCAAGTTTCCGGCTGGCGCCGGTTTATCGACCGTCCTGGCGACCGCTGGCTCGCGCATCATCGGCTGATCGGGCGGCTGCTTATCGGATAGCTGTTTACGAATCGCCGGAGGCGGCTGTGGAATGCCGCGTTCCTGAGGGGGGATCGAAGGCGGTGCGGCACGAACCGTCGCCGGACGACGCTGCTCCGCTCGTACACGCCCGGTGGTCAGCATGAGATGCAATTCTTCGATGCTCGGTTTCCGCTGGTGGGTCCGTTCCCATGCGCCGATCAGGTTGACGTGACCTTCGCCCATCAGCGCGTCATGCAAGCGGTCGCCGAGCAGGCGGCCTTGCTCAACGGCTTTTGCAAGCTGCTTTTCATGGGTCTCGCGAGCCATTTTCAGAAGAGTGGCCGAGGCAATGTGGTCGCGGCTGGCGCGCAGCTCTGCTTCAAGGTCCTGATACTCTACCTGGCGATTGATCTGAACCGGAGGTTCAACAATGATCCTGATCGGCACGCGCTTCAGTTCGAGCAACGCGCGCACCGGATAATCGATCTGCGATTCGTTTCTTGCTTCTACCGGGGTACCAGCGGCAGCAAGCGAGGTATCGAGAAAAAGGCGTGACGCGTTATAACCACGCATGAACGAAAGCCAGGGCTCGATGTCCGCCTTGAACAACGAGAATGGCCGACTCCATTCCGAACCCTCCGCCGTCTGGTCGAGCGGCACCAGCGCGGAACGGATTTCCGGAATGCGATGCAGTTGATCGACCCACTCGCCCGTCGATGTAGCCGCGCGATGCCCGGAATCGGACGTATTCGACACTGCAGCGCCCTGGTGTACTGCCGGATATTGCGAATCGCGGCGAGCCCCTTCGGCGCGCTGTCTTTTTTTGTACTCAAGGGCGTCCTGGAGAGCACGGTTTTGCCGCTCCGTTTCCCAGTGCAACGCATGATCGAGGACGTCAAGCGCCTGCATGCTATGCAGCCCCCTGCGATGGTCCTAACTGCCTCAGTCGCGAATGCAAAAACGGAGGCATGAACGCCCCCGTCCGCATCACTGCATGCGGCAATGCCTTTAGTTGAAAGGAAACGCCATCGACGCGCATCATCGGCTGATCATGATCTCGCCCGCCCTGCCTCAGACGATTTGTTCCGGCGTCTGCGAAGCCATGATGATTGAAGCATGGACCGGTGTCGCTGCAACGGTTCCGGTCTTGTCCCGCAACAGGGTTGAAAGGATTGCCGTGTCGTTGAACCGGAAACGCGACAGCATGACGTTACAGCCGGCCATCTTCAGCACCTGCGCATTGCTCATGCTGGCGAGGAGATCGGCAATCTCGCCGCTGATGCCGAGACGGAAAATTGCTTCAGCACGGTCGTGGCGGATCATTTGCTGGGCAATCATCAGGTAGCTGAGATTGACATCGCGGATTTCGGACAGGTAATCGTTCGGCATGTTCGGTCCTTGTTTTAATAAGCGAAAACTTCTTGCAGCACTTCCAGAGCCCTGGCCATGGTGTCCTCGCTAACGACACCCAGCTTTCTTATCAAGCGCGCCTTCTCCAACGTACAAATCTGGTCCAGGAGGATCAATCCTTCTTTTTGCATGAACGTCACGGGAATCCTGAAGGGAGCCGGCAGGTCATGCGTACTCATGGGCGCCACGATCAGCGTACTGAGGTATTCATCCATCTCTTCCGGCGACACCACTACACAGGGCCACCGTTGTTGCGTCACGCTGCCGACCGGTTTATCAAAATCGATCAGCCAGACTTCGGCTCGCTTTACCATGAAAAACCGGCATCCGTCGTTGTCGAAACAAGCGGCCAGGCGATGACCTGGTCGGCAGTACCCTCGGCAATACGCTGGCAAGCCTGAGCCCAGCCTTCACGGGACTTCTTCTTCGGCTTGCGAATCACGATCGCATCGTTTTCCACCTGGATCTCCACTTCGCCGATATCCAGCCCGGTCTGCATCAGAAAGGGCTTCGGTATCAACACGCCTTGCGAATTTCCCATCTTGCGAATCGCAGTCTTCATAGAAATTCCTTTAAACCTTTGTTCTAACATAGTACAACAAAATTAACCTGTGGCAAATTTTTATTCAAACAATGTTGGAACGTGTCTATTTTTAGTTATTACTTCGTAATAACTTTTATAAAGTTGATGGATGTACAGCTTTAAGTTTGTTGCCGCGACACGCGACATTAATAGAAAGATAAGTTGAACAGGCACATGGTGTCGGCCTGCAGGCAATCCGGCATTGCGACGGAGGTGCGGGAAAGGAGTCGAAGGGGGGTGCGCGGATGAGAAATCGACGGGCTGCGCTGTTCAGTATGACGGCGTGCGCGGTGGATACGAAGGGCAACCATTCTTGCCCCACATGCCATTACACAGCTGCCATTTACATACTTCACGGCTGATGAGGTTCGTTATGCGCCCACAACGGACAAGCCGGACCCGGATATGGCGGGACAATTCGCTGGAGCGGGATGCGTTCCGCCGTCGAGCGCCGGCATGGTCCAGATCATTCGCATTCACAACATGCTGTTTTTCAGTCTTTTTTTTTAATTCTTCTGCGGCCTGCCGCCGTATCCGGTCGATCTCTCCGTCCCTGGCGGCACGGGAAGGCGTACCGGTTTTCCGTGACGGATCGCTGCTCTCTACATGCATCGCTTTTGAACGATTGCTCGCTTTTTCGGCTGTTTTTGCCGAGGGCTTGCGCGGCGCGGCGACGGGCGGCCCGCCATCTTTCGCGGAAACCGGTGGCATTTGGGGCAAGGATGATGCATCGACGGATGCGGGCCCGCGCTGTCGCGGTTCTGTTGCGTCCGAGGGCGGCTCGCCATCGAATGGAAGTTCGCTGGCACTGATTCCGCGCATGACAGTGGAAGCACGATCTTCCGGTAAGCGCACCTCCTTGAGCGGGACCGGTACAACCTGCATATCGAACGATGCGGAATGCCGGGGCTTGCCGGGGCCCGTAACCCCCCACAAACACCCCCGGGGGTCACGGGGGGGGGGGGCGCCCCCCCCCCCCCCGCGCGCCGCCACCCCCGACAGCGGCGCCGACCGCAAACATGAAGGCGGCAAGGAGAAACATGCGTCCCGCCGAACGGCGAGTACTGCCTCCAAAGCGCCCGTATTGTGCCTCATAGTTCCGAACGTACTCTTCGTCAATGGGCGGTACTGGCGATTCTTCGCCGAGCCATGGTTCGTGCTGGGCGCAGGCGGGATTCGCCGTCGCCTCCCTGCTACCCTCGTCCGTCGGCACATGCGGCGGCAAAGCGGCGGTGGCGATGTTCTCCGCGGCGAACGACGGAGTCGTTTCTGTTGAAGTGCGTGACTGCATCAATGGCTTGGTGCCGGTCAAGTCGCGAACCCTCCATAATGTCGTGGCGCGAATTGCGCGTTCAAACGAAAGTGCTTGGGCATAACCCTTTTGCATCGCCGCTTTGGGTTTTCCGGCGACATGACCACACTATCCCGGGCGTCGGAAAAACTCTATCCTGCAATATGTTGAGCGCACCGCAGCCGGGTTGCGGGCTTGCAATCGACAATGCCGCGCACATGACGGTTCGGCACGGTAAGCGCCGGAACAACATGCCTTCGATGCAGCGGCAGCGCCTCGTGCGCCGACCAGGAACCGGGGGGCGACCAAGAGTGTCGCCGGGACTGCGACAACATCGGATCTTGCTATCGCATGCAAAAGACAGCAGGAAACGATGTGAAGTTCAGCTTGCAGGCGGCTGGAATGACTGCATTTCCGTCAATTCAGATGCAATCCGCTGTGCCCTTGATGTAAGTCATGTATACGTGTGCAGGCAATTGCTACTCGGCACAAGGCACCAAATACACAGATGTGCACAGATGCGGAAGAATAAAAAAGCCGCCGGACATACGGCGGCTTGCGGCTGGGCGTGTCCGTGCCGTCTTACAGATTGAGCTCGTACACCACTTTCCACTGGGCACCTTCCTTGGCCCAGTATTGCCGCTTCCGGATGGATGTCCTGGTTCTGCCGACCCGGGATTCCTGTGTGAAGGTACTGACAATCATGTCGTCGCGTCCGGGGTAGAAGAAATGCGTCACGTCCCGCAGCTGGATCGACAACTCCTTCACGCCGGCGAGGAACTGCTGGTGCTTGCGGAACCAGGTCTGCAGGTCTTCGCCGCGATCCGACTTGAAGCGGGTCGAATAATGCGCCATGACCCGTGTCGGACTCAGGCTTTCCATGTCGCGCCGCCAGCCGTCGACCAGGCGGGTCGCGAGTTTGCGGTCATTGTCCCACTTGGTCTTGTTGACGAAATCGACACGCTCGCTGATCACGACGGGCGTCTTGCCGATCTCGACCGAATTGACGAGCTTGTACAGGTCGGGATTGGTCAGGACCACGCAACCGTCCGATGACAGCGGCGGCCGGCTGTAACTATCCGGCGGCGTACCATGCAACCAGATGCCGGAGCCGCTGCGGCCGTTGATCTTGTCCCACTCGTTCGGATAGTTGATCGGTAGTGCGCCGGAGCCGTAGAAATCGGGCAGGCGCGCGCCGGACAGGTGACTGGTAATGTAGTAGACCCCGACCGGGGTCTTCTGGTCACCTTCCTTGAGTTTGTTGACGCCGAGTTTTCCCTGGCTGATGTAGTAATCCGTCAGGAATTTCAACTGGCCGCCGTGATTTGCGTAGACGTAAAGCCGCGAGCGCTTTGCGTCGACCAGGAGCACGTGTTTCTGGTCGTCGCGCAATTGCAGCACCTGGCGCGGCAGCATGTCGGGATCCGGCCTTTCGCGCAGCGACTTCAGGCGCACCATCGCTTCTTCGCGCAGGTTCTTCAGTTGCTCCTCCGAGCCCTTGACGGCGCCGAAGGTCGTGACCGGACGCGTATACATCAACAGCAGGTCGCCACGGATCAGGTGCCCGAGACGAAAGTTGGGATAAGCTTCGACCAGCTTGTCGGCCTTGGCCATCGCACTGCGCAGATGATTTGCTCCAAGCTCCTTGTACAGTTCGATCAGCAGGACTTCGGGATCGGGCTTTTCGGCGGAAGGTGCAGCGGATGGTACTGCCGGCGGCGACCTTTTGGCAAAGGCCGGCGCCGCAACGATGCTGCCGCCCGCTATCAGCAGACAGGAAAGTCCCAGTACCAGCGCGCTACGGGAGAAGCGCCTTGTCCTGCAGTCGATTGAGTGAAAACGCAACATCAGTTACCCGCATTCTCCTGCTTGATCTTCCATTTTCCGCCCTGCTTTGCCAGCACCAGCGTCTTGCGCGTATTGGCCGTGAAGCTGTCGGAAAGGTAAACCTGATGGAACTTCACCGTTGCCGTGTTGCCGTCGACCGTCACATGCGGCGATTCGACTTTGACACTGATACGCCCCTTGCCGACGATGCGCGCACGGCGCTCGTCTTCCCACGCCTTGCGGGTCTGGCGTCCCGGGGTGTCGAAGTCGCTGCTGTAGTGGCTCAGATAGGCTTTCACGTCCTGAGCGCTCCAGGCATTGGCCCAGGCCTGCACCGCATCGAGAACGCTGTCGTGTTCGGCACGGGCTGTGGCGGCGGGTTTCGGCGCGATCTTCGCCGGTTCCGGTTTTGCGGCGGCGACCGGCTCCGCCGGTGCGGACGGTTTGGGTGCGGGTGTGGGCGCAGCAGCGACCGGAGGCGGCGCTGCCGGCGCCGGGGTTGGCGCAGGCGCGGCGGCAACCTTGGCATTGCCGCCGCCGTTCATGTTGCCTACCAGCGAGCGTACCAGCGTGAGCTTCGATTTTGCGGTGGAGTTGCCGGAATCGAGCTGCAATGCCTTGTCGTAGGCCTGGCTTGCCAGTTTGGCGTGGACATCGCCCAGGTTTTCATAGGCGGTTGCATAGGTCGGATTGGTACGGATCGCTGCATCGAGCGCAGTACGCGCCTTTTCGTACTGGCCGGCAGCGGCGTACAGCACTGCCAGATTGTTGTACGGTTCGGGCAAGCCCGGATAGTCCTCGGTCAACCTGGTGAAAATCGCAATCGCATCCGTCGACTTGTTCTGTTCCGTCAGGATGACGCCTTTGAGGAAACGCATCTGGGCGTCGCGCGGGTTCCTGGCGAGGAAGGCGTCCGCCCGCGACAGCGCGTCCGCGTACTGGCCGGAACGCATCAGCTTGCCGACGTCGGCTAAGTCGTCAGCAAGGACGGGCGCAGCGGCCAGCGCCGCCAGCAGACCGGATACGACGACGGTCTTGTTCAGCATGGGACGCAAACGGAAAGGATTCATGCGACGCGAGGAGGGATTCATGGTTCGGTTCGGTGTTATTTTGCGGCAAAAGGTCCGGAGGCGCGTTTGCCTTGCCGTGTTTCAAAACCAGTGCATTCTAACCGCGTCACGCCAAATGCGCCATTTGGAACGCCCTGGTTTGCCAATCACGCAAGGCGTGGCGGACATGCCGGATGAATGGCGGCAGCGCGTCTGCGCTGCGCCGGAGACGGACTTACTCCTTGCCAGCCCCCGCCTGTGCTGGCCCATCGGCGGGAGCGACGGACTCGGGAGGCATGCTGAGCTGATAGGACATCTGCAGTTGAGAAGGCATTGTGGCGAACGCCACGGGTGCCTCCCCAGCGGTCCGGATGGGCATCGAAGCCGGTACGGCTTGCACGGTCGTCCAGGAAGTCTGAGGCTTTTGCATGCTCCAGGTTGTCGCCACGGCAATACCTGCGACGAAGGCGGCGCCGCCGAGCAACGCCGCCAGCGGACGCTTGACGAAGACGTTTTTCGCAGCCGGCACCGGCGCATCGGCCAAGACCGCTTCGGCCCGCTCGCGCCAGGCGCCGACGGTTTCGCTCTTGCCGGTCATACGCTCCATCAGGTCCGTGGCGATCGCCTGCGCTTCCGCCTGTTCACGCTCGCAGCGTGCACGCAGCGTCTCGGCTTGCTCGGCAGTCGATGCGGCGTATTCCTTTTGGCGGCGCGCCGCTTCGAGTGCACGGCGCTCGGCGGCAACCCGCGTTTCCTCCACGGTCCTGGCTTCGGCCTCGGCTTTCATGCGCATTGTTGCCAGTTCCGCCGCTTCGCGTTCGGCGATGGCGCGCTGCTCGGCTTCTTCGCAGGCGATCTGTTCGGCGAGCGTCTTTTCCCGGATTGCTTCGAGCGCCTGCTGTTCGGCCTTCGCACGCGCACTTTCGATACGGGCGAGGTCGATCGCTTCGCGCGCTCTGGCTTCCGCAGCCTGTGCCGCCTCGGTTTGCAGGCGGGCTTGCTCGGCAGCCTTTTCAAGAAACTGTTTTTCGGCAGCCTCGCGCGCTTCGGCTGCGACGCGGGCCGTGCGTTCTGCCTGTTCGCGCGCGCGTGTGAGCTGCGCCTGTTCGCTTTCGATGCGGGCACGCGTTTGCGCGTCGTTGCAGGCGCTCTTTTCGGCGGACAGCCTGGTCTCGACGGCGGCCAAGGTCTTTTGTTCGGCTGCAGCGCGTTCGCGTTCAGTGCGCAGTTTTTCCTGCACCGCGGCAAGCGTCTTTTGCTCGGCATTGGCACGCTGGCGTTCGGCGGTCGCCAGTTCGACGGCTTCGCGCGCCCGCGCAATCGCGGCTTCGGCAGTCTTTCGCTGCAATTCCGCCTGTTCGGCGGCCTTTTCCAGCCGCAGTTTTTCGGCGGCGCTTTCGGCTTCGCCGGCCTCGCGCGCGGCCCGCTCGGCCTGTTCGCGGGCGAGCAGTGCCGCGGCTTGTTCCTGTTCGGCCCTGGCGCGCGCCTCGGCTTCGGTGCGAAGCTGCTTTTCGGCGGCCAGTTTTTTCTCGATCGCTTCCAGCGCTTGCTGTTCGGCGGCGACACGCGCCCGCTCCGCCTTTGCCAGTTCAATCGCTTCGCGTACTTTTTTCAGTGCCGTGTAGGCTGCCTTGCGTTCGAGCTCGGTGCGTTCCGCTGCTTGCTGCATGTGCTGCTTTTCCGCCATGAGCCGGGCTTCGATCGCCTTGCGAGCGTCGCGTTCCGCCGTTTCGCGGGCACGCAGTGCGTCGGCATGTTCCTGCTCTGCGCGGACGCGTGCCTCGGCATCGGCTCGGGCTGCCTGCTCGGCGGCGAGCTTCTGGCGGACAGCCTGCAGCGCCTGCTGCTCGGCTATGGCGTGCTGCTCTTCGGCTTGGGCCAGCTCGCTGGCGATACGGGCCCTCGCTTCAGCCGCTTCCGCTGCCTGACGCGCCAATTCGGCCTGGCGCGCTGATTGTTCGAGTTGCCGCTGTTCGGCGGCACGAGCGGCTTCAATTGCCTGGCGCTCGGCCTGTTCGGATTGTTCCCGGGCACGCGCGAGTTCCGCGTGTTCGGCTTCGGCTTGCGCGCGTGCGGCTGCGTAGTCACGTGCGGCTTCTTCCGATGCGCGCTTCTTCTGGATGGCTTCCAGCGCTTGCTGTTCGGCTGCCGCACGCTGTTCCTGCGTGCGCGCCAATGCGACGGCTTCACGCGCGGCGGTTGCCGCCGTTTCTGCGGTCTGGCGCTCCAGCTCCGCGCGCCGTTCCGCCTGTTCGAGTTGCAGCTTCTCCGCGGCCGATTTGGTTTCGAGGGCGCGGCGTGTCTCCAGCTCCGCCCTTTCGCGCGCCTGCAATAATGCCGCCTGTTCCTGCTCGGCGCGCGTGCGTGCCTGCGCTTCGGCCAGCGCCTTCTCTTCAACCTGTCGTTTTTCCTGCTCCGCCAGGAGTGCGTTTTGTTCGGCTTGCGCGCGTTCGCGCTCGATCCGGGCGCGTTCGGTCGCTTCGCGGGCCTTGAGCAGGGCAGCCTGGGCGGCGGCGCGTTGCAGATCGGTGGCGGCCTTTGCCTGTTCGGCGGCGAGCCTTTCGGCGGTCGCTTCGGCATCACGTGCGAGACGGACGGCGCGGTCGGCTTCTTCCCTGGCACGCAGCGCTTCCGTAAACTCGGCTTCGGCCTTGGCGCGGGCCTGGGCCTCGGCCAGTGCGGCCTTGCCGGCGGCCAACTTTTCCTGGGCGGCCTTCAGCGCCTGCTGTGCAAGCTCGGCACGCTGACGTTCCAACTGCACCTTTTGCTGCATGGCGGCCAGCGCCTTCTGCTCGTCTTCGGCGCGCTGGCGTTCGACGCGTGCCAGTTCGACAGCCTCGCGCGCCTTGAGCACTGCCGCCTGGGCAGCCTCGCGCTGGGCGTCTGCCCGCTCGATTGCCTTGGCCAGCGTGAGCCGCACCGCTTCGCATTCTTCTTCCTTGGCCAGGCATGCTGCCTGCTCTGCCTGTTCCTGCTTTTGCAGCAAGTCGGCATGCTGCTGTTCGGCGCGCACCCGTGCCTGTGCTGCGGCCATCGCAGCCTCTTCGGCGCGCACCTTTTCCTGCAGCGCGATGACGGCTTGCTGTTCAGCTTCCGCGCGAGCGCGTTCTGCACGCGCGTGTTCGGTGGCTTCGCGCGCTTTTGCGGCCGCAAACTCCGCGGTCTGGCGTTGCAGTTCCGCGTGTTCGCTTGCGCGTGCAAACGCTTCTTCTTCGGCTGCCGCCTGGTCTGACGCCAGGCGGGCGGCAGCGCGTTCGATGTCGACGCGCTTCTCGGCAAGTTGACGAGCCCGCGCTTCTTCTTCGCTGCGCGCCCTGGCGGTGTCCGCGATCTTCTGTTCGGCTGCGGCGCGTTCGCGCGCTTCCTGCACGGCCCGGGCTTCGGCGTCGAGGCGAGCGCGGTTCTGCACATCGGCTTTGTGCTCGGCTTCGATGCGCGTGAGGGCCATGTCCTGCAGTTCGCGTTCGGTCTGGATGCGCGCTTCGGTGGCGATGCGGATGCGATCTTCGGCTTCGCGGCGCGCTTGCGCGGCGGCAGCGGCGACCGTTTCCGCATGTTCACGACGGGCGGCGGCATCGTGCATTTCGGATTCCGCCTGCAGACGCAGTTGCAGCGATGCCGCTGCCTTGCGTTCGAGGTCGATGCGCGCCTGGGCGGTGATTTCCTTTTCCTGCTCAGCCAATGCGCGGGCACGTGCTTCTTCGCGGGCGCGCACTTCGGCGGGAGCGCGGCTGAGTGCGGCTTGCAGCGCCATGGCCTCGACGCGTTCGCGCTCGCGGGCGATTTCCAGCGCTTCGCTGCGCGCCTTGGCCAGCATTTCAGTAGACTGGCGCGCTTCCTTTTCGCGGCGTTCCTGTTCGCGTGCCAGTTCCGTCAAGCGGGCGTCGGCACGGGCGCGGCCCTCCGCTTCCTGGCGAGCTGCCTCGGCTGCGGCGACGCGCTGGGCGGCCTGCCAGCGTGAGAGTTCGGTTTCTTGTGCCAGTTCCTCGACAGCGGCGGCGGCACGCGCAACCAGTTCTGATTCGGCGGCGATCTGTTCTGTGGCGCGCAGGCGCGCCTGTTCTTCCAGGCGTATGCGTTCTTCGGAAATGCGCTTCGCTTCGGCCTCGGCTTCGGCACGGGCGCGCAGTTCCGCGATTTCCTTCTTGACGGCAATGGCGCGCGCTTCACTGGCTTCGCGTGCCTGGCGCTCGGCTTCCAGACGGGCACGGCCGGCGGCGATCGCTTCTTCGGCAGCCTTGGCATTCTGGTAGGCCTCGGCAGCGGCAGCGGCTTCGATGCGGGCACGGTCTTCCGCCAGGGCGCGGGCGCGGGCTTCGGCATGGGCGCGGTTTTCGGCGGCGACGGTGGCCTTCGCTTCGGCTTCGACGCGAGCGATCGCTTCGCGGATGGCTTTCAGGTCGACGCCGCCGGTACGCAGCCCGGAAGCCGCCTCGCTTCTCATGCCGCCGTCGAGTTCCTCGTCCTCCAAGGAATTGTCTTGCAGCTTGAGGTTGTTACGCGTCGCCTGGTTTGATTCCATCTATCTGCTCCCGCTGGATGAGCGATTCCGGCGGGTTGTTGTTCATGCCTTGGTGCCGGAATTTCATACCATGCATTATCTCTGCCGTCCGGACGAATCAGGCGCCGAACAGAAGGCAAATTCCGCACCACTTCAGGATTATGCGTTTTTCATTGCGGAGACTGCAGCACGATGGGCAGACAAATCGTTGCAAAACGTATTACAGTATTCGAATTGAGAATTCGGCGTTCCCCGGACTGTGCAGTGCACAAGTCCGGCAAATTCCATCATCCGCAGCGAAGAAGGTCAGGCAATTGAAGAGCGACAAGACAACGATCACCGCTGAGCAGACGGACTGCGCCGACGGCACGCGCGCAATGGGTGGACTGCTGGCCGACATGAACCATGAAATACGGACGTCGATGAATGGCGTCCTGGGCATGCTGGACCTGCTGCTCGACACGAAACTCGACGATGCCCAGCATCAGTATGCGAAGATCGCTCAGGACGGCGTAGGCAGCCTGCTGGAGGTAATCGAACATATTATCGACGTTTCGCTGATCGAATCCAGTCAGTTCACGCTGGCAGCCGCTCCGTTCGACCTGCGGCAGGAAATGGAGACCGCCTGCGCGGCGAAAAATGTGGTAGCAAAGAACAAGGGCCTGCAACTGCATCTCTCTTATCCACCGCCGGCCAGGCTGATCGGCGACGCGGGGCGGGTTCGACAAATGATCGCTTGCCTTGCGCGCGCCGCAATCGTCCTGGCCGAAAGCGGCGGCATATCGATTCGTGCCGAGGTATCGGAAACCGCGGGCCAGCGCTGCCGGGTGCTGGTGGAGGTCATTGCGGACGGTTTGTCGGCGGCTGGCGAAAAGCTGACCGAACTGCTGAATCGGCCGGTACAGACCGGTGCGGAGGCGTTGCGCGTCCGTAGTGCGGGAACGGGAGAACTGGTCCTGTGCGCTCGCCTCGCGCGCGCGATGGGCGGCCATATCGGCGTCGACAGCCCTGCACAAGGCAGCACCCGGTTTTCCTTCTCTATCGATTTACCGCTTGCGCCGGACACAACGCCTGCGGCACAGTTGCACCATGGGCGGCGCGTGCTGGTGGCCGACGACAACCCGGTCAACCAGCAGGTGGCGTTGCACATGCTGGCGAAGCTCGGCTGTATCGCGGAGGCCGCCGCCGACGGCGAGCAGGCGGTCGAGATGCACAAGGCCGCCCCCTACGACCTCATCCTGATGGACTGCGACATGCCTCGCCTCGACGGCTATCAGGCGACGCGGCGGCTTCGGGCCTTGGAAAATGGCGCGCGTCAGGTTACGGTGATTGCGCTTACTGCCTGCACCACGTCTGAGGAACGGCAGGCTACGGACGATGCCGGCATGGACGATTTCCTTTCCAAACCGATCCGGCCTCAGATCCTGGGCGAGATGCTGGCGCGCTGGTTGCCGCCGGCCGCGGCTCCTGCTGCCGAGGCTCCTGCCGCCGGGTGCGTCGATGAACTGGAAGCGGTACAGGCCATGTTCGGGGCCGATTTTGCCGAACTTGCCGCACTTTACAGGAACGACAGTCCGCCGCGTATCGCGACCTTGCGCAGCGCGCGTGCCGACAGCGACCTGGTTTTGCTTGCCAAGGTCGCGCATGCCCTTGCCGGCAGCAGCGCTTCGATCGGCGCCATCAGGCTGTGCGCGTTGAGCCGGGAGCTTGAAATGCGGGCAAAGAACGGTATGCTCGACGACTTCGACACCCGCGTTGCGGCGATCGAAGGCGAATACCGGCGCGTCAGCGACAAAATACAGGCCATGCTTCACTGAGGGACCGACATGCACACGATACCGAGGGAGTTGAGCATCATCATCGCCGATGACGACAGCACGACGCGGCGGGTACTGCGTCTGCTCTTGCGCGAACAGGGGCATGAAGTCATCGGAGAAGCACCGGACGGCGAAAAGGCTATCGAACTGTGCGAAACGCACAAGCCGGATATCGCGTTTATCGACATCGACATGCCGCGCCTTAACGGACACGAAGCGGCGCGCCGCATTCGCGATGCGCTTCCGCACATCGGCATGATCATGATCAGCGCGTTGCCTACGCTGGAAAACGTGCAAAACTCGATGCAGGCGGGCGCAAGCGGGTTTGTGGTCAAGCCTTTCACCACGGTGAAAGTGGTGGAGGCGATCGAGCAGTGCCTGAAACGCCGGCGCGGTTAGATCGGTTAGAGCGACTTGAGTCCCGCTCGCCGCACTCCTCCGAATAGCAGCTTTTTCAGGACGCGGCGGCAGCCACCACCATCAAACCGGCCCGCAACCCGACGCGCACGTCCGGATTCGGGAAAACCACATATTCCGTCCGGGCGCCCACGCGGTACACGGTGTTGCCATCCTCCGCAATGATTTCTCCCGGTTGCATCGCCGTGAAGTTTTTTGTGTTGCGGTCGAATGCCATGCGAAAGGCATCGCTGCGCTTGATCAATTCCTGTGCGAACAGGAAGATCTGCGGCAGCTGGCCGCCTGAAGAGGCGATGCCAGTACGCAGGAAATCGTCGAGCGCCGCGCGCGCATCGTCGAAGCGGCTCAGGTCGTTGCCGCCGATAGCGCTGACTTGGCCGAGTTCGACGGTAGCGCTGGCGGCGGCAAACTGTTCCGCTGTCCAGGCGCTGTAGGTACCGGCCGACTTCGAACTGAGGATGGCGGCGCCGATCCCCGCCTTTCCCAGCCAGTGCAGCAGGGTCTGTTTGCGCGCTTCCGCAATGACATCGGGCACCACGGCGAAGGTCGGGTAGTGCGACGGCCGGATGGCGGTGTGCAGGTCGAGATGCCACTTATCCGTATCCGCGACACTGAAAAAGACCGCGGTCGCGCGCATGATGGCGTCGGCGCGCGCGGCTTCGGCGGCGGATGCGAGGTCGCCGCGCTGGGCCCGGAACATCCGGTTGAGATCAGCGTCGGCAAAGCGCTTGCCCTGCGCGATGGCATCGGGATTGCCGACCACCACCATCAGGTCCGGCGCCAGTTCGCGCGGCGCAACGGCCAGCGCATCCAGCAAGTGCGCCAGCATTTCGATTGGCGCGGTTTCATCGCCATGCACGCCGACCGACAGCAACAGGCGCGTGCGCGGCCGCAATTGCGCGGGCGAGGTGATTTGCAACACGCCGCGCACCGGTACGCGTACCGCGAAGCCGGCGTTGGCGAAGTTGTCGGCGACATGCGCGAAGTCGGCTTCCGCCAGTGCGCGCACGGAGTCGGAAACGGCTTGTTTCATGGTTGTTGCATTACCCCGCATCCGATGTAGAAGACGCTGCTTCCGACAAGGCCCAGACGTCGAGGACTGCGTGTTCCAGGTCCTGCTGCTGTCCGGCGGCACGAGCGCCGACCTTGAGTTTTTCGATCAGCGCGTCCACCAATGCCGCCGGGTCGGCGAACGGCTTGGCGGCCGGCGCCTGCTGCAGCATGCGCATCAGCAGGCGCTGCTGCGTGCGCCGCAATGCCTGCAATGCGTGGTCGCGCAACGGCGCTTGCGCGGCGCTGGCGGGTGCTCGCGTCAGTACGCGTTCGAGGCCGTCGATGCCGGCCTGGCGGCGCAAGGTCATGCCGAGCTGCAGGAATTGCGGAAGGCTCATGCCGTCCGGGCGCGGTACCGACAGACCGGCAAACAGGAAGTCGGCGATGCCTTCGATCGCTTCGACCGCCTCGCACGCCTGCAGGAAATCGGCGGGCGCGTTCGACGCAGCCAGCGTTTGTTCCAATGACGGCACCAGTTCGTGCACGGCGCCCGGCTGGCTGAACAGTTGGGTAAGCTCCGTCAACGCGCTCGATTCGCGCAGATGCTGTTCCGGCACCGACAGCACGCCCTCGATCACCGCTTTCTGCAATGCGCGCGTATGACGGTCGACGGCGATCGACAGTTCGCGGGGAATGCGCAGCGCATGCATGTCCAGGGTCGAGAATACCGGCCCCAGGTTCAACGCGGCCCACGCCTGTGCCCATGCGCAGATGACGCTGGTTTCGGCGACGTTGTGTGCACGGGCGATGTCGCCAATCAGGACCGGGCCGCAGCGGTTGACCGCTTCATTCGCCAGCACGGTGGCCAGGATCGCGTTGGCCAGCGGATGTTCCAGCGGGTCGCGGGTAGCGACCAGCGCCGGCGGGAAATAGGGCGTCAGCAATTCGGTGGCCCAGATCTGCTGCGTCAGCGGCAGCTCGGCCAGCAGGCGCTTGTAGCGGTTCTTCACATGGGCGACCACCACCGCCAGCTCGGGCGCGGTGAGACCGCGGCCTTCCGCCTTGCGTGCGGCCAGTTCGTCGGCGGTCGGCAACTGTTCCAGCTTGCGCGAGATCACGCCTTCGGCTTCGAGACTGGCGATCAGCGCGGCGTAGCCGTTCTGTACGGCGGCTTCGTTCTGCGCCTGCGTCTCGCGTGCCAGCAGGTGCGTCTGCAAAGCGTTGTCGCGCAGTACCAGCGCTTCGATGTCCGACGTGATGTCGGTGAGCAGGCGGTTACGGTCGTCCGCACCCAGCGTGCCGGCGTTGACTTCGCTGTCGAGCCAGATCTTGACGTTGACTTCGTGGTCGGAACAATCGACGCCGGCCGAGTTGTCGATCGCGTCGGTGAAGATATGGCCACCCTGCAGCGCGAATTCGATGCGTCCGGCCTGGGTCGCGCCGAGGTTGCCGCCTTCGGCCACCACCTTGCAGCGCAGTTCCCTGCCGTCGACGCGGATGGCGTCGTTGGCGCGGTCCTTCACCTGCTCGTGGGTTTCGGTCGACGCCTTGATGTAGGTGCCGATGCCGCCGTTGTAGAACAGGTCGACCGGCGCCAGCAGGATCGCGTGCAGCAGTTCTTCCGGTGTCAGGCTGGCGGCGTCGACGCCGAGCGCGGCGCGCGCTTGCGGCGACAGTTCGATGCTACGCGCGGTGCGCGGCCAGACGCCGCCGCCGGCGGAGATCAGGCTCTTGTCGTAATCGTCCCACGACGAACGCGGCAAGGCGAACATGCGCTGGCGCTCCTTGAAGGAGGTTTGCACATCCGGTGTCGGGTCAATGAAGATATGACGATGGTCGAACGCGGCGACCAGCTTGAGCTGGCGCGACAGCAGCACGCCGTTGCCGAACACGTCGCCCGACATGTCGCCCA
>CBIHRJ010000011.1:0-112201 GCA_966212445.1 uncultured Noviherbaspirillum sp. | reverse complement strand
GTTTTTTATTTGCTTCGGCTTGGCGGGGGGGGCCTCCGGGGCCCGGTTTATGGCTAAGATGGCGGCGGGGGGGCCCCCCCCCCAATTCCCGACGTGGCGGGGGGTGGGACCCGCCCTACACCCTGTGTCGGCTTCCGCGTGGGCACGAGGTGCCCACCCTGCGTTCTTCGTCCATCAGGTTCATCCGGATGATCTGCCTGCAACCGTTCATTGCTGTCGATCCCGAAACGGCAACGCCGCCCACCCGCTGAACACCGCAGCTCGCCCCAGCGATTCCTCGATGCGTAGCACCTCATTCCATTTCGCCATGCGTTCCGAGCGGGAGAACGAGCCCACCTTGAACTGACCGGCGTCCCAGCCGACGGAGAGGTGGGCGATGGTCACATCCTCGCTCTCGCCCGAACGCGCGGAGACGATGGTCCCGAACCCGGCCGCCTTGCCCGCCAGCAGCGCGGCGTGCGCTTCGCTCACCGTGCCGGCCTGATTCGGTTTGATCAGCACGGCGTTGGCGGTGCGTTCGGCGGCCGCAGCCTCGACACGGGCCGCGTTCGTCACGAGGAAATCGTCGCCGATGATCTGGCATCGTGAGCCGTAGGCTTGCGTGAATCGGTGGAAGCCTGAGGGATCGTCTTCCGCGAGCGGGTCTTCGATCGACAGGATGGGGTAGGTATCAAGCCAGCCGCCCAGCATGGCAATCATCTGGTCCGTATCGAGAGTGCGTTCTTCCAGCGCGAGCGTATAGCGTCCGTTGCGGCCGAATTCCGATGCCGCGATATCGAGCGAAATGCCGGCGTCCGTGCCTGGACGCAGACCGGCATCAATGATCGCTTGCACCAGGGTGTCGAGTGCTTCTTCATTGCTGCCGAAGGCCGGCCAGTAGCCTCCCTCGTCGGCCACGCCTTGCAGCTTGCCCGCTTTCTTCATCAGGGCGCCGGCGGCGCGGTAGACCTCCGCAGTCCACTCGAGCGCTTCGCTGAAGCTGCCCGCGGCCGGACACATGATCATGAAATCCTGCACATCGACGCGGCGGGCTGCGTGGGCGCCGCCGCCGAAGATTTGTATTTCAGGCAGCGGCATGCGCACCGGACGCTCCCCGGCAAGGTAGCGCCACACCGGCATCCGGGCCGCGGCGGCGGCGGCGTGCAGCACCGCCATCGACGTGGCAACGATCGCGTTGCCGCCCAGACGGCTGCGGTTCGGCGTGCCGTCGAGCGCCACCAGGCGCGCGTCGATTGCGGCCTGATCGCAGGCATCCATTCCCGCAAGCGCATTGGCGATTTCGCCATTGATCGATGAGAGCGCCTGCGTCACGCCGAGTCCGCCGAAAGAAGCGCCGCCATCCCGCAGGTCGAGCGCCTCGCCGCTGCCGGTCGAGGCGCCGGCCGGAGCGATGGCGCGGCCGCTGGCGCCACTTCCCAGCGTGACCTCCGTTTCCACGGTTGGCCGCCCGCGCGAATCCCATACGCGCCGTCCATGCAAACGAACGATTGTTGTATCAGTCATGAAAGTCACCTGTCTTGAGGTTGGTTTTGTTTGTTGGTATTGCTTGTATTTCAGCCGCTTCGCAAGAACGCGGCATGCGAATCGAAATGCCGATTGAAAAGAACAGGCCGCCGATGTCATTCATCACGGCCGGCTCCAATCAGCACGAACGCCAGCGTTGCCGGACGTTCGCTCTTGTTGCGCCAGGCGTGACGGGTGCCGTTCTGCACCACGACATCGTGCCGGTGCAGCAGCTCCGCGCGGCCGTCGTCCAGTTCGAGCCAGATCTCGCCGTCGAGGACGATGCCGTAGTCGACGGTCGGGGTCGCATGCATGCCGTCGAGTTCGAACAATTCGGCCAGGCCGGGACTGATGGCCAGGTTCTCCGCCACGGCGGCGGCGGGGTCGAAGTCCGGCGCGCCAAACACGCTGTCGGGCGGGAAGGTGACGATCAGGAAACGCGACCCGCCGCGCGGGGGAATGATGCTCGTCACCGCCGGCGTCGGATCAACGCCATCAAATGGCAGCGCAGGCGCCGGTTCGGTTGCCCACACCAGCCGCGACATCATTCCGGGAATGTGGCGGAAGGCGTCCGAACGGGGCGGAGCAGTATCGAGCGCCACCATCGACGCGCCGGCCTGGTCGTGCCCGGTGACCACGCGACGAATGACCAGCGGCACGCCCCCGGTAGTGGATGGATCAGATGCCAAGATAGGCCTCCCGTATGCGTGGATTGTTCAGCAATGCGTCGGGCTCACCCGATGTGACGATGCTCCCTTGTTCGATGACATACGCGTGATGCGCGACTTCGAGCGCCTTGTTGATGTTTTGCTCGACCAGCAGAACGGCGACATTGCGTTCGTTGATCATGCGGATGATCCGGAACATGTCATCGACGATGGCCGGCGAAAGGCCGAGCGAAGGCTCATCCATCAACAGCAGGCGAGGGCGGGCCATCAATGCGCGGCCGATCGCGACCATCTGCTGCTGGCCGCCGGACATGGAACCGGAAATCTGATGACGGCGTTCCTTGAGGATCGGAAACAGTGAGAACACCTCCTCCAGCCCTTCCTCGCGGGATGCGCGTGCGGCGGGGCGATAACTGCCGAGCTCGAGGTTTTCGAGGACGCTCATATGGGTGAACAGGCGGCGTCCCTCCGGGACGATCGCAATGCCGTGGTCGCATACCTGGTGACCTGGCACGCGCGCGATGTCCTTGCCCTCGATGCGAATCTGGCCCTGCGTCGGCCGCAGGATGCCGGCGATGGCATTGATCAGGGTGCTCTTGCCGGCGCCGTTGGGGCCGACCACCGACACGATCTGGCCGGCGCCGATATTCAGGTTCGCGTCCCAGAGCGCGGGCGCGTCGCCATAGGCGACATGGAGGTTTCGTACTTCAAGCAGCATGGGATGCTCCCAGGTAGACACTGATGACATTCGGGTCCTGCATGGTTTCGCGCGGCGGACCCAGCGCGAGCAGGGTGCCCTGATCGAGCACGGCGACACGATCGGCGAGCGCGACGACGGCGCGCATCAGGTGCTCGACGAAGACGATGGTGGTGCCGCCCGCCCGGATCTTCTGGATCATTGCCACCGCCTGGTCGACTTCGGTCGGCGTGAGGCCGCACAGCACCTCGTCCAGCAGCAGCAGGCGAGGCCGGGCTGCGAGCGCCCGCGCGAACTCGACGAACTTGCGTTCATGCAGGTTGAGCGCAGGCGGCAGCAGGTCCGCCTTGTCCGCCAGACCGGTGAAGGCGAGCCATTGGCGGGCCAGCGCCTCGGGACTCTCGTCCGCCGACGTAGCCTGGCGGCCGAACGCGGCGCAAAGGCGAACGTTCTCCAGCACGCTCAGGTGGTCGAACAGGCGCGGGATCTGGTAGGTGCGCGCAATGCCGCGGCGGGCGATCTCATGCGGCGGCAGACCCGCAATCATCTTGTCCTCGAACTCGATGGCGCCGGAAGTCAGCGAGAAGTGTCCGCTGATCATGTTGATCAGGGTCGACTTGCCGGAACCGTTGGGGCCGACCAGCGCCAGGATTTCGCCTTCCCTGACTTGCAGGCTCACACCGCGCAGCGCCTTGATGCCGCCGAAGGACTTGACGACCTCGCGGCATTCCAGAATTACCTGCCCCTGCGCCACCTTGCTCGCCGGCGGATTTGTCTGCACGAGGTTGAGCACTTTGCCGCCAGCCGGGCCGGTTGCCTTGTTCCGGCTTTGCATGCGGCGAATCAGGCTCGGCACAATCCCTTGCGGCAGCACCAGGATCACCACGATCAGCGCAAATGCGACACCGGCGCGCCCGAGCTCCGCATGTCCTCCGCCGACGAACAGGCTCAGCGCGACGGTAATGAGCGTGGCGCCGATGGCGGGGCCGGCCCAGTGACGGGCGCCGCCCAGGATGCTCATGAGCACCACGTACAGCGGCACTGTGATGGAGAAGGTTTCGCCGACAGTGACGTAACCCACATAGGCCGCCTGGATCGCCCCTGCGGCGCCGGCGATGGCCGACGAGATGGCAAAAGCGGCCAGCTTGTAGCGGAAGGTCGGCACGCCCTTCACCTCCGCGACATCCTCATCGTCATGGATCGCCAGCAGACCCGCGCCCAGGCGAGAGCGGAGCACGTAGCGCGAGACGGCGAGCGCCGTGACCGCAAGCAGCAGCCCGAGCAGGTAAATCGCTCCCGGCACCGAAGTGCCGAACTGCGGGATGGGCACATTGCTGAGAAAGACCCCGGCGCCGCCGTCGATCGGCGTGTTGGAAATGACTGCGGCCAGCACATAGGTCACGGACAGCGTCAGCAGCGCGAAGAACTCGGCGCGCAGGCCCTTCATGCGGAACACCACGAGGCCGATGGCTGTCGCCAGCAGCGCGGCGATGCCGGCCGCCGCCGGGATGGTCAGCAGAAACGGCATGCCCCACTTGCCGGCCAGTGTTGCCGTCGTATAGATCCCGGCGCCGAAGAAAGCGGCGTGGCCGAAGCTCCAGTATCCGGCGTATCCGCTCAGGATGCCCCAACTGGTGGCCAGCGCGACCCAGAAGAAGATCACATAGAGGTACGAGAGGTAGAAGTCCGCGATCCCGAAGTAGGGGAGTGCGACCAGCACCGCGACGGCAGGCAGCGCCGATGCAAGAATATGTTTTCGGGTCAGAGCCATTTGGGTTTCCACAGCAGAAGGATGATCAGGATCGAGAACGCGACCAGCGGCGCCCATGCGGGATTGACCGCGGCCATCGTGACCGCCTCGGACACGCCGATCAGCACGCCGGCGGCGAGGGCGCCGAGCGGATTGGCCAGCCCGCCGATGATGACAACCGCAAAGACGACGCCGATCCAGGCCTCGATTTGCGACGGCGCCAGCGTCGAGGTCAGTGCGATGAATACGCCGGCAATGCCGGCGGATGCGGAACACAGGCCGGCGAGCACATAGGACAGGCGCTGCGAGTTGATGCCGAAGGCCGCCGCTATGGGGCCGTCATGCGCGGCAGCGCGCAACGCCTTGCCCAGCGAGGTCTTGTGCAGCCCCAGCCACGCCCCTGCGGCGAGCACCATGGCGCTGGCGAACGCGATCAGTTCAAGCAGCGGCACATACAACGGGCCCACGCGCAGGGATTGCTGGGCGTAGCTGGTTTCGTACGAACGGAAATCCGCCGACCAGATCCATTGGATCAGCGACTCGATCAGGATGGTGACGCCGAAGGTCACCAGCATCGACGCAAATTCGCTTACCTTGAATCGCACGAAGACCGTGTGCAGTACGACGCCGATCAGAAAGAATGCCGGCACGATGATCGCCGCCGATAGCCAGGGTGCGAAGCCGAAATGGGTTCCGAAGTGATAGGTGAGATACGCACTCAGGAAAGCCAGCGCGAAATAGCTCAGGTTGACCAGGCGCAGCAGGCCCCAGCTCAGGCTGAGGCCGAGCGCCAGCAGCGCGTAGATGCCGCCGTGAAGCAAGCCGCCGAGGGCCGATTGAGCAAGCAATGTCATGCTCATAGCACGCCTCCGGGAGTGCCTGTATCGCCGATGGGACTCCAGGCAAGGTTTCGGACGATTTGCCCGGAGCCGCACGGAAGTTTCCGTGCGGAGCATTGTATCCATATCATTGTCGTCCCCTTTGCTAACGTTTGCACACATTCTGACAAACGGATCTCCCGTTTGTCAATAGCGGTTAGAAAATAATTACGCAGACCCTTCTTCTCTATGGCGTTCCATGGATATTGACTGTTGCCAGATGATTTGCTAACGTTAGCATTCAATTCGATTGGAAAGGTTGTTCATATGTCATCCGAGCACATTGTCAGATACGCGTTGAATGGACGCGTCCACTACGGAATCATCGAGGGGGAGAGCACGATTGCCCGCCTGGAGGATGCGCCGTTCGAGGAGCTGCGCGCCAGCGGGGTCAAGGACGAACTGGGTTCGGTCCGGATCCTTGCGCCGATACATCAGTCGCGCGTGTTCGGCCTGGGCTACAACTACAAGGCGCACTCCCAGGAAGTCGGCAAGGCGGTTCCGCAGTTGCCGATACTGTTCATGAAGCCGAGCACGTCCGTCATCGGCACAGGCGAAGCTATCGTCTACCCGGCCGGCGGAGAGAACATCCATTTCGAGGGTGAGCTGGTCGTTGTCATCGGCAAGCTGGCGCGCCGTGTATCCGAGGCCAGTGCCCTGGATTACGTGCTGGGCTACACCTGCGGCAATGATGTGAGCGACCGGGTGTTGCAACGCCGCGAAAGCGAGTTCGGCTGCCTGCTCGTCGGCAAGGGTTACGACACGTTTGCGCCGATGGGGCCGGCGATCGTCACCGGCCTGGACCCGTCGAACCTGAAGATCATCACCCGGGTCAACGGCGTCGTGCGGCAGGACGGGAATACCGCCGATCTGCTGTTTTCGGTGCCTTACATCATCGCTTACCTCAGCCGGCACATGACGCTGCTTCCGGGCGACATGATCATGACCGGCACGCCTGCCGGCGTCGGGCCGATCAAGGTAGGCGACGCGATTGAAGTCGAGATTCCGGAGATCGGCGTGTTGCGCAACGATGTCGTGGCGGAGGAGGGGCCGGACGCCACGTGTTGACCTGCCGGACAAAAAAGCTTGTTTGCGCAGAGGCCGGAAATCGAGGCGGCAAAAGCAGGTTCACCACGAAGGGCGCGAAGGGCACGAAGAACAGTGTCTTTCCTCGTGCCCTTCGTGCTTTCCGTACCCTTCGTGATTCAAGCTGTTTTATCGAACGCAAACGCTTTTAGCCCGGCCTACCGGCTTCCCTGCAATCATCGCCACATCCTGCGGCAATATGCAAAGCCAAAACCTGGTGTAGACATGCTATTTGCAACCAAGTTGCAATTTTGGGATTAAGCGGTTAATCTTCGAACTCGCTCGCAACAATTTTTTAAAAAGGAGTGACTTCAGTGAAGTACTTGTCCGCCATCCTGTTGGTCGTTTTTTCTTTCCCGGTATGGGCGAAAGATGATCCGGCACAGACGAAGCGAGAAATCGCTCAACACCGCGCCATCTCCGCCGCCCATGAAGCCGCCGCCAAATGCATGGAGTCCGGCAAGGACGAAGAAATATGCAACGCGGAACTGGCAAAAGCGTGCAAGGGAATTGCCATCGGCAAGTTCTGCGGCATGAAGCATATACATGGGAATTAAGTACCCGTACATACAAAACTGTGAGATGGATGTGGTTCAGGCCGTGCAACACCGCAGCGCGCCGGCATGGGCCGCAGACACTCACAGTTTTTATGAGCGGGTACTTAACACGTCAGGGGCTGTGCGCAGATGCCGGATGTGAAGTGAAGAGCCTGTTTCGTTTTTTCGATGAACCGGGAGCCGGCATCCTCGCTTGGCCGGCCTGGTTCAGGGTGCTTGCCGTTTTTCCCTATGCGTTCTGCTGTGGCTGGACGTCCTTTGGGCGTTGGCAAGAAATGCCATCGCCTGGGGCGATACGCTGGAAGTGCTGACCCGCGACAATCTGCGGCGAGCGGCGGCAATGAGCGCCGCGCAGGATGAACATGCGCCGTTATGCTGGCAAGGATCGGCATGACACTGCTTGGGGTCGCCTCAGAAAACGGAAATAAGGCACGTTAAGCCCAGCGGCAGAGGATGCTGTCAGATAGGAGCCCTTTGCCGCCGTCGAAACTCTGCCGGAGTGCAGCCGACTTCCCGCTTGAAAAATTTGCTGAAATTGGTGGCTTCCTCAAAGCCCAGCTTCTCTGCGATTGTGACGACGGGCATGTCCGTATGCACCAGCAGGCGCTTCGCTTCCAGGTTGATGCGCGCAGCGATGAAGGCTTTGGCTGTTATGCCCATCGCTGCTGTCACTGCGCGTGTCAGACTTTTTTCCGTGTAGCCGAGTTGGCTGGCGTAGTCGGCCACTTGGTGCCATTGAGCGAAGCGTTCGTCCACAAGCTGCTGGAAACGCTTGAAGCGTTGCGATGCAGGAGAGACCAGCGGCTCCTCCTGTGCTTGTTGTCGACTTTGCAGAATGCTCAGCCGCGTCAAGAGCGCATGGAGCTGATGGCGCAGCAGTGCATGCACGTCTTCCAGCGGCGCGGCGATCAGCGTGTCCTCGCGCATCTGCTGGATCAAGTCCGTCATCTTCCGCAGTTCATGGCTGCCTAGGTGCACGTGTTCCGGCAGCCTCTCCAGATCGACTGCAAGCTTGAGATCGCGAGGCATCGTCGATACGGGTAAGACGAATTCCGGGCGGAACAGAACGTTCCAGCCATCCCAATCCTCATCATGTCCGTAATTGTGAGCCTGTCCTGGTCGCAACACGAGCAGTGAACCCTGCTTACAGGAGATCGACTTGAAGTCGACCATCTGGGTGCATACGCCCTGCGTGACGCACACCAAGGTGTGGAACTCGTACCGATGCGTTGTTCGCACTTTCTCCTTGCTGCCCCGATGCCTCAGGTCGGCCACGGTAAAGACTTCCAGGTCGAGTTGGTAGGGCGCTCGCGGTCGATAGCCCAGACGCTGAATATCGACGTTCACCTTCGAGCTTCCTGACGTGGACTGAGCCGACTTCACTGTTTTGTATGGCTCCCTTTTGGCTCTTGATGTCTCAAAAGTATCATTCATTGTCCAGTTATCATCGTTTAATTTGGCCGATTATGTCCAATAATAACCATAGTCAAGCCGCTTTGAAAAGGACAAATGATGAAGGCAGACGTCAGCAGGACCACCGAAACCATCCTCTTTCCTGCGCAATGAAAACCACCACCTACCGAGGCTTGCTCGGCGTTCTCTTTCTCATCGCCTGCCTTGCCGGGAGCTACGTTCCGGCACTGGCTCAACCATCGTCCCCAACCGCATCAACAAAGGAGCTCACCATGAACGACATCGAAATCGCCAAGACCTACATCAAGGCAATACAAACTGGCGACCAAGCCACACTGGGTAGCATCATTTCACCCGACGTGATTTGGCATCAGCCTGGCAACAACCAGTTCTCTGGCACGTATCGGGGCATGGCTGCTGTCGGCCCGATGCTGGGCAAGATGATGGAAGTGTCCAAGGGGACGTTCGCGATCACCCGTGCCGACCATTACATGGCCAACGGTGATTGGGTAGCCATCACGCTGGAGTTCGCTGGCGAGGCCAACGGCGTCAAGCTCAAGCAGCCAGGCGTGGATATCATCCGCATCGAGAGCGGCAAGATCGTCGAAGTTCGCCTGTTCTCCAGCGATCAAAATCAGGAAGACGTGTTCTGGGGGCAGTGACCCGTTCGGATGCCTTGTCCGGCCCTCAAGGTCCGGCATCGACTTACCTCAACATGGTCCGTTATAACATCGAACAACTCATGGCGGGCCTGAAACAGAATTGAACATGACGCCACCCGCCTGGGCGTTCAGTTGGCCGGCCGTATCGACGGACTGGAAAGGAGGCCGGTCGTCGTGCCGCTCGGATTGGAGCGCACGCGACCGGTACTCACTCTTCGTCAGGCGTCTGTCTGCTACAAGTCCTTGGTGCCCGGTTTGCCGATGCTGCCATCCTTGAGCGCTGCATCGTAGTCGGCCGCACTGAGCAGGCCGTCGTGGCTGCCGCGGATGGCCGCCTCCAGTTTCTTGTACAGATCGCCGTTGTTTTCCACCATCTTCTGGGCAGCCGCCTGGATATCCGGCGGCACCTGGATGCGCTCGCCGCCAGGCAGCGTGCAGTAACCGGTGTCGGCCATCTGCTTGACCTGGTCGATGCTCAGCAAGCCGATCTTGTGCTGCTGTTGGAAGTCGTGGATGGACTTGGCGGCGTCGGACGAGGATGGCAGTCCGTTGGCAGCGTCGTTGGTCAGATCAACCCTGTTCATCAAGTCGTTGATGAATTGCTGCTGGAACTCCTGGATCATGTCGGCATCATCCGTGGAAAGGTCTGCTGTTCCCGGCTTGCCGATGCTGCCATCCTTGAGCGCGGCATCGTAGTCGGCCGCGCTGAGCAAGCCGTCGTGGCTGCCGCGGATGGCCGCTTCCAGTTTCTTGTACAGCTCGCCATTGTTTTCCATCATCTTCTGGGCAGCCGCCTGGACATCCGGCGGTACCTGGATACGGTCGCCGTTAGGCAGCGTGCAGTAGCCGGTCTCGGCCATCTGCTGGGCCTGGTCGCTGCTCAGCAAGTCGATCTTGTGCTGTTGCTGGAAGTCATGAATGGTTTTAGCCGCGTCGGACGAGGATGGCAGTCCGTTGGCAGCGTCGTTGGTCAGATCATCCCTGTTCATCAAGTCGTTGATGAATTGCTGCTGGAACTCCTGGATCATGTCGGCATCATCCGTGGAAAGGTCTGCTGTTCCCGGCTTGCCGATGCTGCCATCCTTGAGCGCGGCATCGTAGTCGGCCGCGCTGAGCAAGCCGTCGTGGCTGCCGCGGATGGCCGCTTCCAGTTTCTTGTACAGCTCGCCATTGTTTTCCATCATCTTCTGGGCAGCCGCCTGGACATCCGGCGGTACCTGGATACGGTCGCCGTTAGGCAGCGTGCAGTAGCCGGTCTCGGCCATCTGCTGGGCCTGGTCGCTGCTCAGCAAGTCGATCTTGTGCTGCTGCTGGAAATCATGAATGGTTTTGGCGGCATCGGACGAGGACGGCAAGCCGCTCGGGTCATATGTAGCGCTCGGGCCATTTGCTCCACCCAGGTGGTTGATTGTTCCTTCCCGGGCGGCTTTGTCGAAGTCTGCCGTGCTGAGCAAGCCGTCGAATTTGCCGGTGACGGCCGATTCCAGTTTCTTGAACAGTTCGCCATTGTTTTCCATCATCTTCTGGGCGGCCGCCTGGATATCCGGCGGTACCTGGATACGTTCACCGTTAGGCAGCTTGCAGTAGCCGGTCTCGGCCATCTGCTGCAACTGGTCGCTGTTCAGCAAGCCGATGTTGTGCTGCTTCTGGAAGTCGTGGATAGTCTTGGCGGCGTTGTATTCCACTGGACGATTGCTGGAAATGGTGCCGCTCATCACCTGTTTCAGGAAAGCGTCACGATCAAGGCCTTGCACCGTCTGAAGGTCGTTGGTGCCCGGCTTGCCGATGCTGCCATCCTTGAGCGCGGCGTCGTAGTCGGCTGCACTGAGCAAACCGTCGTGACTGCCGCGGATGGCCGATTCCAGCTTCTTGAACAGATCGCCATTGTTTTCCATCATCTTCTGGGCGGCAGCCTGGATATCCGGCGGTACCTGGACGCGTTCGCCGTTGGGCAGCGTGCAATAACCGGTATCGGCCATCTGCTTGACCTGGTCGCTGCTCAGCAAGCCGATCTTGTTCTCCTTCTGGAAGTCACGGATGGACTTGGCGGCGTCGGCGGAAGAAGGGAGATTGCTGCCGGCACTGCCGGAATCGCCGAGCACGCTCTTCAACAGCGCTTTTGCCCAAGCCGGCAAAGGCAGGTTGTCGATAGCGCGGCCGCCGTTCCCGCCAGTGTGGTTGTGGTGCTGATTGCCGCCGATATCAGTGTCATCGTACGATGGAAGAAGATTCTTCGGAGTGAAATCCTTGGGCAGTCCAGTCGTCGAGGTGTAACTCGTGGTGGTGGTGGTGATGGTTGTAGTTTGTATAGCCATGGCTTTCTCCAATATCAATATCCAATATCGATCACATTCCGCGCCTGGAACACGAGGAACAGCTGTATGTTTGAAACGCCGAGAATGAAGGCCTGGGCCCATAGTTCTCGGCGGTTGCCTCCTATGTGGGAGAAATAAAACCAGGAGTTCCATGCGTAACAGGAGTCAGCGCAGGCGTTGAGAAATCACCGTGAACCGGTAGAAAACGACGCACTTCAAACAGAGTCGTGCAAGCTGTTTGTGTGCAAGAGGGGATCAGGCTGTACGGCGCGTCTTGGTTCGGCGCCGTGTAAAGCGATGGACCACGCCGGGAGGCCGTACAGCACGGAATGGAAGCGGCAAGGCCGGCGGGATGTGCGAAATGCGGTATGTCTCATCAAAAGCCGGGGCCAACGCGCGACAGGTCCGGCTATCCGGAGAAAAACGAAACAGCCACGCGATCCTTGCCGCACCGGCCGGCATCGCCAGCCGAAGCGTATGAGCGGGCAATCGAATCTACAAGCCCGCCTGCGCGAGTTCGTCAGCCTTTTTAACGAGTTTGCCGAACGTGTCTGCGAGTTTGAGGTCCTTCGACATCTCGAATGTCGCATTCATGATGTCCTCTCCTTCGTTCTTCCGAATGCGTGTTGCGTTGCTGTTTATGGGGGATGTCATGTCAGTCTCCGTGGGTGGAATATGCACGTTGAGTTTTTGACGGCCTTTAAATGGCTCCAGGGCTCCGGAGCTCCAGGCCCCGCGTTTATTGCTGATCGTTGATCGACTTCGCCATGGTATGGAATATCTTCAGCCGGCCCAGCGCCTGCGCCTGCTCCGAAACCCAGAGCTGAAACGCCATCGCATCCTGGAAGCCATGCTGCATATTCTGCACGCCGGGGTTGGCGGGTGCCTGGGAAGATTGAGTATTCGCCTGTGTAGCGAATAAATTATTCTGGTTTATGGACATGGTGGCTCTCTCGTCGGTGAAATTTAGTCCTGGCCGCCGCAACAGATCGTTTCCCTTTTCAGGCGGTCAAGGATGAGTGGCCGGTTCCGGGAATAAAGTTCCGCCGGGCTGGCAAGAGGTGGTCGCGCAGGGGAGGACAAACTTCCAAAAGAAAAATGCCGCTTAGTTTTTGACTAAACGGCATCAGGGCACTTACAGTTCCATCCGAGAAAATTTCTCAGATATAGGCGTTGCCGTTGTCGATGCCTTTCAGCTCGAGTTTGTTTTTGCCGTCTTGCACTTTCAGATCTTTGCTGCGGTTGAACATTTCGTTTTGGTAATTCATACCTGCATTGTAGTTTTGGCTACCTTTAACGGCCATGATGTTCTCCTAACTAGTCAAATTAATGAGCATTAATTTGACTGCACAACATAACAAGTGCAGTCAATATTGAGTGGTATGGTCATTGGTATCAGTTCCATTTTCCGGATAACTTTTATATTGAGGGATATCGCGCGCAAGTCCGTTGGAAAATACCGGCGTTACAGGACTACAGGATCCCGAGTTGACGCCAGACCGGCACTCGCAGCTTCAGAATGGTTTCGACGAGTTTCGCCAGTGCGGCATGCTCCTCGTCCTTCGATTCCAAGGGCCGGGTTTGCCTGTAATCGATCGTATGTCCTTCTTCGACGACGATCTGCCAGACTTGTGCGACAACGGCGTCGACCTGGCTTGCATCGATACCGGCGGAGAGGACCCGGTACACGAGACGCGGGACCTGTCCGGGAATGACGGCAGAACCCAGCAACGGCGAGGCCAGCACCGAGAAACTGGTATCGGCAGGTAAATGCTGCGCCGCTACGCGGCCCATCCGGTGTGCGGGCGCACTGTCCACGTCGCGATAAGAGGAAAAGAAAGGAGCGGCCTGCTCGGAGGCAATCAGGAGTGCAGCGACTTCCATCACTGCCACGCCGCAGTTCCGCAACGCCGGCAAGTCTGCCAGTTCCGCCAGCGTCCGCGGCCGTTCGGCCAGTGCATCCAGTACCGGGCCATACAATTGTTCTTGCAGGGTCAGGCGGCCGATCAGCGGATGGCTCAGTTCCAGGCTCGCGTGTTCGCGAACCGCCGTCAAGGCGATCCCGGTCCGCTCCAGCCATTGCTTCTGCCGTGCCGGCGGCATGCGGCGCGCGCCGCGCACGAACACATCGCGGCGGAAAGCGGTATTGAGCAGGTAATCCTTGGCGGTTTCGCGCCACACGGAATCCGGCATCGTGTCCAGCAAATCGCGCTGTTCCTGTGTCAGATAATAGTGCGGGAAGGCGAACGGCAGGTAGGCCGAGCCGACGAAGTCAAGCTTGGCCGCGGCGAAGTCGCGCGCCACATCGGCAAAATACAAAGGCTCCCAGGCCTGATTCATGTATTCATGCGAGATGTAGCGCGGGTCGGCCGTCATGCAATAGTTCAAGTACGGCTGTATCCCTGTTGCATTGGTCTCGAAGTAGGCAGCGTCATTGCCGGCCAGCCTGTTCGCAAAGTCGCGTGCCTGTGTGACCTGCTCGATACTCGATCCCGGGTGCAGCTCGCCATACTCCCGCCACAAACGCTGCAGCGGAAGCATGGGAGCCCAGCCCGGCATCGCGTTGTAACCGCTATAAACAATGCCGCCGGGTTTCAGATAGCGCCGGATGAAATCGACGATATGCTGCTTGTTCTCGGCGCTGATCCAGGTATAGACACCGTGCATCGTGATGAAGTCGAACTGGGGCAAGTCGACCTCGCCCTGCGCCAGTTCGGCGAAACTGTTTTCAAGCAGGGTCAGGTTGTCCAGTTCCGCCTGCCCGGCCAAATCCCGTGCGGCCGCCACCTGCGCCGGATTGAAATCCGCTCCGAAGAAACGGCCATGCGGATTGCTCGCCGCAAGAACGCTGGTTGTCAGCCCCTGCCCGAAGCCGAGTTCGAAGTAGGTAAACGGCTTGTCGAGCGGTATCGGCTCGACACCATTGAGCACGCAAGCGAAGCTTAAATGCACCGGGCTCTGCTGAACGCAAAAGCCGGGGACGTACTCCACGTCCGTTACATAATCATCCTTGCTCATCTACCTCTCCCTGTCGGTGTGGTGTCAGTGCACGCATCGTGATGCCTGCAATGCCGTTGTCATGTTTCATTCGAATTGCACTGGCCGGCGTGTTGCCTGTGTCGCTTCGTTCTGGCGCCATGCGCGGTGCGCCGCCAATCCAGGTTTGTGTGGTCGCCCTGGCAGGGGCGGTTCCAGCGGCAATGCAAGGAATGTCTGGAGATCTCGGGACAGGTCACATTTGCCGAGAACCGGGTGTGCCGGAAAACTTCATGGAACCGGCCAGCCCGCGCTGTGACTCATGGAAAATAAAAGACGTCGCGACGAGAGTCGTATCCGAAACCCATCCCTACCCTAACCCTCCACCTCGCCGGCCGCCCTTGAAGGGGAGGGAACTTCAAGGTCTTGGGAATTTGTGGATAATCCTCAGCCCACAAGTGGAAGAGGGGAGCGAAGGCGCGGCAAAGTCATGCCGGATCATTAAAACAAGAAGGAGCCGTCGAATGAATATCCGTACCTTGCTTGAGTACCTTGGCCTGATGAAACCCCTTCCCCCGCGTCCCGTGATTCGCTTTGCCTCGATTGTCGGCAACTTCTCTGTGAGCAAGGCAACGATCGTCAAGGAAGCGAAGGACCTGGCTGTCCGGCCGGATTGGATGAAGACCCAGCTGGGATCCGGACACAAGCCGGTGGCCAACTGTCCGGGTATGTGGGATCACTATCAAGCCGGCTTCATCATTCCCGCATACTGCGATATTCACATTACTGCCAACGCGGAAGGCATTGAGATCGCGCTCGACGGGTTGCGGAAAATGGATGACGCCGATGCGTCGCGGATGATGCCGGTCAAATTCGATTACAACATGGTGGCCGGGAACGCGCCGATACAGGACAGCGTGGAAAAATCGGTCGAGAAGATTCCGCTGCCCTGGGGGATTTTTCTGGAGGAGGGATGGTCAGCCTATGTGCTTCCCGCCATCATGCATTCCAGCTTTCTCGACAAGATCCATATCTATCCAGGCCTGGTGGATTACGACAATTGTGCATCGTGCAATCTTATTTTCTCCGTCCTGAAAGAATGCAAATTCACGATCTACGCGGGGGAGCCGTTATTGCATGTGCTTCCCTTCAGACGAGAAGAAGTCACCGCGAGTTGTGGACGGGCTACCCAGGAAGAGCGCGACAAGTATTATTTCAGTTTCGTCTCGCGCAAGAAGGGGTTTTACCGGACTTTCCAGCATCAGAAGAAAGTGTTCAAGATGAGTTGCCCATTTCATTCGGCCGGTAAAGCCGAACAAGGCGGCGCATAAATCGGCAGATTATTCTGCACCCGCAAAGCGACTGGAAACCGCGTCTTTGTTTGTCTGGCAGCCGGCGTTTCTTCTCGCCGCCGCCGGACGCCGTGCCGCTCCTTGCAGGCGGTTACCCGGCGCGCCGTCGCTCGAAGACTCCCCATGCACAATCAATCTTCAGGTGTCGAAGGCAGCGTTCATCACCAGGGAAGCGCCGTCTGACCGGGCCGGCAGGCATTGTTGAATAATCAAATCCGTCGAACTCACGCCGCCTTTGCGCCCGGCTTGCTTGGTCCTGCACCAGAGGCACGCTATACTTGAAAGCCATTAATTTCTGTTGTACCGGTGAGAGCCCTTTGATGCTGTTACTTTGGCAGCCGCGCCGTTATTTCCGGTAGCATGTTCCGACACTGCCCCTCATTTCAGGTGAATCATGTCCAATGACTTTTCCGTATCCCGCGATTTATTAGACGAATTGATCTCCCTGGTGAATTCCGGACAGAGTTTTTCGGATATCCATCTGGAACAGGACATGCCGATCATGATCAAGACGCCGCGCGGCTGGCAGCAGGTCAGTGCAGAACCGGTCACGCTCGAGGATATGGTTCCCGTTCTCAAGGCGATCGACGAGGATTGGGAAGACAAGATCATCGAAAGTGCGATCGACCGGCCGTTCATTCTCACGGAGTACCGGTTGCGCTGCAACGTTTTCCGCACGTCCAGCGGCTCCAAGGTCACGGTCTCGATCCGGCGCCTGCCGCTGCACCCGATGCCGCTGGAGAAAACCGGTCTTCCGCACTACGTGAAGACCATCCTGGAAGCGACGAAGGGCATCATTTTGATCACCGGCCCGACAGGCTCGGGCAAAACCACCACGATCGCCTCGATGCTGGACCAGATCAACGCGACGCGCAGCACGCACATCATCACGATCGAAGAGCCGATCGAGTATCAGCTTCAGCGCAAGCAGTCCATCATCTCGCAAAAGGAAGTGCCGGCGGACACGGCGAGCTTTTTTTCCGGCCTGCGCGAAGCGTTGCGCCAGAAGCCGGACGTCCTGATGGTGGGGGAGATCCGCGATTTCGACACCGCCGACACCGTGCTGCACGCCGGCGAATCAGGACACCTGGTACTGGCGACCATGCATACCACCAGCGCGGTCAGCGCGATCACCAAGCTGTTGGGCTTCTTTCCCGCCGAGCAGCGCGAGCAGCGCGCGGCATCGCTCGCCAATTCGCTGATCGGCGTCATCTTCCAGAGCCTGCTGCCGACCGAGCAGGGCGACGACGTCATCCTGGCCCACGAGATGGTGTTCAATAACAACCAGCAGGTGGCGCCTTATATCACCGACCTGAGCAAAATGCACCTGATCGCGGAGTTCATGCGCCGCAAGGAAGACAATATGTCGCGCAGCCTGAACGAAGTGCTGGCGCAGCTGGTCGCGAAAAAGGCGGTGAGCGCAAAGGACGCGATGCGGGCCACCTACAACCGCCTGGAACTGCACGAAATGCTCAACAGCAAACGCTGATTCCGGGACTCGCGAATTTTTTTGACAGGCGGCGCCGGCCCATAATCCGGCGCCGCCTGTCCTGTTTTGGCCCACGCGAAGCAGCGGTCCTATCGGAACCATGTACCTGCCTCCGGCATGGGATGCGTGAAAATGGAACCGCAACGGATTTCGGGTTACCTATAAATGCCCATCTCAGGACGAGATGAGGTCCAGCCGCATCAGCGATCTATTTCACTTGAATGATTGGAGAACAATATGCCTTTTCCTTTAATCCCCGTTGTAGCAGCCTTTGAAGCCCTGAAACTGGGGAAACAGACCCTGGATAGCGCAGTCGACTTGGGGAAAACGGTGTTGTCGCCGTTCGATATCGAAGATCCCAAAGAGTAGAACCTGCGCAGGGGCCGTAACCTGCTTCATGTCCGCTTCATGCGGGCTGCGGCCCCAGGATTCAACCACCGGCGATGTTCCGCAAGATTCTATCGATCGCCGGCAGGCGCGGGCGTGTCCGCATGCCCTTGCGTCAGTGCGACACGGTTGCGGCCGGCCTGCTTGGCCTGATAGAGCGCCATGTCGGCAATACGGAACATTTCGCCGGACTCGTCCGCTCCGCTTGCGTCATCCAGCTCCGCCACACCAGCGGAAAACGTGGCGAAAAACTCGGTGTCGTCGGCCCGGTGGCGAAGCTTTCCGAACGCTTCCCGGATCTCGTCGAGCACGCCGGCCGCAGCGGCAGCGGTGGTGGCCGGCAGGATCACGGCAAACTCTTCTCCGCCATAGCGGCCGACCAGATCCCCTTGCCGAAGGCGCTGCCGCAGGATTTGCGAAATTGCGCGGATCACCTGGTCGCCTACCGGATGGCCGTAGCTGTCATTGATCTTCTTGAAAAAATCGAGATCGACCATGGCCAGCGCCAGCGGAATCCCTTCCCGTTTGCTGCGCGCAATCTCGCGCACCAGCTGTTCCTTGATCGACGCATGGTTGTACAGTCCGGTCAATCCATCGCGCATGATCAAGGTGCGCAGCGTCCGCGAGCGCTCGACCCGGCTCGATATGAAAAAGACAAGATCCTCCGGCGGAACGGGCAGGAGCAGATAGTCGTCCACGCCGGCAGACACGGCGCGGCGCCGCATTTCCGGGTTCCTGTCTTCCGACAGCACCAGCACGGGCAGATCCAGGAAAGTCTTGTCCTGCCTGATCAGCATCGCCAGGTCCACCCCGTTACAGGCGGGCGTGTGCACATCGATCACGATCAGTTCCGGGTGGTGCTGGCTCAGGGTGCCGACAAGGTCGTGCAGCTTCTGCAGGCGCAGCGTTTCCATCCCGGCCTGCACGAGCAAGCGTTCGAGCCCGGCGAGTCTGCCGGCATCGCTGCCGACGACCAGAACGCGGTACGCCTGCTGGTCCGTGTGCAGGGCAAAGGACTCGATACGCTCTTTCAGTGCGCCGATATCCACCGGCTTGGCAAAATAGCCATCGACTCCGGCACGGACGGCGTCCAGGCGCGCTTCGAAATTGTTGCGGGGAGCAAGCCACAGGATGGGGACCTGCGTTGCGCATCGGGACCGGATTTGCGTGACGCATGCCGGATCGGCGAAGCGGCTGTCATGGCTGCTGGGATCGACGAGGATGCAGTGCGGGGCCTGTTGCGCCAACAGCGGCACAAGCTGTTCCAATTGTGTCGCGATAGCGACCTCGTACCCGGAACATCGTAGCTGCAATGCCGTATCGTGCGCGAGGAGGGCGTTGTCGCCGAGGAGGCAGATCCTCCGTGCCGCCGGCTGCGTCTTTTCTTGCCTGCATGGCGGCGACGGTATTTGAACGAGCGGGTTGTGCAGGTCGTGCATTGCTTGTGCTTTCATTCGTTCGAGGGCGGAGCCGTAGCTTCTGACGGTTTGACGTATCGGCAGCACGCTCGATATGAGTATATGGCCGTTCAGACGGTTCATGCAAAAGCTTTCCTGTCCCGCTTGCCCTGCCATCTGTGACGGCCGGGAGCAGGCGGGTTCCTTAACAGGGCCTGCTTGATGCGAGGGCAGGTATTCAAATCGCTGCCTTTAACAGGTAGTATTGAGACGATACTTTTTTGGCAGGCTGTCGGAACGTATCGCCTGGTACGTATCGCGGCAGCGATGCGATCCGATGACCACTTCGATTGGGGCAAAGATGGATATCCGCAGATTCGCAACCTTCAGGAAGTTTGTACCGGCTGTGATTGCCGCAACCGTGCTGTGCGCGCCGGTGTTCGCGGACGAGGTTTCGGACGTGTCTGCGCTGTTGCGCGCGAGGCAGTATGCCGCCGCACTGGCCAAGACGGACGAGCATCTCGCAAGCCGGCCGGGCGACCCTCAAATGCGTTTTCTCAAAGGCCTTGCCCTGACAGGCATGGAGCGGCGCGAAGAAGCGATTTCATGCTTCGCGAAATTGTCTTCCGACTATCCCGCCTTGCCGGAACCTTACAACAATCTCGCCGTGCTGTATGCGGCAGGCGGCCAGTACGACAAGGCGCGCGTGGCACTCGAAAACGCAGTGCGGACGAACCCGGCGTACGCGCGCGCGCACGAAAACCTGGCCGATACGTATGCGCAGCTCGCCAGCCAGTCCTATGCCGCGACGCTGAAGCTGGAGCCGGACAATGCCGGCGTGCGCGCCAAGCAGGCGCTGATCCTCTCGGCAATCGATTCCCGCGGCGAGCGCGCTGCTGCCGTCACGGCTGCCGCCCCGAACCCGGAAGCGGAAGTCATGGCAGCCATCGATGAATGGGCCAAGGCCTGGAGCGCGCGCGATGTCGCCGCTTACCTCGATTTTTACAGTCCGGATTTCCGTACGCCGCACCGGATGCCGCGCGCCGCCTGGGAAGCCGCGCGCCGCGCGAACCTGGAAGAAAAGTCGTTCATCGAGGTCGCGGTCCGGGAGCCGGAGGTCATCTTCGACGGCGCGAAGGCGACGGCAACATTCCGTCAAAGCTATCGCTCCGACAGCTTTTCTTCCCGTGACCGCAAGACGCTGACATGGGAGAAGCAGAACGGAAAATGGAAGATCGTCCGCGAGGACAGCCGCAAGTGACCGGTCCTGCCGGCGGCAATGCGAGCAGCGACAGGACTATCGCACAGACCTGAACCGTGCTGCGGGATAAACCAGTGCGGCGGCTTCCTGCAAGCCGTGCAAGCTGTTGCCGGCGATCGTTGCCGGCTCGACCAGTCCACGGCCCTTGAGTTCGAGCATCACCTCGCACCAGAAGCTGGCGTCCGTGGCGCGCTCGATCCAGAAACCGAAGAAATCCTTGCGTCCGTCTGCCCGCATGCCGAGCGCGAAGAACAAGGGCGCTTCCGTTCCCCGGGATTCCGTCCGGCACCGTGTTTGCAGCGCGTCGAAATAAATCAGCGCGCATGAACGTTCAAGCCGGCGTGCCTGCCATTTCCTGGTATGGAACAAGACCTCATCGGTCATGGTGTCGCACAATTCGGCCCAGGGGTGCGCGTCGTACAAGCCCTGCAAACGGGATTGCAGCGCATGCATGTCCAAACCTCTTGCATACAGGACCAGGAGGCTGTCGTCGAAGCCGGGAAGCCGGCGCTGGTATCGCGGGATCAGGCGTGGCACGAAGGTGGAAAACCGCACGCGCGGAATGGCGAGGTCCAGTTCGCCTGACGGAGTGGACACCGTTTTCGGTGTGCTGCCGTTACGATAATTCCCGAACTTTCCAGTGCCCTGGCCGGCATGGACGAGGAGGTGATGTTTCAGCTCTGCGGCCAGCATGCATTCGGCCAGCGTCTTCAATAACCGGACGGTCATCCCGGATCGGGTGAGCAGCGCGGCGGCGCCGTGGGCGCGCGCTTCATCCAGGAGTCGATCGACCGGAGAGTACGTTGAAAGCGCCGTTGCAACGGCCATGTTCTCCAATTCGCTAGTCGCGCCCATCATGGCGTCTTCCTTCCAGTCTCATTGGCATCGGCCCATGCGTGTTTGTCGTCGTGCAGCCGGCAGAAAAATCCAATAGATTGTTTGCAGGATTTTCCCGCCGGCCGGGTTCGGAGCCGGCCGTTGCCGGTGGAGTCACTAGATGTTGTCGCCAGTATCCTCCGCCTCTTCCTCCTCGCCACCGCCGGCGATCGCTTTGGCGAGTGCTTGCGCAATGTCTGGGGGAATGCCCAGGGCTTCGAGCATCTTTGCCAGATTGTCTTCCCCATCCTCACCGCCGGCGCCCTGGTTTTTCAGGTCTTTCAGAAGCTTTTCAAGCTCCTTTTTCTCTTGCGGATCCATCTGGTCGTCTTTATCCAGCAGCTCCTGCAACTGATTCAAGAGCTCCTTCATGACCTCTTGCTTCTTCCATGGAGCGGTGTTCTTGTCTGCCAGCATGTTGCCGAGTTCTTCGGGCGATTTGTTCTGGATCTCTTTCTGGAAGTCCTTCATCTCTCCCGCTGGGGGACCGCCGACAGGTCCGTTGCCAGGGACGTTGAAATTGATGTTGATGCTCATGTTTTCTCCTCTAAGGAATGTCCGCGTCACGAAAAGATATTTGCTTGCTGCGACCATAGGTGGTGCCATGACGGCAACAGTTCCACTGCCATTCCGCGGCCGTCGCATTCACACAAATTCCGGTGTCCGCCGGATCTGTTTTCATTTGCCGCCGGTTCGATGTTCGAAATAGTTTTAAAAAAGAAGCGAACTAAATTCTGTGTGCTGCCACCTATTCGGGAACGCGCCGTCCGCGGCCCGTTTTTCCCGCGAAGTGCCCACATGGAGGATCGATCATGTCCCGTAACGCCAACCACAATCCTGTGCTGGACAACCTGCGTCATTTGAATCAGAAGTACCAGACAATCAATGAACAGCAGTACGACTTCATGCGCCGTCAGTCGGCTGGAGAAAATCCGGATCCGAACGAGTTCGTCAAACTGCTTGAGCAGAAGTCGGTCACCGGAACCGCCATGACGGCGCAGTTCAGCCTTCTTCAAAAGCCGCTCAAGACCGTAGTCACGGACTCGCGCTGATGCCATGCAAAGCATCGAACTGGAGCAGTGGCTGCTGACCCTTCCACTGGACGAGCCGGTCAGCATCGATGGCGAGTCCGTGTATTTGAAGGTGGACCAGGACGGCGCGGAACTGGGCGTCCATTTCATGGAGCAGGTGAGCGACCAGCAACTGCAGGGAGCGCTGCAACTGGGTTTTCAGAATGCGCTGGAGTTCGATGCCGGATGGGCGCTCTCGATCGACGGCACCACTTTGCTGCTGACGCAGTGGCTGCCGGGTGTGAGCGGCTGGACGGAGGTGCCGGACGCGCTGGAGCAGTTGTTGAACCAGGTCGAGCTGCAGCGTGCGCTGGAAGCGATCACTACTGTCAAGACCGAAAACATTCCAAGTCGCGACGAGCGGAACATACGAAGTAAGTTGATGAGGGGAGAGTGATGAACATGCCACGCATCGTGCAAGGATGGCTGCTCGCAGCGCTAGCCGCCACCGTCCTGTGCTGGGCGCCTGCCGCACGGGCAGCGGTGCCGGAGTCCTGGAAAGACACGGGGTTCTCGATCGAACCTGCCGGGATGACCTTGCGTGGCGTCATCGAGCAATTCGGACGGGTGTACGGCGTGCGGCTTTCGTTCGACGTGGCCGATGTCGCCGTCAGCAAGGAAAGGCTGCGCTCGGATGGCGGCGCAGAGTTCCTCGACCGTCTCGCGCGGCAGTATCGCTTCCGCTGGTTCGTCTACGGCGATACCTTGCACATCGTGGCGCGCGACGATAACGCCTCGGTGCGGCTGGAAGTGGGGGAAGACGCAGTGCAGGACGCCAAGGGGGTATTGGTCGGCATGGGACTCTTCGACAGCCGCTTCGGCTGGGGCGAGCTGCCGGATGAAGGCATCGTCACCATCAGCGGGCCGCGCGAGTATGTCCGGCTGGCGCGCGAAATCCTGTTGCCGGATGCGGCCAAGGCGGCGAAGAAGGACAAGCAGATCATGGTGTTCCGGCTGAAATATGCCAGTGCGACCGACCGCGTGATCAGCGCCCGAAACAGGACCGAAACGGTCCCCGGCATCAAGACGATCCTGTCGAACCTGATCCTGGACCAGGCAGGCAGCAAACTCGAGAACCCCGCCACCCGCATCGACAACAACAGCAGCAAGCGTTCGCACAAGCCGGACAACGGCAAGGGCGAAGCGAAGGAAATCGGGAGCAATCCTTTCTTCCTCGGAGGCAGCCGCGCGGCGAGCGCCGGGGACGAGGAAAAGCCGGGGCCGCGCGACGCGAAGACCAAGCTTTCGTCCGGCGATACGCGTCCGCGCATCGAAGCGGAACCGTCGCTGAATGCGATCATGATCTATGACCAGGTGAGCAAGCGGGAGATGTATCAGGCGCTCATCGATCAACTGGACGTGCGGCCGCAACAAATCGAAATCGAAGCGCTCATCGTCGACATCGATCGCAGCAAGCTGTCCGAACTCGGTGTCGAGTGGGGCGTGCGCAGCAGCGGAGGCCACGTCGTTGGCCAGATGAACAATACGCAGGCCGATTCGCAGGGAGTGGACCTGCCGCTGCCGGGCGCGACTTTACTGATCAGCAACGCCGCCCGTTTTTATGCGCGCCTCAAGGCCCTGGAGGGCAACGGCGAAGCGCATATTCTGGCGACGCCGACCGTCCTCACGCTGAACAACGTGGCTGCCGTGCTCGATTTGAGCCAGACCAGGTACATATCGCTGGTGGGCGAGCGCGTTGCCGACCTGGCCGACATCAGCGCGGGCACCATGTTGCGGGTAATCCCTCGCATTGTGCAGGACGGCACCGAGACCCGCGTGCGCCTGGAGGTGGATATCGAGGACGGGACGCTGGGCGACGCCGCGGCCAATGCGAATGTGACGCGCTCGACGATCAGCACCCAGGCGATCGTCGAGCTGCAGCAGACCCTGATGATCGGCGGCTATCGGTCGGAATCGCTATCGACCAGGCAGCAGAAGGTTCCGGTACTTGGCGACATCCCGCTGCTCGGCAATCTTTTTCGCAACGAAACCGCGTCTCAAGGCACGCGTGAACGCCTGTTCCTGATCACGCCGCGCCTGCAGGATTCGTTCGGTATTGCGGCGGCGCCGGCCTCCAAGGCGGCCGAAGCGGCGCGCAAACTGGTTGCGTTGCCCGCCGCGCCTGATGCCCAGGCAGGCACAGCTTTGCCCGATAACAACACTGCAACGGCCGGAACGGCCCCCTCCACGGATCAGACCTGGGAAGCCGCGCCCGCATCGGCGACGACATTCAAAGTGGAAGCACCGTCCTTGTTCAGCGCACCGGTGAAGCGATCGAAGCACAAGTGCGGGCGCGGAAAGGCGAGCCTGCCTACGGCGACCGTGCTGCCGTGAACAGAGTGACATCTGCTGCCGCTTGTGAACTGAAGGCCGGCAGCGATGAGATTGATCCCGAAGGAAGCATTTTGTTGCTTAAGAGAATCTTATAAACAATAACTATCATTGCTTTGACCAAGTACAATTGCCGCATGGCAATTAAATAATTGCACTGAGGCAATTATCGCGTTACCTTATGAAAAAAGCGCACAGCAAGCCTTCTCGTATTTTTCAAGATTGTGTGGCCGAACATACGGGAACGCGAACTGAAAAGACTAATGAACAGGAGACACGTATGCATTCGGCAGATCATCTACTGCAATTGCGCCGCGCAAAATTGTCGGTCGCCATACTGAGCGCCATGCTGTGTTTCTCCAGCGCCGACAGCCTTGCGGCCGGACCTGGGGCAGACGCTGCACCAACGTTTTCCAATCCTCCCGGCAACGAAGAGGCGATGGGCCTGAAGCTGGATCTCGGGTTGGCCATGAGCGGTGACGATTGCGAAGACGACTATGCCGACTTGATGCAAGTCGTCGCAAGCTCGGGCAGCAGCGCTCCGGCCGTTGACACTCCGCTGCCGGCCAGTACCGGCGCTGGCACCGGCACCGGCGAGGCGCTGCTCGCAAAACTCGCTCCCGTGGAGAGTTTCACCGCGAAAGCCGCGCCGGATGCCGCGCCCCGCCTCGCACAGACAGCGCCGGCGGCGCAACCAGCCGCAACGGCCGCGCCGGTCGCCGCCGTTGCGGTCACACCTGCCGTGCCCGCCGCACCGTCTTGGGAAATCGTACCGGCCGACAAGACACTGAACGCCGCGCTGGCACGCTGGGCCGCCGCCGCAGGCTGGCAGTTGTTGTGGGAACTCCCGGTCGATTACGCGGTGGATGTGCGCACCGAGATTCGCGGCAGCTTCGAGGAAGCGGTCGGGCTCGTGGCAAAAAGCATGGAAAGCGCCGAAATACCGATGAAGGCGATTTTCTATGAAGGCAACCGTGTGCTGCGCATTGTCGCGAAAGGGGCTGAATAATGGACGCCAGACTTTCCACCGTGCTGCCGGCCCTGTTCCTGCTGTCGGCTTGCACCGGATTGCCCGAAAAGATCGATGGCAGGATCGAGGAGGCGGGCGACAAGATTTCGACGCTCGTGAAAGACACGGGGCGCACCGCGCCGGGCGTCGTCGTGAAGTCGTCGCCCTCGGTTGCGCATGAAACAGGGATATGGCTGGGAAAGGACATCGTCAAACTCGGCCAGCCTGTACTGCCGAGCGTCTTCTACGAGGAGGCAACGTTCGACAAGACGGTATCCTCCCTCTCGGAGCTGGCCGAACGGATCACTTTGCGTTCGGGGGTCCCGACCAAGGTCACGCCTGATGCGCTCCGCATCGCCGAAGCCGGGGGCGGCGCCTCCGCCGGCATGGCGAGCGTCGCACAAGGCAACGCGCCGGCCGGACCAAATGCCTTGCCGTCGAGGGGAATGAGCGCGCCGCGCATGGGCTTCGGCGGCAATGCGCCGTATGCACCGGCCTCGGGTTCCGTCTCCCCGGCGGCGCCTGTCCGCATCTCCTATGCAAACGGCAGCTTCAAGGGCTTGCTCGATACCGCCGCTGCGCGCTTCGGCGTCTCGTGGAAGTATGCCGGCGGCGTCATCCACTTTTACCATACCGACTCGCGCACCTTCCAGATCAGTACGCTACCCGGCGATTCCACGTTCACCGCGACGGTCGCCAGCGGCGCCACCTCCAACGGCGGCGGCAGCACTGAAAGCACGACCGCAGGAGGAAGCCCCAGAGTGACCGCAAACAACAGCCAGAACACGGCAGTGGCTTCACGTCTCTCCGTCTACAACAGCATCGAAAACGCGGTCAAGGCGATGCTCTCCGCGTACGGCAAAGTGGTGGCTTCACCCGCAACCGGATCCATCACCGTCGTCGACACGCCCGATTCGCTCGATCGCGTTGCCGCCTATATCGAGAATGAAAACAAGGCGATGTCCCGGCAGGTCGCCATCAACGTGACGGTCCTGTCGGTCAGCCTGAACGACTCCGACGACTATGGCATCAACTGGAACCTGGTGTACAACAACCTGCGCCAGCAGTACGGTATGACGAGTGCGTCGCCGGTCAGCGTGGACAACAATCTTTTCTCTGTCGGGGTTGTCGGCAGTTCCAGATTCGCCGGCAGTACGGCGGTCATCAATGCGCTGTCCAAGCAAGGCAAAGTGCGGCGCCAAACCACCGCATCGGTGATCACGCTCAACAACCAGCCCGTTCCGGTGCAGGTGGCGAAGCAGACTTCCTACCTCCAGTCGTCGCAAACCACCATAGTGCCGAATGTTGGGCCCTCCATCACGCTGGTGCCGGGCAGCGTCACCTCGGGTTTCAACATGAGCATTCTTCCGCATGTGCTCGCCAACGGCACGGTGCTGCTGCAATTCTCGACCGATATCTCTTCGCTGCGCCGGATACGCGAAGTGCAAAGCGGCACGAGCAAGATCGAAACGCCGGAAATCGACACGCGCAATTTCCTGCAGCGCGTGTCGATGAAGTCGAACGAGACGCTTATCATCAGCGGCTTCGAGCAGACCGACGACAACCTGGACCGGCAGGGCGTCGGCGATCCCCGCAATTTCATTCTGGGCGGCGGTGTCAAGGCGGGCGCAAGCAAGGAGTCGATCGTCATCCTGATCACGCCGACGACGCTCGGGTCCTGACCGAAGGGGAATCGGATCATGGCGATCTACATCACCCAGATAGAAAAGCACAAGTTCGTCTGCGGTCTTTTCTGGCAGTCGCTGTCCCGGCCGCGCGAACTGGCCAAGGAGGCGGCGGAACTGGCCAGGAAGATCGATTCCGATCTGATGGTCCTGCGCACCGACCAGTCGACCGCGCAGGCCGGGTTTGCGCAGACATCGGAGGGGGCGCGGCGCAACATGTTCTCTCTTGGCGCGATCGTGTCCAAGACGCTTGCCATCGAGGGCGCCTATTACGACGGGCAGAAACAGCGGGTGCACAACTGGCTTGCCGCATTGAAGCTGCCGGACGGGAAGTGGGCGTATTTTGCGGTTCGGGATGCCAACTTCCTGCCGAACGGCGATTTCGCCGGCACCAAGGAAGAGGTGCTCGAGCGCTTGCACGGCGACTATGGCCTGGGAGGCTGGAATGTCGTGATCGGCGACGCGGAACTTGCCGACTACGGTTTCCACAACTTCGAAGTCCGCAGCATCGAAAGCCTGATCCCGCACCGCAAGGACGGCAGCATCCGGGTGCATCGCTGGTGGGGTTTGCAGCAGCTGTATCCCAGGAGGCCGTACTGGCCGATGGCCGCGGCGGCCGGACTGGCGGCCGTGGTCGCAGGCGCGGCGTACTGGCAGCACTATCAACGCCAGCAAGAGGAACTGCGGCGCGATCTTGCCATTGCCGCGGCGCGCCAGAAAATGCTGCACCAGGCGGCGCCGTCGTTGCTGCCGCCTCCCTGGGGCGGGAAACCCGCACCGCAGCGCACCGCCCAGGCGTGTGTCGACCGGCTCGCTTACCTGACAGCCGGCGGCTGGCACCTTGACGACTATGTTTGCACCGGCCAGCAGGTCAGCTACTCCTGGTCCCGCAACCATTCGACGGTGGCCTTCCTGCGTTCGCAGGTTCCCGGCGCTGAATTCGACCCGAACGGTGAAAAGGCGACCTACTCGGAACCGCTGAAGCTTGACCGGAAAGAGGCCGAAGCGCTGCTTGACCGCAAGGAATTATTGGAACCAATCGTCTCCGAACTGCAACTGATGGGAGTCGCGCCCCGGATAGCGAGCGTGGCGCAGAAAACTGCGAGAGGAGATGCTCCCCCTCCCGAGTGGCAGACGTATGCATTCAAGTTGAATACACACGGCCTGGCTCCGGTGTCGGTGGCAACAGTGCTGGAGAAGCCGGGCGTACGTATCGACAAGCTCATCTACCGCGGTGGTGAGTGGTCAATTGAGGGAGTGATGTATGTCAAATAGCACAAAACACTTGGCCTTGCTGGCGGCGCTGCTGTGCTGCGGCCTCGGCCCCGTTCCCGTCCTCGCAGACCCGACTTCGGACCAGTTGACGAAAATCGAAGCCGAGACCTTGCTGCTCAAGGCGCGCGAAAGACAGCTGGATGTGCAGGCCAGCATCCTCGCCAAGCAGAACGAAATCGCCGCCAAGCAGAACATGGGCAACCAGCTGACGCAGGGCCCGGCGTTGGGCGATCCCGTGGTCCGCGGGATCGAAGGCATCGGCGACGTTGTATTTGCGACGCTGCAGCTCGGCGACGGCAGCGTCATCGACGTGCAGGCCGGGGATGTCCTTTCCAACGGCATGCGGGTTGTTTCGATTGCGCCGGGCAACGTAATCGTCCACAAGGGAAAAAAGCGGATTCGCCTCGCTTCTTATGTGCCGCGGCCGGCGGCATTCAACCCCAACCTCCCGGCGCCCGGGCTGAGGCTGCCGCTTCCGGCAGCGTCGCCGAGAGGAGCCATGCGATGACTCAATCCATCACAAGAACCCGCGAACTCAATCCGGGAGCCCTCGCCGGCCAGGCGAAAGGCACTGGCGATTTCACCGGCGTCGGTGTGGTGAGCCAAGCCGGCATATTTGAAGCGAGTGCGGAAGAGAAAAAACTGCTGTGCTTGTTGAGCGACGGGCGCCTGCTGGTTGCCGAGGGGCAGAGCCTCAATCCTCATGTGCTCTCCTACCAGGCAAGGCTGGAGAAAATGAACCGGCCCTTCCAGGTCGTCTTCACCAAGATCGAGGTGATCTACCGTGCTTACCATGGTGGCCTGTCCCACACGACGGAGCGTCATCAAGAGCACTCGATGATGCAGGTGACGGCCAAGGACCTCTTGAACAAGGCGTGCGGCGCGCGTGCGTCCGACATCCATATCCGCGTGAAGAAGTCCTGCACCGAGATCTACTTCCGCATACACAACGACCTGGTGCTGGCGGGAAGCCAGACCCGGGAATACGGGGAACGCTTGCTGGCGACGCTGTATGGCGCGATGACCTCGGTTTCCGACAACTCCTACAAGCCGATGGAACGCCAGGACGCCAGCATCGCGGACCGAGACAAGCTGCCGCCCAAACTGTACGGAGTCCGGATCGCCACCGCTCCCACCAGCGAAGGCGCGATCATGGTGTTGCGCCTTCTGTACAACGATGCCGGCGACAATGTCGATCTGCGCCCGCTCGGGTTCAGCGAGGTGCATGCGGCGATGCTGCAGCAACTGAAAGAGCAGCCGAGCGGCATGAACATCATCAGCGGTCCCACCGGTTCCGGAAAATCGACCACCCTGCAACGCATCCTGAGCGGCGAAATTCTCGAAGCGGAGGGCAAGCTGCACGTTCTCACCGTGGAAGACCCGGTCGAATATCCGATCGAGGGCGCGGTGCAGACCGCGGTCACCAATGCGAGCACGGAAGCCGACCGCTCGCGTCAGTTCGCGGCAGCGATCTCGAACGCGATGCGCCTGGACCCGGATGTGATCATGATCGGCGAAATGCGCGACGGCGCCTCCGCGCAAAACGCATTGCGCGCCTCCATGACCGGACACCAGGTATGGACCACGGTGCATGCCAACAGCGCGGTCGCGGTGATCGACCGGCTGGTCGACCTCGGTCTTCCGCTGAGCCTGGTGGCGGACCATACCATCGTCACCGGGCTGATCAGCCAGCGCCTCGTCAAGGTCTTGTGCCGGCACTGCAGCAAACCCCTGGTCGATCATCCGCATGAACTGTCTCTGCCCGCTTACGCACGCGTCCATCGCGCGGTCGGCAGCGAAATGCACAAGGTGCGCATTGCCGGTCCCGGCTGCGAGCATTGCAATCATCAGGGTACGGTCGGCCGCACCGTGATCGCGGAAGTCATCGTTCCGGACGACCAGTTCTTCAAGCACATCCGCTGCGGTGAAAAAACGGAAGCCGTCGCGTACTGGCTGCATGAGCTGGGCGGCAAAACGATGCGCGAACATGCCATCGAAAAAATTGCGGCCGGACTCATCGATCCGCGCATGGCGGAAAAGGTGGTCGGCCATCTTGCCCTGATGACATCGCATGGCGCACCGCGGCTTGCGCAGGAGGTGACACGTGCGGTTTGATGTCGAACGCTGGTGGGCCAAAATCCAGTTTTCGGACTCGGTGAGGGTACGGCTGTACCGCAAGATAGCCAAGATGCTCGCCAACGGCCTGCCGCTGCTGAGGATCCTGGAAGAACTGCGGGACCGCGCCTCGTACAACGGACGCAAGCCGAACGAACCGCTTGCCATCGTGCTCGACGACTGCCGGCGCCTGGTGCAGAACGGCCGCATGCTGTCGGAAGGCCTGGAGTGGTGGGCGCCCAAAACCGAGCAGATGATCCTGATGGCCGGCGAGCAGTCCGGGCACATGGAGACGGCATTGCTGGCGGTGATCGACGTGGTGCAGGCAGAACGCAAGATCAAGGCGGCCATCCTGGGCGGCATCGCCTATCCGATGGCGATACTGTTTCTCATCATCGTCTACATCTATCTGTTCGGAACCCGGGTGATCCCAGAGTTCACCCGCATCATCGACCCTTCCGGCTGGCACGGCGCGGCAAAGTCGCTGTACATCATGTCGGTGCTGGTGCAGAACTGGATGCTGTACTTCGTCGCGGCGCTGGTGCTGGTCCTGGTTACGGTCACGGCCGCGCTGCCGCGCTGGCGCGGCAACGTCCGCATCTTTTTCGACAGGTACGCGCCGTTTTCGATTTACCGGCTGGTGGTCGGAAGCGGCTTTCTGATGGCTTTCGCGGCCTTGCAGTCGGCCGGCGTCACCGTCGAGAAATCGCTGACCCGCCTGTCCGACATGGCCGATCCGTGGCTGCGCGAGCGCCTCGACGGCGCGCTGCTCGGGGTTCGCTCCGGCCTGAACTGCGGCGAGGCGCTGCGCAATGCTGGTTACGGCTTTCCATCGGAGGAAGTGGTCGACGACCTGTGCGTGTACGCGGAGTACAGAGGTTTCGCCGAGGCGCTCAGGCTCATGGCCGACGAATGGATGGAAGAAGGGATCGAACAGATTTCGGGACAGATGAAGATCCTGAACGGGTTTTCGATTGCCGCGATGGCAATCGTTATTGGGTGGCTGGTGACCGGATTTTTCGGTATCCAGCATGAAATTGCAGCAATGACACGCGCAGTGCATTAATTGATCACTACAGTCAATGGGGACATCATGAAAAAAATGAAAACTGTAAAACCTGTTCTTTCCGGCGTGGCGCATGGGCTGTCGCGCCAGCGTGGCGCTTCCCTGCTCGAGGGGATTGCCTATCTGGGCATCGCCGCGATCGTGGTGCTCGGTGCGGTATCGCTCCTGACCGGCGCCTTCGGCAGCGCAAAAGCCAACCAGACCATTGAAGAAGTCACTGCGCTGCGCACGGCGGTGCGCAAGCTGTATGCAGGGCAGGCGTATCCCGCCGACGCCGTGCCCAACCTGATCACCGCCAACGCCGTTCCCAATACCCTGGTCGTCACCCGCGGGGCGACTCCCGGCGTCACCAATGGCTGGGCCGGGGCGATCACCATTGTCGGGAACGCCGCGGGCACTTTTACGATTACTTATCCCAACGTGCCGCAAGACGTTTGCATGAGTGTCGTCAGCGGCGCCAACGGCTGGACCCAGATCAGCGACGGGACAAACAACATCACTACGTTCCCGGCCACGGCAGAGAATGCGGCGACCGTCTGCGGCGCAGACGCCAATGATCTCGCCTTCACGGCGACTTGAGACAGTAAAAGCGGCGCGACGATCCGTATGCAATCTTCCCCACCTCTGATGGACACGGCGATGGCGGACAAAGTCAGGGAACTGGAGTTTTCGGATCTCTATCTGGGGCATCCGGCCCTGGAAGACCGGTTTTCCGATGTGCCCGGCGTGGAGATCAATCCGCTGCCCGCCGGGCCGGCGTTGAGGGAGGATCTGGGACGGCTGACCGCGGCGTGCATGGCGGAGCGGGAAAGAGCGCCGGATGCGGGCGATTTCAAGGTCGCCTACGACGAGGTCAGCTATCGTGTTTCCACGATGGCGGCACAGGGCGGCAATGTCTTCGTGGTACGCAAGATCGCCAGCACCGTTTCTTCGCTGGCCGAACTGGGCATCCCGCAGGCCTACATCCGGCGCATGATGACGCGCGACCTGTCGGGCTTGTTCATCATCTCCGGCGCGATCAAGTCGGGCAAGACGAGGACGGCCTGCGCCATGCTCAAGGATCGCCTTACCGCGCACGGCGGAGTTGCGGTGACGGGGGAAAACCCGGTCGAGTTGCCGCTGGAAGGGAGCCACGGCGCCGGGGTCTGTTTTCAGACCGCCTTGCCGCGCGAACCCGGCGGCAAGGCGGAGGCCTTGCGCAACATGATGCGATGGCGGGCCGGCACCATCCTGGTCGACGAGATACGCGACCAGGAAAGCGCAACGGAGCTGTTGAAGGCGAGCTTCAACGGCCACCTGGTCATCACGACCATGCTTGCCGAAGACGTGGTGCAGACGGTGGCGAGACTGCATGCGCTGGTCAACGAGAGCCTCGGTCCGGGGAACGCGCGCGCACTGCTGGCAGACGGCCTGCTGGGGGTGTTGCATCAGCAGATGGTGCGCGGAGCGCGGCATGCACCGAAACTGGAGACGGAGTTTCTGTTCCTGAAGGACGCACCCGCTACCCGGGCGGTTCTTCGCAAGGGGGAATTCGAGTTGCTGACTGCGGAGATCCGCAAACAGATGGCAGCCATGATTACCGACAATGCATCGATGCACCGGACGATGCCGATCGACGAGGGGAGGCGCAGATGTGGAGCATAACTGTTTTCGTTGTCATGACCGCGCTGGCCGGCGTCTACATGCTGCCTGCCGAACGCAGCGAGATGGCTGTACAAGACCTCAAGGCACGTGAGCTGGCGGAATCCATGGGCGTGTACCGCCAGGCGGTCGTCGCGTATTTTTCGGCGAGCGACGTGACCGATACCAGCGTCGACATCGATACCCTGAAGGGTGCGGGCATGGTCCCGACCTGGTCCACGCTCTATACAAACAGCGCCGCCACGATCTGGAAAAATTACAGGGACAGCGCAGGCGTCATCTACGTCTACCCGGCAACCCTGCCATCCGCCAACATTACGAGCGAGCTTCTGAAGCTGTCGCAGTATTCCCTGACCGTCGGCATCTACCGGAACTCCGATGGCTCACTCTATTCGCCGGTCGACGGCGCGCGCATCACGCTGACTTCACTGGGCGGAGTTTCGATCCCTGACACGGCGCCGGTGTGGATGGCGGCACGCAATTGAGGAGGCCGCCATGATCGTGAAACGCACACAGCAAGGCATGACGATGATCGAGACGATGGCGGCGCTGGCCATCGCCATGATGCTGATGCTGGGCTTGTCCGAAATGATCAACTCCTCGCTGGACGAAGTGAAGGGACAGCAGACCGCGCTGCATCAGGCGCAGGTGGTGAATGCGGCACGCAAGTACATTGCGGCGAACTACGCGGGCCTGGTGGCCGCCACCGCCGGCGGCACGGTCGGCACCATCACAATCGCGCAACTGAAGACCGGCGGCTTCCTGTCGGACGGCTTTTCCGGCACCAACCCCTTCAAGCAGAGCGCCTGCGTGCTGGTCCGGCAACCCGCGTCCGGCAAGCTCGATGCGCTGGTGGCGACCTATGGCGGCCGCGCGATCCCGGAGCGGGACGTGCCATCGGTGGCGATGCAGGCCGGCCAGGGCGGCGGCTACATCAGCGCCATGGCGCCGGGCACCGCACGCGGCGCGTCGTGGGAGCTGGTCACCACCGCTTACCGCAACGTCGCCTGCGGCGGCGCCACGGTGTTGACCGGCGCCGCCAACGACGGCGGGCACCTGGCATCGAGCCTGTTCTACGACGGCTCCGGCCAATTGTCGACCGACTTTTTGTACCGCGATGCGGTGCCGGGACGGCCGGAACTGAACCGGATGAACACGCCGATCCACATGATGCCGGGCACCGACGCGCAGGCGGTTGAAAACGATGCTGCGGACCCGCGCTGCACGGCTGCCAGCGGCACCGGCAAGATCGCCGTCGATGCGTTCGGCCGGGTGCTGAGCTGCCAGGCAGGCGTGTGGAAGCGCCAGGGATCGGGCTTCTGGCGGGACCCGGTGGCGACGTATGCCGATCTGCCGGCAACCGGCAACAGTAGCGGGGATGTGCGGATGGTGACCGGGTTGAAGCGCGGCTTTACCTGGACCGGTGCGGGCTGGACCGCGCTGGCGGTGGACCAGAACGGCGATCTGCAGGTGCCGGGAATGCTGACGGCCAATCTCGTGAAGCTGAATCAGGTCGTGGTGAATAACGAGCCCTGCAGCGACAATGGCATGATCGCGCGGGATGCGAGCGGATTGACCTTGTCCTGCCAGTCCGGGCGCTGGCGCAGCCCGCTGACAGCCCGTCTTACCAACATCGCTTACCTCAGCGGATGGGAGCTGACCCCCGGCGATGGTGTACAGGATGTCACGATCGACCTTGCGTCGCTGCCGGGGTCGCGTCCGCTGTATCTGACCGGCTACTCCACCTGCCATGCCACAGGGTCTGCAAGAGCGTACACGTTCGCCGAGATGCGGGATGCAGCGGGCGCCACTCTCGCCTATGCAGGCGGTTGCCTGTCGCGGCTCGATAGTGCAGGTATCGGTGTACAGAACCTGGGGGATATCGGTTTGCAGAAGATTCCGGAGAATGTGACCCAACTCTACGTTTACATGGAGCCGGGCGCCGCATCGGGAGACTTCGCCAATTTCCTGATCAGGATATACAGCGAGTAGAGCAGAGGCGGCGAATCCAATCATGAAACGCACACAGCAAGGCATGACGATGATCGAGACGATGGCGGCATTGGCCATCGCCACGATGTTGATGCTGGGCTTGTCCGAAATGATCAACTCCTCGCTGGACGAAGTGAAGGGACAGCAGACCGCGCTGCATCAGGCGCAGGTGGTGAATGCGGCACGCAAGTACATTGCGGCGAACTACGCGGGCCTGGTGGCCGCCACCGCCGGCGGCACGGTCGGCACCATCACAATCGCGCAACTGAAGACCGGCGGCTTCCTGTCGGACGGCTTTTCCGGCACCAACCCCTTCAAGCAGAGCGCCTGCGTGCTGGTCCGGCAACCCGCGTCCGGCAAGCTCGATGCGCTGGTGGCGACCTATGGCGGCCGCGCGATCCCGGAGCGGGACGTGCCATCGGTGGCGATGCAGGCCGGCCAGGGCGGCGGCTACATCAGCGCCATGGCGCCGGGCACCGCACGCGGCGCGTCGTGGGAGCTGGTCACCACCGCTTACCGCAACGTCGCCTGCGGCGGCGCCACGGTGTTGACCGGCGCCGCCAACGACGGCGGGCACCTGGCATCGAGCCTGTTCTACGACGGCTCCGGCCAATTGTCGACCGACTTTTTGTACCGCGATGCGGTGCCGGGACGGCCGGAACTGAACCGGATGAACACGCCGATCCACATGATGCCGGGCACCGACGCGCAGGCGGTTGAAAACGATGCTGCGGACCCGCGCTGCACGGCTGCCAGCGGCACCGGCAAGATCGCCGTCGATGCGTTCGGCCGGGTGCTGAGCTGCCAGGCAGGCGTGTGGAAGCGCCAGGGATCGGGCTTCTGGCGGGACCCGGTGGCGACGTATGCCGATCTGCCGGCAACCGGCAACAGTAGCGGGGATGTGCGGATGGTGACCGGGTTGAAGCGCGGCTTTACCTGGACCGGTGCGGGCTGGACCGCGCTGGCGGTGGACCAGAACGGCGATCTGCAGGTGCCGGGAATGCTGACGGCCAATCTCGTGAAGCTGAATCAGGTCGTGGTGAATAACGAGCCCTGCAGCGACAATGGCATGATCGCGCGGGATGCGAGCGGATTGACCTTGTCCTGCCAGTCCGGGCGCTGGCGCAGCCCGCTGGAGTTTCGTCTTACCAACCTTGTTTACAGCAAGGCATGGACGATACACGTCGGTGACGGTTCACCGGATTTCACGATGGACCTTGCGTCGCTGCCAGGGTCTCGCCCGCTCTACGTGACAGGCTACGCCAACTGCTATGCCACAGGGTTCCCAAGAGCGTACGCGTATGTCAACATGCTCAATGCAGCAGGCGACAACTTCGTCTATATAGGCGGTTGCATGTCGAGGCCGGACAGCACAGGGTCCGGTGTACTGAACAGAGGGATTTTCGGTTTGCAGGAGATTCCGGAGAATGCCACCCAACTCCACTTTCATCTGGAGGTGGAGCAGGGCGCCGCAGCGGAGGACTATATCGACCTCGTGGTCAAGGTATATAACAGCGAGTAGCACAGACGAGATGAATCGAATCGCAATGGTGACCGTAGAGAGAGAACTGGCATGAAGAAAAATGCACAGCGCGGCATTTCGCTGCTTGAAGCCCTAGGATCACTTGCGATCGGCTCGATGATGTTGATGAGCATGACAGCCATGATCGACTCCTCCCTGGATGAAACAAAGGGACAGCGGATCGCGCTGCACCAGGCGCAGGTGGCGAATGCGGCACGCAAGTACATCTCGGCGAACTACACGGACCTGGTGGCCGCCACCGCCGGCGGCACGGTCGGCACCATCACGGTCGCACAACTGAAGACCGGGGGCTTCCTGTCGGACAATTTTTCCAGCACCAATGCCTTCAACCAAACGGCATGCGTGCTGGTCCGCCAACCCACCTCCGGCAAACTCGATGCGCTGGTGGCGACCTATGGCGGACAGGCGATCCCGGAGCGGGACATTCCATTGGTGGCGATGTATGCCGGCCAGGGCGGCGGCTACATCAGCACCGAGGCGCCGGGTACGGCACGCGGCGCGTCGTGGGAGCTGGTCACCACCGACTATCGTAACGTCGCCTGCGGCGGCACGACGGTCCTGACCGGCGCCGCCGCCAACGACGGCGGGCACTTGGTATCGAGCCTGTTTTACGACGGTCCCGGCCAATTGTCGACAGACTTTTTATACCGCGATGCGGTACCGGGACGGCCGGAGCTGAACCAGTTGAATACGCCGATAACCTTGGCCGGCAATGCACTCGTTACTCCGGGAGCTGCTTGCGGCTCCAAAGCGGCCTTCGGGATGGATGATGCAACAAGAAGTTTGCTGGCCTGCGGCACAGACGGCCTCTGGAAAGCGGTATCCGGCTGGAAGGAACCCGTGCTGAACCATGGCGACCTTCCTGCAAGCGGAAACAGCATCGGCGATGTGCGGATGGTGACGGCCCTGGGCAGGGCATTCAGCTACAACGGAAGCGGCTGGGTCGCCCTTGCCGTCGATGAGGCCGGCAACATGGATGTTCCGGGCGCCTTGTCCGCCGACAGCGTCGCCGCGACCACGCAGATCACGACGGATGGCTCTATTGCGGCGGCAGGAGACATCCGCGCGGAAAATACGATCACCGGCAAGGGTGTTCAAGGCGATTGGGTAAGTGGAAAATACTGGGTTGAGGGCCAGTCCTTGTACGTCAACCAGCCGGTCGCTGCGGGCGATCCCTGCAACATCCACTTTGTCAATCCGGATGGTACGACAGGCGTTGACTGGGCCATAGGCACGATAAAGCGCGATGTAAACGGAATTCTTCTCACTTGCGCCTGGGACAGTGTATTCAGGTATCAAAACGGTTCGACCACTCCACCGTACTGAAATCCCATGGAGAACTTCATGCCTGTGCATTTTCCGTCCCAATACCGCGATTCCCGGTCTCCGGAAGCGCCGGCCGTTGCGCGGCGATGTCCTGATGCACATGCCGGACGCCCTCTCCGCGCATTTCGCTCGCGCCTGGCGCTGGCCGCCATTGCGCTGTTGATGAGCGGCGGCGCCAGCGCATGCTGGGAGGATGCCGCCGAGCAGTATGGCGTGAACGCCTACCTGTTGTATGCCATCGCCAAAACGGAATCGAACCTCAACCCTTCCGCGGTCAATCGGAACAAAAACGGCTCATATGATATCGGTCTGATGCAAATCAACAGCCGCTGGCTGCCCACCTTGCGCAAGTACGGCATTGAAGAAGCGCAGCTCTGGGATGCCTGCATCAACATCCAGGTCGGCGCATGGGTGCTGGCGCAAAATCTGCGCCGCATGGGAAATTCATGGGAAGCCGTTGGCGCTTACAACGCACGGAACCCCGAGCTGCGCATCAAGTATGCGCAAAAAGTCTATCGCAACCTCCCGCCGGAAGTGCTTTCCGCTCAACGCTGAGGTCCCGCCTCGGAAAACGCCGGGCAGTATCGGCTTGCTCCCGCAAGGGGAAGAGGCCGCCGGCGATCATTGCTTTCTCCGCTGTTCGATGACGGAACCGTGATGCATTTGATGACACACATCCAGTGTGTGCAGCATCGATCCATCGCTCCCCATGCAATGGAGGAGATACGGTAACAAGCCATTCTGAATGACCGGCCGCTGTGCGGGCTGTACGCAAAAATCTCCAACAGTGACAGTGTTCAGCTGGACGGCGCGACAGGCAATCCGGATGAGACGCTCTCCATCATCATTGACAGGGACCTAACGTGGAAACCACCATGAAGCGAATGCGCATCGACCCGGCCCAATTGGGTGCGATCCCGTGCTGGGACGCATCGGATTGCTGGTTGCTTTCAAATTCCGACAAGCAGGAGATGACGATCGCCTGCACGGATGCGGACAACGAGATGTTCGCCACCACGGTCAAAGTGACGAAATTGTTACCCGACGCGCAGGCTTACCAGCTTGCGGCAGCACTGATGCTCAACAAAGATCCGCGGAACCTCAACGGCGGCGCGGTGGCATACGACGTCGACGACGATAGCTTCCTGTATTGCAAGCGGATCGACGCCCGCATGCTGAGCCTTTCCTCCTTCAGCAATCAGGTCAAGGAAGGCTTTGCGACGGCGCAGATGTTGCGCGAGCTTTTGCTCCACGCGCAAAAGGACATCGGCCCTATGAAGAACCTGATGAAGACGTCTTCAACCATGAATCTGTTGATCAACAGGAAATCATCATGACAAAAATTGGGAATGCCATCAACACTGCATTGCGTGCCGCCGCCGCTTCGAATGGCGCAAGTGCGTCAAATGCCGTACGGATCCTGTCTGCTTCCGACAGCTTTAAAAACGACCTGAAAAAATTGGACGAAAAATTTCCAAAGAAACAAATGCCGACGCAAACAACGGCTGCGCAAACCAGCCGACTGGCAGCGGATAATGCCTTTTCTCTTCGACGATTTTCCACAAGCCGCCCGGACCGTCCGCCGAAAGGACCGTTCTCTCAATTGGCGAGTATGTATGAAGGGTCTGTCGGTAAATTACGCAATTACGAAAACGCGAGGGTCACGGATGCCGCCGAGGTGGTTTCGTGGGCTGCCGACAATGACATGCTGCCAAAGGAAGCAAGCAGCATCATCGATATCGGCGCGGCCCAGGGAGGGGCAGTGATGCGGCTGGGAAAACATTATCCCGATGCGGCCATCCTTGCACTGGATACGGATCCGCAATCGGCAGCGTTCATCAGCGACAAGATAAAAGGCAATTCGGAGCTGGATAATTCCGAACGCGTGAGCACATTTACAGGGACTCTGCTGGAAGCCTTCTCCGAGGGAAAATGCAAGGAAAACAGCGTCAGCCTCGTGAACATGCAGGCGGTCGCGCCTTACATGTCGGACGAACAGCTGGCGCAAACCTTAAAAGGCATCCACACCGCTCTGGAATCCGGAGGCAAGGTAGTCCTCTCATGTTATGGCGAGCACCACCACCTTGACGAGAGCACCGGAAAGAAGAATCTCAACCTCCGGACAGATTACATGATGCATGACATGCTGATCGAAGCGGGCTTCACCGTGGAGTGTGTGGGAAATCAGTTGTCGAACGAACGCGGACAATACGGGAAGACCACCAAGGAAATGGATGATGTGCTGAAGCAAAAAAACATCCCTGCGCATCCCGAAGGCACGTACTGGCACACGATCAATATCGTGGCGACCAAGAATTGATGATGCATTGACGGCTTAGTCACCTTGACAATTTGCTCGCCCAACTGCGCACGCTGCAACGGCAATTCGTCATCAGTCCGCACAGCGCCAGTACGGCGCGCGCTTTGTCTTGCCGGGCGCTGACGTCGACGCGCAAGGCCCACGCCAAGCGTGCTTGCCTGGCCAAAGTCGGCGTGCAGACTGCGGATCTGATTCTCAACTAGATCGTCTTTTCTCCGTTGCCGATGCAGATTTTGAGAAATTCACTCACCTTGAAATGGCTGGAATGGAGCCTTGTGTGCGGATGGAACTCACGCATGCGCGCGGATACCTATGAGATGAATACTGTCGCCAATTTTTGATGATGATCAAAAGGACACTATGCCCAATTCAATAATAAAATCGTTTGTCAATCATGTCCCGGCAGCTTTGTCGGCAGCCAGGATGTCGACCACAGCCAAGGCTGTCGCCCCCTCTTTGCTGTCGGCGATGCAGCAGATCGAGGCCACATTCGATCCCTCCAGGAGCCGGTCGTTTGAAATGAATTGGAACAGATTGCACGAGAGCGTCGCCAAGGATTTGAAGGATTTGTATAACGATAAGAGTGACAAGACCTCCCCACGGGACAAATATGAAGCCGGCGAGCTGCTGAGATTTATCGGGGCGCTTCACGATTTCGGGGAGAAGTACGACATCGGTCGGGGTGTGGCGGGCGGCGTCAAGCGCTTGGATGAACTCGCCATCCCAGCGCATCGGGACTTCCTGATGCAAGAGCTTGATTCACGTATCAATGACTCTGCGCTGGACCAGGACGGAAAGCAGCTCTTCGCCCAAATGGCTGGACGAGACGCGCTAAAGCAGTTCGGCATCGATCAGTCCATGCGCTCCGCCGGCAGCCATAGAGCTCCGCCCGGCGTGCACCGCGCCGTCTTGAATATGGACCAGTTGCTGGCCATCACCGACTATACCCATCCGGATACCGGCACGTTCAATGTCATCATTCCGGCCGGACGCATGGCCCAACATGGCCAGGCAAAGTTCAAGCAGGCTATCGCGCCGCTGTACGAGCCATTGACAAGCGGCCTGGAGCGGCTTGCCCACGATCCGCAATTCGGCGTTTCGGGACAAACTTTTTACAAAGCTCTCAACCTCAACCTCAACAAATGGGCCGAAGGCGCATTGTGGAACTCTATGTGGAAAGACCGTTTCAGCAGCGGGGAAGATAACTACAGTTTCGGACATCCGATATCGGTGACCGACGGCGTTGAAAAGACCTATGCCGACCGCGACGGTTATGACCATATCGCCCAGTTCTCCGGCTTTCGCGCTGCGGATGTCTCCCTCTTCAATCCCGGTGAACTCATTATTCCTGAGGGCCAGACGGCCAACGCGACGATCACCGGATTCTCCACTACGGAGGTGGTGCAGAGGGAAAGGGGCACCAAGGATGCCGGCACTATTGAGTTCAAGTGCGGGACTGGAAGCGAAAGGCAAGGCTGACGGCGCGGTGCGGAACTGCTGATTACAAGGGGAACAGCGTCAGTCTCGTCAACATGCAAGCAGTCGCGTCCTGTATGTCGGATGAGCAGTCGGCAAAAACCTTGAAAGGCATCCATGCTGCGGTCAACGCGAATGTCTTGCCATGCGCGTCAATCCAGGCGCACTTCACGGCGCGTCCCGCGAAATGCGCCGCTGCTTTTTTATGCTTTCGTCTTTCCGATTGAGACGAACGAGCCCGGCACGCAATCCGGATAGTTCCATCGCTTCCGATGCGCCACGCGGTTCATGGCACATCCTTCATTCTTTTTGAGTACGTCCTGCATAAAAGTAGGCCCTGCCTGTTCAGGCAGCCGTTGACGTCGCGTCTGCGTCATGGACGGCAAGGCGCAGACGGAACCCGCACATGCGCACTGACACTCATGAAATATCAGCCTCGCCGTATTTTTCTCAAAATTTTTTAAAACAAGAGGACATGGAGCTACTTTATGAATATGAAAGTATGGAAGCCCTTGGGTGGCGGCATTTCATCCACGACGCTAAACCCCACTCCATTTCATTCCTACACAAAAACGCCGGATGCGAAGCATGTACGGATGGCGCCCAAGGACCCGAACGCGGCATTGCCCACGATAGATGAAAACAAGGTGGCATCGCCACCCAAGCATCGAGCCAATGGCGCGCCGCCGCCGGTAACGACGGCGCAGTGGAACATCGGCGTCAAACTGCGGGAGTCCAGCTTTGTGGCGCAGCTCGACGCTGGCCACGTGGACAACCCCGGCCAGAGCTATCGGGGGCTGCTGGACAAGCCGTGCTACTTCGATTTCGGGACGGCCGTGGCGGCCAAGGCGCAACTGGCCGAGCAACTGGCGCAGGTGCACGCGCGCCTGGGCGACAACCCGGCACTGCCGCGCGAGATGAAAGGCGCCGAGATGATGGTGGTCACGCAGGCCGTCTCGCTGGCGTGCAAAGGACATGACCCGTCCCTGGCCGCGCGCAGCCTCGCTTGCCTGGGCAATCTGAATTTGCATGCAAGCATTACGAATCCCGATGCCCCGCGTCCCGAAGGCTTTAATGAAGACGAGTTCGCCTGTGCATGGCGCATCGCCCAGGCCCTGGAGAAGACGCCGACCGGATTCGCCTGTCTCAAAAAGATCGCGGTACCCGCGCACGGTGAGCAGGCCGTGCATGAGTCTGTCACGAGCGAAGACGACAAAATGCTGCATGTGTACATGACTGCCGTCCGCGAGAAAGCACGCGAGGACAGGCTCTTGCCCGTTTATCCGCAAGGCGTTTTCAGCGAAATTCCGGACAATCCGAGGACGCTCCTCGACAAGAGCCTGCGCGCGGTGCAAGCCCATCTGGTGCAGTCGGGCGAGCATGCGCGAAACAATCCGGGCGCAGCATTTACGCCAGCCAAGCATGCCCACGAATGGGCGATCGGAGCAGTCAACAACGGCTTTTATACCGACAAGCGCAAGGATGCGAACGGCAAGTCCACCCCCTTCTACAAGGCGGAAAATCGTCTCAAGAAAATGAGCAAGTGGGTATCGCGCGCCAACGGCACCAACAATGCCGATCCCACCGGATCCAACCATGAGGCGCTCGGAAAAGACGCGTCGAAAATAAGGAAGATCGGCAGGCTCATGAGAAACGTCGTGCTTCCCGGGAAGAAGAAATCGCCACTCAACGCGGTTAACAGGCAGGCGCCGGAAACGGTGCTGCCCTATGTCGGCGCCGCTCCCGGCAGCGGCTTCCGAAATGCCGAGGCCGGCGGCCTGGGAGAGGCGCGCGCGATCAGGAGCATGGTCGACATCCTGGAGAAGGGACTGGAAGCGAATCGAGGCGGCCTGGCGAATCAACCGGCCAATCCGGATGCGGAGACGCTGGAGAACATGGTGCGCCTGGCAATCCTGCAGCAGGTAAAGGCCGACACCAAGTTCCTGTGGCTTAACGTCAATATCGGGCTCGACGACAATGCGCGCAGCATGGTGAAGGAGCGCGTCTACGCGGCGCTGGATGGCGGCGTGGCCGGCCAGAGCCAGGCAACGAAAGACGAGATCAACAAGCTGGTCGACAATCAACACACCAACCTCACGGCGGAGACGATGGCTGCATGGGCGACCAAGGCCGGCTGCCCCGCCTCGGTTCCCGATGCGGGGCAGGTTGCTGAAGGCCAGCCGGACTGGCATGCCTTCAGGCTTGCGCAAAGACGCGCCACGGAGCCGGTGCGGCCGACCGAGATGCCGAACCTGAAAACGATCAGCAAAGCCGATACGGCACGCATGATCGCGGACCATACGAAGAACCACGAACTGGGATCGAGAGTGGTCATGTACAGCGGCGGCGTGGGCGGATTTGGAACGAAGCAATTATCCGGACTGTTCACCAAACTCATTTCAAAGAAAGTGCTGCGGCTTCAAGCCGATGTGCGCGCCGAGGGCACCCGTTGCGCCACCCTTGAGATTGGAACCGGCTCGCAGGGCAATGAATTGTTCCTCGGCACCCAGCGCATCCTGAAAGGGCAGGTTGGCGCCGGCGCATCTGTCGGCGTCAAAGTCGCTTCCTGGGACAAGGATCAGAATAGCCTCTCGGCGAGCGTGGGCGGGGACGCGGCCATCGGCTTGGAAGGCCAGGACAAGAATGGCGTCATGATCCGTTTTGACCGGCTCAAGGGAGGCGTCGGCGGAGACCAGGCAAATAATGCGAAACTCGCGCGGGTGGCGACGAAATTGATGGCGCCGGACGCTCTTCCGGAGGGCGCCCCGTATGCCAACGCGCACGGAGACGACGCCGCCTCGCCGCTGAAGAACCTGTGGCAGGAATGGCCCGAGGTGTCGATAAGCCTGGTCGAGACGAAAGAAAAAGCCGGACTTGCAAGCGCATCCGTCAGTGGCGGACTCGGCGCCGCGTTCGGTAAATTCAAGCTTGGCGTGGCCAACGCCGGCCTCAGCATCGCCGGCAAGTTCAAGGGCAAGACGGCGTGGACGGAAACGGGAGGATCGCTGCACGTCGACAAGAAGTCGACCTACTGGTCCGTCAAGGCCAGCGCATCCGCATCGGTCGCCTCACTGGGCGGGGCATTGGGGACAGTGGAAGTGTCCGATACCGACATGGACCTGAACGTGACTGGGGGAGAACCCTTGGGCGGGACCGTGGGTTTCTGGAAGAACGGCTACACGCAAACAGACACCTTCGTCGAGCATCAAGGCGAGCTCAAGAAAACTTCCGTCAGAATCAAGAGTTATCAGAACGCGCAGTCGTTTGTCGACAATGTCGCCCCCAAGCTCGACGAATGGGCGGAGGAAAAAACGAAGCGCTTCAACCCGGGAGGGTACGGTGCCGACGCACCCGAAAACGAGACGCCGATTCAGGAACAGCAAAGAATACAGAAGAGAAACGCAGCCATCGAAACGGAACACACGAAGCTGCGCCAATATCTCCAGCGCTCTCTGGACAATGCCGAGCCGACGCAGACCTTCTGGGAATTCAAGGAAATAAAAAGTGAGGCCGTCGCCGCGGCCAATGCGGTCAAATCGGTCGCTGTCATGGCACAGGAGTGCGGGGACAAGCCGGCCGCGCAGGAGTGCACGAAATATCGCAGCAAGCTGCTCAAGAGCGAAGAAGCATGGGAGCCGACCTTCCTGGTGGATTACGAGACCACGGCGCAGCAACGGACGCTAACGCCGGTGAATTTCTTCTTGAAATCCTCGCAACTCGACGGCATCAACGTCAGCAACATCAGGACGTTCGCCTAAGGAACGTGGACGGAATAAGGTCGCGATTTGACCGCGTTTGACAGGATACCCTGCAAGGGGCTCGCCGAGGGGCGCGAGGAGGCGTCATAGCGAGCTATGGCGACGACGAGCAACGCCGCAGCGCGCCCGTCAGGCGCGGAACAAATCGGGAAATCGATTGGCATCAGTCACGATGATCGATAATGCGAGCCGTCACCCAAATTGGCGCCTGCCTTGTAGAGTTTTCCGCCTCCATCAAATACTTCACCCGCTTTCACAACGATGGTTTCATTCACGGTAACTGTACCTGTTGGCTCGGGCATCGAACTCGGACCGCTGGTTTTTGAAGTCGAATCGCTGGCTTCCGACGTCGGCTTGCTGTCCTTTGACATCGGATCGTTTTCGTTGGTGCGGGTTTCATTGTCTTTATTTACATTTTTTGATCGGTCTTTCGAGTGCGAGGTTGACTCTCATATTCATCGCCTGCTCTCATGTCCATGCATGACAGATGCTTTTCTGCCTTGGCGATAAGTGGTGGAATACAAGCTGAGGTTCCACTTTTACTGCATTCGTGGAAGTCTATGAATCGGCGGCGTTTGACGAGGATTCTTCGATGTCTTCCAACCGTTCCTGCCCGATCAGTTCGAGCCGATAACCCTGGCTATAGGCGGTGCGGATGATCACGCCGCGTTCGGAACCGAGTTGCAGCTTCTTGCGCAGCTTGTACACATGCTGCTCGATCGTGCGTCCCGCCACTTCGCTGTCCGCGCTCCAGATCGACACGCCGATGGTTTCGCGGGAAATGTAGATGCCGGGAGAAGAAAAAAACATCCAGGCCATGCTGAACTCGCGCGGCGTAAGCTCGATAGGCGTGCCCCGGTAGGCGAACTTGCTGGTCTCGCGATCCAGCGTAAACCCGGCCAGTTCGATCATGCGGCGCACATTGCGGCGATTGCTGCGCCGCATCAGCGCGTGTACCCGCGCCAGCAGTTCGACCGGTTCGAACGGTCTCGCCAGCATGTCGTCGGCGCCGCAGTTGAGCACGAGCGCCGTCACCTCCGCGCTGCGCACCGGCGACAAGCCGAGAACCGGCGTGTGGTCGCCGGAGCGGCAGGTCAGCCAGGACAGGATGCCGTCGTTGTCGTCCGGCGCGACCGCAAAGTCGATCAGGATCAGATCGAAGCTTTGCCGGCGCAAGGCTCGGAACAGCAAGGTTTCCGAGGAATGGGGAGTGCAGTGGAAACCCGCTTGCTTGAACGCGGCACGAACCAGATCCAGGACTGATGCGTTACGTATAAAACATGCAATATTCATTCGCTTTTTTGAATAAGCCGGTAGTGAACGGGACGGGTGGCATCAATGCACCTCCGCGAGATCCGGCGCGAAGTTTGCCTATGGTAAATGTAATTGTCTGTTTTGACGACCCCCGGCAAGAAACCGGCGGGTGTGGAACTGTCCTTCGCGGGCCTGCCACAGACGGTTACCAAGTGGTCGCCGATCGACCGGGTGGATCTTGAGTGCAAACTAGCGACGAGGAGAGGACATGATGAGATTATGCCGTTTGGCACGCCGGTTGGTCATCCGCTGGCAACTGCGTAACCTGGAGGAGCAGACGGAGAGCATCCTCGAAGCGCGCCGGCATGCGCTCGCCCGGTTGATGGAGATCCAGCGTGAAAGCGTCCTGAAAAAACAGGAGCTTTGGCAAAGCCACGCAAGCGAGCTACCTGCGCGCGCTGAATGCCGATGAGCGCCCGGCGTTGGATGCGGTTTTGCCGGCGGGGGAAGATATGGACGCATGGTGGGTCGACGTAGGGAGCACAATCAGGGCGGAGCTTTGGCATCTTCCTGACCCGGTGCAGGCCACGCGCGTGATCATACGCATGACGATTGCCGTCGTGCTCGGCGGCCTGTTGGGCTATGAACGCGAAATGCGCGGCACTGCGGCCGGCTTGCGGACCCATATGCTGGTCGCATTGGGATCTGCTCTGTTCGTCATGGTGCCGCTCGAGGCCGGTGTGCTGAAGGCCGATATGAGCCGGGTACTGCAGGGAGTCATTGCGGGCATCGGTTTCCTGGGCGCCGGTGCGGTGATGAAGCTGTCGCAGGAGCGCAGCATCCGCGGTCTGACCACGGCAGCCAGCATCTGGCTGACCTCGGCCATCGGCGTGGCTGCTGGCATGGGGATGGGGCTGGCTGCGGTCCTGGGGACGGTGCTCGCCTTGTTCATCCTGTCGCATCTTCACGGCCGGTGCTGCCGGCGAAAGAAAGCCGCCGCCACGGAAGACGCCGTGGCCGAAAATTCAACACGGATTTGAGAGCGGCTGATCACCAACCGTGAGGGAAGCGCTGGCGACAAGAGGCGTAATTCTCCCTAAGGAAACGCGGAACAAATTTCTGTCGGGAGTCAAGCCTGGCATGCCGGCTTTCGATGAAGAAATTTTTGGCCCGGTGGCGGCGATCATCGAAGCCGAGGGCGAAGAACATGCCATCGAACTGGCGAATAGTTCCCGATTCGGCCTGGGCGCCGCAGTCTTCACGAAAGATCGGACGCGGGCAAACCGAATTGCCCGCCGCATTGAAGCGGGCAGCGTGTTCGTCAACGCATTCGTGAAATCAGATGTGCGCCTGCCGTTTGGTGGGGTGAAACACTCCGGGTATGGGCGTGAACTGTCGTGGTTCGGCATCCGTGAATTCGTCAATGTGAAGACCGTCTACCATGCCTAGCCCGGATATTCCATCAGGACGCGGAGTGATGGCGCGCGAGTTGTGAGCCAGTTTGCGTTTCCGCGACAAGCCAATAGTTCACCTATTGGCGCGAAGGGGAGACGCAAAATGGCCACAAATCGCACGCCAGAACCCGCGTAGGCCGAAGGCACAAATTGGATCCGGCGGTTACAAGCCGCAAACCGTGTAAACACGCGCCTTCCAATCAAGTTGAGGGCCGGTCTGATGAAATATCCGGGCTAGGGCGGGGCGCTTACACGATCCGCTTGAGTAGCAGTGTCCGGATATGCGTGATGGCATCCGCCGGGTTCAAGTCTTTCGGGCAGACGTCGGTGCAATTCATGATCGTGCGGCAGCGATACAGGCGATACCTATCTTCCACATTGTCGAGCCGCTCGTCGAGCGCGGTATCGCGGCTGTCGACCATGAAGCGGTAAGCCTGAAGCAAGCCCGCCGGGCCGACAAACTTGTCGGGATTCCACCAGTAGGAAGGACATGCGCTGGTGCAGCACGCACACAGAATGCATTCGTATAAGCCGTTGAGCCGTTCGCGCTCCTCCGGCGACTGCAATCGTTCCTTTTCCGGCGGCGGCGAATCGTTCACCAGATACGGCTTGATCGAATGGTAGTGCTTGAAGAATTCCGTCAGATCGACGATCAAGTCCCGGATCACCGGAAAACCAGGCAAGGGGCGGATCGTGACCGGCTGCTTCAGGTCATCGATGCGGGTGATGCAGGCGAGACCGTTCTTGCCATTGATATTCATCGCATCCGAGCCGCAGATGCCCTCGTGGCACGAGCGTCGAAACGACAAGCTGTCGTCGACTTCGTGCTTGGCACGCTCCAGCAGGTCGAGGAGCATGCGATCGTGCGCGCCCCGCTGCACCGCTAGCGTCTCCATGCGCGGCCGTTCGTCGCGATCGGGATCGTATCGATAGATCCGCAACCGGATGTCGCTTTCCTTAGCCATGTCTTTTGTTATCGAATTCATAGCCGCAATCCTCCATCCACTTCGAGCATGCGTCCGTTGTAGTAGTCGCTTTCGAGGATAAACACGATCGCATCGGCAATCTCGTCCGGCTTGCCGAAACGATGTAGCGGGATGCGTCGCTTGAATTGCTCCTGCAGTGCCGGTTTCATGCGTGCCACCAAGCGTGTATCGGAGAATCCCGGCGCCACGCCAGCGACCCGGATGCCGTAGCGGGCGAGTTCCTGCGCCCACGTCACCGTCATCGCAGCCACGCCGGCCTTGGCCGCCGCGTAATTGGTCTGCCCGATGTTGCCGGCGCGCGAGATGCTCGAAATGTTGACGATGACGCCGCCGTTCCCTTCCTCGATCATGTGTGTCGCCGCTTCGCGGCCGCACAGAAAAACACCAATCAGATCGACCGCCATCACCTTGTTGAAGGTGTCCAGCGGCATCTTCTGAATCTTGCCGTCTTCCTGCTTGACCAGCAACGCGTCAGCGGTGATGCCGGCGTTGTTGATCAGGCTGTCGAGACGGCCGAAGTCCTGCGCAATCTGGTTGAACAGCCATTCGACAGTCGTTTCGGCAGCGATATCGGCGCCATAGATACGAACGTCGGCGCCGAGCTCATGGCAGCGTTGCTCGGTTTCCTTGAGCCGGTCATTGTCGATGTCCACCAATGCAAGTTGCGCGCCTTTGCGCGCCAAAGCCAGCGCCATGGCTTGGCCGAGGCCTTGCCCGGCGCCGGTAATCACGATTGTCTTGCCGTCGATATTCACGTTGATACCCTCCGAAACATTCGTCAACTTTGCGCCGTTCGGGCGCTTTCGAGGACATATTTGCCCGGTGCATCCATGAGCGCCGGATATCCCAATTCCGGTGTCGCCAGCGGAGGCGGTGTGACTGCGCTGCCAGAACGTTCTGTCAGCCATGCTTCCCACACAGGCCACCACGAGCCGTCGTGCCAGTCGGCGCGCTCGTGATATGCCTCCGCGGACAGATACTTGTCGCTCGCGTGGCGCGTGTGGACTTGATAACGGTAATGGCTGCGCTCGGGAGGATTGACCACGCCGATGTTGTGGCCGCCGGTCGTCAACAGGAAAGTCGTTTCCGTGCGGGTGAGCCGGTTGATCTTGTAGACGGATTTCCACGGGGCGACGTGATCGCGCGTGGTGCCGACGGCAAAAATCGGAATACGGATGTCCAGCAACATCACCGGCTCGTCGTCGATGTCGAAACGTCCTTGGACCAGGTCGTTATTGAGATAGAAACGCCGCAGATATTCGCTGTGCATGCGATACGGCATGTTGGTCGTGTCGGCATTCCATGCCATCAGGTCGAACATCTTGGGTTTTTCCCCCAATAGATATTCCTGAACGTTATGTGACCAGATCAAGTCGAGCGGCCGCAGGAAGAAAAACACGCCGCGCATCCGTGCGCCGCCCAGGTAGCCCAAGTCCCACATCAAGTCTTCCAGCCAGGCGACCTGACTCGGATCGATGAACAGACCCAATTCTCCCGGTTCCGAGAAATCGGTCAATGCGGCAAACAGTGTCATGCTGCCCAGTCGAGTATCGTTCTTGCGCGCCATATCTGCCGCCGCGACGCTCAACAGTGTGCCGCCGATGCAATAGCCGACACTATGGATAGTTTGCCCCGGCACGATCGCATTGACAGCGTCCACAGCCGCCATTACGCCGAGCCGGCGATAATCGTCGAAACCGAGGTCGCGCTCTTCGGGGCCGGGATTCTTCCACGAGATCATGAATACTGTGTAACCATGATCGACAAGATATTTGACCAGCGAGTCGCCTGGTTGCAGGTCGAGAATGTAGTACTTCATGATCCAGGCAGGCACGATCAGGACCGGCTGCGGCTTGACCTTGTCGGTCGCGGGAGCATACTGGATCAATTCGATCAGGCGGTTCCGGTAAATGACTTTTCCCGGCGTGACCGCCACGCGTTTGCCAACGGGGAAATCCTCCGCGGCGCGCGGTGCCTGGCCTCGCGCTGCGCGAAGCAGATCGTCGGCGAGCGCTTCGGCGCCGCGCCGCAGATTCTCGCCGCCTTCGTCAATCGTTCTCCGAAGGACTTGCGGATTGGTGAGCGGGAAATTGGATGGCGAAAACATGTCCAGCGCCTGCCTGGCCAGAAAATTCACCAGGCGCGCATGATGCGGATGCATGCCGTGGACGTTGCACGTGGCATGGTGCCACCATTGCTGCTGAAGCAAGAAGGCTTGGTACAGCCAACTGAACGGCCATTGTTGCCACGCTTCATCACGAAAACGCTTGTCGTTCGGCAGCGGCTCAATGCAAGGTGCCGGATACTCGCCGCGCATCGCGCTGGCTGTCCAGGTTGTCAGGCGCAGCCATTGATCGGCGCCTCGAACCAGCAATTCAGATTGCTTCATCGAATATATGTTCAGATGCGCCAGCCAGTCGGTGATTGCCAAGGCAATGGAACCCGGCGACATCGCTTGCACGGATTGCTCGAGCGTCGCGTGCCGAAAGCGATCGATGGGGTGTGCGGGATCGACATCCAGGTTGGCAACGAGGTTTTGCAGCATCAGCAAGCCCTTTCACGGCAAATGCGTGGACACCAATGCACGCAACAAGTTTGCCAAGCCGAGCCGGGAGAAGGCGGATATCGCCACGGCACGCGAATTGCAAATACGTGCATGCATACGTGTCAAGGAGCAAGGGCCATGAAATTGAATCTCACGCGCAAATTGATCCAGCCGCATCTGGCAAGCGGCATGATGGTCCCGGGCGAGGAAATCGGCATCATCATCGATCAAACGCTTACCCAGGATTCCGCCGGTACGCTGGTCATGCTGGAGCTGGAAGCGATGGGATTGGACCGGGTCCGCACCGAGGTGAGCGCCCAGTACGTCGACCATAATCTGATCCAGGAGGATTACCGGAATGCCGACGACCATTTGTTCCTGCGCAGCGCCTGCCGGCGCTTCGGCGTATGGTATTCGCGTCCCGGCAACGGCGTGAGTCATCCTTGCCATCAGGAGTATTTCGGCAAGCCGGGCAAGACCTTGCTGGGCGGTGACAGCCATACTCCTGCCGCCGGTGCGCTCGGCATGCTGGCCATCGGGGCCGGTGGGTTGGAAGTGGCGCTCGCCATGGCAGGAGAGCCGTTTTTCATGCGCATGCCGCATGATCAGACGGGGTGCAACGGTTGCATCGGCATGGGGCAAGCGCCGGCGACGCACGCGCTGTCGCTGCGCACGGTGCCGCGCAATTTCCCCGGCCGATCCGGCACGCGCGAGGATCAGGTTTGCCTCGTGAGTCCGGAAACGGCAACGGCCTCCGCGCTGACGGGCAAAATCACCGATCCGCGTACTCTCGGCATGGCGTATCCACGGATTGCCGATCCGGATCATCCAGTCGTCAACCGCGAACTGTTCGTTCCGCCGCTGCCACCCGAAACGGCGTCGCAAGCGTCCCTTGAGAAAGGGCCGAATATCGCCTCGTTGCCGACGTTCGAACCCTTGCCGGAGGTATTGGAAGCGCCCGTCCTGCTCAAGGCAGGCGACGACGTGTCGACCGACGACATCATGCCGGCCGGTTTGCGGGTCCTGCCATACCGCAGCAACATACCGAAGATCGCGGAGTTTTCCTTCGAGCGGATCGATCCGGCCTATGCGAAGCGGGCACGACAAGTCGGGAGCCACATCGTCGTGGGGGGACGCAACTACGGCCAGGGTTCCAGCCGCGAACATGCGGCACTGGGGCCGCGCTTTCTCGGGTTGCGGGCGGTGTTGGCCAAAGGCTTCGCGCGCATCCATGCGCAAAACCTGGTCAATTTCGGCGTGCTGCCGCTCGTTTTCATCGAGGGGGAGGATTACGGTCGCATTCAGGCGGGCGACGTACTGCGACTGACTGACCTGGTGCGCGGTCTGGATACCGGAACCGAACTGACGGTGGAAAACCTGACGCGCCGCGAGCGCCTCCGCGTGCGCCACGTCATGTCTCCACGGCAGGTTCAAATACTACGCCGTGGCGGTTTGATCAATTGGATGGGGACGCGCCTGGCCGGTGCATGACGTGTTGCCCTTGATGGTGGACGAAGTGCGCGTGGCGCGATCGATGCATTGCGGTCGGTTCGCCGTGATCGATTCCCGGGTTCCATTTGTCGATTGCGTCGTGACATGCCGCGCATGCGCCGACAGTTGCCGCCGGCAAGCGGCGACCAGTCCATCCATCGCGCATATGGCGTGGTTCGACGTTCAGCCGATGGCGAAGAGCCTTGCGCTTATCGTCGACGATCCGGATGCGCCGGATCCTGCCTCCCCGAAATGGGAACGCTCATTCGCTGCAGCGTGAACGGTTTCCTTCTCAAGCAAGGCAAGGCGTTGTATGCTTGCGAAACTTCCTTGAAGGTGGCTTGGCAACAAGGGCTGTACGCATGAAGACAAAAGACCTGGTGTGTGTCGTTGATGACGATGAAGGGATGCGCAACGCCATATCTCGGTTACTGAGATCCATCGCCGTCGAGGTACGGTCTTATGCGTCACCGACCGAGTTTCTGAACGATCCGCTGCGGCATGAATGCAAATGCCTGGTGCTGGACGTGCGCATGCCGGAAATGAGCGGGCCGAAACTGCAATCCCATCTTGTGCAGTCCGGTTGCGCCATACCCATTATCTTTATTACCGGGTACGTGGAAGTACCGACGGTAGTGGAGACGATGCGGCTGGGTGCGGTCGACTTTCTCGAAAAGCCGTTCTCCGAACAGAAGCTGCTGGATCGCGTGCAGGATGTCCTGGCGCGGCAACTGGAAATACACCAGGAGTCCGTGATGCATTCGCAGATCGAGGCTCGCCTGTCATTGCTCACCCCCCGCGAGCAGCAGGTCATGACCATGCTGGTCGATGGGCATAGCAGCAAGGCGATCGCCGAAAAACTGACTATCAGTATCCGCACGGTGGAAGATCACCGAGCGAGCATTCTGAAAAAACTGCACGTTCCCTCGGTGGTCGTGCTGATCGGCGTACTGTCCAAGGTCCGCCGCGCCTGACGCAAATGTCAGAAGCATGTTTCTTTCCCGCCCCCCGGCCGGCATATCGACAGGCGTATCCGTATAAATACGGATACATCACCGTGTTCTATCGGATTTTTTTGGAGCGGGCGGCTTCATATAATGTAGTCAATGTCGCCGGGATAGCACTACGTCACCCACAGAAAATCAAGAGGGAGCATGATGAAAGAGGCGATACAACCTGGTTCCGCCTGGGTTACCTCCAAGCCGGCAATCCGCGGGCACGACGGTACCATCGTGCCGATCATCGGCATGCGCATCAAGTCCAATTCCGGCACTCCCACCTATGACCAGTTCACTGTTGTCATCATTGTCAATATCGCGGTCCATGTGGTCGGCATGGTGATCGACGTCGAAAAATTCATGTCCGTTGCCGGGACGGGATTGATCGAGCGGTTGGTAGCCAGGAAAACTGCCGAAGCGATTTACCTGCACATATAAAAAGGAGGCTCAAATGAATTTCGCACACATGAAGGTTGGAACCCGTCTTGGCATCAGTTTTGGCGCCATTCTGTTTCTGCTTCTGTGTATGACGGGAATCGCCATTTTCGAGCTTGATGTTCTGCATGATGGAACGGAAAAAATCGTCAAAAAGGAATGGGTGAAAGCCAAGTACGCGAACGTAGCGCTCGATAATGTGCGCGGCAGCATCGCCCGGGTATTGCAACTGGCGGTGGAAGAGGATCCGCAGGAACTGGCGAAGGCCAGGGAGCGTTTTGCCGCCAATGCCAAGGCCTTTAACGAGTCGCTCGACCGGCTGGAGCCGCTGCTTTATATGCCGGAAGGCAAAGCACTGCTCGCCAAATCGAAAGAAGCCGGCACGAAATACCTCGCCGCGTACGGCAAGGTGCTGGCGCTGTTAGACGAGGGCAAGAAAGACGAAGCCCGCAAGGCAGCCTTCGGCGAGACTTATGCCGCCTTGCACGTCTTTGCCGACCAGTTGCGCGAGTTGAGCGATTTGCAAGAAAATCTCGTTGATCAGACGGGGGAGGAAAGCGAAGCAACGTTCACATCGGCCCGCGGCACTTTGATCCTGCTTGGCACAATCGCGGTGCTTCTCGGCGTGGCCGCGTCTTTCATCGTCACCAGGGGACTGCTCAAGCAACTCGGCGGCGAACCGGATTATGCGGCAAGCATCGCCAGGCAGATCGCCGATGGCAATCTCTGTGTCGCCATCGACACCAGGGAGAACGATCGCAGCAGCTTGCTGTTCGCCATGAAGTCCATGCGGGACGGCCTGGCCAATATCGTCGGCCAGGTGCGTGTCGGCACCGAGACCATCGGCACAGCATCACACCAGATCGCCACCGGCAATGCGGACCTGTCTTCGCGTACCGAAGAGCAGGCAAGCTCGCTGGAAGAGACCGCGTCTTCCATCGAGGAACTGACCAGCACGGTGCGGCAAAATGCCGACAATGCGCGCCAGGCAAACCAGCTGGCGATATCCGCTTCGGAGGTCGCCTTCAAGGGCGGCGAAGTGGTGTCTCAAGTGGTCGACACCATGAGTTCGATCAACGAGTCATCCAGGAAGATCGTCGACATCATTACCGTGATTGATGGTATCGCCTTCCAGACCAACATCCTGGCGCTCAATGCCGCGGTGGAAGCGGCACGCGCAGGCGAGCAAGGCAGGGGATTTGCGGTGGTTGCCTCCGAAGTGCGCAACCTGGCGCAGCGTTCAGCAAGCGCGGCCAAGGAAATCAAGACCCTGATCGACAACTCGGTGGAAACGGTGGGTGCCGGCGCCAAGCTGGTGGACCAGGCCGGCGCCACCATGGAAGAGCTGGTCGTCAGCGTCAAGCGCGTGACCGACATCATGGGTGAAATCACCTCTTCCAGCCAGGAGCAGTCCACCGGCATCGAACAGATCAACCAGGCGATCGGCCAGATGGATCAGATCACCCAGCAGAATGCGGCACTGGTGGAGGAGGCGGCTGCCGCTGCCGAGTCGATGCAGGAGCAGGCAAACAATCTGATACAGGTGGTCGGCGTCTTCAAACTCGACCATGCATCCACGGCGGTGCCGGGCATGGCTGCGCGGAGTGTGTCGAGTGCGCGGAGTGCACCGAGCGCCAGGATCGAGTCATCGAGCACGAAGTCCAATATCGTCCGGATGTCGAGGAAGGCCCATCCGGCCGTCGCCGGCACGCCTCGGGCGAAGTCGAAAAAGGCGTTGCCGGTGCACACGGACGACGAGTGGGAACAGTTTTAGACAGGTCAGGCGTGGGAGCCATTTCCTCTCACGTCTGCACCCCGGCTCAATGTTGACTTTCTTGCACAAGAGCTAAAAACACTCCACACCTGCCGATAGCGCAATCAGTGGATGACCATCACTTTTTCCTGGAGCCCTTCTTCCAGGGGAACACGAATGTGGCCGGACTTGTGGTGGTCGATGTCGAGGCCGACGTGGTCGAAGTCGATGTTGACGTTGATGTCGAGGTCGACGCGGCCGCGGCCGGTTCGCCGTAGAGGATGCCGCGGCCGTTGGTGCCCACATAGGCCCGGCCGTACATGCGCGGGTCGCCTATGACGATGTTTGCGCCGCTGAACTGGCGGCTGGCGTCGTTGATGCGTGCCCAGGTGGCGCCAGCGTTATCGGAACGGTAGATGCCCTCGACGCCGCCGATGGTGCCGATCACATAGACCGCCGGATGGTATTGCCCGGACGCGGCCATGCCGAAGCCGACAGCAACGGCTTTCTGCACACCGGCAACCGGAGCAAAGGTGACGCCGGAGTCGGTCGAGCGGTACAAGCCGTTTGAAGCGGGAATCCACACATTGCCCTCGAATGCCGATCCGGGCACGGCGCGCATGACGCCGCCGCCGGTGGGCAGGCCCTGCGCGGTGAGTGCGAAGGTGGCGCCGCCGTCCACGCTGCGGTAGACCTTCCCGGCAGCCTGGTCGTAGATGTAGAACTTGTCGGGATTGGAACGGTCCGCTACCGGCGCGAAACTGGTGCTTCCATCGTTGGGGCCGCCGCTGCTTGGCTGCCAGGTCGCGCCGTCGTCCCTCGAATAGTAGGCGCCGCTGCGATACGGCATCCAGACCATGGTGACGCCATTGCTGGAGACAGCGATTCTTCCCGGGCCGTTGGCGGTGGCAGCCTGCGGTGCGCTGCCGAAGGCGGTCCAGGTCTTGCCGCCATCGGCAGAGCGGTAGCCGCGGGTGGCGACGACGGCATTGGTGCGCGCGACGATGCCGGGATTGGCTTCAGCGAAATCGATGCCCGCGCTGTTGCAGTTGGGGCTATTGAAGGCGCCGGACGGCGAAGCATTGAGATCGGCATGATAGAACCCGTCGATGTCGCCCATTGCGCTTAGCAATGATGCGCCGGCAGGCGGGCTGGTCAGCTCCAATACTGCGGTTTCTTCAATGCCCTTGTCGGCAAAATTCCAGGTCGTCGCCAGGCCGCTGTCGGCATTGGTGAGATTGGCGCTGCGCCACAAGCCGACGCCGGTGACGTACATGGCGTTGTTGGAATTGAACGGGTCGATCGCGACCGAACCTATCCAATGTCCCATGCTTCCGCTGCGCTTGGGAACCCAGGGTGCGCTGCCGGAATCGAGCTGGGCCTGGGCCGCGAGCGCTTTCCAGGTCGCGCCGCCGTCGGTGCTGCGGAAGATGTTGTCGCCATATCCCCAACGGTCGTATGTGGCCGCCAGCAGCACACCGGGGCGCTGCGGATCGACCGCCAGGCCGCCATAACCGAAGTTGTCCCAGCCGCCATAGCCGGGCACGACCGGCGAAATCTGCTGCCACACACCGGTACCGGCGGCGTACTTCCAGACGGCGCCGTTGGTGATGTTGCTCGGGCCCGGCTGGTTGCTGTAGGACAGGTACAGAATGCCGTTGCTGTCGAGGCCGGCGCGGTGCGGGATCAGGCCGGCCGGCTGGCCCGACACGGCCGACCAGCTGCTGCCGCCGTCGGTGCTGCGGTAGAGGCTGGCGCCGGTGGTGCTGTTGACTCCGGCATAGAGGGTCGACGTGCCGGTCTGGCTGTTGCCGGTACGCTTGTCGAACAGGACGAAGGTCACGCTACTTGCGGGAAAGGCCGTGACTTTGGTCCAGGTCTGGGCCGCGTCGGTACTCTTCCACAGCCCGTCCTGAGAGGTGCCGAGGAACAGGACCGCACCCTTGTTCGGATCAACCTGCAAGCGCTCTCCGGTCGAGCGGCCGTCTTCGTTGCCGCCGAGTTTGAACGGCAGTTCGGTACGGCTCCAGGTCGCGCCCCGATCGCTGGAACGGAGAAGGGCGGCGTTGCGCGCCCACCAGGCCGTATATTCTCCGGCGGCCAGGTACAGGAGATTGCTGTTGGCCGGATCGACGGCCAGCGACAGCACGCCCATTAACTGGTCGTCGCCACGGCTGAGCTGGTCATTGAGAGGAACCCAGGCGCTGCTATCCGGATTCCAGCGGTAAGCGCCGCCGATATCGGTACGCGCATAGACCAGTCCCGGCTGCGTGGGATGGTAAACAATGCCGGTGATGAAACCGCCGCCGTTGATCTGCACATTGCGCCAGGAATAATCGGTGCCGGCGGCAGTTTGCGCCGACGCGGTCGGCAACTGGAAACCCAATGCGAACAACATCGCCAACGCGATAAAACCATATTTGAATTTCATGAATTTTTCCTTCAATGGAAGAGTTCCCGATATCTGATATCCGATCCGCCGGGAGGTGGGCCGTATTCTGTGTGGCCGCGCGCAGGCGGCAGTTCCATTTATATTTTTGACCCCGGCAAAGCCTGCCAGAGCGATTTGCGCTTCGAAGGAGCAGATGACCCGCTACCGCTCGTCCGCGCGTTCGCCGTCGGCATCGGCGGAATCGCCATCCTCGTCCGTCCCTGGCGTGCCAAGCCGTGCATCTTCGACCGCCTGTGCGAACGCCGCCTTCACCGCCTGCACCGCCGCGTCGAAATTGGCACACCATTGGCCGTTCGAGGCTTCCAGCCTGCAGGCGCCGGGCGCCAGCGCGGCATCGGCCTTGACCGGCCAGTCCACCTCCGGCAGCAGCGCCGCATCCTCCGGATGCACCCGCAACAGCGCATCGACCAGTTTCGGCGGCGCTTCCTGCAATACGCGCCGGAAGGATGCATCGATCCGCTCCCGCGCAGTGGTATTCATCACGAGGCGGTCGTACAAGGTTTGCGCGAGGCCGACAATGATGTCTTCCGCACGCTCCAGGATGGCGTCGTTCGTCTGTTCGAGCGAGCGCAGCAGCTCGGCGGCTTGCGCGATCACGCGCTGGTGCTCGGCGGCGGTCAGTTGCTGGGCCAGCTCCTGCGCGTCGGCGACGATGCGCTCGGCTTCGGCACGCGCCTCGGCCAGGATGGCGTCCGCGTCCCTGTGCGCGTTTTCGATCAGGACGCCGGCTTCGGCGTGTGCGTCGCGCACCAGCAGCCGGGCAGCGCGCCGCGCGTCGGCCGTAAGGGTCAGCGCGGCGGTTCGCAATATGCCGTGCGGCGTGCGCAGATGCGGGTTGCCGGCGATGGTGTCGACACAAAAACCGTTCATGGCAATCTCTCCTGGTTCAAGGGGCTGTCAGGCCGGCGGCGCGGACGCGGCACATGTGCCAGCAGCGTTGCGCGCGCACCGCCGATCCGGCTGCCGGTTCCGTCTCCGCCAGCGCGGCCGGCAGCAAGGTGTCCACCCGGTGCGCCTGCGGCTCCGGCAGCAGCAGCCGCAGCCGCGGCCAGATCCCGGGAAAGCCGTGTTCGAGGCGGCGGGCAAGCTCCGTCAGTCCGCGCACCTCGACAGGGTCGGCTGGCTGGAACGGAACTTCCCGGCAAGCCTTCAGGGGCTGGGTGATGGCAATGCTCATGCACCATCTGCGGTCAGCAATGAGCAGGCGGCCAAGCACGGACTGATCCTGCGCGCGCGCGGCAATGAGGCCGCCGAACAGCTCCGCAGCCTTCCGCAGCTCCGGCCCGGCGCGCACCGCCGCGACCTGCCAACCCGGATCGAAGTCGACAGGAAAGTCTGTCCGCACGCCGGCCTCCGCGCACCAAAGACCGTACTGATCGCGCCGGGCGAGCAGGTCGGCTGCCGGCGGCAGGTGGGCAGGAATGCTGGTTGCGTAGCTCCACGGCGTGAACCACCAGTCGATGAAGGCGTCCGGCAACATCCTTGTTCTTCCCTCTCATATCAATTCGGAGAATGCGTAGGGCGGGTCCCACCCGCCATTACCGGCGGAACGGCGGGTGGGACCCGCCCTACAAATTTACATGGATGATCTACTAGGTAGCAGCCGCCTTGGCCGGCTCCGCACCGGGCCCCGCGGCCGACGATTCCGCAGCGCCCGCTTCAGCCTTGCGTTTGCCGAACTTCGCTCCGTTTTTCATCAGCATGAAGACGCCTGCCGCGAGCCCCAGCAGGCCGACCACGGCGAACGTGATCAGCGTGGCAAGCAGGCTGTCGGCGGCGTCCGCCTGCACCTTGAACGGGCCGACCGTGGTCCATTTCACCGCCGGCGGCGCCGCTTCGCCGGGCATCATCACTACCGATACCTTGGAGCGGCCATCGTCGCTGGCCAGGCCGGGAATGCTGGAGGCCACCAGGCGTTTGATGCGGGGCGATACGGCGTCCTCGTCGATCGGCGGCCGATACTTGATGAATACGGCTGCGGAGGAGGGCAGGAGCGGTTCGCCGGGGGCGATTCGCTCCGGCAGCACCACATGCACGCGCGCAGAGATCACGTTGTCGAACTGCAGCAGGGTGTAGCCGAGCTCCTCGGACAAGCCATGCAGATAGCGCACACGCTCCTCCAGCGGAGTGGAAATCATGCCTTGCTTCTTGAAGACATCGCCCAGGCTTTCCCAGCTACGATGCGGCAAGCCGGCGGCATTCATGACGGCAGTCGCGCGCGACAGGTCGGTCTCGGCCAGGACCAGGTTGACGCCTTCCTTGGCGGCCCGCTTTTCGACCGGGATGCCTTGCTGGTTCAGCACCATCACGATTTCATTGGCGTCGGAGTCCGAGAGGCCCGATTGCAAGGTCACTTCCTTCGAACAGGCGCATAACAGGCCGATCATGCACAGCATGCATGCGCGAAGCAGCCAGCGCGACAGACGGGGGCGGCCGGGGAATGCAGGCTGGCGGCCGCATGACAACAGCCTGATTGTTCGAAAGCGTTGCATCGGGATTATTGGAGTTTGGTGAGCGAATCGATGGAGGTCGCGGCCTTGGAGACGGTCTTGGAAATCGTCTGCACCCGCAACTGGAAGTCGCTCAGCGCCATCATCGCGCGCATCATATGGAGCTCGTCGCCGGTGCGGGTTGCCTGTTCCAGCAGTTTGGAGACGTACTGCTGGTCCTTCTTCACCTCGGTGGCGAGGCTGGCCGTGCGCCCGGCGATCACATGGCCCAGCGAATTGGGGTTGCCGGCGGGGCCGGGCTTTCCGACAGCGCCGGCAGCGCCTGCGGCTTCCGTGTGCCGTTCCAGCGCCGCGCGGAACTGGCCGCTGCCGCTGTGATCCAGCTCCCGGATCTCGATCTTCAACTGGGCGCCGTGATCGGCCGCATCTGCGGGTGCATGCAGTTTTCGTGCGGCCATTGCAATGGTAGTTGAGTCCACATCCGCTCCTGTAAGTAACGACATTGCTGTCGACTGCTCTTGTGTGGCGAATCGCGGGCCCGGGGTTCCACGTTTGAGGGCGAGGGCCGGGTTTGAAGCAGGGGATCAATACAGCATGTCGCGTTGCCGGCCGCAATGCAGGCCGCCGCAGCCGAGCACGTCGGATGGATCGCAAAAACCGGCGCTTCCGCAGCGGCGTTCGCATTCGGCCTTCGACTTCGGCCTGGGCGCGGGCAGGGTGCCGGGCTGGTCCATTTTCGGCGGGCGCAATTCCTGAATGAAGGTGTGGGCCACGACGGCCACGCGAAACAAACGGTCGCCGCTTTCCATCGGCATGTCGCTGTCGCTCCAGACGGCTTTCGGCCGCTCCGCGGATGCGCCGCCTGCTTTGTCCTTCGAGCGCGCGCCGGATTTACCTGAAGGTCCGCCGCCCGGTCCTGCCGGATCTTCCGGAACGACTAGCCACCAGGCCATGCCGACCTGGTCCTGGTCGCTCTCCGTCGCCGACGTCGGCATCGGCTGTTCTTCTTCGATGCCCTCATACAAGGAATCAATCTCCGGCCTCCTGCCTGGAGTGCGTCGCGGCAACGGCGTGTTCTCCGATGCGGGAACCAACAGGTCCGGCTCGTCCGCGGCATCGTCCTGCGGCCCTGTCACGCCGGTCACGGCCGCATCTGTACTCCCGCTATCGGACGAGACGGCTTTGGCCCGCACTGACGGCCGAGGGTTTGTTTTCACAAGCGCCGGCGCGGACTGGGACGCCGGTGCGGGCGCATCTGCAAGCAATGCCGCCACGTCGTTTTGTTTCATGTCGTTTCTCCCATGCAGAGCGCTCAGTTGCGGTCAGTTTCGATATGACTCGGGCGGCTCGCCCTCGCTTTCCAGTTCGACTTCGCGGCCCGTATCCTTCATCGCGACCAGCTCGTTGACCACGGCATACACCTGGGCTACCGCCTCGTAGCTGGACTTCGGAATCACGCTGTCCTGGCGGCTGGTTGCGTACAGCGTGCGCGCGAGCCAGACGTGGCGGATTACCGGGATGTTGAATTCGCGCGCACGCTGGATCATGGCCTGGGCAATATCGTCCTTGCCCTTGGCGAGCACCACAGGCACCATGGCTTCCGCCGGGTCGTAGAACATGGCGACCGCAAAGTGGGTCGGATTGACCACCACTGCGTTGGCCTGTTCCGTCCTTGCCGCCGGTGCCTCGTTCGCCCATTCCCGTGCCAGTTGCTTGCGCTGCCCCTTGACCATCGGGTCGCCTTCCGATTCCTTGTACTCGCGCTTGATCTCCTCCATGTCCATCATCAGGTCCTTCTTGTGGAAGGCTTTCTGGATCGCCAGGTCGATCACGCTGGTCACGATGCAAACGACAAGAAGCACGTGGAAAACGGAGCGCAGCATTCCGATGAAGCCGAAATACGCATCGCTGGGAGCGCCGCCGGACAGGTGGACGATCGACGGCAGTTCCGCGTATACCAGCAAGTAGACGAGCCAGCCGATCAATGCCGCCTTGGCGGCCGAGACCAGGACCTCGAACAGTTTTTTCTTGGAGAAGATGCCCTTGATGCCGTTGACCGGATTGAGTTTGTCGAACTTCATCGTGGCCGCTTCAGGTGCGATCAGGACGCCAAATTGTCCCCAATGGAAAATGACCCCGACCGGAATGCACACCACGAAGCAAATGAAGAACACGATGAGAAGGAGTATGCCTGCGCCGGTCAGCATTTCCATCAACGCGGGCAGGAAGGGTTTGCCGACGCTCATCAAGCCCAGGTTCATGAGCGAATGGATCGACTCGCGCCACAGCTGTTCGGTGCTGAACGCGATTTCCGCAATGGCAACCAGAGGCCCGACCTTGGCCAGGTCGCGGCTCATCGGGACCTGGCCTTTCTTGCGGGCGTCGTCCAGTTTTTTGTCTGTCGGCTCTTCTGTCTTGTTGTCACTCATGGCGGCGGCTCCGTCACAATGCGGCCGACTATCGCGGGCTTACCTGCAGCAGCTCAGCCACGATGTCGAGCAGGCGCGAGAAATCTCCCGCCACGTAATGCGAAAAGGTCGGCCAGAACGCGAGCATCATGAACATGCCCACCAGGCTCTTGATCGGCGCCGACGATGAAGTCACCTGCAGGTTGGAGGCGAACACGCCGACCATCGCAAAGGAAAACTCGACGAAAACCAGCGGAATGATCACCGGCGCGCCATACACGATGATGTGCCAGAAGAATTCGCCGAAGCGCTTGATCAGCACGTCGATGTGTCCGGGTTCGAAGGGTGGCGTGAAGTGGAACGCGGGCCACAGGCCGTAGCTCTCGATCAGGATGCGCGCCAGCGCCACGAACAGGCCGGCCTGGATCATCACCACCACCGTCGCCTGCACCAGCATGCCGCCGAGTGCACTGGCATCGCGATCGACGGCGGCGTTGTTGGCTTGCACCTGCACCGCTGCACGCTGGCTGTCCAGGATGGACGCCACCGATTGCACCACCCAGAACGGAACCGACACCATGACACCGAGCAGCAGGCCGACCATCGCTTCCTTGAACACCAGGCAGCCGGCGACGATAAAGTCCGGCGGCGTCGCCTGGACATAGTGGAAAGTCGGCAGCGCGGCCGGAAGCACGATCGCCATGGCGGCCAGATAGCGCGCCGCTCCCTGTAGCACGTTCAGGCCGAATCCCGGCAGGATCAGGAGGCAGACGATGGCCCGCGGTGCGATCAGCGCCATGGCGATCGCACCGGAATGGATGTCGAGCAGCAAGGAGCTTTGCATGGCGTAGTGCGTCCGCGCTAGCGGCCGATGTTGGGTACCAGCGTAAACGCCAGGTTGGCGAGCTGGATCAATTCGACGCCGATCCAGCGCCCCATCGCGGCCAGCGTGACGGCCACCGCCACCAGCTTGACGACGTAGGGCAGGGTCTGGTCCTGGATCTGGGTCACCGCCTGGATCAGGGAGACGACCATGCCGCACGCGGCGGCGATGATCAGCGGCGGTGCGGACAGCATGATCGCCATCATCATGCCTTGCTGGAAGAAGTTGAGCGTATCGGCCATGGCGGTACCTATCGGGGCGGCTTACAAGTAAGACAGGGCGAGTGCGTTGAGCAGCTTTGCCCAGCCGTCCACCAGCGTAAACAGCAGCAGTTTCAAGGGGATAGTGATGGTCTGCGGACTCACCTGCTGCATGCCGAGCGCCATCAGCAGGTTGGAGATGAGCAGGTCGATCACGACGAAAGGGATATAGATCAGGAAGCCGATTTCATACCCGGCTTGCAGTTCCGACACCACGTGGGCCGGCACCAGGATCAGCGCATCGGTCGCCGTCGCTTCCTTCGCAACTTCCTTCGGCCACAGTTTTTTCGCGGAGGCCAGGAACAGTTCGCGATGTTCCGGCCGGCTGGTCTTGATCATGAAATCGCGCAAGGGTGCAAGCGCGCCGCCAAGGTGTTCCAGCAGCGGCGTCGTGCGCGAGGTGTTCGCGGTCACATCGATGCTCATCACACGCTTGCCGATTTCCTGTACCGTCGGCGCCATGACGAATACGCTCAACGCCAGTGAAATGCCGTAGATGGCCAGCGTGGGCGGCACTTGCTGCACCCCCACCGCGTTGCGCAGCACCATCAGCACCAGCGAGATTTTCAGGAACGATGTCGTGGTCACGATCACCATCGGGATGAACGACAGCAGCGCGAGGAGAAGCGAGAACGAGACGACATCGAATTGGGTGCTCAGCACAGCGTTCTCCATTCGGCCACACGGATGCCGAGCTGTCCTTCCACATCGACGAGTTCGCCTCGGCCCAGTGTCTGTCCGGCCGAGACAATGGCAACCGAGGCAGGCGAGCCGCCGGCAAACAGCACCACGGCTCCCGGCCCGAGCGTCCTTACTTCGGCCAGCGGCAGCGATACTTTCCCCAGTTCGAAGCTCAGGGTAATGGGCACCGAATCGAGGTCGCCATGTGCATCTTCCTGATCGCCGACGGCGAGGGATTCTTCCGTGGCGGCAGCGTCGATTTCGGCGGCGATGGCCTCTGCTTCGCTTTGTGCTTCGTCCTGAACCTGCTCTGGAGCCTGCGCCTGGACCTGCTCTTGAATCTGTTCCTGAACCCCGTTTTCGGCATCGCTGCGGAGGCCGGCCGTGGCATCCCCAGCCGCTTCCGCATCGTCAGCCGTCTCATCGCGCGGCACATGCGCCGCGGCGGTCTCGGTTTGGCTTTCCGGATTTTCAGTCATCACCTTACCCTCCACATCAAGTATTTCGAGAGAATTGGGCTCCGTGTATCGCACACGGACAATGCGGTTTCCCAATCGCATACGCCCTTCGCCGTCAGACCGGAAGAACGGGCTGTCCGGCACGATCACGTCGCCGGGGGTGAGCGTGCGCAGCACGCCGGACGGCAGCGTGTGTTGCGCGATCCGGACCGTTTCCTGATGCGCAGTCATCAGCAAATCCGGCGCCGGCGTACGCTCCAACGACCAGTCGCTGCGGGGCAGAAAATCGAGCCACGCCGAGACCGGCGCACGCGCGAGCATGGTCAGAATGTGGCGCCTGGAGCGCAGCGTCAGCCTCAGGCAGCAACTGTCTTCCACGTCCATGGTGACGCCCGCAGCGGCAATGCGGGCATCGGCGAACGGCGTTCCCGCCAGCCGCCCGGCAAGCGCGGCGGCAAACCATTGCCGTCGCTCTTCATGCATGGATTGCAGAGCGCCGGGATGGATGCCGGTCAGGCCCAGTATCAGCCGCGCGCCATCGGCTATCTCGATAGGCCCGCCCGATGTTTCGAGGAACAGTGAATCGCACCATTCGACGCCGGCATCGTCCGCCGGCCGGATCGAGAAGACGGCTTGCGTACCCGGCAGCCGGACAAAACAGCCGCGCCCTACCATCCGTGCCAGGCGCACGCGCTGCTTGCTGAGATTGCGCAGCGTCAGAACGCTTTGTTTCGCACTGCCTGCCTGGAGTGAACCTGCCGGAAAGACGACAGGTTCGGCATGCGGAGTGCGGAGCGGATGGGTTGCGGTGTCGGGCATGGTCGGCTATTTGGAAACTGCGTTGATCGGTGCATCCGGTGCCGCCCCGGGGGCAGCGGGTGAACCCGCCGCCGCGCTGAATACCGCCCTGTACTGGCGCGTTACAACACGGTGATGTTCACATTTCTGTGTGTAAGTTGTTCCAGACCCGCTTCCAGTTCCATCCGGTGTCGGCGCAGGCGTGAACCGAATTTTTCCGTGGCAGGGGAGAGCAGATAGGACAGCGACGAGGAGCGGCCGCTGACGACGACGCCCAAACGGTCGCCGGTAGGCAGGACGACATCGAAAATGCCGTCGTTCTCTCCCGTGGGAAGCAGGTGCGCGAGCGCCGTGCAATCGAGCTGTTCGTCCAGCGCCGCGGCTTGCGTCAGCTGTTCCACCGAAACACCGGCGCTGCCGTTCGCCATCGCGTCCGGTGCTTCGTCGGATTCGGCGCTGCAGTCGTCGGGGAGCATGGGGTTCCGTTTGTCGAAGCAGGGACTTGCGTTGGGGTCTGCGGCCGGGTCCTGCGCCGGCGCTTCGCGCATGCGGTCCTGCCATGCCGCCGACCGACGCTCGTTCTGCGCGGCTTGTCTGGTCGCGCGTGCCTGTCTCAAGTTTGTTGCGTGCTGGCGCTGTGCCTGCGCTGCATTTGCGGTCGATGACACAGCGGGCTTCCGCAGCTTCTGTTGCGGCGTTTGTTTCGGCTTCTGCTGCGGCTTTTGCTCCGCCGGTGTGAATGGCGGAGCGTTGCCTGTGTGCGGCGTTCGTTTCGGCGCCGGCGGCTTTCCGGGAATGCTCGGTTCGTTCTGTATCCTGGACATGGTTACCCCCTTCTGTCGTTACCCCTCTTCTTGCTGGCCAAGCCGGCGCAATTCGTCGCGCATGATGGTCAGCTTCTCCTGTTGCCGGTTGGCTGTGAGCACGCGCTCGCGCGCCGCGAAAAAAGCAGCGCGCCTGGTCTTGCACTTTTCAACCCACTCCAGGCAGCGCACCCGTTCGTCGGCGGCGGCTTGCTTCATCCGTTCGTACACTGCCTTGGCTTTCTGGTATTGCCCGCTGGTGGTTTGCATCGCCAAAAATTCCTTGCGCGCCTGCGCCCAGTATTCCTTCGTGCTTTGGACGGCCGCACACCATCGCAGCTTCGCCTCGCGCAATCCGAGACGCGCGGCCTTCCATGCTTCGCGCGAGTCCTTGCGTTCCCGTTCCAGACGATCCAGGCGCTGCTTGCGTACGCCGAGCAGCTTGTCGAGAGTCTTGTCCTGCGGCTTGGGCTCCGCCACGTCGACCGGCTCGCGCTTGGCCTTGGGCTTGCCGAATCCTGCAAGAGCGGCCATCCGCTCACTCCTGCATCGCGATCAGGGTATCGATGGCTTCCTTGAAGTCGGAGCTGGTCGAGGTGTTCTGGCGCAGGAAGGCCATCTGCGCGTCACGCATGTCGACCGCGCGGTCGGCCACCGGATCGACGCCGGGCTTGTACTCGCCCAGCCGGATCATCAGTTCCATCTCTTGGTAGCGCGCCAGCAATTCGCGGAACTTCGTCGCGGCGGCGCGATGCTCCTTCGTGACCACGTTGCCCATGATGCGGCTGATGCTCGACAACACGTCGATGGCCGGGTAGTGGCCCTGCTCGGCCAGTTTGGAACGCAGGTAGATGTGCCCGTCGAGCAGCGATTTGGCTTCATCGCCGATGGGATCGGAAGAGCTTTCGCCGTCCACCAGCACCGTATACATCGCGGTGATGGCGCCGTCCGGCGTACAGCCGGCGCGCTCGATCAGGCGCGGCAGCATGGTATACACCGAGGGCGTGAAGCCGCCGCGCGCCGGCGGTTCCCCGGCTGCCAGGCCGATCTCGCGCTGCGCGCGCGCGAACCGGGTCAGCGAATCGACCAGCAGCAAGACCTTCAGCCCGCGCGCGCGAAACGCCTCGGCCACTGCGGTCGCGGTGAATGCCGCGCGCGAACGCTCCATCGACGTGCGGTCCGACGTGGCGACGACAATGATGGTTTTCGCCACCAGCTCGGCGTCGAGTTCATGCTCCAGGAATTCGTTCAGTTCTCGCCCGCGTTCGCCGATCAGCCCGAACACCACCACGTCGGCCTTGCAGCCGCGCGCGATGGCGGCCATGAGGGTGGTCTTGCCGCAGCCGGGGCCGGCGAATACGCCGATACGCTGGCCCACACCCATGGTGATCATGCCGTCGATGGCGCGCACGCCGGAAGCCAGCGGCGTGGAGATGCGCGGCCGGTCGCTTGCCTTAGGCGAATCGCGGATCACCGGCACCGTCGCGCGCCAGGTTCCCGCGCTCGGCTGGACCACCGGCGAGCGGTGCATCAGCCGGCCGAAGCCATCCAGCACGCAGCCGTACAGATGGTCGCCGACTTCGATGGAATGGGCGCGCCGCAACGGAACGATCACGGTACGGTTCGACACGCCTTCCAGCGGGCTCAACGCGGACAGGATGGCGGCCTTGTCGGTGAACCCGACCACCTCGGCCAGCATTGGTTTGCCGGAATCGGTCTCGCTGACCAGATGGCATAGTTCGCCGATCTGTACCGGCGGCATGTGCGCTTCGATCAGCGTGCCGAGCACCTGCGCCACCTTGCCGTTGCTGGTGAAGCCGGGCCGGGCCGGCAGACCCGCGGTCCAGCGCGGAACCTGGAGGCGGATGCCGGCCAGCCGGGCATCGATCGACTCGCGCAGGGCATCCGTCTGCATCACCATTTCACCTTGATCTTGCGCTCGCCCTCGAACCTGAGGTTGTTGCCGTCGACCGCGACCAGCCGCATGCCGCGGTATTCGTCGCCGACGTACAGGCGGTTGCCGTCCTGCGTCACGACGCTCGCATTGGAGCCGGAGACGACCTGGCGGATGCGGAACGGCAGCATCGCTTCCGCGCTGCCGATCTTGGCGTGCACCGGGAACTTGATGTTGTGCGCATGGACGAAGGTCGCCAGTATGCGCCCGAAGCGCGCTGCTTCGTCATCGTCCAGCGCGGCCTGCATGGTCCATGCGTTGTCCTTCAGATGAAGCTCGAAACGCTTGAGGAGATCGACCTCTTTCAGGCGCTGGCGGAAAGCTTCGCGCAGCTCCATCTGCAAGAGTTGCGGACTCGGCTTGGGCGCCTGGGCGCGCGCCGGCTGCATTGCGGCAGCCCCCGGCCGTGCGCCTGCCAGGCTCGATGCGCCGAGCACGTTGGGCGTTTTGAACGTGGAGTCGTCCTTGGAGCGGGAGGTCATGGTATACGCTGCGCAGGCGGACAGGACGGTCACCAGTGCAAGCGGCGCGAAGATCATTTTCGGGCCGAGCCAGCGCGAACGGCCGCGGCGCGCGCGCGGTCCGGCGGCTGACGCCGTCGGCGCCGGTTGCTCGCCGGCGCCCGTGGCTTCCGCCGCCATGTTCTGCGGATCGTCGAGCGGCGAGTCGCGGTACGGCTCGTCTTCCGCCATGCCGGCATCCAGGCAGGCGTCCGGCGGCGTGTACAGGCTATCGGCGGCGATGGTATCGACGGCTTCGGCAGCGTCGACTGTTTCGTTTTGGGCCGGCTCCGGCGGCGGATTCTCCCAAGGCGATTCGGAGTCCGCCACGGTCAGCCAGACATGGCCAAGGCGGGCAAAATTGCCGGTCTGCAGGTCGAGCGACGCCTGCGGCCGGTTGTGCTCGGCGCCCAGCACCGCACCGTTCAGAGTGGATAACAGCCAGCCGCGGGCGGTCAGTATCAGCCTGGCATGTTCGGTCTCGATATCGGGGTCGACCAGAACCACGTCCGCATCGTCACTTGCACCTATGACCAGAGGGCGCTCGTCGAGGGGCAGCGTGGCGCCGCGGTGCAGGCCGTTAAGGATTCTCAGTTCAAGCATGATAAAGCTCCTGCTACGTTACTTCTGTATGTCGATGAGTAGAACCGGACGGTCGCTGGTTCCATCGAACTGGAGGCGGGAAGGGTGCCCATCGTCAAAATCAAGTTCACAAATCATCATGTTAGAGCTTAACCATGATGATTTTTCCCTTGAATATTCACCTGCAGCAGCTCATCCTCAAGAGCACGCCCTATGGTGTAATTGAACGAAGAAGACGGTCTCCAGTTGCGTGCCGGCTGGCCCGGCGAATGCACATGCAACCGGTCGATGTTAGAACGTCTGCGTGTAACGCACCGAGACGCTGCGCGGTGCCCCCTGGTTAATCGAAGTGGCGCTTTGCGCGCTGCTTTCGACATAACGGCGGTTAGTAAGGTTGCTCACTCCCAGTTGGAGCGTTTCAGTTTTGCTGAACGTATAGCGTACACCGGCGTCCCATACCGTGTGGGACGGAATGGCAAGCTCATTAGCGTCGTCGGCAAAGCGCTGGCCGACATAAGTCATGCCCAGCGATGCAGACACGCCGTGCCATCCGCCGCCGAGCGCATATTCGGCCCATAGATAGGCGCTTTGCTGCGGCGCATTCTTGAGCTTCTTGCCGATCTGGGCCGGTGCAAACGGATTTTCCGAAAGGCGAGCATTAAGATGTGTGTACGCGCCATGCAAACGCAAGTCCTTGGCAATCCGGCCACTGGCTTCCAGCTCGATGCCCTCGGAACGTTGCTCTCCCGCCTGAACTTGGCAAGTGAAGCCAAAAACATCCCGTGCGCCGGTAGGATCGTCTACCAGGCCATTGGTGCGGCGCAGGTCGAAGGCTACCGCGCTCCATTGCAAGCTGTCACCGAAGGCCGAACCTTTGAGGCCGGCCTCGTACTGAGTGCCGCGCGAAGGTGAGAAATTGCGGCCGCAATTATCGTAGGCGACATTCGCATCCAGGGAGCGAGAATAGCTGGCATAGAGCGACAGGGTAGGTAAAAGACGATAGACGATACCGGCGCTCGGGCTGGTTTGTGCCGTGTCAGTTGCGCTGCTAAAACCTGCGGGAATAGTGAGCACATCGAAATGCAAATCTTCGATCAACTGATCACGGCGCAAGCCCAGCATGAGACTGAATTTCCCGAGATCCATCTGATCCTGCAGATAAACGCCGGTATTGCGCACCTTGGTTTTGTTAACAGCCGCCATGGTTTGATCAAAGACCACATTTCTAGCAGGTTGGGGATTGAACAAATCCACTGATGAAATACTCGCCCCACTGCCCACCTCATCACTGGAGAGGCGCTTCAGGCGGTCGATACCGGCAAGCACATTGTGGTTGAGCGCGCCAGTTGTGAAATTGCCGAACGTCTCGATGCGAGCCATCTCGGAACGCAGCCGGCTCACGCCGCTATTTGCCTGGCGATCAAGCGCGGAGTCCCTCACCTGGCTGTTGAGCGTGAAGAGCATGTTGCGATCGTAGTGGCTGTTGCTGTAATCGCCACGCAACTGCCAGGCGTCGTTCAAACGGTGAGTGATGCGGATCGTGCCGGTCGTGGTGCGCACCTTGTAGTCGGCGTTCGATTCACCATAAAACGCGCTTGGATCGAGCCTGGTTACGGAACTGATGGCGTCGGCAACAGGGGCGGGCTGGCCAGGATCGTAGATCGTGTCGAGGCTATTGTGTTCGGCCGAGATGTTGATCGCAGTCGCATTGGACGGCTTGAACGTGAATGCCGGTGAGATGAGATAGGCATTGCCATCGACATGATTGCGGAAACTGTCGAGCTTCTTTGCTTCAGCATTGATGCGATATAGCACACTGCCACTGTCGTTCAGCTTGCCGGTGGAATCGATCGCGCTTTCCAGCTGGCCGAATTGATTGGCATACAGCGTCACTTCGTGCTTCTTTTTTGCTTGCGGTTTCTTGGTCACGAAGTTGATGAGACCGCCCGGCACGAGCTTTCCGTATTGCATGGAAGCCGGGCCACGGATGACTTCTACCTGTTTGATGTTCTGCAACGACATTAGGGCTTGACGGTCGAAGCGCAAGCCATCCTTGAAATAGTTCGAGGTATTGTCGAGCTGGAAGCCGCGCAAGGCGTAATTGGAAAAGATACCGCTATGGCCCGACGATAGCGTGACGCCCGGCACGTTGCGCAACACTTCTTCCAGTGTGTCCGCATTCTGGGCGCGAATCAGATCAGAATCGATCACCGATACTGCTTGGGGCGTATCCTGCACGCCGATGCCCAGCCGGTTGGCTTCAGACAGCATGGATTTCGTGCCTATAACGATCACCTGCGGCAACTCGGCTTCCTGTGCCAGAACACTCGCATGGCACAACGCTGCACATACCGCGGCAATCGGCTTCATTCTGACATGCTTCAAAGTTACCTCGGAAAAGAACAGGTTACCTCGGAAGTGTGATTCCATAGGTAATCGCGCGCGTTGTGAAGAACAGAAGAAGAGAAAACAGACGAGGCTGAATACAGACGCGAAGTTTCATAGTCTGCGATGAATCAATATCCTTGCCTCTCAAACGCAGCGGATGCTCGTCCATGAATCGGCGATGTATAACAATACAGTTCAAAGTATTGTTCTACCGGATGTCTATTGCCGTGCTCACTGCGAGTTGACGTCGGTATGTACTGCGGCAAGAGAGTATGGCCGCATCTCTATTTTCATTTCACGATGAATGACCGTATGACGGATAAAAATGGTCGTAATGGTCTGTTAGATATCTTCAGCCATACCCTCCGTGATTCCAGGTTGCAAGCAACTGTTGGCGTTGCATCGCTCATAGTCGCGATATTCACCGTGGCGTTCACCTTGGCACAAGCCAAGATACCGGACCATGCATCGGATAAAGCAGATCAACTTACACTGATTTTCTATCTTATGTTAGCTGCAGTAGGCGCGGCATTTGTGCTGTGTGCAATTGTCATTGCTTTACGCCCAAGTCCCATAAACGCTAACGAGATTGCCAGCGTAACCACACCACAACCTGCCCCGTCTGCCGAAGCTCCCCGTCGTCGCCTTATGGCTGCGCTTGGCCTGCTGCTGTTTTTCCTTCTGGGTTGGATCGCTTACAGCTTTCCATGGGTGCTACTTGCTTTCGCGATGGGCTTTCCGCCAAGTGTGGCTGTCAGCGTCGCTGTTATTGTTCTTGCGGGTTTGACCATGCTTGGCATTCTCCTCACAAAAAATCCAGTACTCGGCGGCTTCCTTGGCGGCGCTTTTCCTCTTGGTACGCTCGCTCTCTACTACTCATCGATTAATCCGGCGATGAAAGTCCCGGATGGGTTTGCTTGGTTTTCCGTCTTTGCGGTCGTTGGGGGGTACTTTGGAGGAATAACCGCATTGATCGTCATCGAGATAATGCGCTTTCTCAACCTGCGGATTCCACGCCATTGAATTTTTAAAAATTGTGGCGCGCGCTTGACTTTGACGATGGGCAAAGGGGGTGTGTCAGACGGGCCTGTCCGCGGGCACCGGCGGCTTCATTTGAAGCAGCGCCAGCAAACCGTTTGCGGCCGGCGGGGGTGCCGACGCATTGTCAAAGATATTCCATTCGGGATTGTCCCGGTTGATCATGGCGCCAATCACCAGAGACGCGGCAAATTCCCGCTTTTGCTTGCCTGCGGCTTCGCGCTGGCGGGCCGCACTTGCCAGCGCAACCACTGACACCGGCCCGTTCGACACCATTGCCTGTTCCGGGCAGATTTCACTGAGTTTGGCGACCATCTTCTGCACGGAATCGGCCATGCGATCGCCGGCTTGCTTCTGCAGGTGCAGCAATTCCTTGGCAATATACGGATCTTGGGGGGCGCGCTTGATCATATCGAGGATCTGGCGGTCGCTCAGATCCTCCAGGCGGACTCCGGTCGCAGGCACTACCGGTGCAGGTTTCGTTTCGCTCATGATTTCACTCCTGGTCGCATGATCTGTCGTTCGGTCCATTACCCGGTCTTGTTAAGCCGTCGAAAATGAGTGGGAAGATCATTGGCCGCAGTTCCATTCCCCGGATAACTTATTCCTGCGCGGCGCCTTACGCACGCAAGCGGTGCGGCGTCAGGAAACGTAGGCGCGACCCGAGAAAACTCCTCAGACATAGGCATTGCCGTTGTCCATGCCTTTCAGGTGGAGTTTGTTTCGACCGTCTTGCTCTTTCATCGTTTGGCTTTGCTTGTGCATAAAGTTCTGGTAGTTCATGCCATCGTCGTAGTTATCGCTGCCGGAAGCTGGTTGATAGCCTCCCGGATGCATCGACTGCGCGAGTTGCTGCGCAAAGCCCTGCAGCTGCTTTCCCAGGTCCATCTGCTGGGCGGGGGTATGGATGCCATGCGTTTGCGCAAAATGGTTGGCATGCGATGCCAGATGTGACTGGGCGAACTGATTTAGCTGTTGGGAGATGAAATTCAGGAAATTGTTGATGGTCGGCCCTGTTCCCTGGTTAGAGGAGGGCTTCCATGGCACGATGGCACCGAATGATTCTATGGGGCTGCGAAAATTGGTGATGGATCCTGGTCCTGGCATGATATTCCTCCACAGAAAAATGGGGGTGGTTCAATATGAACATGTACAAATGAGTAGCGGAATTGCCGCTTAGGTTCCCTACAACTCAATCATGCCTACCGGCTGCACCTTGGCATGCTGGGTGAGCTCGGAGAAGGCGAATACCGGCACGGAAAAAAATTCTTCCTCGATCAGCTTGCGCACGGAGCGCCGGATGTCGGCGGCGGTCACCATCACCGGCGGCGTAATCGGCGAACAGTTATTGGTGATCAGATCCGCCAGGCGGTCCAGCACCGCCTGTTCGGTTTCCGCGCCCAGGTCGAGGTAGGTTCCCTGGCTGGTCTGACGCATCGAGTTGCGCAACTGGTCTTCCAGTTCCGGCGCCAGCAGTATGACCTCGATGAGGCCATCCCTGGCAACCTCGTGGCACATCTGCCGTTTCAATGCGAGCCTGACGTAGTCGGCGATAACATCGGGGTCGCGCTCCTTTTGCGACCAGTCCAGCGTCGTTTCCAGCAGCAGGCGCGCGTTGCGCAGCGATACGCCTTCCCGCGTCAGGCGCTGCACCACCTCCGTCAGGCGCGTCAGCGGCACGTTCTTGCCGACCTCCTTGCCGAGTTCCGGATAACGCCGTTCCGCCCAGCGGGTGAAGCGGATCACTTCATTCACACCCAGGAACATCTGGCAGTTGCGCAGCATTTCGACTTCGACGTCGGCGCCCAGCACATCCTCGTAGCGCTGGAACTGGATTCCCGCTTCGCGCAGCTTTTCTTCATCCTCGATCCGTGCCCACACGCGCCGCCGCCGGGTGCCGGCGATCGGCAGCTCGAATGCGGTGAAGCCCAGTTCCGCCATGCGCTCCGCGGTTTCCCGCACGACGCCCCAGCCCAGGCGAATTTCTTCATCGACCAGCGGCACTTCCGACATCAGGAACTGGATGCGGCCGAGCGGCACCGACTCCTTGAACTGGAATTCGATCGGTTTCAGGTCGGGAATCCCTCTGTGTTCGATCAGGTTGTTGCGCATCAGGCGGATGGCCGTGCGGATCGTTTCGGCTTCCGGCGTATCTTTCAGCGCTTCCGACATGCGCAGGATGAACGGCACGGTTGCCGCGAAGGCGGTCAGGTCGACGATGGCGGCATTGGTTGTTTCCGCCTGTTCCGCCTGGCGCGCCTGCTCGGCGCTGGCCAGCGGCTTGAGCAGGCCCAGAACGCCGCCTGCGACGAGGCAGAGCGCGAGTATCAGGAAGGTCATGGTCGGCATGCCGGGGATGATGGCGAACAGCAGCATGATCGCGGCCGCGGTGAGCAGGGCCTTGGGTTCGGCGAACAGTTCCTTGACGATATCCTGCCCGATATTCGTCTCGATCTCCGTGCCGTCTTCATTCTGGGCTTCACCGATGACGCGGGTGGTGATCATGCCGGCGCCAAGCGAAATGAGCAGCGCCGGAATCTGGGAAATCAGCGAATCGCCGATCGACATGATCGAATAGGTTTTCAGCGCGTCGCCCGCCGACATGCCGCGTTGCATGACACCGATCGATATGCCGCCGATCATGTTGATCGCCATGATGCACAGGCCGGCAATGGCATCGCCTTTCACGAACTTCATGGCGCCGTCCATGGCGCCATGCAGCTGGCTTTCCTGCCCGAGGTGGGCGCGCTTGGCGCGTGCCTCTTCCGGCGTGAGCAGGCCGGCGCGCAAGTCGCTGTCGATCGACATCTGCTTGCCGGGCATGGCATCGAGGGTAAAGCGCGCGGAAACCTCCGACACGCGTTCCGAACCCTTGGTGATGACGATGAACTGCACCACGGTGAGGATGAGGAAGATCACCAGGCCGACGACCAGATTGCCGCCGACCACGAACTGCCCGAAGGTTTCCACGATGGCGCCGGCACTGCCATCGAGCAGGATCAGCCGGGTAGTGGAAACCGAGATGGCCAGGCGAAACAGCGTCGTCAGCAGCAGCACGGCAGGAAACGTGGAGAAGGCAGTCGCGCCCGACATGTACATCGACACCACCACGATCAGGCCGGACACGCAGAGGTTGAGCGCGATCAGCAGGTCGAGCAGGGCGTGCGGCATCGGCAGGACCAGCATGAACACGATGCCGATGACGATGGTCGCGGCGATCAATTCCGCGCGCTTGGCGATTTTCGCCGTCACAGCGTTCAGCTTGATAACGACAGAAATGAGCTTCATGGAGTGCTTTCCTGAGGCAGACTGCCGTGTTCCTCCCCGGCGCGGCGCAGCACCAGGCGTATCCACGCGTCGCAAGCCTCGTCCCTGGTGGCAAGCAGCTTGCCGGTATCCACTGGCTCCAGCACTTCGGCCGCCGCATAGGCATGCATCAGGACCAGGTTGCGATCGTCCGGCCAGACCCGCAGGCAGCCTTTTGCGAGCAGGAACGCCTCTTCGAACTGGCGTGCGTTGAGGTGCCCCCACACCAGGCCGATCGCCATGACCAGGTCGATCGGCATTTCCGCGCGTTTCAGCTTTGGCCGCATGTCTTTTCCTCGCTTGCTGGTTCCATCAGCGCCTCGGTCTCGCTCCTGCGCATCTGCTGCCAGCGCAGCCGCATCTGCACCGCCTTCTCCACCAGCTCGATGGCGGCCAGCAGATCGGCGCGCTCGCCTTCTTTTTCCTGCAGCGAGGCCTCCAACAGTGTCTTTTGCAGCATCCGCATGCCGGGAATCGGGTCGCCGCTCCACGCCGGATTGTCGACCGTTAGCCTGGGGCCGAGGAGGTATGTGAGCGGCGCAACCGCATTCGGCAGCTCGGTCGACGGCGGCAGCGAGATCGCCACCTCGGACGGCTTCAGCAGCGGACGGGATTTTGGCGCGAGCTGGGTTTCCGGCAGGCTGTGGATATCGCCTAACTCGGCCTGCTCGGCCGGGCCGATGCGGCCGGTTCTTGTGATCCGCGCGCTCAACTCAGCAACTCCTCCGCCGCAACCAGATCGCTCTGGTCGAGCACCGGCACGTCGAGATCGAACACCCGCACGCGTCTGACCACGTACCAGCTGCCATCCTTCAGGCGCGCCGGCAACCAGCTTCCGAAACGGGCCATATCGCCGCCGCGCCGGTGCAGGACCTGTGCGGCGTCGACCCGATACGCCCGTTCGCCCTCCAGACCGACGCCGACCAGCATGCCGTGTTCCAGCGGATAGACCAGCATTTGCACGCCGTCCTCCACGGACGCGAAGGCGACGGCCTGTTCGTCATGGGCTCTCTTCACCAGTTCCACCAGCAGTTCCTGATCCATCTTCCTACCTCTCGATCATCTTGATCGTTATTGACCGTTAGCGACTCTCGACCGGTGTCGGCGCGCGGCCCGCTGCGTATAAATTCCGCCATTCGCTTTCCTTCCGCTCGGCCTTGGTCGTCAACGGCGGAATCTCGGCGTGTGCGCTGAATACCTGCCGGTCCATATCCTCGAGCAGGTCGATCCGGTTCGATTGCTTGTCTGGCGGCCAGGTCATTACCGGCAACATGTTGGTCGTGTTGCGGACGACGGCGTACACCTTGGCCCTGGTCAGCGGCGGCGCGTTCTTCAAGTCGACAAGATGATTGACGAGCCAGATCGCCTTGCCTTTCCCCCATCCTTGCTCGGCCGCCGTAAACAGGATCACGGCGGCTTCGACATGGTGCAGCCTGCACAGGAGCCCCGCCTTGTCCACAAGATCCCGCTTGAAGTCTCTTGCGATCTTGAACCCGGTCCTTGCAATGGAAAACGTGATGGCATCTGAAATGGTCAGCCTGTACGCTGCTTCCTTGATGGCGGAAAACGTGCGCAGGCCGGGCATCAGGCGCGAGCAGACACTGTCCAGTGCTTCTTCCGCGTATGCCGCGCCGACGTTCTTGAGCAGCGTCTTTACCATCACCATTGCCGTCAGTTCTTCATCGACCCCGCCTTTTGCGACCGCGCCGATCTTGAAGCGGAGATCGCGCAGCCCTACCGACAGGCCTCTGCTCGCAAGAGTGGCATCGATCCTGGCGGCCACGGGAGACGATTCGGCGCCTTCGCACAGTCCTTTGCGGATCCCGCTCCGGTCGCGGTTGACGAGGCCGGTCATCATCTCGTTAAACGTGTTTTTCAGCGCCTGCTTTTTCTCGGGACTGACATCGTCCCTTTTTTCAATCTCCTTCATTGCGCCGAACAGCACCGTGTATTGCTGCAATGGCTCATGGATTTTTGCCAACGCTTCCATGATCTCTTCGCGATTCTTCTGGCTGTCGTCCTGCATCATCGAGTCGAGCGTGTTTTTTGCCGCTACCCGGTACGGGAACGCTTCTTCTTCATCGTCAAAGATGCTGACTTCGCCGGCCGTCGAGGACGATTTTTCCGAGGACGAGCGGCGGCTTCCCGGCCGCAGCACACGGTCGGTGATGGGCCGTCCCGCCAGCTTCTTCTGCCCTGCGCCCTTGACGACCACACCGACGTTCTGCTGTTCAAACAGCGCACGCGACATGGTCCTGACCTGCGGCCGCAGCGGCGAATACAGGGGAGGCATCAGCCCCTTGTTCTGAACCTGCAAAGGATTCAGGAAGCTCGAATTTTTCACGGGCATGTTCATGCCGATTCTGTGGTGTCGGCAGACACGGCGGTTCCGTGCCGGTGGATGTTTCTCTCGCGCGGTCTTTGCGGCACGCCGCCATAAGGCACCGCCCAGAAATAATTTGCACATTTTTGCTGGCCGTAGCGGGCGCGCTGCTGCGTTGCCCGCTGTTTGCAGGGGCCCGCCGAGGGTGCTCGCACTGCGGCGCAACGGGCGCACCTCGGCGGCCCCCTTGCATCGCATCCCGCTACGGCCGCCAAAATGCACAACTTATTCCTGCGCGGCGCCTAAATCTCAAAAATCCTCAATGTCTCACCAATCCTCACGGAATCGTTCTTTTTTCGATGCGGCTGTTATCTTTCACCACAGCAACACGCCGCAGGCAACACGGAAGGCGCCGGACACCACGCAAAGTCAACAATGTTTGAAGGGAGACCGAGATCATGGATGCAAATTTCAACACCGATGGGACGCATGCTTTGGACAACGCCAACGCCGCCGCTGCGCCGGTTGCCATCGACATCGACAAGCTGTACCGCGCGCACCGGCAACATCTTTTGCGCTTTGTCCAGCGTTATGTGCGCAACAACGACGATGCCGAAGACGTGGTGCAAAACACCTTCATGGAAGCGATGCGCTGCGCAGACCGTTTTTCCGGCCTCTCCAAGCCGTCGACATGGCTGTTCGGAATCGCGTTGAACCTGGCCCGCAACCAGGTCCGCCGCAACTGCGCCGACATGTACGAAGCGGTCGACGATACGTTCATGGAGCAGATCGCCGACGTGCACGCGGACCCTGCGATGTTGATCGAGTTGCGCCAGATTGCCGGGAAGGTGGAAGCCATGCTGAACGAGCTTCCGTCCAAGATCCGCACCACCTTCGAAGCGGTGCTGGATGGCGAAGCGACCTACGAGGAAGCCGCCGAACATCTGCACATCCCGATCGGCACCGTCCGTTCGCGCGTGTCGCGGGTACGGGCAGCCGTGCGCGCCGAATGCCGCGGCTAACAGATAGTCGACAGAAAGGCGTAGTTGATGAACAGGATGCTATTTTGGATCGGCGCGATCCTGATCATGTTTTCGTTTTTCGTCTGGCTTGCTTTTTTCTGCAGCGGCAGCTTGGATATCCCGTTCCGGGAGTTGACGGATGCCGCGATTCTCGGCGGGTTGTTGATGCTGCCGGAGCTGTACCATCAGCTACGCCAGCTCTTGTCTTCCCGCTCGACGCTGGACGACTGAGACATATCGGCACACCTTATTCCTGCGCGGCGCCTTACGTCGCGGACTTGTTGCCGCGTCTGGCGGAAAACCAGGCGGCGGCCTGGTCCGAAGTCGTCAAGATGGCGTCCATCACGCTGCGTTCATCCGGGAGATCTGTGATCGGAACCTTGCGCACGCCGATATGGCGACCCTCGTCGGCGTGCCACAGATACTCGATGCCTTCCGCCTCTTGCAGAGAGCTTGCCGGATTCGCCTGCGACACGTAGTGCGAACGGCGGCATTGGGGCATGAACGCGGTGATCAACAGATAATTCCGGTCCGCCGCCTGCACCGTCGTCCTGGTCAGGATCTCTCCCAGTTGCAGTTCCAGCACGGGCACAGCCTGGGCCTCTTGTCCGGTCAATTCAATGAGATCGCGCAGGAAGCGGGTGACCTGGGCTACGGAGCCGTCCAGTGTGCCGGTCGCAATTGTTGGGTCCTGTTGCAAGATCGATCTCTCTCGAATTTTTTGCGCCATTTGCACCATATCGGGCGGATGCGCGAGAGTGGCAGTGACAAGCGTGCATATCATTGTATTTATATTCATCGGAATAGCAACTGAGCCGGACGCAATCCTGCCGGCCCAGATTGGTTTATCGGCAGCAACGAGGCATTGTTGCTTGCACTTTTTGCCAAAGTTTCCCGTGTATGTCGGGAAATGACACAGGGGAGGGCTTCGGATCGAGGCCGATGTTCCGCTTCTTGCGTGTAACCGCAACGAAAGCTCAGCCCTTCTTGGGAAGTCTGCGGATGCGATGCCAGCGGAACCCCTCGTCCAGGTCCCGTCCTTCCTCTGCGTCAGCCACATCATGGGCGGCGCCGGCACGCGTGGAGGACGGCCGCGACGCGGTCCAGGCCGGTTCATCGGGCAGGATGCCCTGAAAAAGAGGATTATCCATAATGCTCACGCCATGAAAAAAGGTGGGTTGCGGTCAACGCAAGGGCGTCCGCATTCATGAGTGAGTCGCTGTTCCGCTTCGGTTCCATGCGCACGGAACGTCGAGAAAAACTGCGCGGTATCTGCGGTGGCCGGCAGAGAACGCAGCGTGGGCACGGGGTGCCCACCCTACGGATTCTACGGATTCCCGGACGTCCTCATCCATCGGAAAAGGCATCGAACACCATCCCCCGGAGCCATTGATTCCCCGGCTCCTTGTGGAATTTCGCATGCCAGAACACATTGATCCCAATCTCCGGCAGTGCAACCGGATGCGTCACGTACTTCAACCAGAACGGTTGCACGCATTCCCTCGCATACCGCTCCGGCACTGTCGCAATCATATCGGTCGTTGCAAGGATATGCCCGACCGCGACAAAGTGCGGCACGGTTAGCTTCACGTTGCGCTGTATGCCTTTTCTCTCGATCGATTCATCCACCTTGGCATGGCCGGTGCCGGCGGAGACCACGACCACGTGTTCCGCTTCCGAAAATTGCTTGAGCGTGACTTTCGGTTTGTCCAGCAGGTGCCCCTCTCGGAACATGCATACGTAACGCTGCCGGAACAGGCGGCGCTGGAAGAAGCCGGACTTCAGCTGCGGCAGCAGCCCCATCGCCATGTCGACATGGCCGGCCTCCATTTCATCGCGCAGGTTGACCGCCGTGTTGCGCACGGTGCTGACCGACACATTCGGCGCCACCCGCGCCAGCACATCCATCAGCTTCGGCAAAAAATAGATCTCGCCGATGTCCGTCATCCCGAGCGTGAACTTGCGGTCGCTGGTGGCGGGGTCGAAGGTCGCCCGCTGATTCAACGAGTTGTGAATCGTGCTGAGCGCGTATGCGATCGGTTCCGCCAACTGGCTGGCATAGGGTGTCGGCTCCATCCCTTTCGACGTGCGCAGGAAAAGCTCGTCGCCCAGCAGGCGCCGCAGCCGGTTCAGTGCATTACTGACGGCAGGCTGGCTCAATCCCAGCTTTTCGGCAACCGCGTTGACGCGTCGCTCCATCAGCAGCTGATGAAAGACGAGCAACAGATTGAGGTCGATATCCTTGAGTTCCATGGTCCACCAATATTCATTTCAGTGATTATTAACATTCATCAGATTCTATTTATAAATATTATGCGAATTCCTATACTTTCGCCATGGATCACTGACTCACGACGCAAGGCGAATCATGGAACTGCATGTACATCCGCTGGACCGCACCCTGGCAATCGAATCGGGCGCCAATCTGCTGGATACGCTGCGCGAACACAATATTCCGATCTCGTACAGCTGTACCGCCGGGCGTTGCGGCACCTGCCGCTGCAAGGTCCTCGAAGGCAATGTCCTCGAATCGGGACAGGAATCGAAGATCACCAATCCGAACGAGGACCGTTATGTCCTCGCCTGCATGAGCGTGCTGACGGAAAGCTGTGTCATCGAAGTCCCCGAACCCGACGAGGTGATCAATCACCCGGCGCGCATCGTCAAGGCGGAAGTCGTGGCCATTGAAGATGCGTCCCACGACATCAAGCGCCTGATCCTGCGGCCGTCCAAACCGCTCGCGTTTTCGCCCGGCCAGTACGCGATGCTGCAATTCACGCCCGGGCATATCCGGCCTTACTCCATGGCCGGCCTGCCGGGCGACAAGGAGCTGGAATTTCACGTCCGCCTTGTGCCCGGCGGACGTGTGACCGGCTACGTGGCGCAGGAACTGAAGGTCGGCGATGCGGTGCGTGTCAGCGGCCCGCTCGGCACCGCCTACCTGCGCAAGAAACATGAAGGCCCGATGTTGTGCGTGGCCGGCGGTACCGGCCTCGCTCCGGTGCTCTCGATTGTGCGCGGCGCCCTGGCCGAAGGAATGCGCAACCCGATCCATGTCTATTTCGGCGTGCGTTCGCCCGGCGATATTTACGGCGCGCAGTGGCTCGCCGAACTGGCCGCGGCCCATGCCAACCTGAAGGTGCATATCGTCGTCACGATGGGTAATGAAGATCCGCGCATGCGCCGCGGCCTGGTGACCGATGCCGTCGTCCAGGACTGGAACAGCCTTGCCGGCTGGCGCGCCTATCTGTGCGGCGCGCCGCCGATGGTCGAGGCGGCGTCCCTGCTGGTCAGGCAACGAGGTGTGTTACCCGAGCACATCCACGCAGACGCATTCTACGCAAGCGGCACCTGATTCAAGGAGAAAAACCATGCAGACAACCAGCATCGCGGACCGGGCGCTTGACGAGCGCGCCCAGTTCTACCAGCGGATCGACCGCTTCAACATGACGCCTCTGTGGGAAGTCCTGGGCGCACTGGTTCCGCCGTCGCCAAGGCCGAAGGTCGTGCCCGCGCACTGGCGTTACGCCGACGTGCGCGAGCATGTGATGGACGCGGGCCGCCTGATCACGGCAGCCGAAGCGGAGCGGCGCGTCCTCATCCTGGAAAACCCCGCGTTGCGCGGCAACTCGTCGATCACGCAATCCCTGTATGCCGGCCTGCAACTGATCCTGCCGGGCGAAGTCGCGCCGGCGCACCGCCACGCACAATCGGCGCTGCGCCTGGTGCTGGACGGCGAGGGCGCCTATACCGCGGTGGACGGCGAGCGCACGACGATGCGGCGCGGCGATTTCATCATCACGCCGGCGTGGACCTGGCACGATCACGGCAACCTCGGCGACCAGCCGGTGGTCTGGCTGGACGGCCTGGACATCCCCACGGTGCGCTTCTTCGATGCCGGATTTGCCGAGCACGGCAAGGAAGAATCGCAAACGACTTCCCGGCCGGAAGGCGATGCGCTGGCTCGCTACGGCAACAACATGGTCCCGGTGGATTTTCACCAGGCCTCCTGGGAGCCGACCAAAGTCTTCGTCTACCCGTTCACCAGGACCCGCGAATCGCTTGTCAGCATCGGGAGCGGAACCGCCGATGCGCACTTCGGCTACAAGCTGCGCTACGTGAACCCCGCCACTGGCGCCTCGCCGATGCCGACCATCGGCGCCTTCGCCCAACTCCTGAAGAAGGGATTCGAAACCCGCCCCTATCGTTGCACCGACGGCACCGTGTATGTCTGCCTCGAAGGCGAGGGCACCGCGCTCGCCGGCGACCAGACCTACGACTTCGTCGAGAACGACGTGTTCGTCGTACCGCCGTGGCACAGCCTGCAACTGCGCGCAGGCCGCGACACCATCCTGTTCAGTTTTTCGGATCGTCCGATCCAGCAGTCGCTGGGCCTGTGGCGCGAAGAAAAAATCTAATTCATATCGAGTGGAGATCCAACATGAAATACGCAGTCGCTCCGGCCCCCGTTCATACCCTGGCAGTCGCAGGGAAGGATGAACAATTTCCCGTCAACCGCATCTTCTGCGTCGGCCGCAACTATGCCGCGCATGCGCGCGAAATGGGCAAGGACCCGGAACGCGAAGCGCCGTTCTTCTTCATGAAGCCGGCTTGCGCGGCGATCCAGGCGGGAGAGACGCCGGTCACGATTCCGTATCCGCCGAAGACCGGCAACTTCCACCATGAAATCGAGCTGGTGGTCGCGATCGGCAAGGGCGGCGTCAACATCCCGGTGGAAAAGGCGCTGGAACACGTCTACGGCTATGCAGTCGGCCTCGACATGACGCGCCGCGATCTGCAGCTTGAAGCGCGCGACAAGGGACGCCCCTGGGAGTTCGGCAAGTCGTTTGCGAAATCCGCCCCGATCGGTCCCCTCCACCGTGCGGAAGATATCGGCCATCTCCGGTCGGCGGCGATCTCGCTCACCGTCAACGGCACGAGCCGCCAGTCGTCCGACATCGAAAAGCTGATCTGGTCGGTCGCCGAGTCGATTGCCTATCTGTCGGAGTACGAGGCCATCGAACCGGGCGACATCATCATGACCGGCACACCGGAAGGCGTAAACGCGATTCAGCGGGGTGATGAAATGCGCGGCGCCATCACCGGCCTGGGCGAAATCGTCGTGCGCGTCGCAGACTGAGCCAGCAGAACATCAAGGAGAGAGGAGAGAGCCATGGGTGACATTCCTGTCGTGTTTCCGACCCAGCCTGTCTGGGAAACGCCCGGATCGAGCCGCATTCCGTTCTGGGCCTATACCGATGAGGCCTTGTACAAGCGCGAGCTGGAACGGTTTTTCTACCACGGCCATTGGTGTTACGTCGGTCTTGAGGCAGAAATTCCGAACCACGGCGATTTCAAGAGAACCGCCATCGGCGAACGTTCCGTCGTCATGATCCGCGACCAGGACGGCGCCATCAACGTGGTGGAAAACGTCTGCGCACACCGCGGCATGCAGTTCTGCAGGGAGCGCCACGGCAACAAGAAAGAACTGGTGTGCCCCTACCATCAGTGGAACTACAGCCTCAAGGGCGACCTGCAGGGCGTGCCTTTCCGCCGCGGGGTCAAGCAGGACGGGAAGATCAACGGCGGCATGCCGAAAGAATTCAAGCAGGAAGAACACGGACTCACGAAGCTGAAGGTCGCCACGCGCGGCGGCGTGGTGTTCGCCTCCTTCGATCATGAGGTGGAACCTTTCGAAGACTATCTCGGCCCGGAGATGCTGGCTTACTTCGACCGGCTGTTCAACGGCCGCCAACTGAAGATCCTCGGCTACAACCGCCAGCGCATTCCCGGCAACTGGAAGCTGATGCAGGAAAACATCAAGGATCCCTACCACCCGGGACTGTTGCACACCTGGTTCGTCACCTATGGCTTGTGGCGTGCCGACAATAAATCGGAACTGAAGATGGACAGCAGGTTCCGCCATGCGGCGATGATTTCGACGCGCGGCACCGGCGGCGCCAAGGCCGAGGTGACGGCCGGCGTGACCAGCTTCAAGGAAAGCATGGAAATCAACGACAAGCGCCTGCTCGACATCGTGCCGGAGCCGTGGTGGAACGGCCCGACCGCTGTGATGATGACGGTGTTCCCGAGCGTGATTTTCCAGCAGCAGGTCAACAGCGTATCGACCAGGCACATCCAGCCCAATGGCAATGGATCGTTCGACTTTGTATGGACGCATTTCGGCTTCGAAGACGATACGCCGGAAATGACCGAACGCCGCCTGATCCAGGCCAACCTGTTCGGACCGGCCGGCTTCGTGTCCGCGGACGACGGCGAAGTGATCGAGTTTTCGCAGAACGGCTTCGAGCAGAAACCCTTCCACCGGGCGCTTGCCGAACTGGGCGGTTACGACTGCGGCAACACCGACCACATGGTGACCGAGACGCTGATTCGCGGCATGTACGACTACTGGCGCAAAGTGATGGAGATCTGAACATGGACGACCTGCAGACCTTACAGACCTATTGCGAACTCAGCCGCCTGTATGCCGAGTACGCCGCCGTGGTGGATGCCGGCCAGTGGGACAAATGGATAGCTTTGTTTACCGAAGACTGCGAATACAAGGTGCAGCCGCGCGAAAACTTCGAACGCGGCTTCCCGCTGTCGACGCTCGCCCTGATGAGCAAGGGCATGCTGAAAGACCGCGCCTACGGCATCAAGGAAACCCTGTTCCACGATCCGCACTACCAGCGGCATGTGGTCGGCGCGCCCTTGATCATCCGGCAAGAAGGAAACGTCATCCTGTCGGAAGCCAACTATGCGGTCTTTCGCACCAAGCTCAGCCAGGATTCCACGGTGTTTAACGTCGGGCGCTATGTGGACCGCGTGCGCCGCACCGAAGACGGCCTCCGGTTCGAGTCCCGTCTCTGCATCTACGACACCGAGATGATCCCCAATTCACTCATCTATCCGATCTGAGGATGACATGACACAAAACTGGATTGACGCAGCCGCCGAAGACACGGTGCCGGACGAAGACGTGATCGCCGTCCAGGTGGCAGGCAAGGAAGTGGCGTTGTACGGCGTGGATGGCGCAGTGTACGCAACCGACAACATCTGCACGCATGGGCATGCGCGCCTGTGCGACGGCTTCCTGGAAGGAGGCGAAATCGAATGCCCGCTGCATCAGGGCAGGTTCGATGTGCGTAGCGGCAAGGCGATGTGCGCGCCGCTGACGGAAGACATTCGTACTTACCCGGTGAAGATCGAGAACGGGCGGGTGTTTGTGGATCTTGGGTGATGTTTCACATCCGTATGAGGAGCGCACGGTAAGGCTCCTCTCATTGAGGTGCATGCAACAGCCGATAACCGGTCGCCGATCACCGCCGACCAAACCATTGAGGAGACAAACATGAAATTCCAGAACGTATTCCCCGCCATCCTGGCCGGCAGCCTGCTCGCCACCACGCCGTACACCATGGCCCAGGTAAAGATCGGTTTCTCCGCACCGCTGTCCGGCAGCCAGGCAGTGGTGGGACAGGACCAGGTAGACGGCTTCATGCTCGCCATCGAACAACTCGGCGGCAAACTCGGCGGACAGGCGGTCACCATCTTCAAGGAAGACGATCAGCTCAAGCCGGAAATCGGCAACCAGATCGTGCGCAAGTTCATTGACAAGGACAAGGTGGACGCGATCGTCGGCCTTGGCTTTTCGAACGTCCTGATGGCAGGGCTCAAGCCTGTCGTCGAATCCGGCACGGTGGCCATCGCCACCAATGCGGGTCCCTCGCCGATCGCCGGCGCATCCTGCGCACCCAACGTGTTCTCGGTCGCATGGCAGAACGACGGCGCCGCGGAAGCGACCGGCAAGTACGTGAACGACAAGGGTTTCAAGCGCGTGTATTTGCTGGCGCCGAACTACCAGGCCGGCAAGGACATGCTCGCCGGGTTCAAGCGCTACTACAAGGGCGAGGTGCTCGATGAGGTGTACACGCAGGTCGGCCAGACCGACTATTCCGCCGAGATCGCGCAGTTGCAGGCCGCCAAGGCGGACGCGGTGTTTGTCTTTTATCCCGGCGGCATGGGGGTGAACTTCGTCAAGCAGCTCAGCCAGGCCGGCCTGTTGGGCAAATTGCCGATGTTTTCCGTATTCACGGTCGACGGCACCACGATGCCGTCGCTGCGCGATTCGGCAGTGGGGACGATTTCCGGAGCGATGTGGGATGCCGCATTGACCAACCCCGAAAACAAGAAGTTCGTGCAGGCATTCGAAGCGAAATACAAGCGCATCCCGAGCGAATATGCCGCGACAAGTTTTGACGCCGCCCAGGTGCTGGACGCGGCCTTGCGCAAGCTCGGCGGAAAGACGTCGGACAAAAAGGCATTCGCTGCCGCGGTAAAGGCGTCCGGCAGCGAGATCCGCTCGGTGCGCGGCCCGTTCCGCTTCAATAACAACAACCTGCCGATCCAGAACTATTACGTGTTCCAGGTGGTGAAGGAAGGCGGCCAGACCGCCGTGAAACAGCTCGCCGTCGCCCTCACCGAGCACGCGGATGCCTACCACGGCAAGTGCGCGGCGCAATATTGAGCGTTCCATAATGAATGACAATCAGAACGCTCAATCCCTCACCCCGGCCCCGCTCCGCGCCCACGGTTCGGCTTACAAGCCGAACCGGCTGCGGCAGCGCGAACCGGTGGTTCGCGAAACCCTGCCTTCGTCCCGCAAGCGGGAGAGGGTGAGAACTGCCGTATTCGCTGTCGCGAATGACGGAATGATCAATAGGAGGCAGTCATGAATCCCGGCCTGATTCTGCCGCAGCTGTTGAACGGACTGCAGTATGGAATTCTCTTGTTCCTGCTTGCGGCCGGCCTGACGCTAGTGTTCGGCATCATGAGTTTCGTGAACCTGGCGCATGGTTCCTTGTACATGCTCGGCGCTTATTTCGCCGCGACCGCGTTCAACCTGACCGGCTCCTTCACCGTCGCCGTGCTCGCCGCGGTCGGCGGATGCGTCGTGCTGGGCATCGTCCTCGAACGGCTCGCCATATCGCGCCTGTATCACCGCGACCACCTGGATCATGTGCTGGCGACGTTCGGGCTGGTGCTCTTTTTCAACGAAATGGCCAGAATCATCTGGGGACCGCAGCCGTACTTCCTGCCGGTTCCCGGCTTCCTGGACAGCACCATCGATCTCTTCGGCATCTCGTATCCCGCCTACCGCTTTGCCATCATCGCGGTCGGCCTGGCAGTGGCGGTCGGCGCACACGGGCTGATGCATGGAACACGCCTCGGCATGCTGATCCGTGCAGGCGCGGTCAATCCCTCCATGGTCAGTGCGCTGGGCGTGAACATCAAACTGCTCAATGCGCTGCTGTTCGCGCTGGGCGCTGGACTGGCAGGCCTGGCCGGTGTGATGGCGGGACCGATACTGTCGGTCCAGGCCGGCATGGGCGAACCGGTGCTGATCACGACCCTGGTCGTGATCGTGATCGGCGGCATCGGCTCCGTCAGCGGCGCCTTCTACGCCGCACTGATCGTCGGTGTCGCCGATACGCTCGGCCGTGCCTTCCTGCCGACCCTGCTGCGCGAATTGATGAGCCGGGACCTGGCCAATGCGGCAGGGCCGGCACTGGCCTCGATGCTGATCTACGTCCTGATGGCGGTTGTCCTTGCGGTCCGCCCGGAAGGCCTGTTCCCCGCCGGGAGAAAATGATGCACCCCAAGAAACCCCTGTTCCGGATATCCGTCGCGGCGCCGCTGCTGCTGTTCGCCGCCCTGATCATCCTTCCCTTTGTTGCGCATGCGATGGAGCAGCCCTTTTATGTGGCGTTCGTGGCGCGCATCCTCATTTACGCGATCGCCGCCACGGCGCTCAACCTGGCGCTGGGCTACGGCGGCCTGGTCAGCTTCGGGCATGCACTGTTCTTCGGCATCGGCGCCTATAGCGTCGCGATTCCGGCTTTTTACGGCATCGACAACGGCTGGATTCATCTGCTGGTCTGCATCGTCGCCTGCGGCCTGGTCGGCCTGATGACCGGCGCGATCAGCCTGCGCACAACGGGCATTGCCTTCATCATGATCACGCTGGCGTTTGCGCAAATGGGCTACTTCGTCTTCGTCAGCCTCAAGAACTACGGCGGCGACGACGGCACCCCGATCTCCGCCACCTCGAAGTTCTTCCAGTTCGACCTGGGCCAGACGAACACCGTCTATGGGTTCTCTCTCATCGTGCTTGCGCTCGCAACCTGGTGGATGGCGCGGCTGCGGCTTTCGCCGTTCGGCATGGTGCTGCGCGGCGCCAGGCAGAATGCACGGCGGATCAACGCGGTCGGCCTGCCGGCGCGGCAATACCTGCTTTCCGCCTACGTGCTGTCCGCGATCCTGTGCGGCATTGCCGGCCTGCTGCTGGCCAACCTGAATGCCTTCGCATCACCCAGCACCTTGTCGTGGGTCGTCTCCGGCGACTTGATCGTGATGGTTGTCCTCGGCGGCATCGGCTCCGTGTATGGCGCGTTTCTCGGCGCCTTCGCCTTCCTTGGGCTGGAAGAAGCGATCAAGCTGTTTACCGAGCACTGGATGGCGATATTCGGGCTGGCGATTGTGCTGGTGGCTTTGCTTGGAAAGGCCGGCATCGTCGGCTTCCTGGAAGCGGTCGAATTACGCCTCGTGCAGCGGCACCGTGCCGATCAGCCGCCCGGCGCCGCCTGGATAGCGCAGGGCAAAGTAGGGGGACAACCATGAACGACAGCTTGTTACGCACCGAATCGCTGGTCAAGCGCTATGGCGGCCTGCTGGTCACCGACAACGTTTCCCTGGACATCATGACCGGCGAACTGCACGCCATCATCGGCCCGAACGGCGCCGGAAAAACCACCCTGATCAACCAGTTGTCCGGGGAACTCTTTTCCAACCAGGGCAGGGTGCTGTTTGCCGGCAAGGACGTCACATCGTTGCCGATCCATCGCCGCGCGCAGATGGGCTTGCTGCGCTCATACCAGATCACGTCGATATTCGAAGACTTCACCGTACGCGAGAACGCCGTGCTGTCCGCACTGGGCGCGAAGGAGCATGCATTCCGCTTCTGGCAGCCCATGCTTGGCCGCAGCGCCCTCGTCAAGGCCGCCGAGGATGCGCTGCAGGCGGCAGGATTGGCCGCGCGCGCCGAGGTGCCCGCCGCCGATCTCGCCTATGGCGAGCGCCGGCAACTGGAACTGGCGATGGCGCTGGCCGCGCAGCCGAAGTTTCTCCTGCTGGACGAGCCGATGGCAGGCATGAGCGTGCAGGAATCGAGCGCTGTCGTCGCCTTGCTGAAAAGCCTGAAAGGCCGCTATTCGATCCTGCTCATCGAGCACGACATGGAAGCGGTATTTGCACTCGCGGACCGGATTACCGTCCTGGTCTATGGGAAAGTCATGTTCACCGGCACGCCCGACGAGATCCGGCAAAACCCGGAAGTCAAGGCCATCTACCTCGGCGAAGAAAGCATTTAGGGACGCTGCAATGACCACCTTACTCAATGTACAGAACGTGCAGGCATCCTATGGCCACGCGCAAGCGCTCTTCGGCGTTTCCTTCGACGTGCAGGCCGGCGAAGTCGTCACGCTGCTCGGCCGCAACGGAATGGGCCGTTCCACCACCATCAAGTGCCTGTTCGGCTTGTTGCCCATCAAGGAAGGCACGATCGGATTTGCCGGCAAAACCCTCAACACCCTGGCACCGCATCAGATCGCAAGACTGGGCCTGGGCCTCGTTCCAGAAGGGCGGCAGGTATTTCCCAACCTGTCCGTCGAAGAAAACCTGATCGCGACGGCGCGCGCCAGCCGCGATCAAGCTTCTCGCCGCAAGGAGTGGACGCTGGAGCGAGTGTACGGTTTCTTCCCGCGCCTCAAGGAGCGGCGCACCAACCTCGGGTCTCAGCTCTCCGGCGGCGAACAGCAGATGCTCGCCATCGGCCGCGCCCTGATGACCAACCCGCAACTGCTGGTGCTCGACGAAGCCACCGAAGGGCTGGCGCCGCTGATCCGGGCGGAGATATGGAATGCGCTGGGCGAACTGAAGCGCGAAGGACTATCGCAAATCGTGATCGACAAGAATGTCAGGGCGCTGCTGAATTTCGCGGACCGTCACTTCGTGATGGAAAAAGGAAAAGTGGTGTGGAGCGGAAGCTCCGACGCGCTGCGCAACGAACAGGACATCATTCATCAGTATCTGGGAGTCTAGGATGGAACAAGCCAACACCGAAGAACGTGTATTGCACAACTATTTTCGCAGTTCGTCCTCGTACCGCGTGCGCATTGCGCTCAACCTGAAGGGGCTGCCTTACCAATACGTGCCGGTGCACCTGAACCGCGATGGAGGAGAGCAGTTCCGTCCCGGCTTCAAGGAGCTCAACCCGCAAGGGCTGGTGCCCGTGCTGAGCGAGGACGGCATCGACATCAGCCAGTCTCTCGCGATACTGGAGTACCTCGAAGAAAAGTATCCGCATCCGCCATTGCTGCCCGAAGCGATCGAAGACCGCGCCCATGTGCGCCAGCTAGCGCTCGCCATCGCCTGCGAGATCCATCCCCTCAACAATCTGCGCGTGCTCAAGTTCATCACCGGCGGCCTGGGCTTGACCGAGGAAGCCAAGCTGACCTGGATCAGGCACTGGAACGAACTGGGCTTGTCCGCCCTGGAGCAGGAGTTGTCACGCTTCCCCTGGCGCGGCCGCTTCTGCTTCGGCGATACACCGACGCTGGCCGACTGCTGCCTGGTGCCGCAACTGTTCAATGCGCAACGCTTCGGCGTCGACTTGACGTCTTATCCGACGCTGGCAAAGATCGACGACGAATGCCGGAAACTGCCCGAGTTCGAGCATGCGCATCCGTCGCGGCAACCAGATGCTGAATGAGCCGTCTACTGCGGTCAAAAGCTTTTCAGGCCAGAGCAGGGATGTGAAGGCCGATTGTCCGGAATGACAAAGGCCTTTTGAGCAATACAGGTCGAACTGTGGCGTATCACTGCGCGCACCGCACCCGATGCCGGCCCAGCCATTCAGCACCGGCGGGCAAACGCACAGGCTCGATACAGGCCGGTTCGACGCAGATGAAGCGCCGGTATTCGTCATCGGCCAGGTCGGAGAGGCCGGCATCAGGACCGGGATTCCAGACCACCGCATCGACGAATCCCTCCTGGCTCAGCGCAAGCGCCTTGCCTGCATCGCGCAGGTCCAGGCGTTGCGGAGCGGCGAAGTAAATACGGTCCAGCGCGTCCATGCACGTCAGCATGCCGTTCTCTTGCGTGCCTTCCGGCCCACCCGGCAAGGTCTGGTCGGAGAACCGGATCTGCCGCAAACCGTCAACCTCGACCGATGCGATGTCGTCCACCGCGAAATAGGTATGCAGCGCGGTAGAAAAGGACATGGCCGATTGCCCGGCATTGCGCACGCGCAGGGAGAGGTCCAGCGTATCCGCCTGCACCGCGACACGAAACAGGAGGCTGAACTCGTGCGGCCAGGGCTCTGCCAGGCGGTCGCCGGAATCGAGGGCGAATTCCGCAAAGCCCATCCCGTCCTCGATACCCGAGCGCGCCAACCGCCAATGGCTCATACGCGCAAAGCCGTGGCGCATGCCGCCTCCACGCTCGCTGAACTGCGGAAAGATGAGCGGAATGCCGCCACGTATGGCCTTGCTTCCATCCAGAACGGAACGGGCGCTGCAGAACAATTGTTCCGTGCCGCCGGCGGGGACCCAGGACACGACATGCGCACCGAACAAGGTAATGACAGCTTGGGCGCCATCGTCGCCCTGGATGCGGACGGCAGGCAGTTGGCCGACGTTAAGGTATTCCGGGATAGTCATCGCGATAGAGATCGGTTACAGAAAAAAAACAGCGCATCCCGTGGGATGTGCCTTCCAGGTTGTCAGAACCCCGATTCTACTTGCGGGCTGACAGAAACGCGGCTGGTAGCAGTGCCGCCGGATGCATTCGACTTGTTCTTCCGTGCTGGCAGACCATTCAGATGAACCCGGAGAATGCGTAGGGCGGGTCCCACCCGCCATCACCGGCGGAAGGGCGGGTGGGATTCTCCCTGCACATTCATCTGGACGGTTTACTCGTGAGCGCACTTTTGAATTTTCGAATTGCGTTTGGACAGTACGCCGTAAGCTTTCCAGGCAGCTTAAGGAGACCATTGAGGCACCACTGAGGCACAACTACCGGCGAGCCCCAGTCGGGAATACCAACCGACGCCATAAATCGACATTATAAAACTAATGTCATATTTCAAAGTTGAATAATTGGATATTTAACGTATTACGTTGTAATATCAATTAAATTTCTTCATTTCCAGACTCATGAACGCGCCCGAATTCAACGAAAAGCAGCTGCTCGCCGATATCGACCAGTTGCGCAGCCAATTCCCGCAAACCCAGGACCTGTACCGCGAAGTATGCGTGCTGCTGTTTTTCCGGTACGGCATGACCCCGACCACCAACAAGTTATACCAATTGGTGCGCAAGGGCAGCATGAGCGCACCGGCCGAAGCGCTGAACCGGTTCTGGGAAGACTTGCGCGACAAGAGCCGGGTAAGGATCGAGCATCCGGATCTGCCCGAGTCGCTGAAGACCGCCGCCGGCGATCTCGTCGCCTCGCTCTGGTCGACGGCGCAGGGCGCCGCACAGGAAGGGCTGGCGGCATTGCGCAGCGACGCGCAGGCACAGGTGGCCGAAGCCAGGCAGGCGCAAGCCGCGGCCGAAGCGAATCGCGACGCCGCACGCGCCTCGCATGCGCTGGTCAGCCAAACCCTGGAGCAGGCGCACGCGCGGATTGGCGAACTGGAGCAAGCGGTCGCTGCGCGCGACGCGACGATTGCCGCGCTGGAGACGCAGCTGCATAGCGCGCGCAGCGAAAACGCCGGCCTGCTGCAGAAGCTGGAAGAAGCGCGGCGGGATTTCGGACTGGAGCTCGAAAAGCTGCGGGCGGCGTCAAATCTGGCCGAAGAACGGTTCCGCGCGTCGGAAGCCCGCGCCCTGATGGAAATTGATCGAGAACGCACCACAACGGCGAAATCGGAAAAGGAATTGGAAGCATGCCGGACAGCAGTAGACCAGGCGTCGGAACGGCACCGCATTGAATTAGCGGCGATGCAAGAGCAGCTCGGAGGTTTGCGGCACAGGGCAGGGGAGCTGGAAGGGAGCCTGAGAGCGGTGACGGCCAGCCGCGACCTTGCGCTCGAAGATCTCAATGGATTGCGTGGCGTGCTCGAAGACAGGACTGCCAGGTTGACTGCGCTCGACGGCGAGACAGCCGAACTTCGCCGACAGTTGGAGCAGGCACGGTGTTCGGTAGAGAGCTTGCAGAAAACAGTGAAACCGCCGCGTTCGCCGCGCAAGCAAAAAAATCCGGAAGCTACCTGACCATGCGTACTCGGCCAAGACCGCTATTGGTGCTGATTATGATTTTTCTATTTGAGGACCGAACTTACAGCGGAACGGTACCCCGCGACCTGTCGCCGGCGACCGGGTTGACACCCAAGTACTTCGGTGATGGACACAACGATATTCTTGAAAATCAATCAGAGAACAGCTGTCGGCTTGTCCATTGACATAGGAATAACGATGGACAAAGCCGACTCAGCTCGTCCATTTGCGGGCGCCGGTGAAAATTGAACAGCGTACTGGTCACGATTGACTGCTTTGCCTATCTGCGTTGACCATTGCCGCTGCAAGCAATGACTGGGTTCGGCTCAAACCCGCCGGTCGCGTTTCATCGAAGCGGATGGTTAACGTCATAGCTAAACGATGCAGAGCGATTCAAAGATAAAGCGCATACGCATGTCTCAAAAATTCCCTATCCGGCCGCCCGGCGCTCACTTGCGAGATATCAGCCTAGCGGCCCATATCTATTACAACCCCAGATTTTTTTGGACAGCATCAAGGCCGTCTTTGCCATCAAAAGTAGTCACACCGGCCAACCATTGTTGCAATATCGCTGGATTTTTCTTTAACCAGTTTCGGGCTGCGGTGACTGGATTGACTTTATCCAAAATGGACGCCATGACCTGGTTTTCAATCTCTGTATTGAATTGGAGATTGCCAATTAACTTTGCGGCGTTTGGACAGCGCATTTGGTAGTCCGAGGCCATTGCAGTATAGACTTTGGCTTCACCGTAATTTGGCCCGAATACGGCATCCCCACCATCCAGGTATTTCATTTTGACTTGCACGTTCATCGGGTGGGGTTCCCAAGCCAAGAAAACAATCCATTTTTTCAAGCGCGCGCTACGCTGCACTTCAGCCAACATGCCCGCTTCGCTGGATTCGACCATCTTGAATCCCTTCAGGCCGAATTCATTTTTTTCAATCATTCGCTGAATGAGAGCATTCCCGTCATTACCCGGTTCAATGCCGTAGATTCTTCCGTCGAGTTCCTTATGAAACTTTGCTATGTCAGCAAAGCTCTTTATCCCGCCTTCTGCTGCGTCAGCGGATACGGCCAGCGTGTATTTTGCACCAACCAGATTAGGCCGTTCCAGCACCTTGATTTGCCCTGCCTTGACAAAGGGTTCGATGACTGCCGTCATGCTCGGATTCCAGTAACCGAGAAAAGCGTCGATTTGCTTGGTCTTAATGCCGGAGAACACAATGGGTATCGAGGCGAGAGTGGTCGATGGACGATAACCCAAACTTTCGAATACGACCGTCGCTAGTCCGGTGGTCGCCGCTATATCGCTCCAGCCCACGTCGCCAAAACGGACATTGCGGCAGTTTGGCGCTTCTTGGGCTGAAGCAGGAACTGCAGACGAGGCCAGTGCAATAGCTCCGACTGAACAAAGCATTTTAAGCAATTTCATTTAACATCCTCCTTTAGGATAGGGCGTATCTTAAGAGTTCGATTTTCGGGAAAACGTCTGCACACAACGTTCCGTTTTTTATACTCGTTACAGACAACACTTACACGACAGATACCGTCATCCGTTGCTCTGTGCGAGTACTATAGATTCAGAGAAATCGTTCTTCTTGATACATTCCGCCCTGGCCGTGTCGCAAAGCATCCAGTTGCTGATCTTGATGCAAACTCGTCTATCCACGGCAGCGCTCTGCAAATGCCCGCCTCTGGGTTATAAGGCGGGCCAGGAAAATTCGGACGATTGTGCAACAGCGCCAGTTACCTATGCGCCGGCACAGCTATTTTGCGCATCACGGGTGCTTGCACCGATTGCAGCCTGTCTCCGCTCGGCGGGCAACCGAACTTGCTCCGGTAGACGCGAGAGAAATGTTCAAGGGATAAAAAGCCGGTGCTTACCGCTACCTGCGCCACACTCAAATCGGTTTGCTGCAGCAGTTTGTGTGCTCTTGCCAGTCTGAGATTGATGTAGTACTTCAGCGGCGGCATGGACGTGTAGTGCTTGAACTGGCGCTCCAGTTGCCGCCGCGAGATGCCGGTTCGTGCGGCGATTTCATCGCACGATATCGGCTCTTCCAAGGTCTCGTGCATAAGATCAATCGCCTGTTGTACATGTTTGCTTGCGTCACGTGTCCTCTCGTTCGCGACGCTATGGAGAGAGTCATCCGGAGAGCGAAGCTGCGTGTATTGCATATGTTGCGCAACCTCATGCGCCAGATCGATGCCCTCGCGCTCACCAATCCAGTGCAACATCAGGTCGAGAGTCGAGATCGCCCCTGCGCATGTGAGGCGGCGTTTTTCAAAGGTATAGAACTGGTTCTTTGCCTTTACATTAGGGTACAGCTCCTGAAAACCTTCCAGGTTGTCCCAGTGGATGGCGGCGCTATAGTTTTCCAGCAAGCCTGCAGCGGCCAGGAGTTCAGTGCCGGTTTCAATGCCGCCAATTTCGGCGCCGAACGTTGCTTGGCGCCGCAGCCAACTCTTGATCTTCCGATTCTTCGCATGCTGTTTTGCCTCAAAGCTGGCGAACACGAACACGGCATCGAATTCCTGGCCGTCGGATAACGACATGTCGACCGGAATGCGCATCCCGTTTGTGGAGAGGACAGGTTCACCGTCGCTGGACAGGATCGTCCACTCGAAACGTTTGCGCTGTAGCAGCCAATTGGCGAGGACCAGCGGTTCGATCGCAAGCGCGAGTCCTAAATAGGAAAACTGCGGGACGACCAGAAATCCGATCTTGAGCGGACGGGCAATGGATTTTAACGAAGCACGCTCCATATTTTCTTTTTCATTTCTGTTCATCACGGCACCCTTGTCCCGCTCCCTGCATTCCTATCGTCATTTCCGACCAGGATTGAGAGCTAATGAAAAACCCGGTTTTCAACTCTTCCTTCGGATCACTATAGTGGCAAAAAATACCTCGACTTGATCATTTGCGTCAAAAAAATGACGCAAATGATCAAGTCGTCAACAAGCCGTCAATTTATAAATTGATCAATTTTTTAAGCCGATGAGCCGGCGCCGCACATTTATCCAACATTGTCGGCATCGGTTTTTTTGGCGTATTTGCCGACCTGGTTTGATTCTGCTGCAGGCTGTCGTTGGCCCTTTCCATTCGTCTGCAAGCACATCGCAAACTCAAGCGGCGCAAAAAAATTCCGACGCCGCTTGACGGGAATGCGCAAAGAAGCAGATCACGAGCCGATGTATTGCCGCCGGATATTTTGCGACACGACCAGGGCGGAATGTATCAAGAGAGACGATTTCTCTGAACCTATAGTACTCGCACAGAGAGCCGGATGATTGATTGGAACGTAAGTGTTATCTGTGAACGAAGTGGCAGCTTGTAAGCACAATGTTTTTCAAAAACAAATTAAAAGACTACCAAGGAGGAATCATTATGAAACCGATGTTGAACAACAAATTACTGCCCGCTCTTGGTTTGGCCCTGTTCGCCGCCTCGGCGCTGGCGCAGACGGCAGAATCCGCAGCACCCGATGCGGGCGGCAAACCGCTTCCGCCAGTAGCAACGGTCTGGCCGATCACGGCCAATGTAACCCTGGCGTCGCAATATGTGTCGCGCGGCTTCCAGCAAACCTGGGGCCGGCCGGCACTGCAAGGCGGCTTCGATTATGCGCATCCGAGCGGACTTTTCGCTGGCACCTGGATGTCCAACGTCAGCAATCGGTTTATTGAAAACGGAACGATCGAATGGGATGTGTATGGAGGCTATAGCGGCGCCGCAGGCGACATCGGGTATAGCGGCACCGTGTACTACTATCTCTATCCGGGCGCGAAATTGTCCGCCACCAATGTCAAATACGATTACGGCGAGTTGTCGCTGGGTGTGACGTACAAAATGTTATACGCCAAATACAACTACACCTATACCAAGGACTTCTTCGGCTTCACCGATGCGCGCGGCACCGGCTATCTGGACGTGGGCGCCAATGTGGATATCGGCGCCGGGCTGACCCTGCAATTGCACGCGGGCCAGGGGCGCATCAAGAACTGGTCGGATTACAACTGGAAAGACTACAAGGTCGGTCTGAGCAAAGCCTTCGAAGGTGGCTGGACACTGGCCGGCGCCTACACCAAAGGGACCGGCGCGACCAATGTCTATGACAACTGGGCTGCCGTTGCACCCAACTCAGCCGGTGTGACTGATATTTCGCATCCGATCGACAATGCATTCACGATCATGCTCAGCAAGGCGTTTTAAATCTTTGCTTACCACAACTGCAGCGCTAGACGCTGTTGCCCGGCTGGTCGGACTACCGATCAGCCGGGGCTTTTTTTCGAAATATAGAGGTATGGAGGTGAATTCGTGACAGCGCAAGTCCTACGCAATTACATCGGTGGCCATTATGCACGTGGTGCGGTGTCGCAGACATTCGTCAACCTGAATCCCGCGACTGGACAGGTTGTGTGTGACGTGGAGCTGGCGTCGGAGCCGGAAGTCGAACGTGCTGTTGCAACGGCGCGGGAAGGGCAGCTCCTGTGGGCGGCGATGACAGGGGCCGAACGCGGGCGCATCCTGCACAAGGCAGCCCAACTCCTGCGCGCGCGCAATCGCGATCTGGCGGAACTGGAAGTGCAAGACACTGGCAAACCGATTCAAGAGGCGAACGTGGTCGATGTCGCCAGCGGGGCCGATTGCATCGAATACTTTGCGGGCCTGGCTGCCGCCATCCATGGCCACCAATACGGACTGAAAAACGCGTTTGCGTACACTCGCCGCGAACCGCTGGGCATTTGCGTTGGCATCGGGGCATGGAATTATCCGCTGCAAATCGCTTGCTGGAAATCGGCGCCTGCCCTGGCTTGTGGCAATGCCATGATTTTCAAGCCATCCGAATTGACGCCCATGACCGCCGCCAAACTGGCAGAGATCTATACCGAAGCAGGCGTTCCTGATGGCGTGTTCAACGTGCTGCAAGGAGACGCGCGCACCGGACGGTTGCTGGTGGCACATCCGGCGGTTGCCAAGGTTTCTCTCACCGGGGAGATCGGCACCGGCAAGGCCATCGTGGCCGACGCAGCCAAGACGCTCAAGCGGGTGACGATGGAACTAGGCGGGAAATCGGCGCTGCTGGTGTTCCCCGATGCCGATCTGAAACAAGCCGTGTCCGCCGCTATGCTCGGCAATTTTTATACACAAGGCGAAATTTGCACCAACTGTACACGCGTATTTGTGCATGCCGATATCTACGACGCGTTTCTGGCGCAACTGCAGGAACGCACACGCAAGCTTCGCATCGGCGACCCGATGCATCCGGACACGCAAATCGGTGCCCTGATTTCACGCGCGCATATGGAGGGCGTCCTGGGTTATATCCAGCAAGGCGTGGCGGAGGGCGCACGCCTCGTGGCCGGCGGACGCCAGGTCAACCGCGATGGATTGGAAAGCGGCAATTTTGTCGAGCCGACGATTTTCGCGGACTGCCACGACGAGATGCGTATCGTGCGTGAAGAAATTTTTGGGCCGGTCATGTCGGTGCTGCGTTTTAACGATGAAGCCGAAGCGGTGGAACGCGCCAACAACACCCGCTTCGGTCTGGCGGCAGGCGTGTTTACGCGTGACCTGGCACGTGGCCATCGGGTCGCTGCGCAGCTGCAGGCCGGTGTTTGCTGGATCAACAACTACAACATCACCCCAATTGAAATGCCCTTTGGCGGGATACGCGAATCCGGAATCGGGCATGAAAACAGCCTGGTGGCAATCCATTACTACACCCAATTAAAGAGCGTGTATGTGGAACTGGGCGAGGTTGCCTGCCCTTACGATTAATCCTACCTTCCGCAAGCGGCAGCGCCTCTTCCGGACTGTAATTACTTTTTAACTGTGGCCGGCGAAAATGCGGGCGAAAATTTTTTGATCTGAAAATCCCATGAAGCGCAAAGAATACGATTACATCATTGTGGGCGCTGGGTCGGCCGGTTGCGTACTTGCCAATCGCTTGACCGAAGATGCGAACGTGCGAGTGCTGCTGCTGGAAGCGGGGCCGATGGACCGCAGCATATTCATTCATATGCCTTCGGCCTTTGCTTACCCGCTGGCTAACGATAAATATAATTGGTTCTACGACACTGAAGTGGAGCCATTCATGAACAACCGGCGCATGCATTGTCCGCGCGGCCGGGTGATCGGTGGATCTTCATCGATTAATGGCATGGTCTATATTCGCGGGCATGCGTTTGATTACGACTCATGGGCAAACATGCCCGGCCTGGAGCATTGGTCGTATTCCCATTGCCTGCCTTATTTCAAGAAGGCGGAAACGCGCGTCAAGGGTGGCGATGCCTATCGTGGCCACCAAGGCCCATTGATGGTGTCGACCGGCGCATGCAAGAATCCGCTTTATCGCGCCTTCATGGAAGCCGGGCAGCAAGCTGGTTATCCCTACACCGCTGACATGAATGGCTATCAGCAGGAAGGCCTGGGCCCGATGGACATGACGGTCTACAAAGGCCGTCGCTGGAGTGCCGCACAAGCCTATTTGCGCCCGGCGGCAAAACGCGGCAATCTGCAGGTGGAGGCGCGCGCGCTGGTTACCCGCATTCTGTTTGACGATAAGGCGCGCGCCATCGGTGTCGAATACACGCAGCGCGGGCGTACCCATCATGTGTATGCCGCACGTGAAGTGATTTTGTCCGGCGGCGCGATCAATACGCCGCAAGTGCTCATGCTTTCCGGTATCGGCAATGCCGATGAACTGCGTACGTTTGGCATTTCAGCGCGCGCGCATGTCCCGGGCGTCGGACAAAACCTGCAAGACCATATCGAAGCGTACGTGCAGTACGCGAGCAAGCAGCCGATCACCTTGTACAGTGCGATGAACCCGCTGGCGAAGTTGAAAATCGGTATGCAATGGATGTTTACGGGAACCGGTTTGGGGGCTACCAATCACTTTGAATCGGGTGGATTTATCCGCAGCCAGGCCGGAGTGGCGCACCCCGACCTGCAATACCATTTCCTGCCTATGGCTATCAGCTATGACGGCAAGTCGCCGGCTACGCAGCATGGGTTCCAGGCCCACATCGGCCCGATGCGCCCAACCAGCCGCGGCCATGTGAAGCTGCGTTCGGCAGATCCCAAGGCGCATCCGCGCATCCTGTTCAACTACATGCAGACTGAACAGGACCGGAAGGAAATGCGTGCCGGCATCCGACTGACACGGGAAATTTTTGCGCAGTCAGCATTCGAACCGTTCCGCGACGGCGAACTGGCTCCCGGTACGAAGGTCCAAAGCGATGCCGAGCTCGATGCCTTTATTCGCGAAAAGGCAGAAAGCGCGTTTCACCCGTCATGTTCCTGCCGCATGGGTAACGATGCCATGGCGGTGGTCGATGGCGCCGGTCGCGTGCATGGTGTGGAAAACCTGCGCATAGTGGATGCCTCCATCATGCCCAACGTCGTCAGCGGCAATCTCAATGCACCAACTATCATGATGGCGGAAAAGATGGCTGACTTGATTCGCGGCGCCTCACCGCTGCCGGCACAGCAGGTGCCGGTATATGTGGCGTCGAACTACGCGTCGAGCCAACGCTGAAACACCGGGTGGCTAGGAGCCTATCCCAGTAGGCCGAGTCAGTTGTGGCGGAGGCGATTTCCGTCCAGAACAAGGCGCGGCGACGAGTCATAGCGAGCTATGGCGAGGAGCCGCAACGCAGGGCTGGGCGGAAAGCGGCCCGCCACGACGACTTGGCCTACTGGGATAGGCTCTAAGTGCCCATGCATGATCTGGTCGCTTGGGTTTATCCAATTCAGACAAATGGGAGAACATCAATGAGCTGGATCTATCTGATCGTTGCGGGCCTGTTTGAAATTGGCTGGCCGCTGGGATTCAAGATTTCGCAGGCGAGCGATAAGCGATTGGCGGGTATTACGATGGCCGTGGTTTGCATGGGATTAAGCGGTTTCCTGTTATGGCTGGCACAGCGCGATATCCCCATCGGTACCGCCTACGCGGTATGGACGGGCATCGGCGCGGCGGGTACGTTTCTGATCGGTGTGTATATGTTCGGGGATGCGGGTAGCCTCGGTCGCTATTTCGGAGTGTTACTGATCGTCTCCGGTGTTGTGACGCTCAAGCTGGCACACTGATTCATGATCAGCAAAGAGCAGGCGCCGGATGTGCCGGCCTGCCGGTAGATCGAGCCGTGCCTCGATTTCACCACTACCGCGCAGATCCCGGTCCTCGAACCTGCTCAGATCGGTGTCGTGGCCGACGTGCTGTTGGCGCTGACGGCGGCTTCGCTATCGACCTCGCCGGTCCAACGTAAGGGCAGCGGCTTGGTGCGCCGGTTGCGGACCTTGATCGCACAGCACTTCGATGACGCAGGTTTTGGCCCGGCGCAGGCCGTTCAACTGGCCGGCGTGTCGGTTCGCGGCGTTCATGCGGCACTGGCCAGGGAAGGAAGCACTTTCGGTACCGAGCAGATGGAGTACCGGCTTCAGCGCGCTCGCCAGCGCCTGATCGGCGCGGCCCCGCACCTGTGGGTGGCCGCGGTTGCATCCGAATGCGGGTTCCGTTCGCTGGAGCACTTTTAGCCAAGTAGGAAAACAAAAATCCATCGATCCTGACCCCATTGATTTGGGGTTTCAAACGGCATGCCGTCTGCCTGCGAAACGGTATCCGCTTGCAAGCGGATGGGGTCGCCGAGGTACGCGCCCTGCAAGGGAGGGATTGGGCGTTCTGACTGTCATTCATTATGGAACGCTCAATAGCGGTTTCTGAGTAACATTGCCCGGTTGCCAATCACAGCAAGAGAAACATAACCGGCCTGTCAGCGGAATGACTTCCAAGCCACACTCCTGCGGGATATCGTTTGCGGACTATGCATCAAATCGTTCGCGTTTCGGTTGCTGACAATCGCTTTGAGTTCCTGCGTTCCATCGCCATTGTCCCAATTGTGCCAACTGACCCAATAGGCCACCGCAGGATACGTGAGGTGCATCCGGGTGACGTAAAGCAAATTATCCAGGGAACCGGTGCGCCCCAGCGCACCACCAAGAGCCGAGCCGAGTTCAGCCATAGCCACCGGTTTTCCAAACGACAGATAGGCACGATAATCCTGGATCTCAAGCGTATCGTTGTAGGCGGTTCCCGCCACGACGTCAACATAGGCATTCCCTGGGTAAAGCCAGCCGGCCGGCCTGATCGACGCCTGCTCCGCCGCGCCGTTCGGACCGCGGGCGGGCGAATAAACCCACAAGAGATTGTGCAGCCCTTTCACCTCAGTAAAGTAACGGAACATGTCGCGCCACACTGCGACATAAGGCGCCGGATCATTGGAGGACGTGGCGATGCCCCACCAGAACCAGTTCCCGTTCATTTCCTGCATGGGCCGCCATAACACCACCACACCCGCCGCCTGCAACTCTTGCAGTGCAACTGCAACGCGATCCAGCTTGCGGCGCCATAGGAGATAGATTGAGGATTGCGGATCCACCAGTTGACGCAGGTCGACGTCCTTCAAGTTGTCGCCCGCGTTGCGGGTATCGGTCCATGTCCCGGGATGATTGTCCAGATCGCTTTCATCGTTCAACCAGGGATTGTGCGGGCTCCAATTGATAGTCACCAGCCCGCCTTTTTGCCAATGCTCGATCAATACCTGGTTTGCCGCAGAAAGTTCGGCCGACGTGAAGATCCGGTCGTGCTCATAATCCAATCCAATCACACCGGGAGCCTCCCCCGTTTGCTGTTCCAGCGCACCGATCAACGGCGCATAGCCCGTCAAGCCGGCGGCATCTAGAATCTGACTGCCATGCCCGGTATTCTGGCCAGCGATGACACCTGGCAGTGCATCCCGAGTCAGCGCCGCCAGATAAGCCTGCACAGCGCCGGCATCGGCTGTAGCGCTACTGTCAGCCGGTACCGACTGCACCTGGATCGATGAAGAGGACTGCCCACTCCCTCCACATGCCGAAATAAATAGCGAAAATGCAATGGCGACTAAGGAGGCACAATGGATCGTCGACATAAGAAGCTTCCCAGGCTGGGTTCTGCAAAGTGCAGATTTTTGCAGGTGACGGTTGCCGGCAATCTATGAGAATCATTTTGGCTTTTTGCCGGATAGCATTGCAAATAGTACCTTGAATATGTAGTTTTACTATTTATATGTATGTGTATCCTGCAATTTCTGTTTAATGTTGTTTTTTTATTCAATTTCGCAAAAATAATTCCGAACTAAAAGTAGTTTAAATACCGATATGTGAGAGCCACAGAAAACAGTCCTGGCTTCCATAGTGGCAAGCCGCTTTGCGTGTGAATTACCAAGTGACTCACGGCCATGTCCCAGACTGCCGCAGCCATTGCCGATTCCTCTGTGCCCGATACGCAGCAATTGGCAGCGCAAGTGGCTGCCCTGTCGGCGCAATGCGATGCCGTGCAACGCGAGAATGTCCAGTTGCGCGCGCAAGTGACGTGGTTCCAGCGGCAGCTGTTCGGCAGCAAGAGCGAGAAGCGCATTGTCGAACCCGATGCGGCGCAGGGCACGCTGGGCGAAGCCTTCGACGCCGCGCCCGACACGCCCGCCCCAGGCAGGAAGACGCGCGTGGCCGGGCACGAGAGAATTGCCGCGCCCAAGCGTCCCGCCGCGGACGAATCGACGCTGTTCTTCGACGAGAACAAGGTGCCGGTCGAAGTCATCCAGGTTCCGAACACCGAGTCCGAAGGACTCGACCCCGAGGACGTCGAGGTGATCGGCGAGCGTGTCAGCCACCGGCTGGCGCAGCGCCCGGGCAGCTACGTGATCCTCAAGTACGTGCGCCCGGTGATCAAGCGGCGCGATACGCAGCAACTGTCCTGCCCTGCGGCGCCGGTGGGCGTGCTCGAAGGCAGCCGCGCCGACGTGTCGTTCATCGCCGGTCTGCTGGTCGACAAGCTCTGCTACCACCTTCCTCTGTACCGCCAGCATCAGCGCCTGGCGCAGGCCGGCGTGAAGGTCAGCCGGCTGTGGCTGACGCAGGTTGCGCAAAGCGCGATCGCGCTGCTCGAACCGATCCACGACGCGCAATGGCAATCGATCCTGGCCTCGCGCGTCAAGAAGATGGACGAGACGCCGATCAAGGCGGGGCGGGATGGCCCGGGCAAGATGAAGTCGGCGTACTTCTGGCCGGTGATGGGGGAAGCCGACGAGATCTGTTTCCATTACCAGCCGAGCCGGCGGCAGAAACATGTCGAACAGATGCTGGGGCAAACCGTGCCGGCAGGCGGCGTCTTGCACACGGATGACTACAGCGCCTATGCGTGGTACGCGAAGAAGACGGGGATCGCCCACGCCCAGTGCTGGGCGCACAGCAGGAGAGGCTTCATCAAGGCGGGAGGCATCGAACCCGACAACAGCTCTTCGCCGACAATCCGCTGCGCTCGCCTCTGCATCAGTCCACCTGATAGAGCAAGAACGTCGCTCAGTTACCGGTTACCGTTGTACACCATGAAAGAAGTTTTTTCGAAGGAACACGGCCTGCCGCTCACCGAAGCCAATCTGCTTGGCGTCGTATCGCTGATCGTATGGGGGCTGACGATCATCGTTACCCTGAAGTATGTGACGCTGATCTTGCGGGCGGACAATCGGGGTGAAGGCGGCATCATGGCCTTGATGGCCTTGGCGATGTCTTCGGTGACGCACAAATCGCGCTGGCATTATCCGGTGATGCTGATCGGGCTGACCGGCGCGGCATTATTTTATGGCGATGGCGTCATTACACCGGCAATTTCCGTATTGTCGGCAATCGAGGGACTGGAAGTTGCCACGCCGACGTTTCAACCTTATGTCACTCCCATTACCGTGACGGTGTTAATGGCGCTGTATAGGTTGTAACGCAAAGGCACGGCCGGCATCGGAAAGATGTTTGGACTCATTGTGCTGGTTTGGTTCGCAACTGCCGCATTTTTGACGGAAGCCATCATGAAAACACTTACAGCTTCCGTGAGCCCTCCCACAACCTGCTGAATATTGAACGAGACTTGTGTTGGCGGGCCTTGCGCTTATAGGCAAAGCTTGTCGCGGCCATTTGCAGCCCGACGACATCGAGTTTGCACATGGCACTCACCTCGTCGGTGCTCAGATGTGCTGCAGAAGCGATGGCTGCCGGATCGCGCATGAACTGTTCGCGCAAGGCTGCGTCCGTATAAAGCCGAGCGAGAAATTCTTCCAATTTCGGCGAACTCATGCGCACTCCCGGCAGGGCTGGGCAAGCTGCCGTCCCCGTTGCAGGGCGGTACGCGCATCGTTTAACTGGGTCAGCAGAATATCGAAGTCCGGGTAGCTGCCGTCACGTTCGATGATGACGGTGAGCGGCTGCGGCGCATGCTGCCCAAGCAGAGTGAGCAGCTTGAACACTTCTGGTGGCACGTCATGCAAATGGTCGTCCAGCAAGCGCATCCTGGGCTGCTGGTGCTGGTGCTGGCGCGGCTCCCGCACCCATCTGCCGCCGCTGAGATGCACGGCGCTTACCCGATCCAGTGGCAGGCGCAACAGCTCCGTGAGAGGATCTTTTCCGAAATTGAGGCAATTGGCATACAGGTTGTGCAAATCCAGCAGCATGTCCGTAGCGCTGCCCAGAATGATCTCTGTAATCCATTCCGCTTCATCGAGGGTACTCGCCGGTGGATCGATCAAGGTCGCGATATTTTCCAGAATCGGTGCCGTGCCGACGATCCGTGTTGCCGCTTCGATGTTTGCAATCGCGCCCGCGACGCTTTGCATGCTGCGCGGAGGCGCCGCCAGATGGCCGATCTGGATTCCGCCGGCTCGGACAAATGCCAGGTGTTCGGACCATGACTCGGGCCGAACAGCATCGACAAGCCGCGCCATTTTCTCGATACGCGCCAACTCGGTCGGAATGGTGGAAGCCAAACCCATCGCCACGCCATGCAAAGTGACGGGGATGGCGCACGACATGCGGCGTAGTGCATTGATGCCGCGCTTGTCCATGTTGAAATAATCGTCGGCGATTACTTCCAGAATATCGATGTGGTCCAGGTTGGCGAATATTCCGGCGGCAAGCTCTCCGCGCCAGCCCATACCCACTCGATCCCCGGTGCGATCAACCGCCACAGCCGCCTCCGCAGCCGCCTCCGCAGCCGCCTCCACAGCCGCCTCCACAACTACTGCAGCCACCCCCGCCACCCCCGCCGTCACTGCCACCGCCATTCATTGACAGGAGATATTTTCTGAAAGGGAAATTCGCCGCAGGAAGCAGATACATGCCGTAGATTGCGGCGACCACCGCGGCATCATTGGAGGTGCCGCTGGATTTCAATATGGCCGCACGCGTTCTCAGGCGCTGAAACAGGAATTGCAAATCCGCGATCAAGGCGTCGCCACGTGACGACGATCGCTTGAAAATTTTCTTCAACAGGTATGCGCAATAAAAAATTGTCAGGATGATGAGGAATATGACGTTGTGCCTGCCCTGCGAAAAAGCGATGAAGATTTTGGTGATTGCCGTTACGAGCAGCGCGGCAACAAGAAGCGTGCCAAAGATCATCCGCATGGCCATTTCTGCCTTGCCGGGAAATAGCCGGTGCTTTTTCAATTCATGCTTGTAGACATCGAAGACAGCGTGCAAATCACGATGGAGCTGGTGGTCGTACGGTCTGGGATTCCGGTAATGATTCAATATGGCTAGCTCAATCGGTCTCGATTCCAGTTTAAAGACATCCGTATTCTTAATTTTCAGGTTGCCATCCTCGATCAGCAGCAACATGCGGTCAACCAGTGAACTGGTTGCTATTTCTACCGCCTCTTTTTCACCCGCGCGCAGATAGGCGATCTTGTACGGATCCTTTGCAAAAGCCAGAGAATTGAACTTTTCGGTGGAAACGTCCTCCGACGTGATCCATTGGTAGAACAATACGGAAGACCAGCCGATCAGAATATAAAACGCCAGGAAATCAAAGCCGTGTAATGCGAATGGATTCATCCCGACGTGGCTGCATTCGATCCAGACGAACAGCAACAAGGCGAAAAAGAGTATGAATTTGAATACCTTCATGATCGCCTCTTATGCTCGCTCGGCACGGTCGCGCAGCCGTTGGATCAGCTCCATCAACCCCATCAATGTAGGTACGGCAACGCCCGGTGCGAGTTTTCCTTCATTACGAGCGACCGACATGTTTTGCACAGCCTCTGCCAATCCGGGCACAGCCAATTCATCGACAATTCGCTGCAACGCCGATTTTGCGGGCAGTTCTCCATATCCCTCCAGTTGCAAGATTGACGACGCGCTTGAGCGCAACGGCGGTGCGGCATCCGCGATCAAGTAAGCCATCTGTTCTTCTCGGAGGCTCAAGGAAATATAGCGTTCGCGCAAGCGCAGTTGCAGATTCAACAGGCCTTGCTTGACCCGTCGCAGCAACGCTTCGCGCGGCACGCTCAAATTGGAAAAAGGATCTGTGCCGGCAAGCACGCGATGGCGGAAGACAATGTCGGAGAACTTCACCGTAAAGGCATCCATCGCGGCAGGTATTTCCTTTTCCAGCAGAAACATCGCATTCAACTCGACGGCTGCATGTGCCACGCGTGTCGGCTCGCGCATCCGGTCTGCACGGCCTTGCTGGAAGCGCTTCAATACGAGCAGCAGATTCACATCGGACGTGACGCGCAAGTCGCCCGTTGCGGCGGAGCCGAACAAGACAATCGACACAAGATCATCGCCAAATGCTTCCTTGGCAGCTTTCACGTAGGTATCCAGCGATTGTTCTACTTCTCTCGGTAAATTGGTCATGCTCTTTCTCTTCAATATGTGGATGACGTGCTTACAGTCGATCAAATCGACCGGGTGCTGCGGTCGAGGCAATCGATTGTGGTGCATCTGGGCGATGCGAGGAATGCCGGCAGGCAGGATCAAAGTCGTAGCCCTGGGGTCAGTTCTAACATTCCAACAATATGTTGGAGTGTTAGAGCTGACCCTTTTTGCACACGTGGTGTTTTACAAGCAAAATTTGAGGGGGAAGGGTCAGAATTTGCCCTCCACATAATCAGTATCAGTAACGCCCCTGTCGATTTATTTTGCCAAACCACTTCGGCTATTCGTCGTCAAGTGGCTGATCTCCCCAGGGAATGGCGTAACTGTAGGAGTCACCGGCAATGCACCAGTAACTTTCCGGGGCGCTGAGTTCTTGTGTCGACAATTCGGCATACTCAAGTATTTTTTTGCGACTGAGAACACTGGGCACATCGAGGCATCGCATATAGTCGGAGAGATGCCGGATACAGGCTTCCCTATTGTCGAAGAACCAGGTGTACTCGGTAAAGTCGAGCAAAAAACCGCGGGCGTCGAAGTCGAAGACATAGTCTTTCCATTGAGCGAATAGATGTCGGCACTCCGGCAATAGAATGGTAACGAGGGATTGTTCTCTACGATTCACAAGACTGGACGCATGGTCGGCGTCAACGGCCAGATTTGCAGCATCCATGTCGGAAAAGCAGGTACTGATCGTGGCTATGTCGGCATGCAAAAATGCTGAATCCGCTTTGATTTTTTCTACATCTGGCTGAGAAAACAATGCCAACCAGAATGGAGGAATATTGTTGTTGGATTCAAGGATGCAAGAAGCCTGGTTGTCTGCATCCAGCATGTACAAGTATGATCGGTTGCCCATTTTTCTCAGTGATCGCAGGCGAGCCCAATATGCGAAACATCTGCAATAGCTTGAGGCTCAAAGATTGACGAAAATGACGTCGAAAATGTTATTATAATAATAATAGGACTTACGCAAAAAAGTTGTTGATTTCAAAAATTACGTAAACCCAAAGCGGG